>CADACE010000033.1 GCA_902786265.1 uncultured Chloroflexota bacterium | reverse complement strand
ACGATGTATGCGCGAAGCTGTTCACGAAAGTTCAGTCCGTTTTTGACCTGGCTGTCAAATACAACCGTCATTCCTCTGACTATCTCAAAAGCCTTGCCCAGCTGGAAAAGGGCATCAAATATCTCGGCGGCAGCTGCCTGCAGAAATACGCCCTGGAACAGAAGAAGCATGTCTTCCCGGAGCTGGCAGAGCTCAATACTGCCAATCTCTATACCATGACTGCAGTCCATTTCAACAAAATTGACCGGGCTCTCACCGAATATATGGATCAGCATCAGGCAGTCGATGACGCGCTGCTGGATATGGAATACCGTTACTTTCACCTGATGGAGCGTCTCCGCGCCACGGAAGTGAAGATCAATAATTACGATAATAAACGAATTTATGAAAAAGAAGATTACGATCCGGTGATCCATGGCCTGGCGTTTTCCGATAAAAGCTGGACAAAACGCGCTCATGAGCACGATAAGCCGATGGCTTTCCAGCGGGCGAGGGCGTTTAGCGTTCCTCAGTGTTCAGTGGTCTGTGATCAGGGGTCGGATCAGGTGTCAAGTGTCAGGGATCAGTTGTCAATGGTCGGTGGTCAGACGGAAATTAATGCTGAGAATGAGGGAATGGTGCGGGAACAGTTCAGCAGGAAAGAAGCTGACAGCAGTCAGCCACCGGCTGACAATAACCAGACACCAGACACCAGTCACCAACAACCCTCAGTCAGTGATATGATACCGGTTGAGGATATCCGGGATCTGCCGGAAGTGGAAATTCCGCAGTGCATCCGGATCCTGGAACAGGTGACCATGCGCAGCAGAATTCAGGGACTGGACTACCTCGGTTTTACGGAGAAAGAAATGAGGCTGCTCGCTTTTGACCCGATATTCGATGATTACCAACCGGAGATGGCAGCTGAAATGCGAAGAGCTCTTGCGGAGGTTGATACAGGTTAGTGGTCAGTGATCGGTGAGCGGTGGTCAGTGAAGCGAAACAAATCGGAAATTAAACAGGAACATCCATAATTACCAGAATAAAAAAGCGTTGAGAGAGGACTTTCAGCGCTATAATCCGTTAAGTGAGTCAGGGAACCTGTCCCCGAGACTCACTCCAGGGTATCCAAAACTTCCTGTAATTCCGGAGGCAGAGGGGCTTCAAAGGTCATCGGTTCCGTATGTCCGGGGAGAAGGATCGTCAGCCGATAAGCATGAAGAAAATGACGGTCGAGCGCGATGCTTTGTTTACGGCGGCCGTAAAGAACATCTCCGACGATCGGGCATTTCAGGAAAGCCATATGCACACGGATCTGATGGGTCCGCCCGGTCAGCGGATGGGCTTCGATGAGCGTATGTTTCGCATAACTCTTAACCGTCCGGTATTCGGTAACAGCCTCGCGGCCTTTATCCGGTGTCAGGATCGCCATCTGCTGACGTCGGATCGGATCACGGCCGATGGGTGCTTCTACACGTCCCGACGGTGTCGGCGGGGCACCATCGACCAGGGCAAGGTAGCGTTTATTAATGGACCGAGCCTTAAACTGTTCCTGCAAAAAGATGTGCGCCTTTTCGTTTTTGGCCATAACGATAATACCGGAGGTATCCCGATCCAGACGGTGCACCACACCGGGGCGGATCTCACCGCCAAAACCTTTCAGGTCGTCACAGTGAGCAAGCACCGCATGAACCAGGGTACCGGTTTCATGTCCGGCAGCAGGATGAACGACCATCCCTGCCGGTTTGTTGATGACGATGCTCTGTTCATCTTCATAGATAATGTCAAGCGGAATATCTTCCGGAACCAGGCCGGAAAGGTGAACTTCCGGGATCACAACCGTGATCATCTGTCCGGGGACCAATGCCTGTCCGTATTTTTTAGCCGGTTCGCCATCCACGCGGACACGTCCGTCTTTTATGAAACTCTGCAGACGGGAGCGGGAATAATCAGGGAGTTCTTCGGCAAGATAATGATCCAGCCTCTCGGAGCCTTCTCCTTCATAATTCAGTGTCAGAATCTCTTCGCTCATTTTCCCTCCCGTCGGTTTTGGAATCCTGTATCATCATACCGATGATCATAATAGCAGCGCCGATTACGATCGCGGAATCGGCCAAATTGAAAACAGGGAAATTCCCGATCCAGATAAAATCCACAACATATCCAAGCTCAGGGTTGATGCGGTCCGCCAGGTTTCCCAAAGCACCGCCCAATTCCATTGCAAGAGCGACACGCCAGAAAGCGGGGCCCTCCGTAACCTGTGTGGAATAAATAATGATGCCGATCACCACCGCGACGCCGATCACGGTCAGTACCCAGCCGTTTCCCTGAAACAAGCCAAAGGCAACGCCTGTGTTTTTCCAATGGATAATGCGAAACCAGCTGCCGATAGCGGGAATCGGCGTAATCGTCTCCCGCAGCGCAAGATGCGTCCTGATCCAGTATTTTGACAGCTGGTCCACGGCAAAAACGACTGCCGTGATGATCAGCATTTCCGCGTAAGACTTCCATTTATGCACGGATTTGATCTCTGTTTTTTCCATAACATTACAATTATACCGTCCGAATAAGGATTTTTCGTTATTTTAAGCGGGTCCGATAAGCGGCACCGGTTACTAGCTTGTTAGAGAATTGTTAGAATCCATTGAAAATCGGTAAAAAAAACTATAATCTAAATATAGAAAAATATATCGGAAAGATTCCGTTAACTCAGGAGATTTTTTATGTCAGAGAATACAAATAACAATCCGATCGCGTTCAAAGCAGAAACCCAGCAGCTGCTGGATATCCTGATCAATTCCATCTATTCAGATAAGGATGTCTTCCTGCGCGAACTTATCTCCAACGCGTCGGATGCGATCACCAAATTAAACTTCACAATGCTGACAGACCATGATGTGCTGGATTCGGATGCCGTGCCGGAAATCCGCGTGAAAGTTGATAAAGACGCGAAGACACTCACCGTCAGCGACAACGGTATCGGCATGAACGCTGACGAATTGACCGAATATCTCGGCACTATCGCACACTCCGGAGCCAAAGCACTTCTTGAAAACGCGGGGAAAGACGGAGCCAAAAACATCACTGACCTCATCGGTCAGTTTGGCGTCGGCTTTTACGCTGCGTTCATGGTTGCGCAAAGCATTGATGTGACCTCCCGTTCCTACCGGAAAAACGATACCGCCGCTGTCTGGCATTCCGATGGCGCCGGCACCTTTACCGTCAGTCCGGCAGAAAAGGAAAACCGCGGTACGGATATCGTCATAAAGCTCAAGGAAGATGCAGCGGAATACGCAGATGACTATAAGATCCGTGAGATCATCCGCAAGCATTCCAACTATATTCCGTACCCGATTTACCTCAACGATGAAACCGAACAGATCAACGCCACCAATGTCATCTGGCGCACATCCGCATCCGAACTGAAGGATGAAGACTACAAAACCTTCTATCAGAATTTCACCATGGATTTCAATGAACCATTGAAGCGGCTTCATTTGTCCATCGACGCGCCGGTACAGATGTACGCGCTGCTTTTCGTCCCTGCTACTGCCGAACGGAATATGTTCTCACTGCGCCGCGAGGATGGGCTGCAATTATACGCAAGGAAAGTCCTGATCCAGGATTACTGCACCGATCTGCTGCCGCGCTATTACCGCTTTATCCAGGGTGTGATCGATTCGGAAGATATCCCGCTAAATGTATCGCGTGAGACCATGCAGGCTAACCGCATCATCGCCACGCTGCGGAAGATCCTCACCGGGAAAGTCACGGATATGCTGAAAAACTGGGGCACGGAGAATCCGGAAGAATACGCGAAATTCTGGAAGAGTTTCGGCGATTTCATCTGCGAAGGAGTTATCACCGAACCGGACGCCAAGGACAGTCTGACACCGCTCCTGCGCTTCCGCACCATGAATCACGGCACCGAATGGCGTTCCCTCTCGGATTACTTCCAGGAAATGAAACCGGAACAAAAGAAAATTTACTATGTCCTCGGTGATAATCTGGAGACTCTGCGCAACAGCCCGCACACGGAAAAACTGCGCAAGGACGGCATCGATGTTTTGCTGCTGGACAAGGTTTATGATCCGTTCGTCATGACAGCACTGCAGAAATATCAGGACTGTGAAATTGTCAACGCAGCCTCTGAAGGTGAGGAAAAGGAAGAACCTAAGGCTGACGAATCCGATAAGGATGAAAAGGAACCGGAAAAGAAGGAAGAAACTCCTGAAAACAAGGTCCTGACAGACCTGTTCAGCGCCGCGCTCGGCGATAAAGTTTCCGCTGTCCGCACCACGGACCGGCTGGTATCTTCACCGGCACGCCTCGTTGAGTCCGAAGGGGCAATCCCACAGGAAATGCAGCGGATCTATAAGGTAATGCAGCAGGATTACACCGCTCCAAAGAAAGTTCTGGAGCTGAATCCGGATCATGCGCTGATCCAAAAAGCCGCCTCCTGCGAGGATGAAGCACTGCGGAACCAAATCATCGCCCAGATCTACGATGATGCGCTGATCATGGACGGAGAAGCACCGGACCAGGTTTCCATGCTGGAGCGTCTGCAGGATATGATGCTGAAACTGCTGGAAAAATAAAAAACGGCGTTTATGAGACAAAAGGGACGGAGCAGGTTTTATCGGGCTCCCGTCCCTTTTGTCTTTTTCTTCAGCTTTTTTTTATGATTTCTGATAAACCGGCGCAGTTTTTTTCTGAAGTGATTGTAAGTCCATTCAATAAAACCGGGCTCTTCCTTTTTCTCCGGCTGAGGGGACCACTGAGGATAAAGCGGCTGCGGCGGCAGCGAATTCGGCTGCGGAATCTGTGAATATGGTGCAGCATTCGGGAATGGCTGTTCCATGTTTGGCCAATAATTCTGCGATATATTCTGCTGCGGAAAAGACGTCGGATAAGGATTTTGCGCCATAAACGGCTGTGGAGTCTGAAATGTCTGGCCGCCTATGCTTTGCTGCGGAGCAAAAGAATTAAAATCAAAGGATGATTCGGACTTTTTCTCATCAAGCGCGGCATGCTCAATGTCCTGTTCAAATAAACGCATCGAAACATAGCGGTCTTCCGGCTTCATGTTCATGGCATGCATGATCGCTTTGTCAACAGGCTCGGGAATGCTGATACCCAATTCAAGCGGACTTTGCAGAGGACGTCCCATCGCCCGGTCAGGTGCCGCGGTCGGAACTTTTCCGGTCAAAGCCCGGTAAAAAGTAGCGCCCATGGCATATACATCCGTCCAGGAACCCTGTTCCGTTCCGCTGCCGGAATATTGCTCAAGCGGAGCATAGCCCGGTTTTATCACGGAAGCGGCATTTTGGGTCTCTTCCCCAATACTGAAGCGGGCTGCCCCGAAATCAAGCAGCTTGGCATGACCGTCCACAGTCAGGTAGATGTTATCCGGAGCGATATCACGATGCAGCAGACCGGTATGATGAAGGTCATCCAATGCCAGCATGATCGGACATAGGATCTGCATCGCTTCCGTAAAGGAAATCGAACCGCCTCTGGCCTGGAGGTAATCTTTCAGGGATTTTCCGTTGATGTACTCCATAACAATATAGGCGGTATTGTTTTGACGGAAAAAGTGCAGAACATTGACAATATTGGGATGAGAGTTGAAACTTCCGAGGATCAGCGCTTCTTTGAAAAACTGGTTTACTCCCTTTTTCAGCTTCACTTTGGCGTCTTCATCGATCGGTGTCACCACCAGGCCTCTTTCCCGTGTCACGAGTCCGGTGGGGTAATATTCTTTGATCGCTACGATCCGCCAGGCATTCAGATCCCATCCGATGTAGGTGATGCCGAACCCGCCCTGGCCAAGCGCTTTGCCGATCAGGTAATTTTGATTAAGTATTGTACCGGGAGTAATATGCTGGAGACTGGTTTGAATATGCGCAGCATCAGCACCACAATGCGGACATGGGTTCAATCCGCCTGTGTGCTGAAAACAGGACAAACAAATACCGCTGATATTCAATTTACTCTCTCCTTATTTATCATTTTACTTGACAATTATTGGTTTTGTGTAAAAAGTAAAAAAAAAGAGGAACTTTCATAATTTATAAAACATTTATAGAATGTTAACAAATCAACGGTAAAATTGAAGCATTGGTTAATTGACAGGAAGAGAGGTTGATAAAATGTCTTTCAATAAAAAAACAATCATTATCTCATTTATTATCATGATCTCCGTAATCCTGGCCGCATGTTCCGGCCAGACTACGGTGCCGACCGCGACAGTCGCTCCGGCTGTTGAAGAACCAACAGCTGTTCCGACAGAAGCAGCGGAAAAGCCGGTTGCTGAAACCGAATCTCAGCCTGCCGCGGTGGAAGAAGTTGCGGAAGCAGAACCGGAAGCTGCCGTTGTGGAAGAATCCGCTGATGCGGAACCTGTTGCTGCCGCTGCGGAAGAAACTGCTGACGCTGAACCCGAAGCTGCCGCTGTAGAAGAATCAGCGGATGCGGAACCTGTTGCTGCGGTGGAAGAAGTTGTAGAAGCAGAACCGGAAGCTGCCGTTGTGGAAGAATCCGCTGATGCGGAACCTGTTGCTGTAGCTGCGGAAGAAACCGCTGATACTGAACCTGAGGCTGCCTCTGCGGAATCCGGTGAAGCTGAGGTTTCTGCCGAAGTTCCTGAAGCTGAGACCGAGACCGCTGCAGTCGACTCTGTTGATGCTGAAACTGAAACCGCTGCTGTTGAATTTGTCAACGATGGCACTTATGCGGCCAGTGTTGACGCTGAAGGCATCAGTCTTGACGATTTTGTGCAGATGGCCACCTTCAACCGCTACCAGTATCTGAACATGTACAATCAATACGCTCAGATGTACAGCATGTACGGTCTTCCGCTCGATTCATTAAATGAACAGATGGTTTCCATCCTTGGCGAAGAAGGAAAAGAACGCCTCGGGAATGAAGCTATTGACCAGTTGACTTACGACAAAGTTCTGCGCCTGGAAGCAGAAAAGGCCGGACTCGAATTTACTGACGAAGAAGTTTACGCCCAGCTCAAGAAGATGTTCGGATATGAAGATCCGAGCCCGGACGAAGAAGGAGCATTAGGCATGGATTCTTTCAATGTTGATCCGATCGCGACCAACGGAGAAGATGATAAGAATCAGGCTTTCCGCTCATTCGCTCAAACCGTTCTTGATGCGAATTACGGCGGATTGGTCAGTTTCGATTTTCTCAAGGATTATGCCAATAACATTCTGATCGACAATGCCATGTTCGCGACGGACCTGGAACAGCGCACTTTTGAAGCTGAAATGGTCAACGCACGTCATATCCTCGTCGCCGACGAAGAGACCGCGAAAGATATTCTCGCCAGACTTGAAGCAGGTGAGGACTGGGCAGCGCTCGCAAGCGAAAATTCACTTGATACCGCCAACAAAGATAACAGCGGCAGCCTCGGATGGTTTGGCCGCGGTGAAATGGTTCCGGAATTTGAAAACGCCGCTTTCGCGCTTGAACCCGGACAAATCAGTGATCCTGTTCAGACGAACTACGGTTTCCATATTATCGCAAGTGACGGTAAGGAAATCCGCCCCCTGAGCGGTTCTGCTCTGGAAGCGGCACAAAATGCGGCTTATGATGAATGGTCACTTGGTTTACGTGCCAATCATAATATTCAGTCATACCCCGAAGTCTGGATGGACGCTGTTCCGATGATGCCGGAATTCAAAGTTCCTGCTGCTGCTCAGGAAACAACAGAGGCTGAAGAACCCGTTGAAGAAACAGTTGAAACAGTGGCTGAAACCGCTGAAGAACCCGTCGAAGAAGCAGTTGAAACAGTGACCGAAACCGCTGAAGAACCTGTTGAAGAAACAGTTGAAACAGTGCCGAAACTGTTGAAGAACCTGTTGAAGAAACAGTTGAAACAGTGACCGAAACTGTTGAAGAACCTGTTGAAGAAACAGTTGAAACAGTGACCGAAACTGCTGAAGAACCTGTTGAAGAAACAGTTGAAACAGTGACCGAAACTGTTGAAGAACCCGTCGAAGCTGAAGCACCTGCGGAAGAAAATGCAGAAGCCGCAGTTGTGAATGAAGTCGTAACCACTGCCGAAGAAACAGTGGAAGAACCTGTTATCGAAGCGGTCACTGAGGCAAATGACGATACAGAAGAAACAGACGTAGTTGCTGTTGTTGAGGGTGATGAAATCAAATCGGATGAATTTGTAGAAATGGCAGTTTTCAACCGCTATCAGATTCTTTCCTCCTACAATCAATATGCGCAATACTACGCTATGTTCGGGCTGCCTCTTGATGATGTCAACACCTATTACGAAAATCTGATGGGTGAAGATGGTAAGCAGGACCTCGGTCAATCGACTATCAATCAGCTGGCTTATTTCAAAATGCTTGAGCTTGAAGCTGCTGAAATGGGACTTGAAGCAACTGACAAGGAAGCAGTCGACCAGATGAAAGCTAACTTTGGCTATGATCAGCAGGATAAGGAAGCAGAAGAATCTCTTGGTCTGGATACCTTCAATATTGATACCGATATCAGCAATGAAGAGGATGAAGAGGAATTTAAAAACTATATCCAGATGGATCTTGATGTTTCCTTCAACGGCAAGATTTCCTATGAATTCCTCCGCGAATATGTCCGCCATGGGATCCTGGAAAACAAGGTCGTTGAAAAACTGCTGGAAGGCCGTGTTTTTGAAGAAGAAATGGTTAACGCCCGCCATATTCTGGTAGATGAAGAAGAAACCGCTAAAGAATTGCTTGAAAAGCTGAACGCCGGTGAAGAATGGGATGCTCTGGCTGCTGAATATTCAAAGGATACAGGAAACAAAGATCAGGGCGGAGCTCTTGGCTGGTTCGGAAGAAATGTCATGGTTAGCGAATTTGAAGATGCCGCTTTCGCGCTTGAACCGGGTGAAATCAGCGAACCGATCAAAACCAGCTTTGGATGGCACATTATCGCATCCGACGGTAAAGAAATTCGTCCTATGGAAGATGAAGCTCTGCAGGCTGCTCAAAACGAAGTCTATGAAGAGTGGTACAACAGTCTTCAGGAGAAATATAATGTCGAATCCTATCCTGAAGTCTGGCTGCCGATCGTTCCGCTGGAACCTGTTTTTGAAGCGATCGTAATCAATCCGGAAGCACAGAATCCCGACATCCCGACTTTCCATATCATTTCAGATGAGGAAGGGACTGAGGGCGAAGATGCAGAAAACAAAAACTCTGAACAGACCGTCGATAAAGATGAAGCCGGCAATGAATATGAATCCTCAGAGGATGAAGAAGATCTGACGATCCGCAATACAGAACAGGATGATGAATTAGGTATCAAGAATACCGAACAGGAATCCACCGCCTATCTCATCAATAATGATGCGGAAAATAAATAAACCATTCTGATAAAATGAAGAAAAGGCTGCCGTGACGACAGCCTTTTTCTATTGAAAGTAAAAAGAATCATAAAAATAATGATAAGATTAAGATATTACATAAGTGTGTAAAGAAATGGGAAATATTATGTTCATCGGAAAGGAGCATATTCATGAAAAAGTTCGTTATTAATGCCATTATTATTCTTGTGGTTCTTTTATGTACCGGCTGCAGTGCCCGGAAAGTCGCATTGATTGAAAAGCAATTCGCTGCCGAAAAGGATACACTTAAGTCACAAATTGCAGAAGCCGAAGGAAAGATTCAGAAGCTTTCCGATGAACAAACCGCGCTAAATAAAAATATACAGGAAAAAGAAGCAGCACTTTCTGAAACCACAGAAAAACTGAATACACTGTCAGATGAACATACAAAATTACAGACAGACTACGAAGATTTAAATACAAAATTTAACGAAACAACAGAACAATTAAATACAGCAAACGAAGAAAAAAACAAACTGACCGCCGAACTTGAAGAGATAACAGAAAACCTGAAAAATGCGGAACAAGATATCAGCACCCTGCAGGGAACACTCACCGAGAAGGAGCAATTATTAACTGAAAGCTCAGCATCAATCGAAGCCCTCAGCAGTGAAAAAGCCAACCTGCAGACGCAGCTTGATGAAAGCCTTGCTTCCGTCGAGGAACTGACAGCATCCAATACTGCATTGCAGGATTCAGTCAATGAGAAAGAACTGGCACTGACTGAAGCCAAGACCGCATTCGAAACTCTCAGCAGTGAAAAAGATAACCTGCAGGCTCAGCTTGATGAAAGTCTTGCTTCCGTTGAGGAGCTGACTGCATCCAATACCGCATTGCAGGATTCTGTCAATGAGAAAGACCTGGCACTGACTGAAGCCAAGACCGCATTCGAAACCCTCAGCGGTGAAAAAGCTAACCTGCAGACGCAGCTTGATGAAAGCCTTGCTTCCGTTGAGAAGCTGACGGCATCCAATACTGCATTGCAGGATTCTGTCAATGAGAAAGACCTAGCACTTACTGAAGCCAAGACCGCATTCGAAACTCTCAGCAGTGAAAAAGATAACCTGCAGACTCAGCTTGATGAAAGCCTTGCTTCCATCGAGGAGCTGACGGCATCCAATGCTGCATTGCAGGATTCTGTCAATGAAAAAGACCTCGCACTGACTGAGACCGAACCGGAGAGCGAAACAAATAACAGCGGAAAGGATATTTTACAAGCACAGCTCGATGAAAGCAATGCGGCTGTCGATGAGCTCACGGCAGCTAACGCCGCCTTACAAGCATCAATCGATGAGAAAGATCAGGCACTGTCCGAGGCTGAATCTGCTATCGAGAAGCTCAACAGTGAAAAGGATAACCTGCAGGCCCAGCTTGATGAAAGTCTGGCTGTTGTTAATGAACTCACAGCTGCCAATGCTGCTCTGCAAGCATCTAACGAAGAAAAAGATCAGGCAGAGGTTAATGCGGAACTTTCCGATGACCAAATTGAGCAAGATCTTCAGGATCAGTCTGCTGAAATTGATGTTTCTGCCAAGGAGTCTGCGGATACTGATTCTTCTTCACAATCTCCGGTTATTGAAATGAAACAGGAACAGGATGAAACTTCTGTTGAAACAGAAAATTCTGACATTGATGATAGCACTCAGCCGGATGAAAGTAAAAATGCCGCCATTGAATCAGCTGAATCAGACGCTGCTTTACCGGATCAGGAAGATGAGAAAGACAGCACTCCTGATGCGGATAACAACGAGGAGACAGAGCTTCAGCCGGCAGATACAGATAATGCGATCATAACCCTGAAGAACCAGGACGATAATCATGACAGCGAAATACTTGATACACGGGAAGAATTAATATCAGAACAGGCTGACCTTTCAGAAAATTCCATAACAGAACCGGAAATCATTGAAATTCAAGTAAAAACGATCAATGGAATTGATATGGTCTATATACCTGCAGGAGATTTTTTGCCGGAGGCTGACAGCAGTGAGCAACAGGACTCACGCAAAGGAACAATTCACCTTGATGGTTATTGGATCACCAGAACCGAAATCACAAATGAGCAGTACAAAGCATGTGTCGAAGCAGATACCTGCACTGCGACAGATCTAATGGAGCTTGAAGACAAGGCTTACGCTGAATATCCTGCGACATATGTCACTTATCGGCAGGCACAGCGATTTTGTTCATGGCTCGGCGGATCCTTGCCCACTGAGAATCAATGGGAAAAAGCCGCCCGCGGAAATGACAATCGTCTTTATCCCTGGGGAAATGAACAGCCGGATACGGCTAACCTGCTTGCGAATATTCCCGGATATATGGATGATCTGACATCGGTCGGCATGTTCACAAATGGCGACAGCCCGTACGGAGCAGCTGACATGGCAGGAAACGCATGGGAATGGACATCCGGTATCTATGAGACAGGTTCAGATCAAAGCATGTCTGATGAAACAGATCATATAATCCGCGGCGGTTCGGCAGCCCCGTCAGAAGCAGAGAGTTACGTTGAACATCTCCAAACAACTTATCGCGGACATGCTTCCACACCGAACTATTATATCGGTTTCCGCTGTGTCATACCGGATGTCAATGAATAACCCCGGAAGGATGCTGTTACCAAAGAGATAAACAGGAGATATGGTCTTCAGTTCATTTCCATTCCTATGGATATTTCTTCCGATTGCTTTGATCGGATCTGTCCTCACGCAGAAAAAAGGCAGCAATGTGTTTTTGCTTGTCATGAGTCTGCTTTTCTACGCGTGGGGTGAGCCAAAATATATCGTATTGCTGTTACTGACAATATCTCTGAATTATTGCTGCGGATTATTGATTAGCAGGTTCAAATCCGGGCGAAAGAAAAGCCTGATTGCCGGGACCGCGATCATTATCAATCTTTTGTTCCTGGGATATTTTAAATATTTCAACTTCTTCGCAGAGTCTCTGAATGGTCTTTTCCAATCGGAATTCATACCACTCAGGAAAATAGCCCTTCCGATCGGTATTTCATTTTATACATTCCAGGCAATTTCCTATATTGCTGATCTCTCCAGAGGTTCCATTGAGGTTCAGCGTTCCTGGGTGGATCTTGCGCTGTATATATCTTTTTTCCCTCAATTGGTCGCGGGACCGATTGTCAAATACAAAGATATCAGCACTTCACTCCACAACAGATTGCTGTCACTTGATAAAACAATCTTCGGTTTGAAGCGATTTTGTTTTGGATTGGCGAAAAAGGTTCTCCTTGCAAACACACTTGGCTATACAGTGGATGAAATCCTGAGCCACCCAATCGATGAATTATCCGGCCTCTTGTGCTGGACAGCAGCCGTCTTTTATACGCTTCAGATCTATTTTGATTTTTCCGGGTATTCGGATATGGCAATCGGGCTGGCAAATGTATTCGGGTTTAATTTCCGCGAAAACTTTGACCTGCCCTATATTTCCACATCCATACGCGAATTCTGGCGCCGTTGGCATATTTCCCTCTCAACCTGGTTTCGGGATTACCTGTACATTCCGCTTGGAGGAAATCGAAAAGGGACGGCTCGAACTGTGATAAACCTGCTGATCGTCTTCTTTACAACCGGTCTGTGGCACGGGGCACAATGGAATTTTGTTGCCTGGGGTTTATTTCACGGGGTTTTCCTGATTTTAGAGCGTTTTCTTCCTGTCAAAAGCAATAATAAACGCTTCGTTTCCCTTCTCAAGCATTTTTACACAATGTTCATCGTCTGCATCGGATGGGTCCTTTTCCGTGCAGACAGTTTGTCTATGGCAGCGGATCAGCTAAAACAAATGTTTCTGCCCAAAGGATCGGGCAGCTGGAGCTTTTTCGAAATTGTCGACCCGATCACGCTTATTATATTCATCATAAGTCTGCTGCTATCTGCAGGTATCGGAAAGAGTTTCGTCCGTAAGATACAGGAAAAACAACCGGCTCTATCCGAAGTACTCTCAGAAACAGCAGCGATTTTCTGCTTGTTTCTTTCCATCGTTATGCTCGCAAACGCGGCGCATAATCCATTTATTTACTTCAGGTTTTAGGAATATCATGAAAAAACAAATCATTTTCCTGTTATTCTTTATTCTGCTCACTTTTATGCCGATTCCGGTTTTTACTATTTTCCGGGAACAAATCGGTTATAAAAATACCGAAAACAAAGCGATAAGTGAATTTCCGGAACTGAACAGGCAGAACTTTTCCACCTGGCCTAAACGTTTTGAAGAATGGCTCTCTGATACACTTCCCTTCAAAACTCAGTTTATTGAACTTTTCCGTGGGTTCCAGTTAAAGTCAGGCCTTGATTTCACCCAATCCGATGTGATCCGGGGAAAAGAAAACCTCTTGTTTTATCGGAAAACCATTGAAAATTACAAAGGAATCAGCCGCTTTTCCGACGCGGAACTGGAAATCATTACCGCTAACCTGAAAGCTTTCTTTGAACAGATGGAAAACCGAGGTACAAAATGCCTGTTTTATATTGCGCCAGACAAAGAACAGGTATTCAACAGTTTTATGCCCGAAAATATCCGCAGGATTTCAACAGAAAGCCGGGCTGATCAATTGACCGTCTACCTTAAAGAGCATCTGCCCTACCCGGTGATATATCCCAAAGCACAATTTCATGAGACAATGAAGCGGTATCCGATTTATTATAATACAGATACCCACTGGAACAATCTCGGCGGATGGTTTGCCGCCCGTCAAATCAAATCTGTTTTCACAGGTGAAGATGAAAGCGTCATCGAACCGCAATTTCATTATTATGAGAGAAAAGGAATGGATCTTGCCGGTATGCTTGGGCTTTCCGAACGAATTCCCGAATTAAATGCTGTGGAAATGGAATTTGATGACGGTCTTGGAATTTATAAAACGCAAACCATCAATTACGGGAACCTCCAGCGCTTCACGAATGATGATCCTCACTCGGAACAGCATAAAAAATTACTGGTCATCGGTGATTCTTTTTCAGAATATTTTATCCGTTCAGCCATACACGATATAAAAGATATATTGTTCATCACCTATGGAGATTTGTATCTCATTGATTTGAAAGAGGAAAGCCCTGATTATCTCGTCATTATGCTTGTTGAGCGCAATTTGCCATTTCTGCTCAGCGGGATCAATTAAAAACAAACAGTTCACGAATATTGAGAAAACCACTTTTTTCGTGAACTGTTTTTAATTGCGAAATCAATTCATTCAGAATAATGACGCCTGTTCCGGAGAAGATCCCTCATTCCCGGAATTCTGTTGGACTTCGGATTTCCGGACGACAGATTTTTCTTTCTTTTCTGCCTTTTCAACAGTACTTTTTTCAGGTTTCTCTTCTTCTGTACCATTCATCGGAAGCCAGATCACACCGGTAGCTTCATGAAGCAGATTTTGGGTCACCGGCTCCAAAGACCGGGCACGGCGTCCGATTTTCGCAGCAGAAGGTTTCAGCGAGCGGAAACGACCGATTCCAAAACGTACATAAAGCAGAGCACTGCCTGTGTTCATAGTAAAGAAACCTACAACACGTGTATTTTCTTTCAGGCGCAGCGCAATAACACCCTGTCCGTAGCGTCCCTGTTTTGGAAAATCGGCAGCAGCGATCTGTCCTAAAGACCAGTCATTAAGAACAAAGCAGCAGTTATCCTGTTCTGTGACAAGTGAAGCCCCGACGACCGCATCATCGCCTTTAAATTTGATGCCATTCACACCCGCAGCAACGAGCCCCATCGGACGCAGATCATCCTGCCCAAAGCGGATCCCCATACCATTCCGGGTAACCAGCATTATATCTTCGGATTCCGAAGAACTGACCAAAACGCCCAGCAGCCGATCGCCGGAATTGACCTTGCATAATGTAAAGGACTGGGATGACGCAAACGGGACATCAGAGACCAGAGAACGCTTCAGCATACCTTTTTCTGTGACTGTGATAACAGAAGCCTTATCATCCATTTTTTCACGGGAAGGCATCGTAAACAATACAACCGGCTTTTCATTTTCTGCCCAACCGGAAACAGCAGAAAAATCAATGCCTGCGGAAAAATCATCAACCTTTGGCAATGTTTCTGCATACAATCCGCAGGTCTTACCGCTATCGCTGACTACATAAACCGTCTGCTGCGTATCAGACCGGACGATCCATTCCGGGATGGCAAAGCCGCGCTGTTTTATGGATCCAAGTTCGACTCTGCCGATCTTTCCATCGCGTGTCAGACCGACGAAACAATCTTCCGCCTGGATCAGAGTATTTGCCGTAAGCATCTCTTTTGATGAAATTCCTTCTCCCAACAAGGCAATTTGCGTCCGGCGGGCATCACCGTAAGTCTGCATTAAACCACGCAGTTTGGATGCCAGCAATTCCCGCATTTTCAGCGGAGAAGCCAGGAGCTCTTCCATATCCTGAATCGCCTGCCGAAGTGATTTCAATTCTTCAAGCAATTTATCATATTCCAGATGAGTCAGACGCTTCAAAGGCATATCCAATATTGCCTGCGTCTGTTCGCGGTCCAGGTCAAAACGCGCCATGATTGCATCCCGTGCTGCAGCTTCATTTTCAGAGGAGCGGATAATGTGGATGATCTCGTCCAGATTATCGATAGCTGTCAGGAGACCTTCCAGGATATGCGCACGCTTTTTGGCTTTTGCCAATTCGAATTCGGTTTTGCGGCGGATCACTTCCAGCTGATGGTCTGCATAAACCCGTAAAGCCTCTTTGAGGCTCAGGACACGCGGTTTATTATCCACCAGCGCAAGCAGGATAATGCCAAAAGTGGTTTGCAAAGGAGTCCGTTTATACAGTTCCCTGAGGATCGTATCCGGATCCGCGGTTTTGGACAACTCAATGACAACGCGCATCCCCTGGCGGTCGGATTCATCGCGAAGGTCAGCGATCCCGTCAATAATACCATCCCTCACCAGTTGAGCGATACGCTCAATAAGACCTGTTTTATTGACCTGATACGGAATTTCTGTGATGATCAGACGGCTGCGGCCTCTGCCCATATCTTCCAGGTGAACTCTTCCGCGAACCATCAAACGGCCGCGTCCGGTAGCATAAGCGGAAACAAGTTCATTCCGGGCATCTTCCAGCACCACGATTCCGCCCGTCGGAAAGTCCGGACCTTTGACATACTTCATCAGATCATCTACGGTAATATCATCATACCGTTCCCATTCCTGAAGCAGATATATGATTGCGTCACATACCTCCCCGAGATTATGAGGGGGAATATTGGTCGCCATACCGACCGCGATACCGCTGGCGCCATTAACAAGTAAATTCGGAACGATTGCGGGAAGAACTTCCGGTTCTTTCAGGGTATCATCAAAGTTTCCGGTAAAGCCTACCGTTTCCTCGTCAATATCCTTCAGAATTTCCATGGAGATTTTATCAAGGCGTGCTTCGGTATAACGCATTGCAGCCGGGGGATCCCCGTCAATTGAGCCGAAATTCCCCTGGCCGTCGACTAACGGATACCGAATCGTAAAATCCTGCGCTAACCGTGCCATGGCATCATAGACCGCCGCGTCACCATGCGGATGATATTTACCGAGGACTTCACCGACAATACGTGCTGATTTTTTATAGGGAAGTTCCGGACGAATTCCCATATCATACATCGCATACAGGATCCGCCGCTGCACCGGTTTCAATCCATCCCGGGCATCCGGCAGTGCGCGTGAAATGATCACGCTCATCGCATAATCCAGATAGGATTGCTGCATCTCCTTATCAATATCGACTTGTCTGATTCCGCGCTCCGTATTTTCCATAAAGCCTCCGTTAATCCTTCCAAAGTTCTCATTATAGCATATTTTTGCCATTTTTCAGCGGATCGCGGATGAAAAGCAATTGACGTTTTGCAAATTATCATTTTTCATTTTGCCTTTTTTCGTTCCCCCATATAATTATTACATGCATAAAATCAAAGTCATCACCGGAACCCAAGGCATCGGGAAAAGCTGCTATTGCCGCCGGCTGCTGGACAAAACACAAAAGGATGGACTGAAAGCAGGCGGTTTTATTGCTCCCGCAATATATCAGGACGGAGTCAAAACAGCCTTTTATACACAGTCTGCATCTACACCGGAAAAGCGTCTCTGCGGGAAACGGGTCAAAGCGGGAGGCACCATCGGCTGCTGGCAAATTGACCCTGAAACTATCCGATGGGGCAATGAACTGCTCAAAACCGCCTGTCCCTGCGATGTTCTTTTCATCGACGAACTGGGACCGCTGGAATTTGATAAAAGAGAAGGCTATACACAGGCATTTGATACCTTGAAGCAGGGAGATTACGGCATTGCTTATGTAGTGATCCGTCCCTCATGCCTGAATCAATTCCGGCTGCTGCATCCGGATTTTGACCTGATCACTCTCGGGGAAGAAAATGTATCATTGGACTGACGATATGATCCGCTTTATGACGGACGCCTCCGCATACGGGAATTACCACCGGAAGCTTGCTGAGATAATACTGCCATATCTCGAAGGGACCACCCGTCTCTGCGATGCAGGATGCGGGTTGGGAGACCTGTCCATTGCTCTTTCTCCGTCAATACCGGAAATAACCGCCATAGACATAAAACCACAGGCGATCAACGTATTGAGACGTCACTGTACCGAACGAAATATATCAAATATCCGGACCATCAATCATGACATCCACAGCTGCCCGCCGCCGGAACCTTATGACGGAATGGTCTTCTGTTACTTTGGCAGAAGTGAAGATATACTGAATATTGCCGGAGAACAATGCAGAGGAACTGTTGTAGTCATCAAAAAGAACTACAGCCGACACCGCTTTTCTGTCGGAAATTATCCGACAGGACATGATGATTACACGCATATGCAGACAATTTTACAATCAAAAAAGATTCCGTTTGAAAATCGCCGGATATCGCTGGAATTCGGACAGCCATTCCGCTGTTTCGAAGATGTCCGGACGTTTTTCAAATGCTACAGCCGCGACGAAGACCCGTCGGTATTGACAGACGAATTTTTATACAGTAAAGTTATTCAAACCGGCAAAGATGATTTTCCGCTCTATATGCCCCACCGGCGTGAATCGGGCATCATCTGCTTCCGGTCAGAGGATTTGCAATAAAGAGAGATACTGCCAGATCAACAGAGAATTCAGGAGGAATGGAATGAAACCCAAAGTGATATGTGCCGGTCACGTCTGTATCGACATTACACCCGTTTTCAGCCAACAGACAAGCTACAAAAAAATCACAGATATTCTGGAACCGGGAAAACTGATCCAAATGAACAACGTACTGATCAATACCGGCGGTTCCGTAGCCAATACAGGTCTGGCTATGAAATTGCTCGGAAATGACGTCCGCTTAATGGGGAAAACAGGCAATGACGCTTTCGGCCATATGATCAGGGACATTTTCAATTCTTACGGTGCGGGCGGCCTGATCGAGGAAAATGATGCTGTCACATCCTATACGGTCGTCCTTGCCGTTCCGGGAATAGACCGCATATTTCTGCATGATCCCGGCGCCAATGACACATTTTCCTGCGCGGATATTCCATGGAGCGAAATTGACGGCACGGCATTATTCCATTTCGGATATCCGCCCCTGATGAAACAAATGTATGCGGATAACGGTGCCGAACTGGTCAAAATGTTCCGCGAGATAAAAGTCAGAGGGATCGCATCGAGCCTGGATATGGCAGCTATCGATCCGCAAAGCCCGGCGGGAAAAGCCGACTGGCCATTGATCCTGGAAAAAACGCTGCCGTACATTGACTTCTTTGTGCCCAGTTTTGAAGAATTATGCTGGATCCTGGACAGGGAAACCTGGCAAAAGCTGAATGAATCCGGCACAGATATCACCGACGGACTGGATTTAGCCGCTTATGCCAAACCGCTGGCAGAAAAATGCATCAGCATGGGCTGTGCGGCTGTTTTGATCAAATGCGGAACTTCCGGCTTATACTATAAAACTGCCGGACCAGAGCGGATCGCCGCTATCGGGAAAAATCTGAAAGCGGATCACTCAAAATGGACAGATCAGGAAGGGATCCAGCCCTGTTTCGAAGCGGAAATAGTCCGGTCCGGAACAGGTGCCGGCGATTTGAGCATCGCGGCCTTTCTCTCAGGCGTACTGAGAGGAGATACGCCGCAAAAATGCGCGGAACTTGCCGCAGCGGAAGGGGCTGCCTCAGTAACCAGCTATGATACGCTCGGCGGCCTGCTGCAATTGGAAGAACTGAACCGGCGGATCGAAGCCGGATGGAAGAAAAGGGAGATTATATCATGTTAGTCAATATGAAGGATATGTTGGAAAATGCCCGCACGGGCGGTTACGCGGTTGGCTTTTTTGATACCGTAAATGTGGAAATGGCACGCGCAGTCATTGAAGAAGCAGAAGAACTGAACGCACCTGTGATCGTCGGGACAGCAGAGATCCTTCTGCCCAAAATGGGACTGGACCGGGTGGCGGATTTTCTGATCCCGCTGGCTGACGAGGCAGATGTACCGGTAGCTGTTCATTATGACCATGGGCTCACCTTCAATAAATGCATGGAGGCGCTGAACCTCGGGTATTCATCGATCATGTATGACTGCTCTACCGTTTCCTATGAAGAAAATCTCGAAAACGTCGCGGAAATGGTTAAAATCTGCCATGCCATGGATGTTACCGTTGAAGGGGAACTGGGACACGTAGGCGATAATGAAGGGAAAGGCAAGCTCGCCAAACCCGAAGACTACTACACAGACCCGGACATGGCGCTGGATTTTGTCCGGAAAACAGGTGTCGACGCGCTGGCTGTAGCTGTCGGGAATGCCCACGGCGACTACAAATTCCCTCCGAAGCTGGATTTTGAGCGCATCACAACCATTGCGCAAAAGACCGGTGTTCCGCTGGTGCTCCATGGCGGTTCCGGCCTCTCTGATTCGGATTTTCAGGAAGCAGCCAGGAGAGGGATCTGCAAGGTCAACATTTTCACCGATATCGACCGGGCCGGGAAAACGGGGATCGAGAACGGACTGAAAGCCGGAGCGCGCTTCCTCAGCGAATTGATCCCATATGAGATCGAAGCCATGAAGGCAGTTGTCCGCGAAAAAATCACACTCTTCGGTTCTGTAAACAAGGCATAAATTAACCACAAAATCAGCGGGGACGGATCTTCATCTCATACCGGATCCGTCCCCGCCTTTATATTTTATTTCCTTCAACAACGCATTACTTTTTAACCATGGGTAAAGGTTCTTTATCAAAAGCAATATCTTTACCAAAAATCGAATTACCACCTGATGTTGGTGCCGCTTTCAAATGAAAGAAGTCCATTGCCGCGGTCGGAGCCAGCTCAAAAGTGATGTCCGGCTATTGTAGCAATAATATGCATATCCGGAGTTTTCGTCGGAAGTGAGGTCCGGCTAATGTAGCAATAATATGCAGATTTGGAGTATTTGTCGGAGCCAGCTCAAAGTGAGGTCCGGCTAATGTAGCAATAATATGCAGATCCGGGGTATTTGTCGGAGCTATCTCTATAATATGTATATGTGGGGTAGCCGTCGGAACCGGTGTTGCATACGAAACGGAACCCGTAGTCGGGGCCGGATTGACGTAACCGCCCGGCACGACAATTTGAACCCAGATATTTGGACCGATCCCAACACCCTGAGGAGATTTCAGCTGCCAGTTTCCCTGATAGGTACCGGGTGCATCCGGTGCGACCAGGTTCACGCTGACATCAACCATATCCCCGGGATAAACAGCCGCAGGCAGATATTGAGCTGAGCCGCCCATCGATGTACCAGAGACGAAGGACATTGTAAAAGCCTGCGTCCAGGTGCAGCTCCCTGTATTCCGGATGCGCCAGGTTTTTGTAAAATAGCTGCCGCCGCTGATCGTCTGACCGTCCGGGATCGTCACATCCGCGACATAAGCCATAGCATAACTGCAATTCGTTTCCGCCGCAGCAGCAGTTGGGATAACAATTGAGGTCGGAGCCGGCGTCGGTGTCGGCGTAGACGCGGTTTTACTGTTCCATTGGATCATCGTCTGGTCATCGGAATAATCCTCGCTGAAAAACCGGTCAGCAATTTTCTGGGCTGTTCCGTCTTTCAGGACAGCAGCCAATTGTCTGTTGATTTCAGTCCTCAAATCAGAACCCTTTTTCAGGGCAAACGCATATTGATCTTCAGCTGAACCGAACTGGTAATTACGATAATTTGAATTGCGCTGATATTTTGCCTGGTATAAGGAAACATCCAGCATCAGCAGGTCCAGTTTTCCTCTGTCTAAAGCCCTCACCGCGTTGTCAACGGTATCATAGGTATAAATATCTTTTTTCTGAAGAGTGCCGTTCCCAACCATTTCGGATTTCAGCCATTCTTCAAACCCGCTGTTTTTGAGAACACCCACTTTCTTATTTTCAAAAGCTTTCTCATCGATCGGTTCCGTCAATAAAAGGCTTCTCCGTGCGAGGAAAACGGCTTCTGCGACATAATAAGCACGGGTGAAATCAACAGCTTCCGAACGGGACGCTGTTTTGGAAAAAGCACCGCCGACAATATCTACCTGTCCGATATCCAGAGATTCCACCAGGTCATCGGAGGACATCTCCGTTACTTCCGTTTCCAGGTTCATCCGCTTTGCCACTTCTTTTATCAGCTCGACATCGATACCGGTCAATTCATCATTCCCGTCATAGAAAGCAAACGGAGCACTATTCGGCGATATTCCCAGACGCAGCACTCCGGATTTTTTGACTTCATCAAGATCACCGGCCTGTGCTGCCATGACGCAAATCAGAAAAACAAAAACTACCAGAATTACAGCCCTTTTCATAATGCATGTCCTTTCCCCGATACACAGAAATACGGAAAGCCTGTTCATCTTCTGCGATTTTTTGCATTTTTCCCGGCCAGCTTTGCTGCCATCCTGCAAAGGATTTTTTCGGGAAACTGGTCAAATTTTACCGAAATACAATTGTCATTTTAATTATACTCCGATTTATCAGCAAAACATCATGTAATAAATCACCATCATCAGCGAAATATTTCTCAGACGGGAACAGCACTGTTCACATTTGCCGGATCCTGTAAGGGAAAATAACATAACGGGGGACATTTCCGCTGCCGTGTGTCCGGCATTCGGAAATGTCCCCTCAGTTTGAATAAAAGCTAATTCTCAACCGGAACAGGCAGCAGGCTGTTTTCCATCAGTTCGTTAAATTGTTCCTCACTTAATTCACAGTGATAGAACATATCATAATAGTTTCGGACCTCCTCAAAGAGGTCATAATCGACCGCATCCGGATAAAGCACCGCACCCATCCACAGCATACCGAGATACCGCTGGACAGAAGGCGGGAACCCCATCCAGTTATAAGGGCCAAAAGGCACCTCGACATAATTACCATTCTGAACAGCACGCAGAGTCTGCCATACAGGATCATCCGCGACAAGTCCATAGACCGAATCCGGTGAAAAGATAATAAAATCCGGATCCCAGGCAAGGATCTGTTCCATATCGACCTCATTCCCGGTCCCTTTGGAAGAAGGCTCATCCACCACAGCCAGGTTGTTCGCCAGCATGTCAATGATCTCCGCATGATAGGATCCCTGCGCGATAACGTTATGCCCTTCACCGGTAATATACAGCAAATCAACTTTGTCAGCCTTTTCCGCAAGGTCTGTCATCCGAGCATAGATATCGTCGCAGTAAGCTCCCAGCATATGTGCATTTTCCTCATTGCCGAGCAGTTCGCCCAGCATCCGGTAAGTATCTCCCATCGTCGCGGTATAAGCATCGATATGGATAAAGGGGATCCCGGTCTGTTCCTGCAGCGCGTCCATATCCTCTTTGATGGATTTTTTTGCCTCACCGACATCCAGAACCACCTGGGCGCCGGAAGCCAGCAGGGCTTCAAGGTTCAATTCGCCCTTGCCGCCGTAAAGCTGACCGAGCAGCGGAAGGTCATAATATTCCGCCGGCAGATATTTTTCGGCTGTTTTATCCCAGGCGTTGGAAATTCCGACGAATTTTTCCGGACACAGCGCAAAAAGAACGATCTGTGTCAGCGGACCGGAAACAGCTACCTTTTTGATCTCATCCGGAACCAAAACCGTCCGTCCGGTTGAATCCACGAATTCCCGCTCCGCGGAAACCGATGAGAAAACCCCCATCAACAGTACAACAACAAACAGCAAACAGATTTTTTTCATAGTCTCACTCCTTTTTTATGGAAACACTGATTTCTTCAGTTTGAGTCGGAAGTGACCTGATTTCGCTGTCTCAGAATGAGCCAGCAGAACAGGCTGCATCGACTCATTCGCAACGAGACACAGTATTCAGTGTTTCCTTTATTACGCTCTGACAGACGTGACCACCTTACCGTAAGGGGTATCGATGATCACGGCATGAATGCCATACAATTTATTCAGCAGATCTGAGGTCAGGACTTCAGAAGTCTTCCCAAAAGCCTCAATTTTTCCTTCTTTCAGCGCCAACACTTTATCACTATACGAAAGCGCATGCTGCGGATCATGGGTCGAGAGGATCACCGTATACCCATGCCCGGTCAAATCACGCAAAAGGGTCAATACCTTCTCCCGGTTTCCGTAATCCAGAGAAGCCGTCGGCTCATCCATCAGCAACAACCCGGCCTGCTGGCTTAGAGCCCGGGCGATCATCACCATCTGCTGCTCACCGCCGGAAAGCTCCGTAAATTTCCGGTCCTCAAGTTCAACAATTCCGACTTGAGCCAAAGCTTCCCGTGCCCTTTTGACCTGTTCCGCCTTCGGGCTGCTGAAGGTCCCAAGCTCATGCGTCGTGCCCATCAGGACGGTATCCAGCACAGAATAAGCAAAGGCAGTCCCGTGATTCTGCGGGATATAGGACATCAAACCTGCCATTTCCCGTCTGGACAAGTCCCTGATATCCTGCCCGGAAACCCGGATCGACCCGCTATAGCCTTTCAAAATTCCCAGCACACAGCGGAACAGGGTACTTTTCCCGACACCGTTCGGACCGAGAACAGCCAGAAAATCACCCTTTTCCGCGGAAAATGAGACATCCCGCAGGACCTGACGGTTCCCGTAGGAAAAACAGAGATCCTCCACCCGCATCATATGCCGCTCTCCCTGCGTGTCATGAGAAAAATAAAGAATGGCGCCCCGATAAACGCGGTCAGGATCCCGATGGGGATCTCCACCGTCAGCAGATTCCGGGAAATGTTATCCACCAGAAGCATGAAAACCGCCCCGAAAATCATGACAGCCGGGAACAGCCAGCGGCAGTCATTGCCGATGAGTTTGCGGCAAAGGTGAGGGATCACCAGGCCGACCCAGCCGATCATGCCGCTGACAGAAACCGCGGATGCGGTCAGAAAAGTAGCGCAGACAATGACCGCCAGGCGCAGACGTCCGGTATGGACACCCATCGTCTGTGCTTCCTCTTCGGTGAGCGTCAGCAGATTGATACGCCACCGCAGGAGCAGCAGCGGAATAAGACCGGCCAGCATCGGCCAGATCACAAATGCCACGTCGCTTTTCCGCGTCCCGGAAAGGCTTCCCATGAGCCAATAGGTGATCGCCGGCAGCTGATTGCCCGGGTCCGCCACCAGTTTGATATAAGATGTTCCGGCGGAAAAAAGTGAACTGACCATCATTCCTGCCAGCAGAATAGCCACGACCCGGTTCCTCCGGGAGGCCTTACCGATCAAATAGACCAGTGCGATGCTGAGCAAACTGAAGAAGAAGGCAAACAGTGTGATGCCGGCATGGGAACGATTCAGTAATATCGCCAATGCCGCGCCGAAACAGGCACCGGAAGAGGCGCCCAGTATATCGGGGCTGGCCATGGGATTTTGAAACACGGATTGAAAAGATGCGCCGGCGGCTGAAAGCGAGCATCCCACGAGACAGGCCATCACGATGCGCGGCATGCGGATGTTGCTCACGGCAGCCAGCATTCTGGGATCTTCGCTCTTACCGGTCAGCAGAATACGGACCACTTCCCGCAGCGGAACATCATAATGGCCAAGGATGAAGGAAAAAAGGAAAAGCCCTGCCAGTATGGCAGAAAGGATCAGGAGAATGATTGCCGGTTTGTGTCGTTTCACCAAATTACCTCACAGGGAGAAAGAAACACAAACCAAACACACAGCATGAGAATGCTGTGACAGGTATTTGCTTCCTTCTCAAACACGGAAAGTCGTACCGTTTCCAATACGGCTCAGCGGTCCACCCTCCATAGAACTCCCTTAGGCGGATGGACTCGGAAAACAAATAATTACATGCAGTATCCGGTTCGGACGGAGCACAAGAGGCGGCTCCGGGTGCTGAACTGTTACTACTTATATTATGAATAGTATACAGCAAAGTGCGTTTTTCTTCAAGTATCCCGCAGCGATTTGAACCGGAAACAGCCGAAATCGACCGATTTCGGCTCATTATTGCCAGCAAAAATATCTATTTTTTCTTCCTGCGCTTTTCCCGCAGCTTTTTACGCGTTTCCGCGGAGGGACCGGAAGGCTTTTGCGGCGTTTTGTTTTCCGGAGAGGCTTCCTGATTTAGCCGCAGCATCTGCCTTTCTTTTTGAAGATTCAGAAACCGTTCCAGATGCTGTTCAAAGCTTTCCGCCGCGATGATCCCGGCTTCCGTCATATTGCCACGGCTTTTTGCCTCATCCATCAGCAGCTGCTTCAGCTCTTTTTCATTCAGCCCGATCCCCGGTATCTTCGGAAGCTGCTTTGCGGGATAGGGCGGAAAGTCATAGGTTCCCGATTCAGTAAATCCTGCTTTCTCCAGCCGTTTTCTGGCTCGTTCCGATTCCCGCTTTCGGGCTCTTTCCTGTTTGACTTCTTCGATTTTTTGTTTCCGGATCTCTTTTGCGTATGATTTCATAACCGGCAGAGAGGATGCTCTCAATTTCGGATTGACAATATTCCCGCTCCTGTCACGGCGCATATTCGGTTCATTTTTATAAACCCGGGCGCGGTCAAGCATGGAATCGATATTGATTTTTCCGTCCTGAATTTTTTGGATCTTATCTTCTGTCGCTTTCAGCCGTTCCGCCAATGCAGCCCAGCGGAAAAGACGCCGGATAATGTCCACATCAAGTGTCTGACCGTTGTTTACGATATCATTATAAGCACTGACACATTTGCGGAAATGCAGAGAAACCATGCAATATAATTCGTGCAAGGAGATCCTGTCAAGTATCGCAAAATGCTCCCCGGATTTTTCCAGCACCGCTTTGGTGATACAGCAGCTGCCCAGCTGGCGGATGTTCTTTTCCAGATAGTCGCTCAGCAGCATATAAGTCGGAGAATGACGGTTGTAACGGGTAGCAGCATAATGCGCGTTGTTCGTCACGATCCATAACGCCTGGGTCATTTCCTCAAACGCGAGCGGAGCACTGTTGTAGCAGCCTTCCGGCTCAAACGGCAGCCCGTATTCGTCCGTCAGGATCTCGTCCGCGCCTTCACCATCCGCGGGCAAATCAAACTGTCCCTCTGACAGCACCCGCTCGGCCATCGCGTCCAATTCCTGATCCGTGAGTCCGGTTTTAATCGCCGTACCTTCCATCCCGTTTTATCATTCCCTTTCTATATACTCGATCGATATAGTATTTTTATCAATCTATTTATATTGTAGTATTGTTTTTCTATATTGTCAAGGGGTAAATATCTTTTTTCTACTTTTTCAGGATGAATCTCATAAGCCGCCTGCACCGTTAGGAGCTGCAGGTTATCCCCACTTGCAGGAAGAGCGCAGTAAAGAGTCACGGGGACAGGTTCCTTGACTCAACCATGTGCCATCACAATTTTCCATCATTTGATGAACAGCCTCTCCAAAAGCTACAGGGGATATCCACATATTTTTCTTTTGGACCCGTTTATCGTTATAGTAGTTTATCAAAGATTGCCATGAGAAAAAATAACGAAAAATCAACCCACTCAGGCAGATATACTAATGAAAATGCTCAATTTCTGTTTTTATAGGATCTCCCAATATCCAGCTTTATTCGATCCGATTCTTCTAATTTTTCCTTCTCTGTATAGTTTATCTAAAGCTCTTTGTATTGTTCTGACAGTTTTTCCCGTTTTTATCGCAAGAACATCTCTTGTTAGCGTTGGATCTTCCTTGAGAAGCATGTATACACTTATGTCTGTTGGTGTTTCTGTTTTTTGCTTTTTTTCAGTGACATTTATAGTGCCATTTATAGTGACATTATTAGTCGAATTGTCTCTATAAAACAGAAACGAAAATCCTCCGTTATCGGATACAGAGTTGATTTTGATATTATATTTATCGCATAACGAAAAAACCTTCCTAAATCCGCTGCCAAATATCTCAACATCTTTGCTCTTGTATAAAGTATTCAATATTATTTTATTTCTTGGCATGGATTTTATTTTTTGTCGTGCAAACATTTCAGGTGATAAACCGGATGGAAACTCTCCGGGGTTGTATATTTCTAATATGGTTGGCGTTATATCAATTTCATTTTCACTGATACCTCTGTAATCAGCATGAGCAAAAGAATTAACTACAATTTCTCTGATAGCTTCTATTGGAATTTCCGGTATTTCGATTCGTGATGTTCCATCCCCATTCTCAACTCGCCAGTTTATGTGTTCTTTGATATAAGAATAGCTTTTGGGAATCAAATTGATTATGTTAATTATAATGATGATACAATAATAAGGATAGCAGTTTATTTGCAAAAACTTGATTAATTTATATTCATTTTCAAAATTCAGATAATCCGCAGCATTATACGTAATGATCTGATATTAAGAAATAAAATAAAAAAATAATGAGGGATTTATGGAAAAAAATACTATAGAGATTGAATCAGAAAAATCAGGACAGGAAATAATAAAAAAAGATCAGTTCGGATACTATTTGGAAATTCCGCACATTTACAAAAAACAGACAGAAATGTACCAGGAAAAATTTCTGCCATATTTCTATGAACAATATCCAAAATTTAAAACATATGAAGAATGTAATTTTACTAATGTAGACAAGCCAATGATTTTCTCTCCTGATACTGTACGGATAATGACAGATAAAATCCTCCCTTTGTTAATAAATGAATCTGAAAGAATGCTGAAGGGAAGTTCTGAAAATGAAACGAGAAATCTGGAATGGAAAGAATCCAGTATTACCGGGATATTAAATAAACTGTTAACTCTCGAAGCCTATAGACGGGAAAGAGTTATGGTTTCCAGAGCAAATACTTATATAAAAAATACATTTCCAAATGATAAAACGATAAAAGTTAAAGAATTATGTTCCGGTGCGGGAATAACAACTGCCATGATGTATGAGGCGCTAACTGCGGATGGTAAAAAAGTACAGATGCATTCTGTAGATAATTCTGTTCAATCGATAATGTGTGCGGCTGTCCTTCTCACATTATGGGAAATACCAACAAGGATAGAACTAAATGAATATGCTCATGAGAAAAATTTTGATGGTGTAACATTACATTTTGAATCTGCACCTGAATCCATAAAAAACAGTAAGGAAATGGTAACAAAGTATCATATTGTTTTCTCAGACAATGGCATAAATTATTTCGATAAAACTGTCCATGATGAAACTGTAAACCATATGTTATCTTGTGTAATTCCAAATGGTTTATTTCTGGATTGTTCTGCCAATCCTAAAGTTGTGACGAGTGTGAACAAAATAAAAATGATGAAAGAAATCTTCCGCGTGCCAAAAGAAGTTGTAGTAGGAAAAGGGGAATATACGTACCAGGAAAAAAATGGTATAAGATATGCGGTCAATTTCTTCACTCCAAGTACGATTCTCCAAAATGAAATGCTCTACGCTATGATTAAGAAAAGAGATTTCTCTACATTTGGAAAATATCTCATGGGGGCCGGTAAAACAACAGCTATGGCCAAAGAGCTCCCGACGAAGATACAGGAAGATATTATAAAGACAGGGGAAACTGTAGAAAGATTAACAAATGGAAAAGTAGAATACTACCCCGCTAATCCGGAAGATAGTGTTATAGCTTATTGTTCCTATGTAAACAGCAGGTAACAGACGATAAATACTGAATTTTTGCTAATACGCCAAGTGGTACCCGCAGTATCACAATACTTTTCAGCATGATACAGACTGCAAAAGAGAACGGCCTTGATCCTTATCGTTATCTTGACCCGGGTTTTGGAAAAGACTCTGTATCTCAACATGTCTGATTCATCTGATATTAATATTCTTCTTCCCGCTAACGCTCCGGCAGATTGCCGTTCCGGGAATGTTCCTGCATAACGTCCGTTATTTGACGCTTACAAATGAAACCGCCGATAGGGATCAATCCCTGTCGGCGGCGTTTGTCATTATTTATAGTTATTACCTATTTTCTTCATAATCCTGTTTCATTGTTCAAACGTTGCCAGACATCTTGTTGTTCTTGTTGATAAAAGAATGAATTACATGAGTTATAAACAAATTGGACTCGTTGGATTGGTTCTAAATTAGATGCGCGTTCAAACCATGCATAAGCAATCATCGTATAAGAATCGATATAAAATAGACTTCAAGGTTCGAACTTTTACTAAAAAGTCTAGCCTTCTTTTGAACTTGTGATTTTCACCTATCGTTATTTTATGGGGTGAAATTTTGGACTTTTTCCTATTTACAGAAGTTTTATAAAAATCGAAATTTCAACCGGAAAGCAGAAAATAATCAAATAAGCCTCAATTGTTCTGAGAAAATGAGATGATTTTGTATCAAATCGAGCATTCTGACATTTGTCAGCACTCAGGATTTGATACAAAATAACGATTTGAACCTTATAACGATAAGCCCTGCAATCGTTATAAAGTTCAAAGGTATCGTTATAAGGTTTGATTTGCGAAAAACTTATGAGACTGTTTTTCTATCAAATGAAATACAATTGTTACAGACTTATAGTTTTTTCTGAACTGATCAGATCATCATTGCAACACCTGACAATTGTGAGCTTCAGTTTTAGCAAGGTGGTTATGTGTGAAATTCAATGGTTTCCGACTTTGGAAGAATATGATCCGGGAATAACAACAGATAAATGGCTTGAGCTGCTGACAGACAAATCAATTATTGGAGGCGATTATGTCTGGGCAAGAGTATTAGCTGTTTTTTATGCCGAAAACGGGGATGCAGTCCCTTCCGTACTGAACAGAAAATACGGATATAACGGCTCCTTACTGCGATATTGCACAAACATTGCGAAATATGTCTGTAATCTCACAAACTGTCCCGTTTACAGAGAAAAAGAATACTGGGCGATCCTCTTTCAGTCGGAAAGTCCGGATTACGGAAAATCACCCGACTGCAGGCGAAGGTTACGACCGGAACTTTATGAAGCACTGTCGCAGATCAGTATTTCTGCGTATTTACCGGATGTATCTGATCCGGAAGAAACTTCAAATGTGGTAATTGATACTTCATTCGATTTTACAACTGATGCTCACGGGAAAGACCCTGATACATACAGCAAAACACTCCAAAGATATCATCAGGCACTGTGGAGCAAAGAACTTCCGTGCGGTGAAAAAATGCAGCTGGCTTGCCGGGGAAGCAGGAACGGTCCGTATTACCTGACCTGGAAGCAGCATAACTTTTCAAGCGATGCGTTCATCGTCGATTTCCGCAGCCATGCACGATATGCAAACATGATCAGGAAAGTCAAATCAGAACTTCCGGACTGGTATGATGAATTAGACAGTACCTTTAACCACGTATCATATACAATAGGAGGAATGACGATATTTCCTCAACATAGGTACAGTATTAATCAAATGAGAGGGTTTCGGGTCTATGACAGGTGGGATCTGACACTTGAATGTATCCGCAGGTATTACAAAGGAGAATGGTCGCCTTTGTACAAATACCTGTTTGCAGATAAGCCCTTCTTCGATTTGTTTGTGGATTTCCGAGGATATGTCGATTATTTCTTCTTTCAGGATTGTGTAACTGACGATTACAGCAAGGTCATCTTCTGGTATGGAAACGATAGTTTCGAAGGCAACAAGTATCCGCAATCTGCAGCGGATTATAAGCTGTGGATCGAAAGAGAACTCGATTTTCTTAATAAACGAAATGAACGGATAGCTAATACTTTCCTATGAATTGTATAAAAGACCGATGCATAACACTGCATCGGTTTTTAAATTACTTGAATCACACTTCTATCCCGGTTGTGAATCTAAAAGTTATCCTGTCTTTGCCGTAAACCGTTACCCGGTCCACAAGATGTCCCCAGCAGTCCGGACTGAATTCGGTAACGGTCTCCGGCATGGCTTCCACTTCGGATATGAATTCGCTGATTCGCTGGCTTCGCTCTTTCTTTTCTTGGATAGCATCCTGGACAGTTTTCAGTTCATCTTCGACCTTTTTATATCGATCTGCCTGTTCATCGTACCGCCGCTGGTAATCATCCTGGTTCTGTGCGATACGCGCGTTCTCATCAATGGTTTGCTGCACAATGCTCGCGATGGCGGCCAGTTCTTCCGTAAGCCGCTCTGCCTCTGCCTCCAGATGCTCAATACTGCCGAGGCTGCTCTGTACATCTTTCAGGTTGGCGATCACCTCCCCGCGGATCGGCAATACCTTGTTCAGCGCGGTGATGAAAGCGCCTTTGATTTCATCCTCCGTCAGGTGCGGCGTTTTGCACCTAGTTTTATCTTTGAACTTGCTGTTGCATTGCCATATGGTTTTCCGGTATTTCAAGTCGTTGCTGTGCCAGACTTTCGGACCGTATATCTGGCCACATTCTCCGCAGAATATCCTGCCGGAGAAAATCGTGCTGCCTGTGGCGTGTCCTTTTTTCCTTCTCTCTATTTCCGCCTGTACTCGATCGAATGTCTCCGGCGGGATGATGGCTTCATGGCACTCTTTCACGTATACCTGCGGCACCTGCCCTTCATTCTTTCTGCGGGTTTTGTCTAAGAAGTCTGTCGAATATGTTTTCTGAAGAAGCTTATCGCCTTTGTACGTTTCATTCGATAAAATTCCTCTGATCGTTGATGTGCTCCAGACCGTTTTACCTGAAGGCGTCGGGATCCCGTCTTCAGTCAGGTCTTTCCCGATCCGGAAAACTGATTTTCCGGCGAGAAATTCACCGAAGATCCTGCGCACAATAGCCGCCTGCCCCGGATTTACGACCAGTCCGCCGTCTGGGTCTTTGTCGTAACCGAGAAAATGCGAGTAGTTCAAACTGAATTTTCCGGTCGCGCTTTTCTTTCGCAGTCCCCAGCGTATGTTTTCTGAGATGCTCCGGCTTTCTTCCTGCGCCAGGCTGGACATAATGGTCAGGAGCAGCTCGCCTTTGGAATCGAAGGTCCATATATTTTCTTTTTCGAAAAACACCTCTGTTCCGTGGTCCTTCAGTTTTCGGATGGTGGTCAGGCTGTCCACCGTATTCCTGGCAAAACGGCTGACGCTCTTTGTGATGATCAGGTCGATTTTTCCATCCAGCGCATCGGCAACCATTTTCTGGAAACCTTCGCGATGTTTTGTGCTCGTTCCGGAAAGGCCCTCATCCGTATAAACCGATACAAATTCCCAGTCATTCCTGCTTTTTATGTATCCGGTGTAATAGCTGACCTGCGCCTCATATGAAGTCTGCTGTTCTTCCTGATCGGTGGAAACTCGAGCATAACCCGCCACTTTTCTTTTGACCGGCGTATCAATTGGAGCGGATGTGGCCCGGTTGATAGTGGCCGGTATTATCATTACTTTCTGCGCCATGTGTGCTTCCTCCCGTTTTTCATTTCAAAAATAAATCTGTTGTCGTACATCCAGATGGTCTTTACATCGCTGAGCTTCTCTGCGATATCGCCATCTCCAAGAATGTCCGCAGCGGCGGCAAACAGCTCTGGATCGCTGGTATTAGTGCAATCGCATCCACCGCTTCGGTTCTTTTTACTGCAGCGCCAGTTTACAAATCGGCTGGATTTCATGCGGTGCCCTTTAACCACGCACCCGCATTTTCCGCAGCGGATCAGTTTTGAAAAAGGGCTTTCAAGTTGTCTTTTCCCGGCATTTTTCTCAGCCCTCCGGGCCATGGTCTCCTGCACCCGGTCAAAGGTTTCTCTGTCGATAATAGCTTCGTGATGGTCTTCAATTTTATATTTCGGCATTTCGCCGCGGTTGATTTTTATATACCTTGGTGAGGCGGAAAATACTTTCTGCATAATCATGCATCCGGTATATTCTTCAGAACTCAGCATCTGTTTAATAGTCGAAGAGGAAAAATGCTTTCTACCCTTTACGCCTTTAATACCTTTATCATCCAGTTCCCTTGCAATGGCCGTATATGATTTTCCAGCGAGATATTCATCGAAAATGAACCGGACGATCTCTGCTTCCTCCTGCACGATTACACGCAGGTCGCCAACCCAACGATAACCTAACATTTTATGATGGCAAACCGTATCCCCGTTTTGGAATATTTTCTGAATAGTCCATTTTATGTTATTGGAAATACTGATGCTTTCCTGTTCCGCAAAACTGGCGAGAATCGAAAGCATGACCTCACCATCGCCGGACAGTGAATTGATCTGTTCTTTTTCGAATCTTACTTCAACGCCAAGTTCCTTCAATCTGCGGACCGCTGTCAGCAGATCGACGGCGTTGCGGGCAAACCGGGAAATGCTCTTTGTAAGTATGATGTCGATTTTTCCGGCTTCGCAGTCCGCCATAAGCTTCTGGAATTTCGGCCTCTTGGCGCTGCTTGTACCCGTAATTCCGGCATCCACATAGACGCCCGCGTATTCCCAGCCCGGCGTGCGTTGGATCAGACCACTGTAATAGCTGACCTGGGCGGACAAGGAATGCATCAACGCCTCGGTTTCCATGGAGACACGCGCATATGCCGCCACTCTTTTTCGTTGCGGCAGGATGGGCTTTTTCGCTTCAAATGTTATGATTTGCATTTTTTCTTCACCCCTTTTTCACTACATATTTAAGCTCTGTTTTGAACACATATCAAGTCAATTTCTGATATGAGACCGTCAGAAACGGGGTGATATTTCGATTTCATTTTTGCGTTGATTTTCCAGTATTCTTCTATAGTTATGAAGCCCATTTCTAGCATCTTTTTTACCTGCGTCATCGTTACGGAGTAAGCGGTCTCGTTTCGAAATTCCTCCTCAGTCATCCTCATCGCACACCGCCGAATCTGTCTATTATGTAACAGGCATGGGAACAATACTTCCGGCGCTCATTCCCATAAGCGATGAATTCTTTTCCACAGGTCGGACAGGTAAAGTAATAGTTGGCGCTGCGCTTGACGAGATTCTGATGTTCCTTCCACCATTTATTCCGGCAGGCATCTGAACAGAACTTTTTCAACTTCCGCCCCGGGTGCTGCTTGACCGGAGTTCCGCAGTACAGGCATTTGTGGTCATCTGTATTCTGCCCGACAAGGTCAACCGCCTTTTTCGTCTTGCGCAGATATGATTTGACCGTGTTCTCCGAAATGCCGGTCTGTCCAGCGATTTTTCTGTATCCAAGTCCCCGGGCACGAAGGTTGTCGATTATTTTTATTTCTTCCGGCGTCATCAGATGGACCTCCATTATGTATGTTTGTTCACTTTCCTACGCCCAGAAACATTGTTTTTTTATAACGGGAAAATGGCAGTGGAGCTAATTGACCCCACTGCCTCCCCCTTTACAGATTATCCTCTCTGTATTGATTACCGATCCGGGCGATACGTTCGAACCGCTTATACACTGTGATCAGGGGTATGTTCATCTGCTCAGCGATTTGCTTCCGCGAAAGCCCATCTGCCGCCATCCGTACCATTTCAACAAGTTCCGGATCTGCGTAATAGAGTTGATCCAAAATCCTGTCGGTCTCATCGCGATCAGCTATTTGCTGAAAAACATCTTCCGGTGATGGTCTTTCGTTACCTTCATCATCAATAAGTCCTTCCCAGGACAGGGTATTTGGCAGATGGCGCTCTGCGACTTCCGGGTATGGGCACTGTGCGCACTTGTTGCCTTCCGGACAGCGAATCGGTCGACCTCTTTTTCCAGTAACCATACACCTGTTGGAACGTGCTTCACGGCGATATTCTGTTCTTTCGCCTTCATACATTGCATCGTGTACCTCCTTTGAGACGGGAGACAAGTGTACAAGGAACTTCCGAGGTCCGATCCACTGGTTCATACAATCAGCCCGGGTGATCCCCAACATGTTTATATGCTCACCGCCCTTGATGGTGATCGGGGCAGGATAAACTTTAATGCCGTTGTTGACGAGTTCGGCATATGTCTCGCTCTCAGCAGGACTGAGATGATTTACCCAATTGAATTCATTCGCCATTTTGATTGCCTCATTTCGCGAATTGCGAAACGGAGACAACCATCAATGGCTTTCCAGCGCTTATTCATCGGTCACCCTTTCACGGATTGCTCCGTTTCTGGAGGTGACCAGCTCTCGCTTGCTGGCTTACCTGTTGTTGTACGAAACCGTTATCTTGGCTGCGAGATATACCCCTTGGCCTTTGGGGTCAGTCTCAATTCCGGTGGGCAGTTTATAGCGTCAAGCCCAGGACATAAAACAAAAAAAAGCCGAAGTTATCTAAAATCACCCATGTTGGGTTTTCATAGATAGCTCCGGCGTCGGCTCCTCGATTGGTTACGGGGCCAGTTGCGGTAGTTCTATATTAGCAGATAGCTCCGGCTGTCAGCTCCTCGATTGTTACGGGGCTAGTTGCGGTAGTTCCTAATTATTATGAATTTTTTTGTGTCTCGTCTCTAATTGCTTCTTCAACTTGATAAATTACGTCTTTCCACAAGATTGAATGTGTCTTATTATCTTTTCCCTTACTTTCCAATGTAACGTTGTCGCCATTAACAATAACTTTGCAGAATAATGGCTGAATCGTCTTGCCGCTACGAAGATCTCGAATTGCTCGTTCTACCATACATTTCTCTCCTTACAATAGCTATTTCATATTTTTGTTTCCACGTGTAGATTTCCAACATTGAAGATTTTTCTCGTATTACGTGGTTTGGCTTTATATCCCAGGCCTAATTGTTTAATCCGGATTTTTGCTGATTCACAGGATACATTGAATAGTTTTGCAATATAAGCTGCCAGCGCATCATTTTCACTTCCGGGATTATTCTCGAAAATGCCGAATCTGATATAGGGACTCTTACATATTTTTGACATCGGCGTCCTGGGCATCAGAATCGCAGCACTGAAATACTTTGCCTGATGCTCGATCCAATCAATATCAGCCTGTAATCTTCCTGGAACGTTATCAGGTCCAATGATGTTCTTTGCCTCGCATGAGGTATAGGGCTGACGACGACTCCCACACTGTTTTCCTAGACAATAAAATGAATAATGATAAATGCCATGACAGCATTCATGCATAACGGTGGAACGTAATGCATGCTCCTTTTTTTCATCTAATAGCCTGTTATCGATAACGATCGTATTGCCATCGATAGGTTCCTCATCGGCACAGTTCCTGACCGGATCATAGACCAAAATTTTGGTATTATGGAAGACCATACGCCCCCAAATAAAACCTTTATGCGATAGATATGTATAATGCAAGCGGAGCCCGACATAGTTTTCCGTAAAATCATCTATGTCGAGAGGTCTTGGAGTTTTTAATAGACTCGGATCATAATCAGTAATGAGAGCTTCAGCTTGGCTGTCGATCCCATTATTGCTTAAAATCGGAACTCCGTTTGCACCGTATCTCAGGCATAAGTCGATCACTGCTCTTCTCCTTTTTTACGGGCAATGAACTCTTCCACCATTCTTTTCCAATCCGCTTCATCTGCGTCCATTTTCTTCATGGTGCGTAGCGCTGCCATTACATAATCCCGCTCAACAATATAATCAGCGAAATCCTGAGGAACTAATACATTTTTTCCCTTGTAGGATTCAGCAGCCTTGGTGCTCATTGTTTGGTATTCTTCCGGCGTCATTTCCAAAAAGTCTCTAAGCATTTCAAGTCTCTCTGCGGTAAGGGCAGATCGTCGTTTTTTTTCAACTTCACTGTAAAATTGAGGTGATACGCCGATAGCTTTGGCTGTCTTACACAGGGATTTTCGTCTTAATTTGCGGATGAATTCTATATACTCACCAAAACTCATCTCATCTTCACACATTTTTTACCTCCTTTAACTCAACTATCAACTTACTGATTGATAAAGAATAGTATACTTTCGAATTGATTGATTGTCAATAGAATTTATGAAATTATGTTCGATAAATTGATTTATCTCTGGACTGATAGTTGTTTCTATCTGTCCAGGCAGAAAATGTACTCTAATTGAAAATCAGACTTTTGTGGAACAATTTAATTCAGATAAGGTAAAGGTTTTATCTCGATCATGATTATGTAAAAAAAATTCTTAAGCTTATAATACATTTCTTTTTCTGGTTTCAAAAGAGATAGCTCCTGCTTAAAAAAACTAAAATAAGAGGGCGTGTTTGGTAAAAAATAATACAGCCTGATATAATAAAAGAGACATATTAATTTACAAATTTGAGAGTGTTGATGATGGCAAATGCTTATCTGATGTCTTATACCGCAGCGGGACTAATGTATCCGGAGAGCCTGGCGATTGCCGAGGCTTATGTAAAAACATACCACTGGAAAAAAACATGGGAACAGATCCGTACTGAAAATCTGATGCAGAAACGCAGCCAGGCGAGCATAGAACGGCAGAGGGGAGAGCTCGTGAAACGCTTGAAAACGCTCGATAATTCTGAAATGGAAGAACTTGTCTCAGCAGATCCGGATCGGCAGCGGGAATTGCTATGGACCGCGGTCCGCAGGACTTATCCCTTTATTGATGATCTGTGCACCGAGCTGCTGCCGGAAAAAGCAGTATCATCTGATCCGGTCATCACGTCGACAGATCTCAGAGCATTTTACGATCAGAAGTCTATGGAACATGAAAATCTGCGTGATTATACGGAATCTACACGCGGCAAACTGATCCGGAATGCCATGACATTGATGCGTCAGGCTGGAATTATTGACGAAAACGGAACCATCAGGATCTAATGGCCTTCGGGGAGAACACAATATGAATTCGATAGAAAAGGAACCTCTGAATAAAAGAATAGATTATCTTTACAAGGTGTTCACCTCGAACCGGTTTTTATCTATGCAGGGGATCGGGCGGGAAACGTCCTATTATATATGCCCATTTCCGCCGGCAGAAGCAATTGAATTTAATAAGCAGCGTGCTCTTCTGGCAAAGCGCCTGCGGACCTCAAACGGAATCGGGGTCTGTGAAATCGACCTGTATGACCTGAGCGTCGAGATCCTGAAGGAAGAAGATGCCTGGGACGGCATTATGGAACAGGAAACAGAAATCGATAAGAGTGACCTGTTGGAAACCATTCAGGCAACAATTGATCTGGGCGGTACGTTTCTGCAGAAAATACAGGATCGTGTCAAACAAGGGGATCATAAAATTATCTTTATAAGCGGGATCGGCGAAGTATATCCCTGGATCCGTACCCACAATCTTTTGGAAAACATGCAGACGGTCATCAATGGTGAGCCTGTCGTACTTTTCTTCCCAGGCCAGTATAAGCAAACCGAGAGTATCGGCCTTTCTCTGGAACTTTTCGATACATTCAAAAATGAACGCTATTACCGGGCGTATAACATCTTCAATTATGGGGTGGACTGATGAAACTTTATGAGCTTTTTGAAAAAAAGATCGACCGCGATATTGAACAGGTCGTAAAGGCAGACGATACACGGCACCTGCGAGATGAGATTACCGAATATGTCATCACGAATGAGGTGCGGAACCAGATGGAGGGGATGTTGGATAGATACATCCATCCCGGCTCTGTTAATGGAGCGTGGATCTCAGGTTTCTTTGGTTCCGGTAAGTCCCACCTGCTGAAAATGCTCTCCCTGCTGCTCGCTCACGAAAAAGTGAAAGATCTCGATGTGATTGCAGAATTCGCAGAAAAAACGAAAAGCGATGGAGAAGTGCAGGGAAAAATCAAGCTTCTTCGGAACATCCCTGCCAAGTCGATTTTGTTCAACATGATCCAGATCGGTGAAAATACGGATAATGCCGAGGATGGTATGCCTGTTCTTCGGGCTTTTGTCCGTATGTTTGACCGTTTCTGCGGTTACAGCGAGCAGATGCCTCACGTTGCCCGATTAGAGCGGGATCTTGAGAAAAACGGACAGTATGAAGCTTTTAAATCCGCCTACAGGGAGATCTGCGGAAGAGATTGGACCGACGGGAGAAAACAAGCCATTCTTCAGTCAAAAAATATTGATAGAGCATACGCCAAAGTGACCGGAGATCAGGTCGATGGTATTGTGAAACAATATAAAGATACCTATAAGATCTCCGCGCTTGATTTTGTCAACGATGTGAAAAACTGGCTGGATGCTCAAAATGATCCGAAGCTCCGCATCAACTTTTTTGCTGATGAAGTCGGTCAGTTTATCGTTCATTCCACGCCGTATATGACCATGCTTCAGACGATTGCTGAAACGCTGGCGACAATTATCCCCGGACGCAGTTTCATCTTTGTGACTGCTCAGGAAGATATGACGGCGTTTCTGGGTAATCTGGAAAACAAAGCCCAGACCGATGACTTTACCCGCATTCAGGCCCGCTTCGGGATCCGTATGAAGCTGGGAAGCAAAAACGTGGATGAAGTCATTTCCCGCCGTCTGCTGGCAAAGAAAGAAGAATACCTTCCTTTCCTCAAGTCGCTTTATGCCCGGACCCGCAGTGATTTCCACATGCTGTTTGATTTCACCGACGGTTCCCGATCCTTCCCGGTGTATCGGGATGAGAGGGAATTCATCGAGAAATATCCCTTCGTCCCCTACCAGTTTGATCTCTTCCAGAGCATTATCCGCGCTTTTTCAGAGCAGAACGCCTTCGAGGGGCGCAGCAGCTCTGTCGGGGAGCGATCCATGCTGGGTGTCTTTCAGAAAGTCCTGCTTAGCATCAAAAATACAGAAATCAACGATTCCGGAACACTGGCCGCTTTTTTCCGCACCTATGACGGCATTCAGGATACGCTGATCTCCGGGCTTCAGGCATCCCTGTATCAGGCAGAGAAGAACCTTGGGGATGAGTTTACAGTCTCGGTTTTGAAGAGCCTGTTTCTTGTCCGCTTTGAACAATCCTTTAAAGCCTCCATCACCAATATACGGATCCTTATGCAGGAATCTTTGGAACAGAGCGCGTCGAAATTGAAGGAAAGAATTGCGGGATCACTGGAACGTCTGGAACAGGAGAGCTATATCCGCCGCAGCGGAGAGCTCTATGAGTTCCTCACGGATGAGGAAAAAGCCATCGAAAATGAGATCCGCAATATTTCCGTAGATGACGCGATGATGGGCAAAGAAATGAATAAGGTCGTTTTCGGTGACATCATCAGGGATAATGCCGTACGCTATCAACCTAGCGGCAAAGACTATAAATTCCAGAAAAAGGTTGATGACGTTACTTATGTCAGCGGTGAGCATCTTTCGATCAATGTGATCACGCCGTACAATGAAGATAACCAGCATACGGCGATCCTGATCGGTCATAACAGCGGGAAAAAGGAACTTCTGATTGTCATGAAAAATGATCCGGTCCTTTGGGGCGAACTGAGACATTACCTGCAAACGGACAAATATTGCAGCGTTACCAGCCGCACCGGGGAACAGTCTACCCGTGCATCGATTATCAGTAAACTGATAGATGCCAATAAAAAACGCAAAGAAGAACTGCGCGCAAGGATCAATACGGATCTGAAGGAAGCAACATGGATCGCCTCCGGCAACATTATCCAGCCGCAGCAGGGTGAACCGAAACAAATGATTCAGGCTGCTTTTACCCGGCTGATTGAACAGGTCTATCCAAATCTCAGCATGGTCGTGAAGTATCACTATAATTCTGCCATAATCAGCAAGATCCTCAACCGTACCCATTCCCTTCAAGAAGAGATACAGAGTGAAGAGCAGGATGTCCTGTCAAGGATCCGGCTCATGACATCCGGAGATGAAACAGTCACGATGAAGACACTGGTGGATCATTATACGGATAATAATTACGGTTGGTTTGAAGATGATCTGCAATGTGTTCTTGCAGGTCTGTTGGTAAAGGAAAAAATCGAGCTGAAACAGAACGGAAGCATTATCCAGGGAAGCAAAGCGTTGGAAAATGCATTAACTCAGTCCAGAAACTATAATGCTGTTATGATTTCAGCGCAGAAGACTTATACAGCTCAGCAGATCAGTGATCTTCGCAATTTCTTTCAGGATTTTTTCACCTATCCAAGCACAGCACAGGATGCACGAACCCTTGCAAGAGATACGGGAAAAGCTTTCACAGATTATTTTGATCAGCTGCAAAGATGGCTGAATAACAACGATTTTGAGGTGTTTCATCCGCAGCTGCGGGATGCTACGGAAGCAATCCGGGCTGTTTGCAGCAAAACGGATGAGTTTTATCTGAACGGTATGGATGGAAATGCCGAATATTTGAAAATGCTGAAAGTGCAAAAATTGGATCCTCTTATGATGTTCTTCAATTCGACACCTCAGCGAACCATTTACCTGGATGCCCGGAGATTCCTGCGGGCTGAGCATGATAACCTGAACAGCCTTGGACAATGCCCTGAACGGATGCAGATGGAATTGATACTCTCTGATCCGAACTGTCATCTGAACGGCGGGATCCAGAAACTCAAACAGTTGCAGCCGAAATTGCAGGGGCAGATCGAAGCTATGATCATTATGAAGAAAGCTGAAGCGAAGAAGCGGATCGATCGGCTTGAAACTGATTTTGGGAATACAGAGGATTATCCTGCTCTGACAGAAGATCAGAAACAGACCTTTGCCAGTGAATATGAGTTCGTTCGGGATAAGATCGATCGACTGAACCGGGTTCTTACTATAGACAGTGAATTGCGTGCTTTCATTGAAGGGGAGATTGACCGACTTAACCGTCAGCATGAAATGGCTGAAGTCAATCGCCATCCGCAGCAGACGGAGCCACTTAAACCAGGACCTGAGGGTGAAATGATTACACCTGAACCAACCTCAACTCCACAGCCGGTTTATATTCAGGCGTCTTCTCTTCGTCCGCGGGGTCAGAAACCCATCCTCGACAGCGAAACGGATGTTGAAGAATACCTCGATGCCCTTCGTGAGGCATACATCTCAGCGATTCGGGATGGGAAAAAGATAAAGCTGTAGGAGATCCCACTTTTTAAGGGAATAGATATATTTAACTCTTGGAGAGGCAGATGAAAAATGTGTATTCGAAATCAATAATGGCATCATATGCCACTTTTAAAGAACTCTATAACTCGAAAAAATACAGCAGTCCATATCAGATATTAGCTGAATTTATAAAATATATTATTGTTTCAAAAACACTTTACACATTTACATCAACAGATATACAGGGGTTTTTATATGATGAATTTGGGTTCAATCTTCCATTGGCTGTTGTTAGAACTGCTATAAAAAATATTGGCGAAGTAATACTGAATAATCATATTTATAATGTTTCGTCTCAAAGTATCCAAAGTAATAATGATTTTTGTAACTATAAGCAAAAATCCGAAGAGCAAAGCAAAATCATAACAGACGCCCTTATTGAATATGCTGAAGGGAAAAATGTAATTCTTGATAAAGCAAGATTTGTTGAGGAATTGATAGCATTTATGCTTGATGAGGAAGGGGATTCTCAATATCAGCATATTATCAGTGAATTCATTTTATTAAATAATAACAATGAACTTTTTACTGATTCTTTTTCTGCTATACGCGACGGAAGCATTCTTTATTCCGGGCTTGCATTTAATATAACAGAGTTTGGAAGTTTGAAACAAAAATTGACACTATTCCTTGATACGGAAATATTATTTGACATAGCAGGTCTCAACGGCGAATTATTTAAGACATTGGCAACCGATTTCTTAAGATTAGTGGAAATTGCCAATAAAAATTACAAAACAATTACCCTCAAATATTTCAAAGTTGTTGCTGATGAAATTGATCAGTTTTATGGCCAAGCTGAAAGAATTGTTTCAGGACAAGGGGAACCCTTTTTTTCTCATGCTATGAGAAATATAATCAGTGGCTGCAAAGATATATCAGATATTTCAGACAAGAAAGTTGAATTTTTTGGTCTACTCCACTCAAAATACGGTATAGTGCAAGATGATAAGAAAAATTATTATACTGATTCTGATTATGAATATAACCTTGAGGGGATGAGCTGCTTGGACTTTCCAAATACGGAAGAAGCTAACAGAGAAGGATATATGTTCTGTAGCCATATCAACAAATTGCGAAAAGGAAATATCTCGCCTGATTATCTTTCATCTCATGTTCTTTTTATAACTGATACTCGAAGGGTTTTAGAAATATCCAATTTTATTACAGAACAAATAAACAGCCAGGATCCGGAGATCCAGAATTGCGATTATGCTGTTAGTTTAAGTAAAATCACTAATCTTCTTTGGTATAAACTAAATCGTGGATTTGGCTCAACTCAATTTCCTGAAAACCTTGATGTTATCATTAAAGCTCGTGTGATATTGTCAAGCTATATTAATCAGAATATTTCAAATACATACAAAAATATAAAAGAAAAGGTTAAAGCTGGTGAATTAACTCAAGAACAAGCGGCAGCCAGGGTTATGGCACTAAAAGAAAAATCTATACTACCAGAAAATTTTTCCAAAGAGAATATTGATGATGCATTAAACTTTACAGAGGAACATTTCTGCCAATTTGAAGAATCATTAGCACAAAACAGAAGACTTCTCAATGAACAAAATAAAACAATAGAAGATTTGTCATACAGTGTCGAAGGTTTACAAAAAAGATTGTCCGATTCGGAAAGAGAAAATTATCTAAAACAACAACAAATTGACAATCTATCCCAAAAAATTCAATCTATTGAAGAAAAAGAAAAGCAAAAAGAAAATAAAAAAAGGGTTATAAAAGAATGTTTTAAATTAGGCATAAGTATTGGTTGGAAAGTTTTATTAGTATTAGTTGTTATTGTGGGATCTATAAAAATATCTAGAATTTATAAAATTGATCTTATTGGGTTAATAGGCACTATTACTGGAATTGTTAGTATCATTCCGATGGGGTTGGCTATCTGGAAAAAAGATGTAAAAAAATATAAAGAGAATATATCTCAAAAAAACAAGGAATAGAGTATGAACACACGGGAACTGGAAAAGATCGCGAAGGCGGCACGGGTGCTGCTGATGGAGCATTGTGAGGCGCGGCTGAATTTTGTTTTGAGCCATGAGAAGGATCCAATTTTTGCCGCGGACGGGGCGGCGATCCGGCAGCTGAAGGCCGCGAAGCACGATACGCTGATCGAGAAGGCTGCCTACACCTGGTTCAACCGTTTTACCGCGTTCCGGTTCATGGATGTTCACGGATTCAACCGACCTCTGGTTGTTTCTCCCGCTGTTGAAAGCGATACCCGTCCGCAGCTAATGGCGGACGCACTGGATGGGATCGTCCCGCCGGATCTTCCGGCCGATCAGAAGAAACGTGTGATGGATCTGCTCCTCGGACGGATCCCCAGTCCAAACGCCCAGGCGGAGGTCTACCGGCTGCTCTTTCTGAATGCCTGCAAGACCCTTCGGAGGACGCTGCCCTTCCTCTTTGAAGAGGTCGATGAACCTATCGAACTGCTGCTGCCGGATGACCTGCTTTCTGAGCATTCTGTCCCGGCGTTGCTGCGCGGCGTGATGGACAGGGACACCTGTAAGGATGTGGAGATCATCGGCTGGCTTTTCCAGTTTTATATATCTGACAAAAAGGATGCCGTGATGAAGAAAGCCGGCGCGGTCAGTTCCGAAGACCTGCCTGCGCGCACACAGCTTTTCACCCCCGAATGGATCGTCCGCTACCTTGTGGAAAACTCCCTCGGCCGCATGTGGCTCGAACACCATCCAGACAGTCAAATCACCGATTACATGCACTATTATTGTCCGCCTGCGGGAACAAATACAGCTGACACCCGAAAACTGAAACCTGAAACCTTAGATGTCGAAGACCTCAAACTCCTCGACCCCGCCTGCGGATCCGGACATATCCTCGTTTACGCCTTTGAACTGCTGACCCATATTTATGAAGAGGAAGGATATGCCAAAAGCCAGATCCCGGAACTGATCCTGCGGAAAAACCTCTATGGGCTTGAGATCGATCCCCGTGCCGGGCAGCTGGCAGCTTTCGCCCTGGTCATGAAAGCCTGCATTTACGACCGCTCCTTCCTTAACCGTCTCCGTTCTTCACAATGGAGTATCGGAAATAGTGATCAGTGGTCAATGGCCGGTGGTCAGAAAATGACAGGCGATGGAAATAATCTCCAACCTAATATCGGAATACTCCGTAACATTCAATTTACAACTCAGGAACAGCAGGATTATCAGAAGCGGTTGGGGAAGAACCTGATCACGCAAGATCTGTGGCTGCTGATGAAGCAGTTTGAAAATGCCGAGACCCTCGGCTCACTGATCATCCCGCGAACTGCCGCGCTGCGTGACATTGAGGAAGCCATCAATACCTCCGGTCTCTGGGACGACATGCTGTTGTATGCGACCAACAAAAAGCTTAAGGAACTCCTGAACCTTGCCCGCATGCTTTCTCCCCGCTATCATGTACTGGTAACGAATCCCCCATATTTAGGAAATGCTTACCTGTCGTTGGAGCAGAAACAATATGGGGCGGATCATTTTCCGAATGGGAAATCCGACCTGTTCGCGATGTTCTTTGAACGCGGATATGACCTGACGCTGCCCGGCGGGTACATGGGGTATATGTCTCCTTACGTCTGGATGTTTATTCAAAGCTATGAAGGTCTGCGGCGAAAGATGATCGAACAGAAACATATTTCATCCCTGATCCAGATGGAATATTCAGCCTTTGCCGAAGCTACCGTTCCGTTATGCACTTTTGTCCTGCAAAACTGCCACAGCAATCAGCCCGGAGATTATTTCCGTTTGACTGAATTCAGGGGCGGTATGGAAGTCCAGAACAAAAAATACCAGGAAGCTATTGAAAATCCGGATTGCGGCTGGTTCTACCGCACAAAAGCCGAAAACTTCAGCAAAATTCCCGGCTCCCCAATTGCATATTGGGCGAGTGATGCTTTGATTAATTCTTTTATTACTGGTATCCCATTACATAAAATAGCTGATGCTAAAAAAGGGTTGACAACATCTGAGGATATTACTTTTGTAAGAATATGGACTGAAGTAAATCATCAGAACATTTATTTTAATTGCGGATCTAATTTGGAAAGTCAAAATCGAAAAGAGGCGTGGTATCCACTAAACAAAGGTGGAGATTTCCGTAGATGGTATGGAAATAATGAACATGTAATAAACTGGAAGAATAATGGGAAAAAATTACGGAATTTCAAAAAAGCAGTAATCAGAAATGAAAACTTTTTCTTTAGAAAATCAATTACTTGGAATGATGTTTCTTCATATAAAGTATCATTTCGATTCAAAGACAAAGGACAATTGTTTAATGATGCAGGCCCCTCTGTTTTTGGAAATGATGAAGATTTACAATATTTATTAGGATTTTGTAATAGTAAAGTTTCAGAATTTATTTGTCATCTAATTGCACCAACAATCCATTTCACCGTCGGTCAAATTAGTGATATCCCCATAATCAAGGTTAACAACCATACTATATATAATATTGTAAAGGACAATGTCAAATTATCCAGAAAAGATTGGGATTCCTTTGAAACCAGTTGGGACTTTTCTGAACATCCGTTGGCAAAATCGGAGATCAGAAATCAGAACTCAGATATAAAACTGGAAGCCTGCTGGCTTGCATGGCAGCAGGAATGCGAGGACCGTTTCCAAACACTGAAAGCCAATGAAGAGGAGCTGAATCAGATCTTCATCGATATCTACGGACTGCAGGATGAGCTGACACCTGATGTCGATGATAAAGATGTTACTGTGCGTCGGGCGGATCTCGGGCGGGAATGCCGTTCCCTGGTCTCCTACGCCATCGGCTGCATCTTCGGACGCTATTCCCTCGACTGCCCAGGGCTTCAGTATGCAGGCGGTCCTGATGACGGCTGTGATGTTCCTGCAGTGCTGCCGCTTTCGGAAGATCAGTACTCTAAAGACGACGCAGCGGAGCTCGTCCAGCAGTTTCTCAAGGATGCCTACGGCGAAAAATACTACGCAGAAAACCTGCGCTTTCTCGAAGCTGGGCTTGGCAAGGATCTGCGGTCCTACATCTGCAATGACTTCTATGCCGACCACCTGAAGATCTACCAGAAGCGACCGATCTACTGGCTCTTCTCCAGTCCTAAAGGCAGCTTCAAAGCCCTGATCTACCTCCACCGCTACGGTCCGGGACGGGCGGCCGATGTCCTTGCCCTCTGCCGTGAGCTCGAGGCGAGATTGGAAACCAGTGGTCAGGGACAAGTGGCCGGTGGTCAGTTATCCCGTGCCGAACAGCGTAAAGCGGAAAAGGAAGCGGAAAGGGCTCGCACGGCTTTCACAGAGATCAAGACCTGGGAAAAGGAAGTTCTCGGTCCTCTCGCCGAACAGCGCTTGACCATCGACCTCGACGACGGCGTCAAAGTCAACTACGCCAAATTCGGCGACGCATTAGTAAAAATTAAGTAATATTTGTATTATGGCTGATTCTAGTAAAAACAAAATTGAAATTTTCGGTCTCGAAGGAGAAGCATCGCTATTCTTTGAAGATAATATGATACATTACAAGGAACTCGGATTAATAGAGTTACCAAAATCTTTCATTCGTTTTTATTCTAATAAAGTAAGTAAAGATTCTGATTACAACAATCGGAATTATTCAATGGAAGCGTTAAAGAACAATACTGTTCATTTGTCTCATCCATCAGAGTTCAACGATCCATATGATTGCACGCTAAGAATTGACTATGATACATTTTGCAATAAAACAATAGACCAATTTATAGAAGAAAACGGTTTTCTTATTTCTACTGATATATCTATGGAAATGAAAAAGAAGACTCTAATGGAATATGGTATTTCTTCTGATGAATTACAGTCGGAACTGGATAATTTATATAATACAGAGATATACCATTTACAGAATTGGCTTGTTTGTTGTTTTTCTGAACCACAGATGCGCTTTTCCAATATCATGTGGGCACATTATGCTGATGATCACCGGGGCTTCTGTGTTGAATATGAAATGCCTGAAATACACAAAAATGATGAAAAATGGCATGAATATTTGCTTCCATGGGAACGAAGTATTCTACTGCATTTCTATCCTGTCGTTTACTGCGATGAACGTCCGGACTTTACACAGAAATGGCTAAATATAGATAATGTTCTCAGAAATTCCGATTCATATACAGATGTATTTCCATATTACCAATACGGCTTTCTTCCAAAGGAAAGAAAATGGAATTACGAGCATGAATGGCGATTTATTTATCCGCCGGTTATAGAAAAAACAAAAGAAAAATATCCATTAACAAGCAGACTAAAATCCGGAGATAATTTCGAATTTTTTCCTATAAAAAACATTTATTTGGGGTGTCGAATATCTAAAGAAGCAAGGGTAGCTGTGATAGAAACAGTCAGAGACAGAGATATTCATGTCTATCAGGCATATCCATCCATGGATAATTATGATTTGGACTTTCGAGAGATTAAAATCTGATAATAATAAGCCGGCATTTGGCACTCTGGATGACACCCTGAGTGGCACTCTGAATAAAAACTGTGTTTGTTAAAAAACGGCGTCGAAAGGAGAAAGCTGACAGCTAAATGCTAACAGCTAGGGGCTAAATTATGACAAATTACGAAACGACGATCAAGGAACAACTAAAACGCTGCCGGGTACTCTTCTGGTATGACGAAAAGGGTGAAAAGCGGCAGACGTTTGACGAGCTGTGGCTGACCGATATCGAAAAGCGGGCGATCGAAGGCAATGAATTTTCGCTGAAATATGAGATCCTGCGCGGTCAGCCGGATAAAAAATTTCTGCTCTATTTTCCTTATGCCGAGCCCAAACCCGCGGAAAACTGGTTGCTGGATATTCAGCTCGCCAACCGGATTTTTTATGATGATGAGACCGGCATGTGGATCTCGGAACTGAAGCTGGATCCCGGGATGCGTGAGCTGCTTGAACAATATAAGGACTTCTTCAAAAAGGCTGAATACCGTGAGAAATTCGGACGGCGCAGTGAAGAAGGGAGTGCCATCAATGCGGATCTGCTGCTGCGCCGGATGTGCGCGGTCTGTCTTGAGTCGTTTGGCGAGACACGGGATGAACTGGCTGAAAAGCTGCTGCGGTATTATGCATCGGGAACATTCAAAGCTGTCAGCAAAAAAATGGAATCTGCCGGCATTTTGGCTCCTTTCCTCCGGTATCTCGGTGAAGCTTATCACCTTGGTACGCCTGAATCTTTCGATGATTTTGCGGTCAGTCTTTTCTGGGATGAATACCAGAGCCAGACCGGGGAGAAAAGCCACCCAAACCATGAAGCGCATCTCCTCATCAGCCGCTGGAAGCAGAATTCCGAGGAACGGGACAGGTTCCGTAAGGCTTCCCGGAAAGCAGCCGATGCGCTGGAGATCCGCGGAAAACTGCCCCAACTGCCAAAAGAGAAATTGCCAAAGATCGATATCTTTGAAGATGCCGAAGAATTGTGGCTGGAAACACTGTGCGCGGAGATCCCGGACGGGGCTGTTGATCCTGAGACGATCGAACCGGGAACCAAAGGTCCATGGGGCGATCTTTACGCTCCCGCACGGACAGCTGTCCACGCAGCCGCGGTATTTTATGATGAACTGGCAAAGGCAGACCTGGTGTTTTATGATTACACTACCGGATTCCGCCGATATGTCACAAAAGGATATAAGGTGGATCAGGCTTTCCGGCGTTTCATAACGGATTACGGGAAAAAGGATGACCTGCCTGAAACTGTTCGGGATGCGCTGGATAGTCTGAAAGAGAAAATCGTTAAAGCCTACCAGGCCCGCTGGCTGTCTCAGATTTGCGGTGCTTGGCAGAAAGTCCTGGATACCGATTTCGGCAGCAGCTGTCAGGATTTTCCCCTTCAGAGCAGTTTCTTCACGGACCTGCTGAATAAATACAGCGTGATGAATGCCATGAAACAAAAGACGGCGGTCATCATCTCCGACGGGCTGCGGTATGAAGCCGCTGCGGAACTCTACAATCGGATCAATAAGGACATGGAAGGCTTCCAGGCTTCGATCAACGCGATGCGTGGCGTTGTGCCGTCATTTACCCAGCTTGGTATGGCTGCCCTTTTGCCGCATAAGACAATCGAACTTTGCCGGGACGGTTCCGCAAAGGTTGACGGGAAATCGATTTCCGGTATTCCCAACCGTGATGCCATTTTACAAGCGCAGGTTACGGATTCCCTCGCAATGAGGGCAGACGATTTCCTCAGCATGACTTCCGATGAAAAGAAAAAGGCATGCTCCGGGTTGAAATGCCTGCTGCTTTATCACAATAAGATCGATTATGAAGGTGAAGGAACCGTCAGTGAATCGAAAACATTTGAAGCGGTCGATGATGCACTGGATGAACTCGTGAAACTGATCAAGGCATGTAAGAATCTGAATTTCCTGAAGATTTTCATTACAGCTGACCATGGCTTTCTCTATAACCATGACAAGGTGAGTGACACACAGTTCCCGGTCAATGATCCGCCGAAAGCCAAAGCGGATAAGACCGAAACCCGTTTTATGCTGGGGGATGATCTGGATAATGAGCCGGCGCTGATGCGCGTGCCGTGCGGAGATTTCGGTTATAGCTGTGAGACAAACGCTTATGTGGTACGCGGTGACCTGCGGCTGCATACACAGGGAGGAAAACGCTATGTCCATGGCGGGGCAATGCTGCAGGAAACAGTGATCCCGCTGCTGACTGTCAACATACAGAAGAAAGCCGATGTAAAGAAGGTCACAGTCTCCGTGGTTGAATCCGGCTCCCATATGATCACGACGGGGGTCAAATCGATCCGATTCTTCCAGCAGGAGACTGTTTCCGATGAGGTGATGCCCCGCGTGGTGATGGCGGGCTTTTATGATGCTGACGGCAAGGCAGTCAGCGATATTCATGAACTGCGGTTTGATATGGAAGAGAAAGAGCCGCGCCTGCGCGAGATCTCCCAGGCCTTTACCTTCAGCGGTTCCAGTCAAGGGCAGGTAACGTTGTGCTTCACGGAAAAGGTTGGTTCGCAGTCTATTATAACGGATATGGGAACGTATACGCTTCGTCGGATGGTTGAGACGGATTTTTAGGGATAACCGATAGACGGTAGATGGAAATTTACAGATGGTAGTTGAGAAGATAGAACATATCGGTATGGATATTTATAAGATAATTGTTGAAAATAAACAAGGTCTTATAAAATCCAAAAAAAATTTGAAGAAGTTTTTGTCTACAAATCAAAAAGAAAAAATAACGGATTATTCTTTAGAAAGATCTTCACTTAAAACTTCCTTTGGTCAGGAAATTCCGATAAATATTCTTATTGAACCTATATACGATTTAGTATCCGATATTGTCTTAGACTATTATCTTCTGCGGAGTGGGACAAAGGTATATCTTTATAACTTAACACGTAAAAATAAAACAAAGCTTCCAGACGTTGTTACAGAAGTTTACCTGGAATATAACGATACACTTACTTGTCTTGTGAATGGAAAATGGGGGGCTTATTCGTTAATTGGTCTGGAATTAATTCCGCCACTTTATGATGAGATCATTTGGAAAAGCCCTTATTATCATCTTTATTTGGATGGAAAGATTGGTCTTTATAATTATGAAACCGGATTATTAATTGCTCCGGAATATTCCAAAATACAAAATCGCGATAATAATTTGGTATATGTTTCCAATTCTAAAAAAAGAGGGGTGTTATTTTTTTCTGGTGAAATGATTCCAGCAAAAACTTATCATATCCAATCAATAAATAAAGATAGCAGTTGGATAGACATCGATGGAAAGAAAGGATTGATTTCTGCTGACGGGAGAATCATTGTTTATCCAAGTTTTGATTCTTATCATTCTATAAATTCTCAGGAACTGTTTGTCATCAAGAGTAACAATAAATACGGCCTTCTGTCTATTACATCCGGTATTTTAGTTGAACCGAAATATTCCTCCTATAAGAGTGTTGATTCGGAAGAATTAATTTATGTGAAAGAAAATAATAAATGGGGATTAATTGATTTTTCAGGGAAAATTATTCTTTCTCCGCGATATGATCTAAAATCATTTCCTAAAATTGAATATTTATTTACTGATGAAACCAGCGGACGAATATATATAAATCTTGACAATAATAAGATTTTTTCCGAAAAAGAGGAAGTTGGACGAAAACTGGATTTTTCATGGTATGTGCTTAATCGAAATAATCAATCAGTCCTTTTTGATGAAAAAGGAAATGTTTGTGGAGTATTTCCACAACAGGATTTGCAGGCATTGCGAAAAGATTATTTTCTTTTTCATGCAAATAATAGAGTTGGTCTCGTCAGTTTAGACGGAACTGTCATTATAAAGCCACAATTTGATGAAATAAAAGCTGACAGCGACAATATATTCAGAGTAAGAGTGGAAAATAAGTGGGGTGTTATATCTGCGGAAGGCTGCACTGTTTTGGATATGACCTATGATGAAATTATACCTTTTTCAAAAGGTACAACAAAATTCAGAAAAGAATCGAAATGGGGTATTGCTAAAAATGATGGAAGAATAATTCTTGATCCATTATACGATTCTATAGAAAAGGGCAATGATAAGGCTTTTTTTGTTCAAAGTAGAAATAAATGGGGCTTGCTTTCTACTGAGACATGGGAGCTTCTTCCGCTTCGTTATGACTTGATTAAATCAATACCCGGCTATATGTTTGCATACTTTCGGAATGGAAAATGGGGCGCATTCGATATCAATGAAAATGAAGTTCTTCCGGAAGAATATGATGATATAACATTTTATATGGGGAATAAGTTCAAGGTTATATTGGACGGTCGCAGCGGAACTGTAAAACCGGGTGATTTATTGTTTGAACCAGATGTTCAAATAACGAAAAAACCCATAACAGGGGATACATCAAGACGGTCCACGAAGGATCCTCTTCCGAAAAATCAAGAGGGTGGTTATACTACATATGATTTTTCTGATAATTAGCATGTAAATGAGGTGGACAATGAATGAATCAGACAGAAAAGTGAATGAAATATTTGCCGGGTTGGTTGTCCGGAAAGATCTGGCAAAGGAGATCCGCGGAAACCTGGCAGTGCCGAATTATGTGCTGGAATATCTCCTCGGACAGTACTGCGCCACCGCAGAAGAGGAAGATATTAAAGCCGGTGTGGAACAGGTAAAGGAGATCCTGCGGCAGCATTTTATTCGCCGGGAGGAATCCGAGCTTACGAAATCGAAGATCCGTGAAAACGGAAGCCACAAAGTCATCGACAAAGTTCAGATTTCCCTGAATGCCCGCCGTGATGTCTACGAAGCCGATTTTGCTAATCTCGGAATTAAAGGTGTCCCGGTTGATGCAGATACTGTTAAACGATATCCGAAACTACTGGTCAACGGTGTATGGTGCATCGTAACACTTTCCTATTATCACAGCGAAGATACAGCTTATTGTCCGTGGCAGCTGGAATCTCTGAAGCCGATCCAGCAGGCTCGTTTTGATGAACAAACCTATCTGGATGGAAGAAAAGCTTTCTCAACTGAGGAATGGAAAGATCTGTTGATCCGTACGATCGGTTTTGAACCGGATCTGCTGGATGAGCGGAAGAAGATGCTGATCCTGACCCGTTTGATCCCATTCTGTGAACGGAATTACAACCTGATCGAACTGGGACCCAAGGGAACCGGCAAATCCCATATTTATTCCGACTTTTCCCCCCATGGGATTCTGCTTTCCGGCAGTGAAGTCTCCGTACCGAAGCTGTTTGTCAATAACTCTACCGGACGGATTGGATTGGTGGGTTTCTGGGATTGTGTTGCCTTTGATGAATTCGCCGGCAAGGTCAAATCCCCTCAGAAGGAACTTGTCGATATTATGAAAAACTATATGGCAAACAAATCCTTCTCCCGCGGAATTGATACGCTCTATGGGGAAGCATCCTTTGCATTTGAAGGAAACACTAGCCATAATGTACCTTATCTGCTGCGTCATGCGGATCTGTTTGACGATTTGCCGGCGGCATATCATGACTCTGCTTTCCTTGATCGTCTGCACAGTTATAACCCGGGTTGGGAAGCCGACATTATCCGCGGTGAACTGTTCACTGTCGGTTATGGCTTTATTATCGATTACCTTGCCGAGGCACTGCGCAATCTCCGCGGGCTGGATTACAGTAACGCATTTGAGCCTTATTTCAAAATATCTTCCAGCCTGTCAACCCGTGATAAAGATGGTGTTCGCAAGACATTCTCCGGTTTGATGAAGGTCCTTTATCCCGACGGAAAAGCGACAAAGGAAGAGATGCGTGTTTTGCTTGAACAAGCCCTGGAAGGCAGAAAACGAGTGAAAGATCAGCTGCTGCGGATCGATTCGACCTTTGAAAAGGTGTCCTTCAGCTATACGGATCTTGAAGACGGAAGCGTTCATGAGGTCAGGACACTAGAAGAACGACAATATCCGCAATATTATGAACAGTTCGCAGTGGACGAACCGCAGCCGCAGATTCCCGGTATGGAAGATGCTCCTCAGCCGGTGCCGCAGAAACCTGTTGAGGAACAACAACCGGCCGAAACACCGAAAAGTAAATATCCGTTTTCCTCCGGAACCAGGATCGATTTCGAGGATGGACAGCTTGGGTTCAGTTATGAGAAGTATTTTGGGCCGTACCTTGACGGAGCAAAAGAAATTCAAATCGTTGATCCATATGTACGGCTGCCGTATCAGTTCAGAAATCTCATTGAATTTCTACAGTCTGTTATCCGGCACAAAGATCCATCCGAGGAAGTGATCGTTACTTTGACGACCGGAAGGGATTATGATTTCTGGGAAGATCAGAAAACCAGATTGGAAACAGTCATCCAAAACTGCAAAGATCAGGGTATCGATTTTGACTATAAAATCGATGAATTTGCCCACGCCAGAGATATTGAGACGGATACAGGTTGGAAAATCACACTGGATCGTGGTTTGGATGTTTTTCAGAACACAGGTAAACCAGGAGATATATTATCATTTTATTCTGGTATGCAGGAACTCCGCCCTGTAAAGAAATTCTATATCTTTTACACGAAGACAAACGAGCAATAGAAGTGGAGCCTCTCATGGAAATAGGAAACACAACAATCAATACTCTCTTGTGCGATATTACAAAAATCGATTCTGTTGAAGCGATCGTAAATGCCGCGAATAACTCTTTACTTGGCGGTAGTGGTGTAGACGGTGCTATTCACCATGCTGCAGGAAAGGGGTTACTGGCAGAATGCCGTACGCTTCATGGCTGCGAAACAGGAGAAGCCAAGATCACCGGTGCTTACAATTTGCCCTGTAAATATGTGATCCACACTGTCGGACCGGTCTGGAGAGGTGGAAATCATAACGAAGCAGAATTGTTGGCTAATTGCTATCGGAATTCGCTGCAATTAGCCATGGATAAAGGAATTCGCAGCGTTGCTTTTCCGTCCATATCAACCGGCATTTATGGCTATCCTGCAGATCAGGCGGCCGAAATTGCAGTAAAGACAGTTACTCAATTTGTTATAGACAATCCTGATGCGTTAGATGAAGTGGATTGGGTTTTTCTTACAAACGATTCCAGATCTTACTACATTGACGCACTTGCGCAGTGGTTTTTTACAAACGAGCCAAAAAATATACAAGAACATAACATCCAATTGATCGGGTTTTATCATGAGAATGAAGCGTACGGCTGCTTCAGCAATTGGTATCCTGCGGAATTTGATTACGCCGGGATCCATTATATCCATTCCGAGCAGTTTATGATGTATCAAAAAGCTGCGATGTTCTCCAGGTTTGACCTTTGTGAGCAGATTTTGAAAACATCCGATCCCCTGAAGTGTAAGCATATTGCCAGACAATTTCCCGAATACAACGACAATGTGTGGGAAAAGACCTGCAGAACTATCGTAAAGCGCGGCGTGAAGGCAAAGTTCCTGCAAAACAGAGAAATCCTCTCGGTTCTGCTCGGTACAGGCAATGCGATCCTGGCAGAGTGTTCACCAAAAGATGATAAATGGGGAATCGGGATCGACATTACTGATCCGGCACGGCTTGAAATTGAAAAATGGCGAGGAAAGAATTATCTTGGCGTTATTTTGATGGAAGTCCGTGATGAACTTCGGCTGGAAATGTTGATGAATGGAAACAAGGCTCCGGAATATATAGATTACCGTGATGCTGCATCTACCCCCATTTGGCAGATGAAAGCTGGCGAGCTGAAACGGATCCCGCAATATTACAAAGCGATCCACGCCTACAGCGATACGCTCCGTTCGAAGCATGAAAAGGATTGTTTCTATTATCAGGTGCCGTTGGAAGGTTGGGAGTATTCAATGCGCACTAATATGGGCGGCGGACTTCCTATCGGCGGGTTTTATGAGATGAAGCAGGAAATATATGAAATCGCTGAAAGAGCAAAATTTTAGGAGCTGCTATTTATTTATAACTTAACCTTGACAGTTACAACTATGACAAAGACGAATTATCATCTGTCAAGTTTTAGTAAAATAATACATTTTATCAAAGGCAGGTTTGCATCCGGTTCAACATAAATCGTTATAAATAGTTGCCAGAGTGCGAATGGATCAAAGTTGCATTCCAGAATCGTGAGGTCTGATGTATATAATGCCAAATAATTAGATGGTATAAATAATTTATTCCTTCTTATAAAACATACACTCATATCCGTCAGCTTTAAGTTCAATGCCCGGCAGCCATGTCGGGCTTTTTCCCATTTGGTAACAAATATCATCCAGCGACACACCCATCTCGCATTCGATAATCAACTCATCATGAACGTGCCCACAGATGAATTGCTCCGACAGTGCCCGCATTGAACATGCCAAAATATCCCGGGAAACTGCCTGGACGATGTTTTCAACAAATTTCGGCCCGTATGATTCGATTCGGTTCCACTTTTTCTGACCGTCAATGCCCATATATGTTACTGACTCACCACCGAATTTATTCATTTCTACCCGAGGTTTGACATATGCCAGTTTTCGGCCGGAAGGTAACGAGATAAACAGTACTCCTTTCACCATTTCAAATTGTAAATTTCCGACTTTCTGCGGAATTCGGAGTTGTATCGCATTTTTTACAGCTTCATCGACCGCCCACCAGAAAGCTGTGATGTTCGGATTCGATTCCCTCCACATGGATACCAGCGGCTGCAATTCATCCTCAGTCAGGCCCATGTCCAGGGCTCCCATCGCCCGCAGCGCACCAGCCGATCCGCCGTAGCCCAGGGCAAGTTCAGCGATCTTACCCTTCTGTCGGAGATGGGCATTCCGGCCATGTTTTTCAACAGGAATCCCGAACATCCTGCTAGCGCTCTCACAGTAGATGTCCCGGCCATTATGAAATACTTCCTGGCGCCATTTCTCACCAGCCAGGTAAGACAGCACCCTGGCTTCAATTGCAGAAAAATCGCTGACGATGAATTTGTATCCGGGTCGGGGAATAAACGCAGTGCGGATCAGTTCTGACAGAACTCCGGGAACTGAATCGTAAAGCATATCAAGCATCTCGTAATCTCCGGCTTTCACCAGATCCCGGGCCTGTTCCAGGTCGTCCATATGGTTTTGGGGTAGGTTCTGCAACTGCACTAAGCGACCGGACCATCGACCACTGCGGTTGGCTCCGTAGAAAAAATACATCCCGCGGCACCGGCCATCTTCACAAACGGCATTCTGCATTGCCTCATATTTCCGGACGCTGCTCTTCGCAAGCTGCAGCCGGAGCGACAGCACTTCAACGATATTATCGGCAGCGGTCTTCAGCATCGCGGTCACATCCCTTTTCCCGAGGCTTTCTGTTTCCAGACCATAATCAGATAGATAATCTTTCAACTGAATAACGGAATTCGGATTATCCAGTCCGGTCTTCTGTTGCATTCTGTCCATTAGGTTGGTTCGTGAAAGACTGTCGATCCGCATCGCCTGTTCAACCATCTTCCGGTCGATCATAATGCCGCGGTCGTTGATCTCTTGATCGATGTGATACTCGTCCCATAGGGAATCCGGTACAGGAAAATTCTTCAGTCGATCTTGAATCTGCATTTCTACCTGGACATCCCGTTTATTATATTTTTTGAATAGTTCCCACTTGACCGGATCATGCTCTGGTAGATTCCATGTTCGGCTGCCGTTGACTTTTGTCGGTTTGCAGGGGCAGCAAAAATATTTGATGAGATCTTTTCCTTCCTTCAGCTTCTGCTCTTCAAAGCCAAGGACAGCACCGACCTTTTCCAAGCCCAGAGGCAGCCCATTATATGCAGCCATAACCATCGTGCATCGCCATGATGACGGATCTAGGTAATTACGTACTGCTTCATCGTCCTGTCTGTATCCACGAAAGTACTGAGGTCGATTTCTACGCAACCAGACCGACAGACATATCCGTTCAAAAGATACATTATGCCCAGTTTTGATTACAGCATTGTTGGTGAGAGCTTTCAGTATTTCTTCAGGAATCTCTTCTCCCTGGGCAACATCGATCACATTGATAGGTCCGCCGTCAACTGAATATCCGAATAACAAAAGTCTGAAGTTTTCACTCTCAGAATAATGATAAACACCTGACTTTGCGAGATCTATATCCGACGCAGTTTCGATATCAATATCTATCTGCTTCATTTCTTGATTTTCCTGTCTTGAAAGTATGTTGATTGATTATTCTTGAAATCGCATGGTATGGGTGGTGAGGAGAGTGTCCACACCACCCTTTTCAAACTCAGCTCAGGAAATCATCGTCCCCATCATCCAGACCGGCGAAGTCGTCCTCAGCCCGGCTGCGTCCACCCAAGCGGGTACCGTCGGCAAGTTTCTGAATGTTGTTCAGTCCACAGGCGATTCCTCGATTACCGTTACTGTTGTAAACATAGAAATTGATTGATGCCCGACCGATGATGCCGGAGTAAAGTTCCGACTCATCGAAAATCGGAATACGATCTGCATCAACCACACCAGGTTTAGTAGTGCTGTTTGCATTGATAAACCAGGCATCCTTATATACAGGATCTCCTTTTCGATCCCTGTCCCCATCGCGCAGAGGCGTCTTGATGTCTTCAAGAGCCGGAACGGACCTGCTGGATCCCTTCAATCTACTCTGTCCTTCATCGTATGCTGCTTTGATGGCAGTCTTGATCTTCTCAACAGTGACAGTATCGCTTTTCGGTATGATCAGCGACACGCTGTACTTCGGGGTACCGCCGCCGATCGGAGCTTTCGGTTCCGTGACGTTCAGATAAGACATGACAGTATTTCTCCCGGTGATAACTTTTGTAGAAGTAGAATTCATTATTCCTCCATAAAATCATTTTCTGCTGTGCTGAATTCCGGCCGTGAATCAGATTCGGGCACAAGAACGGGTTTCCCCTGCGGCTTCACAACCAAACCGCCCAGCAATTCCTCAAAACGTTTTTTCCCTAACTGCTTCGTCATAGCTGTGATGTTCAGCAGTTTTTTCTCATATGGATCGTATCCAGCTTCTGATACGGCCCTCGCTACAGCGACCTCATCCGTGTAATGGCGGTTACTCCGACCTTCCACCAGTTTGAACCCGGGATACCGGATACCGGTAAGGGCTTGTGTCAGTGCGAAACTTTTGACGTCTTCTGCCCATGCGACCAGACTGTCGATCTTCGGTAGGATGGCTGCAATCTCTGCTTCGCACAACAAAGGGGCATCTGTAAATTCGTACTTTGTCAATTCCATCGCATACTCTGACCGTTTCCGGCAGGTTGCTTTCACCTTGCAGAACTGACAATGCTTTCCTGCGGAGAATTCCCCTTCCCCTTCGTAAGCCAGCTTCGCCGTCGGAGCCAGCACTTCATCTGCCCATTTCAGAAGGTCATCCTTGCTTAGTTCGAAGGTGTCCATATTCTCCCGTCTCGGCTGATAAATAGATAGCCTGATCCGTTTGATGTCATACAGGTCTCCGAAGGTATCGACTGCTCCGAGGGCATAACATTTGAGCTGAGGATTGTCGATAGCCTCTACCAGAACCCCAACACCGTATTTGAAGTCGATAATGTGTACCAGGTCATCGGCAACGATCACGCAGTCTCCTGTTCCAAAACCATGCTCTACCCATTTAGAAAAATCAAGCATCTGCTCCACACAGACCAATGGATCGGGACACAGTTCCTTTGCTTTTTCGACCTGCTCCATCACAAAATCCCGGTAGCCTTCGGCAGCTTCCTGCATCTCGGCATCGTACCATGTCAAATCACCGGTTGGGTCCCGACACTGCCTACCTAGCGCTTTCTCAACCAAAAATTGGCAGAGCTCATGGGCATCCGTACCCTGCTGAGCATATGGGCTGTCCCGATCTTCCTCCTGGGCACACAGCTTCGCAGAAGGCGGACACTTGAGCCACCGCTCGGAAGCTGAGGCGGAAAGATAAGCATGCTTAGGCATTGCCGATTCCTTCCGCTTCCGACATGATTTCCGCCAACACTGCGGGATCAGACACATCGGAAAGCTGCTTCACACCATGAGAAGTGAGGATCGCTTTGACCTCAGCCCGGAATCCCGTCCGTGCCTTCTCCGCGAGGACCGCACGTACCTCTTCATAGGTGTACTGCTTTGCCGGTTCTAGCTCGGCAGACGGAGCTTCCGCGGAATAAACTTCTTCATTGCCTTCCAGAGCCGACGCTAGGTCGGCGATATCCCGGGAAAGCTTTTTTAGTCCATCAATGAGAACCTGATCTTTCATTCTTTTCCTCCTTTTTTCTGTTCTCACCTACCTACGCCCAGAAAGCCGGAAATTTTATAACGTCTTTTCAAAATTGCTCCACCTTTCTGCGCTTTCACTTACCAACGCCCACAAACCGCCGATTTTTATAACGGGTTTTATGAATTTCCAAATCCCGTTATAAAAAAGGCCGTTTTCTGGGCGTAGGAAAGCAGAACGTTGAAAGGAGCTTTCCTATGAAATACAGGAGTCCACCAGAAATTATTGGTTCGGTTAACGGAAAAGCCTAAAGGGCTGTCGGCGGGAAGAACAACAAGGAGGTATTTTATGTTTGAAATTGAAAAGGGTATGAAGAAAATCAACGGGGAGATGGTCGAAACATATAAGCGGATCGTGAGCACACCTTCGGTCCGTCTTGCGGTGGAAGCCGGAACTACCGGATATAAGGGTTCGGCATCCAGGAGCGCCGGCGGCCGCACTTACATCCGCATCGTATGCCATAAAGGAGATTTCTGTTTTGATCCCTTCTTTGATGAAGAGGGAAATGTGGTCGGATTTGAAATCGGTGTCTGCGGTGACGCCGGATTGGATTCCGTTATGAAGTCTTTTGAATTTATTCAAAAAGCCGTCAACGATCAGTGCTTCGATTCAGATGACTAACAGAAAAGGCAGGCCGGAGTTATTCCCGGTCTGCCGGGAGGTTTAAGAATGTTTACATTATATTATGCGGACTGCATCGGCAATGAGACGAACTGCCTGTATCCGCACAAAATTGAGATAAAAGACAAACCATCTTTTTTCCAAGCAGTCTGTCGGGATTACGTCTGCGCTGAATACCGGAATGGATACCGAAGTAATGACAACTTCATAGGCAGCGACTGCCTTGCCGTAGACTGTGACAATGACCATTCCGAAGAACCAGCGGAATGGATCACTCCGGCAGATATTGCAGAGGCGTTTCCAGATGTCAGTTTTGCTGTTCATTACAGCCGGAATCATATGAAGGTGAAAAACGGCAAGTCTGCAAGGCCGAAGTTCCATGTATTCTTTGCTATAGATCCCGTAATCAATTATGCCGAATACAGCGGTCTGAAGAAAATGCTGAACAGCCTATATCCATATTTTGACAAAGGAGCGATGGATGCTGCCAGGTTCTTTTTCGGAACTAAAAATCCGAAAGTGGAACTGTTCAATGGTAGCAAGACACTGACGAAGTTTCTGGAAGTGGATGAGTTTGACAAAGATATGGCGTCCGGCAGCTATGGCGATCGGGTGATCATTGAAGAAGGTCGCAGAAATGCGACAATGAGTCGCTTCGCTGGGAGACTAGTCAAACGGATGGGAGCAACGGAGGAAGCCTTCGGGATTTTCATGGAAGAAGCCGGGAAGTGTGATCCTCCCCTGGATGATACGGAACTTGGAAAAATCTGGGCAAGCGCTGGACGCTTTGCGAAAAAAGTACAGAGCCAGGAAGGATATATTCCTCCTGACCAATACCGTCCAGTCTGTGCATTGAAACCTTCCGATTACTCCGATATCGGGCAGGCGAAAGTTGTGGCGGCGGACTGTGCCAATGAACTGGCATTTTCAACCGGTACGGATTTCATCGTGTATGACGGTACCCGGTGGGTTGAATCTAAATCGAAATCAATCGGTTGTCTTGAGAATTTCCTTGACAGGCAGCTCGCCGACGCGCAGGAAGCTCTTATGAAAGCAAAGGAAAAACTCCGACAGCTCGGTGTGTCCGAGCAAGCAATTTTAGCTGGAGGTCGGACACTTGAAAGGCAGATACAGACTGACCAAGTGAAGGCTTATACAAACTTCTGCGCCGCAAAGGCTTATCTCGTTTTCGTTATGAAACGTCGGGACATAAAGTATATCAGTTCCGCCTTGACGGCAGTAAAGCCTATGGTGGAAGTGGAAACCCGGGAACTTGACAGTCACGAATTCTTACTTAATTGTCCTGACGGAACTTACGATCTGCGGAACGGGCTTTCCGGTAGACGTGACCACGATTCGGCTGATTACATTACCATGATCACAGCATTCGCGCCTGGAGAAGATGGGAAAGACCTGTGGTTGGATTCAATCAACCGCATTTTTCAGGGAGACGATGAACTGATCGAATATGTACAACAGACTGTGGGACTATGTGCCATTGGAGATGTATATCAGGAAACGCTGACCATTTCCTATGGAATGGGAAGCAATGGGAAGTCAACCTTTTGGAATTCGATTGCTGGTGCGATGGGCACTTACAGTGGCATGATTTCCGCAGACGCACTGACAGTCGGATGCCGCCGAAATGTAAAACCGGAACTCGCCGAGGTCAAGGGAAAACGTATTCTGATCGCAGCAGAACTTGAAGAAGGTATGCGCCTGTCCACATCAATTGTCAAGCAACTCTCATCCACGGACGAGATAGAAGGGGAAAAGAAATACAAGGATCCATTCAAATTCAAACCTACTCATACATTGGTTCTTTACACAAACCATCTACCAAAAGTAGGTGCAATGGACAATGGTATCTGGAGGAGGTTGATCGTTATCCCGTTCAATGCCACCATTTCCGGGAGTGGTGAAATCAAGAATTATTCGAAGTATCTTCTTGAAAATGCCGGTCCGTATATTGTGAAGTGGATTATTGAAGGTGCACAGAAGGCCATCAAAGCTGATTTCAAATTGGAAGTGCCGAAATGCGTCCATGCTGCAATCGATAAGTATAAAGCCGACAATGATTGGATGAGCCATTTTCTAGACGATTGTTGCGAGACCGGAGATGAGTATGAAGAGAAGTCCGGCGAGCTGTATTCTAGCTACCGCGCTTATTCTGCCCGTTCTGGAGAGTTTACCAGAAGTACCACGGAGTTTTACGGAACATTGGCACAACGCGGTTTTATTCGTCACAGAACGAATAAAGGTTCTTTTGTTCGGGGGCTGCAGCTTTCAGATTCTGAGTCGTAATTTGTTTGTGTGTGATGGTCATGATACTCTCTGTATTAAACCCCCTTTAGGGCTGAAATTTCAGAAATTTCATATATATAAAAGTTATGTATAGCACCATCATGACCATCACAACATAGCGTACAGGAGCAACCTTGAGAGAAAAATATATTGAACAACGATTGACGCGAGAGACAAAAGCGGTCGGCGGTATCTGTCCGAAACTCATATCACCTGGGATGGATGGTATGCCGGACCGCATGGTGCTACTACCGGAAGGACGCATCGGATTTGTTGAAGTGAAAGCACCTGGCGGGAAACCTCGGAGACTGCAGATGCTGCGGCACAGGATGCTGACAGGATTGGGATTCAAAGTATTCATTCTGGATGCCCCGGAACAGATATCCGGAATCCTTGATGAGATAAGAGGAATGAACGATGATCGTAATCAAAATGAATGATGGAAGTACAGAAATGGTTTTTGATCGACTGGATCTACTGGAAGCTGTGAAAAAGCACATGGGATATGAGGTCATGCGGCTTCTGCAAGATTACATGGATAAGCAAGACGAGACGATTGCAGATCTCATGTCAGAAAACGAAGCACTGAAAGCAGAACTGGAAGAGCTGAAGGAAGATGTATAGGAAACTTGCGAACGCTGTCATCCTCCAGGCGGTCAGGGAATTCCGTCCGGCATACCGGAGACTGAAGTTGCATCCGAATGATGAAAAGGCGCGGGACAGGGTCGGTGAGATCACGGAATTCTTCTTTTCGGAGAGGTTCTGCTTGATGACTGACTTGGATGGACCGGCACTGTTGAACCAGATCATGAAAGAGATCGATGAGAAAGGGATCGAATGAAAAGAGAGAATTTACATAAATATCAGAATTATTGCGTAGATTTCGTAAAGTCTCACCCGGAAGCGATGCTTATCTTAAGCATGGGATTAGGCAAGTCGGTCATCTCCCTGACCGCAATCCTCGACCTGATGTTCGACAGCTTTGATGTCGGCAAGACTCTGATAATCGGTCCCCTGCGCATCGCGAAATTTGTATGGCCCGAGGAGCGGGAAAACTGGGAACACGCGTCCTTTCTGCGGATGTCAGTGATCACCGGAACTGCGAAGCAGCGGGAAGCAGCGCTGGAAACATCCGCGGACGTCTACGTCGTCAACCGGGAAAACGTCAAATGGCTTACTGACCGGTTTGAGAAAAGGAAGGAACAGTGGCCGTTCGATATGGTGGTGATCGACGAACTGTCATCCTTCAAGAACCACCAGAGCCTGAGGTGGAAGGCGCTGCGGAAAGTTCGTCCCTACATCAAACGCATCGTCGGCTTGACCGGGACTCCGGCATCCAACGGACTGATGGACCTCTGGGCGGAAACCTACCTAATCGACCGGGGAGAGAGGCTCGGAAAGTTTATCAGCAACTACCGCGACCGTTATTTCACGGAAGACGGTATAAACCCCTACACGGGTGTGGTTTACGGATATACACCGATCCCCGGAGCGGAGCACACGATCTACGAAAGGATCTCCGACATCTCCGTTTCCATGAAAGCGCTGGACTGGCTGGACATGCCGAAGCAGGTGATGGTAGACCATTACGCCGACATGGAGCCGGACGAACGGAAACTGTACTGGGAGATGAAAAACCAACTGCTTGTGGAACTGGACGGGGACGTCATCGACGCGGCCAACGCCGGTGTGCTTTCCGGTAAACTGCTGCAAATGGCGAACGGTGCTGTCTACAACGCCGACAGAGAGATGCGCGTCATCCACGACCGGAAACTTGAGCTGCTTGGCGACCTTATCGAACAGGCTAATGGGCAGAACGTCCTTATTGCATACTGGTACCAGCACGATCATCAGCGTATCCAAGAATATCTGACGGAACTCGGATACCATCCGAGGGATCTGAAGAGAGGATGCGACATCGCGGACTGGAACGACGGGAAGATACAGGTCGCACTGATCTCCCCGGCATCCGCGGGACACGGCCTCAACATCCAGAAGGGAGGACACATCCTGGTCTGGTTCTCCCTAGTCTGGAGCCTGGAAATGTACCAGCAGACTAACGCCCGCCTGTGGCGGCAGGGGCAGAAAGAGGTGGTGACCATTCACCACCTCCTGACCAGGGACACGGTTGATGAGGACGTTCTGAAAGCCCTGGTCCAGAAGGACGTGACACAGGAAAAACTGATCGCCGCCGTAAAGGCGCAGCTGAAAAAGTAAGGAGAGAAACTCATGAGTATTATGTGGAAGTATTTAGACAAACGGTCCGCGGCTGTCGCTGCGATAAAGGATTACGCGAGCATGCGGTTCATCATCAACAGCACCGATGAGGAAATCAAGAAGGCTTTTGAGAAAATAGCTGTTCCGGCAACTCCCAAATGGGACGGAATGCCGAGAGTACATGATCCGAAAGCTGGGGAGAACAGGATGCTGAACGGGATCGAAGAGATTGACATCCTGAAGGAGCGGTACCGGCAGGCGATGGAATATATGGACTGGTTCAAACCGGCCTGGGCACAGCTTTCCGACGAGGACAAATACGTTCTTGAGGCTTTTTACGGCAGCGAGAAAAACTACGGCTGCAGCGCTGCGTACTATGTTGCCGACTATCTGAACATCGAACCATCCACGGCATACAAGCGGAAGAGCCGGGCACTGGAACGGCTGACCGTCTTGCTGTTTGGAAAAGGATAATTGAAAAGGCCTGCCCGAGTAATTTCGAGCAGGCTTTTTATATTTTCAGAGGATGAACAATTTCTGAATATTGCCAATATTCGGTCTATATTTAGTTATCTTACAGAAATGAAAAAACTATGGTTGCAATGCCGAAGACTATGTAACTAATTATATGAAACCAGAAACATCTGCTGGATACAAGCGGAAAATTAAAATCGTTGGAGTGGTTGACCGTCATGCTGTTCAGAATGAGATGATAATATAATTTTGAAAACATTGCCATCCCCGTTTTTATTATCAATTACTCATCTAATTTATATTTCAAAGAATTATTCAACAACAAACGTGAATATTTCTCCAGAAATTGCATTCGTGGTATATGAAATCGTTATAGGTTTATTCTTAACTCCTTTAAAACAAATATTTCCTCTTACTTTGTCACCGGGCGCAAGTTGACCTGAAAAAGAGCTTCCAGGACAATTGAATGTTTCGGGTAATTTTTCATAATTAGAATCTTTTGCGCTAAACCGAATACTACTAATATAATCTACTCGATCACTTACATTTTCAATAAGAAAGGTTGCAATTAATATTCCATCTTGAATGCTTGTTTCTTCTAATGTAATTCTGCTTCTTCCAGTGTCTACAGTATTAGAAGATATGGTATCTTCTTTAGTTATTTCAGGTCCTATACAAGTAACAGAATAGAATTGAGGATTTTCTTCACTTACTCTGGTGTTGCAATAGCAATCATCTGAAGTCCAAATATCATAAAACCAATCTGCATGATCTGATCTTTCAATACTCTCAGTAGAAACTCCCATTAATTCTAAACCTATAGCTGTTGCCTGCGTAATATTCTCTAGTTTTTCCAACTCAAACATCACAAATACTGCATCGACAATTCCTTTCTCATCGAAAGAGACAAGCCAAGCAATACTATCGTCATTTTTTTCACTCTCCATATAATCAATAAGATAACGATTATCACTGATTTTTTCGTAATCTGGGGCAATACGCTGTACCTCTGATTTTGTTTTTCCCCAAAATACATTCAGAAAATCATCACTATATGCTAAAGAGAATTGAATAGACAGTAATAATATAACGAAAAAAAATAATCCGATTTTTCTATTCATTGGATTGTCCCCTTTTTTTTATTATATCATATTCTCTTTACCTTTTCAAAAAAAGCCTGTCCAAAATCGTATAAATTCTATCTGTCAAAATAGGGTAAGCTGTTAGTATAGAAAATCATACGGAGGCGCGTATGCCCAAACGACCAGACCACCCTTGCAGCCATCCCGGCTGCCCAGCTCTTATCCCTTCCGGGACAAAGTACTGTGAGAAACACAGAGCGAAGCACCCCGAAGAGATACGGTCGGCATCGGGCAGAGGATACGGAAAAGCCTGGCAACGGGAGAGTAAACGGTTCCTTCAGTCACATCCGCTGTGTGCCGAATGCGCCAAAGCCGGACGGTACGTCAAAGCGACCGTCGTCGACCATATCATACCGAACCGCGGAGATCAGAAACTTTTCTGGGATCAGGACAACTGGCAACCGCTCTGCAAGCAATGTCATGACCGGAAGACCTGGACGGAGGATAGCCACCCGCAGTATCACTACTGACTGACCACCCCGGGGCGGGGTCAAATCTCTACACGCTCCTGCAGGAAGACCGGCGGCCCCTCTCACGCGAAAATCCGCGAAATTAAAGGGGTGGGGTTCAAGCTACAGCCGGATTCGCAAAACAGCATCCATTTACTCATAAAATCGCAAAATGATTAGCAGTGATGATCAATTTCATCGCTGCTTTTTTTGTTGTGTTTTTTGACAAAAGTCATCAAAAATCGATCGTTATTGTTTCAGGAAATAAGACATGGAGACCGAATATGAAAAACAAAATTTGAAGGAATTTACCGAAAACTGCGCAAAACGGTTCTGCCCCTGGTGTGGAAATCCGATGAAGCCGGGAAGGCGGAAGTTCTGCACTGCAAAATGCCGGTCAGCATTCTGGAATTTTGAATACCGGCACAAGGATAAAAAGCTTGAATTGGAGGCTATGCTCAATGAAAACAGCTGAATTAAAAGTTTTACCGATTGCCGATCTGAAACCGGCAGTATATAACCCGCGCAAAAAACTAAAGCCTGGAGATAAAGAATACGAGAAAATCAAAAGCTCAATTGAAGAATTTGGCTTTGCCGATCCTCTGGTAGTAAATGCAGACATGACCATCATTGGCGGACATCAGAGACTGACCGTTGCTTTAGATCTGGGATATACCGAAGTTCCGTGTGCTTTGGTGGATGTCGACAAGACCAGAGAAAAAGCACTCAACATCGCGCTGAATAAAATCACAGGTGCATGGGATGAAAATCTCCTGGCAGATCTTCTGAAAGATATTCAGGATTCCAACTTTGATCTGGGTTTCACCGGATTTGAGCCACCGGAAATCGAGACACTTTTCAACAAAATTCATTCCAAAGATATCAAAGAAGACGATTTTGATGTAGAGGAGGAACTTACAAAACCTGTTTTTTCCCGTTCCGGAGATCTTTGGTACCTCGGAAAACACAAAGTTATCTGTAGCGACAGTACGAAAGAAGAAACCTACGTCCAACTGATGGATGGTCAGAAGGCGAACATGGTTCTGACTGATCCGCCATATAACGTTAACTATGGTGATAAGAGCGAAATGTTGGATGACTATCTGGGTGGTAAAAGAAATAACAACCACATCATGAATGACAACATGAGTGATTCAGAATTCCATGAATTTCTGTTGACCGCATATATGCAGATGCACGACAACCTCGCTAAGGATGGAAGTATATACGTATTTCACGCAGAAACCGAAGGTATAAATTTCAGGACAGCCTTTAAAGAAGCTGGCTTCAGATTATCCAGCTGCTGTATTTGGAAAAAGAATGCTCTGGTTTTGGGAAGAAGTCCATACCAATGGATCCACGAGCCCGTGATTTTTGGTTGGCGTGAGGACGGTACTCATCAGTGGTATTCCGATAGAAAGCAGACAACTGTTTGGGAATATGACAGGCCTAAAGCAAACAATGAGCATCCCACAATGAAACCGGTCGCCCTAATGAGTTATCCAATCCGAAACAGTACCATGACAAACGGTATCGTCCTAGATCCGTTTCTCGGCAGTGGCAGCACACTCATCGCTTGCTGCGAAACTGAC
>CADACE010000032.1 GCA_902786265.1 uncultured Chloroflexota bacterium | reverse complement strand
TGAAGAGCGGATATCCACCCGGGTCCCAGGTGGGTTTCAGCCACCAAAGCCCTTCGGGCCGTCCAAAGAAGACCGGGATCTGATCAACAGAGAGCGGGCAAAATCCCTGCGGAAGCAGGCAGAGGCGCTGGACGAAATAAAACCGGAGTATGAACCGGAGGTCCTGCCGGAGGGAGCAATCAGTGAAGCGGAAGCCCGGCGGCAGCTGATGGAAGACGCGATGAAGCGCAGAGATCAGGATGCGCTCCTCACCATCCCGCAGGAAGATACTTACGCCCTTCATGCGCGCTGGGAAAAATTTACCGCGAGAGTCGAACGCGAAGCCCTCATGTCCCGGGCCGGTCCTTCGCCTGAGGTGCGGAAAGCGCTGCGGGAAAAGAGGAAGAAGAGGAAATAGGGATCAGGGATCAGTAGGATATAGGATATAGTGGATAGTGAGCCGGGATCGGGAGCTGCGCCCTGAAGCATCGAAGGAAGAGCCCTCGTTTAAATCCACACTGGGAGCTTTGACACCATGTCTTCAGGAGCAGCGTCGATACTTTTTTTGGCGCGGGACACCGGCACCTGATACAACGCGTACCGTCGCGCAGCAGGTACACTTGTATCAGGTGCCGATGTCCCTTTTTCCCGTTTACTGCACAGCCCGGGTAAGGGTACAGGCCCTTCGGTCCAGTTCCCAAACTGTTCCGCACTCAAGCTTCGCAGGATAAGCGCTTGTTTGGATCCACAGCGGGGACTTTGACACTATATCTTCAGGAACTGCGCCGATACTTTTATTGAGAGCGGTACACCGGCACCTGATACTGGCCTGCACCGTAAGGAACAGGCTGCGCCTATTGATTCGGTGCAGGAGCTTCGCCTGCTCCGCGACGGTACGCGTTGTATCAGGTGCCGATGTCCCTTTTTCCCGTTTACTGCTCAGTCCGGTTAAGGGTACAGGCCCTTCGGTCCAGTCCCCCAAACTGTTCTGCCCTGAAGCTTCGCAGGATGAACGCTCGTTCGGATCCACAGCCGGGGCTTTGACACCATATCTTCAGGAACAGCGCCGTTACTTTGATCAGGTGCCGATGTACCTTCATGTGAATTCGCGATGGCAGGATATATATGCTCATCCTTGGATGAGGAAGCTCTGCCCTCACAATTAGGCAGCAGGCGCTCTTCCAGCAATACTGGCAACGATCAGCGATTTCTTAGGGTCGATTCGGCGTCGTTTTATTCTTTTTCGATGGCCGCGATGCGCTGACTGAGCGTCGGATGGGAATAAGTCAGCTTCACCAATAACGGATCCGGAGCCAGGTCGCCGAAATTTTCCCGGGTCAGTTTCTTCAGCCCGCTGATGAGGGACGAGCCGTATCCTTCCTGTACGGCCTGCCGATCCGCGCGGTATTCGGCTTTTCTGGAATACGCGTTTACCAGGAGTGAGAAAAGCGGAGAAAACAGGGCAAACTCGAAACCGATCAGGGCGATCGCGAACCCGTAATTGATCCCGTCAAAGCCAAAGGAATTGAAAATCTCCGGCGTCCGCAGCGTGATCCATGCCAGGACCGCCATCAGGAACATCTGGATCACGGAAAAAATCTGGTTCTTGAGCGTATCCTTATGCAGGCCATGCCCCATCTCATGCGCGAAAACAGCGCAGATCTCATCCGTGTTCATCTGTGCCACCAGCGTATCGTACAGCACGATCGTCTTCATTTTTCCGAAACCTGTAAAATACGCGTTTGATTTCGTGGACCGGCGGGACGCATCCATCACCTGGATCGCGCGGACTTTGTAACCGTGTTTCTCCAGCAGGGCTGTGAGTTTGTCTTTCAGTTCACCGTCTTCCAGCGGTGTAAATTTATTGAAGATCTTGGTGAGGATCGGTGAAAGGAAAGAGATCCCCAGGACCAGCAGTGTCATGACCGCGGTGAACACGACGATCATCCAATCCCCCAGAGATTTATGGACCCACATCAGCAGCGAACCGATGAGCGTCATCAATACCAGCGAGATCAGCGTCTCCTTCAGAGTATCCAGCCAGAATGTCTTTTTATCCGTACGGTTGAAGCCGTATTTTTCTTCGATGACCATGGTGTTATACCAGGAGATGGGCAGCAGCAAAAGGTCGGTCAGCGCGGACAGAAGAAAAACCGCCAGCATCTGAAGGAAATCTGTCTTTGGAAACAAACGGGCAAAGGCCGGGTAAGCGTTGGAAAGGATCAGCACAAGACTGATGACGAAGGATAACGTCTGACTGATGAAGCTCAGGCGGCTCTTTTCAGCATGATATGCGCGCCATTTTTTATAGGTTTCCGTATCATAGACATCGGCGACATTCTCCGGAATCGGGTTGTTCGCGGATCTCCGGTCCAGCAGCTCCAGAAGCATTCCGTAAAGCCAGGTAACGATAATGATGATCACAGCGATAAGTTTATAGTTCATTTTATACTCCACAAATTCACCTGCCTTCAATTGTACCCGCAGGCAGAAGTTTTTATCCCGCTAAGTAACCCCGGGAAATTCGATGTGAATTTTCAGCCGGGAATATACAACAGATATCCGATCGTCTATTTCCACACGGCCGGATTTTTTCAGTCAAGTTTATCAAAATGCCGGTATGCCAGTATCCCGATGGGGAGAAAGTATATACACCATGCCACAAGGGCAGCGGCACCGCCGCTTTGCGTTTTCCCGTCAGCCATGGCGGTAAAAACTCCTGTCATCGGCATGATAAAGCAGGGGATAAAAAATATCCCGTGGATCATCATCAGATTTTTCATCCATGCATCTGCCTTGCTTTCTGTATGAACGGACAGCCCGATGAAGAAAGTGGAAAGCGCCATCATCCCATATCCCAACAGGTCATAATTAAATATCAATCCCCCTCTTTTGAAATCCAGCAGGGCCAGCGCCTGTTCATTTAATCCGCCATGATTTATGGTGGTTGTCTGGGCAAAATACACGAGAAAGATCAACACCGCGTAAACAGCGGCAAAAACCATTCCGATATTGGCCGCAACCTGCCGATCTTTCCCGCATTCATGATGCAGGCCCGCGGCCATCAGAATATATCCGATCGGCAGCAGCATACAGACGAAGTAAGAACCAAACGTAAAATCAGCTATCAAACAAACTGCAAACAGAAAAACTGTTATTGTAACGATCGCCGCTCCGATTTTGGGTATTACTTTGTTCAAATTCATAGATGTGTCCTCAGTAAAAACTTAATTTGCCCTCCGGCATAGCTGATGTCACAGCATCACAAGCTGATTGGAATCAAGGATATCAAACGGTTCGTATTCACTTGATAATTCCATATTTTACCGAAAAAAACACGGAATATCTGATAAACGCATATATGGAATTAAAGTCACATATTACGGATTCCGGTGCGCCCAAACCGGGGATGCATCAGCAAAAAACAGTCCAATGACAGGTATAAAAAATGGCAGGTAATCGCCTTTTGGACTGCCTCAATTGCTTCGGACTTTGATAAAGTTTTACTGCAATGAGCCGGCAGTTTTTGACGATAAAACCTGCCATAATTATTCATTGGAAGCTTAACCGAATAATATTATTCATCTCTCCGGGACATCTTCATTCAATGATCCATTTGACAGAAGCCTCGAAATTGATTTTGAGACTTTTTGCGTATCGTAATACCACTTTTGCTCAGCCTGTTATAATACCGTAAAGAGGGTTCACCGGAATTTGGTTTTTTTCCGCGTATTGATACGCATAAGTATTGGGAAATGCATAAATCTCAAAATGCTTTTCCTGGAAAGGTGGTTTCCCGACCAGAAACGCGTTATCCGCTATTTCCTCTATATAAGGCGGGAGTTCGATGATACCCAGCAATCTGGTAAACAGAAACGCGCTGTCTTCAATGGTCCTGACAGTCATTGGAAGTTTAACAATTTCCAGTGTATTGTTCGAATAAAAAGCACTGCTGCCGATAGCAACTGTCCCGTGCTCCACATCGACTCTCCTGAGCTCCAGCCCCGGCGGACAAAGCAGCAGTTTCCTTTGTCTCATATCATACAAAATACCGTCTTTTACGGAAAAATCATTGTTTTTGCCGCGGAATAAAACATCCCGAAGCATTTCGCATCCCATGAAGACACCTTCTCCGAAATTTTTCAAAGTCGATGGAAGCAGCACTTTGGTCAGTTCTTCACATCCGGCGAATGCCTGATTTTCGATCGTGAGAACTCCTTCCGGAATGGATACAGACTCAATATCTGTCATAGTGAAAGCATTCTCACCAATGACAGTGACCTGATGTCCGTTGATACAGCAGGGAATTACCGGATCCTGTTTGCAGCCAAGATAGCTTGTTATTTTTATCTCATTTCCGTCTATGACCGTATTTCCATAATCCCCTTCGTCATCCGGTATTTCGGGAAATTGATCGGAAAACAGATCGTTTGTATCAGCAGCATTCTCCGGACAATCAGATTCGAAAGCCATTTCCTGATCCGGCAGATTCAGGGATGACTTCAATTCTTCATATCCGGATTGAAGTTCAGATGTGCTTTTTGTAATATCATTCTCAATGGATTTTTCCTCTTCTTTCATAAATAACTCCTCCCAAACCCAGGCAAATACACAGCCGCAAACCTGTAAGTCAGCCGGTATCTCTGATGATCCGCCTAAGCTGTTCTGAATAATTTTATTATACAAATTGTTGATATCTAAACATGTACAACTGATCTTCCTATCTGAAACTCTTTCTTTTTATATTATGTTGGGAAAAGAAATAATACTTATACATCCTCTTCATCAAAGAACTCAAGTCTATGAATATTATCAAACCTTCGATTAAAAACTCTATAAATATCCGATTGTTTTTCAGATAAATCTCCGATTATTTTTTTACTTTAAATAATTTCTTCAGGGAATGACAAACACATTCTGCTATAATCAGCTTTTATTTTGGTCTGAAATGAAAGGATCTGACAAATAAATAAAAAAGGAAAGAGATTAATGTCATTTATATTTATTAAATGAATTAATATGGTATAATATAATCATATATATGCTTATTATCGCAGGGTAATCACTTACTGTCAAACCAAAATGAAAGGGGATAGTATGACTACACAAAATCATACATCTAAAAAGCCCGGAAAAAACATGACATGGGCAGATAATATACCGCACTGGGTCTGGCTTTGCATCTCACTTGCGGTCGCGCTGGGACTGTGGACACTGCTTTCTGTTCTGCCTTCGACCTCCAGAGCTTTCCCGAATGCCATCAAGGTTTTCGGCAGCATCAAAACGATGATCGACCGCGGCAAGCTTTGGGGAGATATCGCTTCATCGCTGCGTTCTGTCACGGTCGGATACATTCTCGGCTTTGTGACCGCGGTTCCGGTCGCTTTTCTGATGGCCTGGTATAAGCCGGTGCGGTATGTGATCGAACCCTGGATCCAGTTTATCCGCAACATCCCGCCTCTGGCTTATGTCCCGCTGATCGTTATCGCTGCCGGCGTCGGTTTCAAGCCGCAGGTTATCGTGATCTGGATCGCATGTTTTCTGACCATGTGCATCACGATCTTTCAGGGGGTCATCAACGTCGACGAAACCCTGATCAAAGCCGCCCGGGTGCTCGGAGCAAAAGACCGGGATATCTTTGTCCGCGTTATTTTCCCCGCAACCACACCGTTTATTCTCACTGCCGTCCGGCTGGGCGCTTCCGTAGCGCTCACCACACTGATTGCTGCGGAGTCCACCGGTGCCACAGCCGGTCTCGGTATGCGTATCCGCAGTCTGAACAACAGTTTTGAATCAGCGCCGATGCTGCTTTATGTGATCCTGATCGGGATCATCGGCATCTGCGTTGAAAAACTCATCAAATATCTGGAAAGGAAACTGACATCATGGCAGGAGAAGCGGGAAATCTGATGAAAAATAAAATTGAAGAACGCCCCGTACGCGTCAAAATTGACAATGTCATCAAAAAGTACAACGGCCGGAATGGGGAGATGGTCGCCCTGAACGGTGTCAGCCTTGACATCCATGACAATGAATTTATCTGTGTCGTCGGACCCTCCGGCTGCGGCAAATCCACCCTGCTGAATATCATCGCAGGACTGCTCGAACCGACAGAGGGTAAAGTTTACTGTGACGGGAAAGAAGTAACCGGAACAGGCACGGAACGCGGTGTTGTCTTCCAGCAGTATGCGCTGTTTCCCTGGCTGACCGTACGCAAGAATGTGATGTTCGCATTGGAAATGCGGGGAATCAAGGGAAAAGAAGCAAAGGAAAAGGCCATGGAATATCTGGAAATGGTAGACCTTGGAAAATTTGCCGACAGTTACCCCAAGGAACTCTCCGGCGGTATGAAACAGCGTGTTGCCATCGCCCGGGCTTATGCTGCCGAACCGGATGTTCTTTTGATGGATGAGCCCTTTGGTGCCCTTGACGCGCAAACCAGGACCCAGCTGCAGACTGAATTGCTGGAGACCTGGGAAAAGCATAACAAGACCTGCTTCTTCATCACCCACGATGTGGATGAAGCCATCATTCTGGCGCAGCGGGTGGTCATCATGAGCGCCCGCCCGGGACGGATCAAGGAGATCGTTGACATCAACATTCCTTATCCGCGCACACAGGAAACCAAAATGACTCAGGAATTCATTGATGTCAAGAATCATATCTGGCGTCAGGTCTATCAGGAATATCTTGAAGTCCGGAAATAACGTGTATCAAAGCGATATATCGCTTATAAAACAAAAAGGAGAAATTCACATGAAAAAGTTATTTGTTTTGCTGCTTGGTCTGGTCGTGCTCTTCAGCTTCTGTGCAGTCAGCGCGGAAGACCTGAACATCGCTTATATGCCGAACTACGCCAGCCTCTGGTCCGTTGTCACCGGCGTGAACATGGGATACTTTGAAGAAGAAGGCCTGAATGTTCATCTGGTAGAATTCGCCGATGGCCCGACCATCATCGCCGCTATGGAATCCGGTTCCATTGACATGGGCTACATCGGCCCCGGCGCCCACAAGCTCTGCATCCAGGGACGCGCAAAAATCTTCATGCTCAGCCAGATCGGCAATGCGGATCATGTGCTTGCCCGCCACTCCAAAGGCATCGAAACCTATGCCGACCTGAAGGGGAAGAAAATCGGTTATTCTGCAGGTACCTCTTCTGAAATGATCCTCCAGTACGCACTGGAAGAAGCCGGCCTGACCTATGACGATATTCAGGCCTATGAAATGGAAGTCTCTTCCCTGGTCTCCGCCATGGTTTCCGGATCTGTTGACGCAGTTGCTGCCTGGTCCCCGAACACCGGCACCATCATTGCTTCTGACCCGGATGACATTTACTCCCTGTGCTCCAACATTACCTTCGCAAACCGCAGCGTTTCCCCTGCTTCCTGGATCGTTCTGAGCGGTTATGCTGAAGAACATGCCGACATCGTTCTGCGCTTCGCCCGCGCTCTTTATAAGGCGATGGATTACGGTTCACAGCCGGAAAACTTCGACCAGGTTGCCCAGTGGGTCGCCAACCAGTGCGGTGTCGATCTTGAGATCGCCGTTGCCCAGGAAGGCGATGCGGACTGGCCGTCAAGCGATGTGATCATTGCCGGTGCCCAGGATGGAACCATCGAAGGATACTACAAGGTCCAGCAGGATGCCTTCATCGCCTCCGGTGCTGTTGAAGGTGAAGTCCCCGTTTCCGATTATGTGATGTTCGACATCATGATCGAAGCCGGTAAATAATTTGCTTTCGGTACGGAGGGGAGTTTAAGCTCCCCTCCGATCATTTAACTTACACAACCGGAATGGTTCAGGAGGGGGTAATCAGAATGCATTCATATTATAAAATTACAGCGCAGGATTTGGGTAAAGGATCAAAGATACCGCTTTGTGTTTTGGGTGAGTCCGGTGAAGTCTTTTATGAGCTGGCGCTTGAAATGATCCGGGAGATTGAAAAGAATAACGGACTGGGCAAACAGACCGTGATGATCTGCCCGGTCGGTCCGGTCGGTCAGTATCCGATCTTTACCCGTCTGGTAAATGAGAAAAGTCTGGATTTGAAGCATTGCTGGTTTATCAATATGGATGAACATCTAACTGATGACGGTCAATATATCGATGAATCCTCTCCGCGCTCATTCCGCGGATTTATGAAACGGGAAGTATACGACCGGATCGATGCGGAGCTGCTGATGCCGCAGGAACAGCGTATCTTTCCGGATCCGTCTAACCCGGAAGCGGTTCAGAAGCTTATCAAAACACTTGGCGGAGTCGATCTGGTGATCGGTGGGATCGGGATCAACGGGCATGTGGCTTTCAATGAACCCGACCCTTCCCTGACTCCGGAGGAATTTGCCGGACTGCATACCAGGGTGTTATCGATCTCAGCTGAGACACGCACATCGAGCGCTATCGGGGATCTGGGTGGAAATATTGAGGATTGGCCGAAAAAATGTATCACGATCGGGATGGCGGAGATCCTTGGCGCGCGGAAGATCCGGCTGGGCGTATTTCGTGACTGGCATCGGGCGGTCGTGCGCCGGGCAGCCTACGGTGCGGTAAGTGCCGGATTCCCGGTAACATTGCTCCAGAACCATCCGGATGCTGGCATTTACGTCAATAACAATGCGGCAAAGCTTCCGTAGTTACGAAAAGCCTCCAATTGACACAAAATGAGCAGATAATGTCGGCCGCAGAGAAAAAGAAATTCAAGAATGAGCTGCTGGCTTTAGCAGTTCCGCTGGCACTTCAGCGATTCCTGACAGCACTGGTCGGTGCATCGGATGCATTGATGCTTGGACGGCTGACGCAGGATGCGATCGCAGCCGTTTCTCTGGCAAATCAGATATCCTTTGTGATGTCGCTGTTCAGCGGAGCATTTGTCGGAGCTGTAAGCGTTATGATCGCTCAATATTGGGGCAGGAAAGACTATGCCAGTGCAAAGCGTTTCCTCGCCATGGGTATTCGTTACACGGCGTGTATTTCTTTCATTTTCTTTCTGCTGGCTTTCACGATCCCCACGCAACTGATGGCGATCTTTACCAATGAGCCGGAGCTGATACGGATCGGAGCGGATTATCTGCGGATCGTCAGCTTTTCCTACCTTTTTGTCGGGATATCCGGATGTCTGCTGATGATGATGAAGGTGACAGGCTTTGCGAAAATCAGTGTCCGGATTTCCGCTGTTACGGTCATAGTGGATATGCTGGCTGATCTCTTTCTGATCTATGGGATCGGTCCGGTCCCGGCACTCGGCGCAAATGGTTCAGCTTATTCAACGATCGCAGTGGAAGCGATCGCCCTGATTTGGAGCCTGATCTGGTGCCAGCGAAAAGCAGAGATCTGCCTTGATCGCAGAAACATGCTTTTCTTCTCCAAATCTTATGAGAAAGATATCTGGAAAATCATTCCGGGGATGCTCGCCAGCAGCCTTTCATGGGGGTTCAGCATCACGATGCATTCCTTTATTCTTGGTCATCTGGGTACAGATGCCACCGCGGCATCTTCCGTCACTGAAGTTACAACACAGCTGACCCGCTGTATCACGCAGGGGCTGGCAGCCGGTTCCGGTATTATGATCGGCGGATTGCTGGGGCAGAACAAGCTGGATGAAGCCCGAAAATACGGAGAGGAATTCTGGCGTGTCGCGTTTATCAGCGGAGTCATTAACATTTTGCTGATCGGTATCGTTGGTCCGTTGGTTTATTTCTTCTATGTGCTTGAGCCACGGGCTAAAAGTTTTCTGGTGCAGATGCTGATATTCAATGCCGCATATATGTTTGCGCTTGCCTATAACGCCATTTTTACGGTGGGAGTGTTTCCCGCGGGAGGCGACAGCCGTTATGATGCCATCAGCGTTTTCTTTGCTACCTGGTGCTTTTCGATCCCGCTGGCGCTGCTGGGCTGCTTCGTCTTCCACTGGCCGGTGATGGTCGTTTATTGTGTGATGTGTCTGGATGAGATCGTCAAAGTGCCGTTTCTGCGTTTGCGGTATAAAAAATACATCTGGGTGAAAAACCTGACAAGAGAAAACGCGGAATAACATATTTCTTCCGAAATATTATTGGCATATTTTTAAGACAGATAAAAAAAAATTCCACGTTGTGTGGAAATATCGTTTATATACCTTATGCCTGTCCGATGAGAAATGATCATTCAACGCTGTTCACAAAAATATCACCCGCGTTGAATGCGGCAATCGGTTTGCTCCAGAAGAACTGGATCGCATCCGCATGGGCCCGTGAATAAATACAATAAAGTGTACCTTTCCGGGGCGGCCACTCCAGAGTCATTTTGAAGCGTTCATCTTCGGTGAGCTTTTCCGGTGAGATATAGATATAGCGCCGCCCTGTCTTTTTATTCTTTCGTGTCCCATTGAAGACCTTTGTGCCGACAACGCCGATCTCACGGATCTGATCCCAGGAAAGCGTTTGGACAGGTATAAATAAAAATTCACGCCGGACACCATCCGCAGAAATATGCAGGACGGAACCGTACAGGAACAGGATATATAAAAATACTGCTGCGATCAGTAAAAAAATTACTCCCATAACGGGATAACCCAATTGGAATGATTTCCAGGTCAGAAAAGACAATACAATACAGGTGGCGATCGCTGCCGCGGCCTTCAAAGGATCCGCCATGATACGATGTTCTTTCATTTTTACCCCTTATGCGCGGATAAAATACTTTTCGATACAGCAGGCAGCCGCACCGATAGCCCCGGCATATTCGCCCATGTCTAACGGCACGATACGCAGCGATTTGTAATCGGCCAGAAAAGCATGCTTCATCAGAGTATCCTGAACGACTTCCGCATTGTGCAGATTGGTAAAAATCGCTCCGCTGAGCAAAATCAGATGCGGGTTGATGATGCTGACGATGTTGGCCAGCGCGACACCCACATAAAACATGGCACGATCCATGATCTCACATACCAGCGGATCTTCCCGGCGCTGGGCTTCCAGGACCTGCGGAAAGGACAGATCTTCAACCCGGGGACAAAGTTCCCGCAGGATCGTTTCTTCACCCCGGTCGATACGGTCGCGGCACTGCTTCAAAACAGCCGTAACACTGGAAAGCGCTTCCAGACTGCCGGCGGGAGCAAAACTGATGCTCTCCTGGGAATCCGGCTGAAGGATCATTTTGCCAATCTCGCCGGCCGCGTCTTCATCGCCTTTGAATACCGAGTTCCCAAGGACAAAAGGACAGGCAATACCGAAGGAAACGTAACAAAGCGCGTAGGTCTGCTCACCTTCCAGCAGATCCGGCCAGAAAAGGCTGATGGCACTGGCACGTGCTTTTACATTGTTGTCAACACGGACCGGAAGCCCGGTAAACCGGCTGATTTCTTCACCCAGCGGCTGACCGCACCAGGAACGGCGTTCATTCCCGTGATTTTTTACCTGCCCCATATGTGCATTAACAACACCGGGAATTGCGATGCCGATTCCCAAAAGGTTTTTCCACAGATCACCGTGTTGTTTTTCGATCAGGCTGAGAATACCCTGCAGCTGGTGCAGCATCACGCTGTATTCATCATTCATGACTTCATAAATGCCTTGAGCCAGAACATTCCCACGCATATCGCAAATGGCGAAACGTGTGCTGTCTCTGCCGAGCGTCAGACCCAATACGGTGAAACAATCCCGCCTGATATCGATCAGCACCGGCTTCCGCCCGATACCGTGAGAAGCTGACGCATCAGATTCGATCTCCTCAATAAACCCGGCGTTGATCAGTTCACCGGTGATGTTTGTGATGGTAGCCGGCGTCAGCCCCAGCTGTGCGGCAATTTCCGCGCGGGAAATAGGCGCCTGATGATACAGCATGAGCTTGACAGCTTCCATATTCTTTTGTTTGATATCTGCACTGTTGGTTCCGCTTCTTGCCATCTTTATATCATCCCCTTTTCCCATTATATTTTCAATTTAATTAATTATATTACGTGTAATAACAGATAATGTCATATATTATTTTTTATTGTTTCGAAAGTCCTTCACATATCGGCTCTAATTCATAAATTATTCAACAAAATTACTGATTTTGTATATTATATCTCATTTCTAATGAACCTAAAGACTGATTTTATTGTTTTATTGAATTTATTATTGTTTTATATAAAATAAATCCGTGGCGGCAGCTCAGCTCTCCGCCACGGACTATGTTGATTCCTTATAATTCGTGGACCCGGCAGCAGGTGACGAAATGACCCGGAGATACTTCTTCCTGTTGCTGTGCCTGATGGCAGGCATCTTTCGCGTACGGGCAACGCGCGGCAAAGCGGCAGCCCGGCTTCGGATTGATCGGCGAGGTCAGTTCGCCCTTCAGGATCATGCGTTCGGTCTGGTTGTGAATATCAACCGACGGGATCGCGGAAAGCAGCGCCTGGGTATACGGATGCAGCGGGTTTTTGAACAGTTCCCTGGAAGGACACTTTTCCACGACCTGGCCCAGATACATCACGCAGATGTCGTCACTGATGTGGCGGACCACGCTCATGTCATGGGTGACGAACATGTAGGTCAGTCCCTTATCCATCTGCAGCTTCTTCAGAAGGTTCAGCACCTGTGCCTGAATGGAGACATCCAGCGCAGAGACCGGTTCGTCGCAGACAACAAATTCCGGATTCAGTGCCAGAGCACGGGCAATGCCGACACGCTGGCGGCGTCCGCCGTCCAGTTCGTGCGGGTAAGCCCGGCGCAGACGTTCATCGATGCCCACCAGAGCCATCAGTTCGTCGGTTTTCTCTTCGATCTCCGATTTTTTAAACTTTTTGGAAACGATCAGCGGTTCCATAATGGTCTGTTCCGCAGTCTTCCGGGGATCGATGGAGGAATACGGGTCCTGGAAGATGATCTGCATCTTTTCGCGGGCTTTTTTGAGGGCATTGCCGGAAAGATGGTTCACCTGTTCACCGTTGAGCTTTACCACGCCGTCGGTGGACTCATGCAGATGAATGATCGTGCGTCCCAGTGTGGATTTACCGCAGCCGGACTCACCCACTACGCCAAGTGTCTTCCCTTTTTCGATGGTGAAGGTCACATCATCCACCGCATGCAGCAGGCCGCGGGGAGTTGTGAAGTATTTTTTCAGATGTTCAACTTCGATAACCGGTGTCATTATTTTCCTCCCTTCACAACGTCAGCGATGTGGCAGCAGGCGCAGTCATGGCCGTCAGCAGTCTTATAGGTCTGGATGGGTCCTTTTTCACATTCCGCGGTCGCGTATTTGCAGCGCGGGGCAAAAGGACAGCCCTTCGGCAGGTTGGTCGGATCCGGCGGAAGCCCGTCGATCGGATGGAGCCATTCTTCATCTTCATTCATATCCGGGATCGCACCGAACAGACCGATGGTGTACGGATGGGTCGGATGGTCGAAGATCTGTTCCTTGGTCCCGTATTCAACGATGGTACCGGCATAAATGACCGCGACTTCATCGCACACCTGGGCAACCACACCCATATCATGGGTGATGAGCAGCATGGCAGTGTTGTATTTTTCCCGCAGGTCTTTGATCAGATCCAGCACCTGGGCCTGGATCGTCACATCCAGAGCGGTCGTCGGTTCATCCGCCAGCAGCAGATCCGGGTTGCAGGCCAGCGCAATGGCGATGACCACACGCTGTTTCATGCCGCCGGAAAACTGATGAGGGTATTCCATATAGCGTTCCGCGGGGATACCGACGATTTCCAGCATTTCTTCCGCGCGTTTCCGGGGATCATAATGGCCGTCATTGTGAAGGCGGACCACCTCAGCGATCTGATCACCAACCCGCATGACAGGATTCAAGGCTGTCATCGGATCCTGGAAGATCATGGAGATGTTGTTTCCGCGGATCTTGCGCATTTCATTCTCGGAAATCTTCAGCAGATCTTTTCCGTCCAGATGCACTTCACCGCCGCGGATCTTACAGCCGACATCCGGAAGAATGCGCAGGATCGATTTGGCGATCGTGGTTTTGCCTGCGCCGGTCTCACCGACCAGTCCGAGCGTACGGCCTTTTCCCAGCTTCAGATTCACACCGTTCACCGCGTGAACGATTTGACCGTCTGATTTATATTCCACTACAAGGTTTTTTACCTCGAGGAACTCTTGATTGTTACTCATATTTCTGTTCCTCTCTTTCTCAGTTCTTCAGTTTCGGATCCAGCGCATCGCGCAAGCCGTCGCCCATCATGTTCAGGGCCAGCACCGTCACAGCAATAGCCAGACCGGGGAAGATCACCAGATGCGGCGCCTGACGGATGAACTGGCGGGAACCGGAAAGCATCGCGCCCCATTCAGGAGCCGGCGGCTGTACACCGAGGCCAATGAAGGAAAGACCGGATGCGGTCGTGATCGTCTGGGCAACACCCATGGTCGCCTGAACGATCATCGGGCTCATGCAGTTCGGGATCAGGTGGTCCAGGATGATCCGTGCTTTGGAGCAGTTGATGGAAACCGAGGCTTCGATATATTCGTTTTCACGGACCTTCAGCATCTGGGCACGCAGCATACGGGCCATGCCCGCGATCGTACCGAATGCCATTGCGATGATCGTGTTGATAAAGCCGGGACCAAGCACCGCGGACATCACGATCATCATCACCATGCCGGGGATCGCCTGGATAACATCCAGGATACGCATGATGATGTTGTCGGTCTTTCCGCCGAAGAAACCGGCAATGGCGCCGATTGCCATACCGATAACAGTCCCGATCAGGGTCGCCAGGATACCGCAGCTCAGTGAATACCGCGCACCGATCAGGATCCGGCTGAAAATGTCACGTCCCAGGTCATCGCAGCCGAAAAGGTGAGCTTTGGACGGGGTCGCGAACATATTCATGAAGTCCATCTCCGTATAATCGTAAGGCGCGATATACGGGGCCAGGATCGCCAGAACGATCTCGATCAGCAGAATGACCAGGCCGATCACAGCCGTTTTATTACGGCTCAGCTGTTTCATAACGCGGAGAAATTCGCTGTTTTTCCGCGGTTTTTTCCGGGTTTGTACAGAAGTTTCGGCTATCATGCTTCGGCCTCCTTCTTGATTTTTTTCTTGTTCTGGCCTTCATACTGGGCTTTGATGCGCGGGTCAACAGCTGCGTAGAGCAGGTCAACGATCAGCATGCAGAGGCTGAAGGTAATGGCAAGGAAGATCGTACCGCCCTGTACAACCGGATAATCGCGGTTGTTGACAGCGGTAATGATGTAGGTACCCATACCGGGGATGGCGAAGACGGTTTCAATGATCATCATACCGCCCAGCATGTGGCCGAAAGTGGAACCGAACATGGTAATGATCGGGATCAGGCCGTTTTTCAGCGCGTGTTTCACGATCACATCGCGTTCCGGAACGCCTTTGGAGCGGGCAGTGGTGATGTAATCGGAGCGGATGACTTCCAGCATGGAGGAACGGGTCTGCCGGGCACAGGTGGCGAAAGCGCCCATCATGGCAGTTGCTGCCGGAAGAATATAGCTCTTGAGACCGTCGCTGATACCCATAGAAGGGAGCCAGCCCAGACGGACCGAGAAAAGCAGGACGAACATCAAACCCAGCCAGAAGTTCGGGATCGCAACACCGATCAGGGCAAAGACCATGGACAGCGAGTCCTGCCATTGGTTTTGATGGGTCGCGGCAACGATGCCGAGCGGGATCCCCAGACCGAAAGCCAGGAACAGCGTGACAAGGGTCAGCGTCAACGTACGCGGCAGACGTTCACCGATCGATGTCATGATGCTGACGTTGGTTGCCCAGGAAGCACCCAGATCACGCTTGATGAACACATCGACCAGATAATTGCCCAGCCGGACCAGGAACGGGTCATTCAATCCCAGCTCTTCGGTCTTGGCAAGCAGCGCATCTTCTGTTGCGGTGGATCCCAGGATGATCTCAGCCGGGTTGCCCGGACAGAAAGTCATCAGAGTGAACACCAGGATCGCTACGCCGAGAACGATCGGGATCATCCAGAGAATTCGTTTCAGAACATATCGTATCATAATGCCTCACAATCAGATGGTAAGGAAAGAGGGGCAGACTCCGGGATCCCATCGTCTCCCCCTCCAAACGATCTATGAATTTACGTTATTACAAACCGGTATAGGTGCAGTAGGTCGGAGCAATATGCTGAGAAACTGAGTAAACTTCATTTGTCAGACCTATATCAGTGCGCCATGCACAGTAGTTGTACGGGTTGTACAGGCCATAAGCGATGCAGCTTTCCTTCAGGTAGTTGTGGACCTTATCGATGTTCTCTTCGGTATAACCTTCCGGAGTCCAGGTCTCATACAGCAGGTCGCCGAGGACATAGTCATGGCGGCTGGTGCCGTCACCAGTGGAGTAAGCGTTGGGGTCATAGCGGATCGCCCAGGCGTCGGCAAGGTATACACCGCCGATGGTATTGATGAACATATCATACTTTGTGCCGTCCAGACGGTTGGCAACGATGTAAGCCATTTCAGCAGCGTTGATCTCGACGTTGATGCCGGCCTGCATCATGAATGCCTGCAGGACCTGAGCCATTCGGGGCATGTCACCGTTGCCGGAGCAGAGGATGGACAGGGTCTGGCCTTTGTAATCGGATTCCGCGACCAACTGTTTCGCCTTTGCGAGATCATAAGGATAGTTTTCTTCATTTTCCCATTTCGGATTATAGCCGATCATGACCGGGGAGTGGACGTCATAGAGGGGTTCGCCGTTTCCGTAAGCAAGAGCCTGGATCAGAGCTTCATTATTGATAGAATAGGCAATGGCCTGGCGGAGTTTCTGGTCATTGGCGACCGGGGAGGTATCCGCACCGGAGAAGAACAGTTGATAACCCTGATGGCCGGAGGTCTTTTCAACGGTATAAGCAGGGTTGCCTTCGTACTGCATACCAGTGGCGATGGGCATGCGCATGACCATATCGACGACGCCGGTTTCCAGAGCGATACCCATCTGGGAGGCTTCAGCAATCTGGACATAATGGACCTTGGCAACAGTCGGACGGACACAGGCGGGCATATCTTCCAGAGCCTGCCAGTAATCTTCACGCAGTTCCATGGTGAATTCAGAGGAAGCAACGAAGTTGGTCACTGCATACGGGCTGGTGGAGACCAGGGAAGAACCGAATTCATCCGGGCTGGCTTCAAAAGAAGCTTTGGTGATACCGTAGGATTCGGTCATGATCTTTTCGAAGGTACCGACGATGTTGCTCTTCAGCTTCAATTCGAAGGTCAGATCACCGGTCTTTTCAACGCTTTCGATCTTGTTGTATACCGGTTTCAGCGCGCGGGCGACGGATTCCTGGATGAACCACACAGCATCATCAGCGGTGAAGGGATTTCCGGCGGAATCTTTGATGCCTTCACGAAGTTCAACGGTGTAGGTAAAACCGTTGTCGTCAGTGTTCCAGGACTTGGCCAGCCAGGGTTCCAGGACCTTGTCGCTGTTGAACACACCGAGGGATTCGCAGATCTGGGTGAAGTACGGGGCGTCACGGTTGACTTCCGGGCGGAAAGGCGTCAGGGAATCAGGGACGATCGAATAAGCGATGTCCAATACGCCGTCCTTCGGGGCGGCCAGGACAGTACCGAACAGTGCGAGCGCGACGATCGCGGCAAGCAGGATTGAAAACAGTTTTTTCATGATCATTTTCTCCTTCTATATGGTTTGAACAAATGATTTATTCATTGAATTAAATATTACCAGATTTTTTTTGTTTGTCAATAGATTATTTCAAAATTCTATGACAAATTATGACATTAATTTTTCCCCGGTTCCGGCAGATCCACAGCATGAAATTCCGCTGCCGGGATACTGTTTTTACTCGTAAACAATGTTCATTCCGCTTCCTGATTTATAATAATATAATTTCCGGGGACGGGTGTTGTCATGAAAATGTAATGAATTTCACTGAACCTGTAATTTCCATATTGACAAAACAAAACTTTTCTGGTATTTTATTTATCAAATAAAAAAACTAATTGTCATTATCATCTGATTTTTTGAAAAGGAAAGGTAACATCTGTTATGGAACTCTACAAGGACAGCAGCAAACCCGTATCCGAGCGCGTTGAGGATCTGCTCAGCCGCATGACCCTCGAAGAAAAAGCCGCCCAGCTCTGCGGCGACCTCCCCGCCGGCTTTATGAAAGACGGAGAAGTATCTCTCGAACTGCTCCGGGAAAAATATCCCGACGGCCACGGCCGCTTCACCCAGTACTCCATGGCCGGCATCGTCGACCCGGTTCAGATCGCGGAGATCAGCAACCAGCTGCAGCATTATTTTATGGAAGAAACCAGACTGGGCATTCCGGTCGCATTGCAGGCGGAGAACCTCTGCGGTTATCCCGGCGCGGAAGGCACTCTCTTCCCGGCTCAGATCAACGTCGGCTGCACCTGGGAACCGGAACTGGCGGAAGAAATGGCTGCTGTCATCGGGCAGGAATCCCGCGCGGTCGGCATCAACAGCGCCATGAGTCCCGTGATCGATGTGTCCCGTGATCCCCGCTGGGGCCGCACCTATGAAACCTACGGTGAAGATCCTTACCTGATCAGCCAGATGGGTATTAACTATATTAAAGGAATGCAGGGCGACAAAACGAATGGTCCCGCCTGCATCGCCAAACATTTTCTCGGTTATGCCGAAAGCCAGGGCGGCCTGAACTGCGCTGTGAGCCGCATCAACGACCGCGAAATGTATGAAACCTTCGCAACACCCTTTGAAGCAGCCGCCAACGAAGCCGACGTTTCCGGCATGATGGCCAACTACGGCGAGGTCGACGGCATGTGCATCGGTGCGAACAAGAAATATGCCCGCACCCTGCTCCGTGATACCATGAAATTCCGCGGCATGCTGACCTCTGACGGTGCCGCCATCATGAAGATGTACAACTACTTCCACATCGCTCCTACCTATAAGGAAGCGGGATTGCTGGCGAAGAAGGGCGGACTGGACACCGAGATCCCGGTGGGCGGTGCCTACCGGCAGCTGCCGGATTATGTCCGCTCCGGTGAACTGGATGAAGCGCTTCTGGATGAATCCGTCCGCCGCATCCTGACCATCAAATTTGAATACGGCCTCTTCGAAAATCCCTATGTGGATGTCGACAAAGTCCGTGAAGCCATGACAAATGAAAAGAAGGCTGCGCTCAGCCGGAAGATCGCAGCCAAATCCATCACCCTTTTGAAGAACGACGGCGTCCTGCCGCTGAAGAAAGGACTGAAACTGGCTGTGATCGGTCCGCATGCGAACAACATGCGCTACCCCATCAGCGGATATACCTACCCCGCATACATCGAAATGATGATGGCCGGAGCGGAAGATGATTCTTCCGTGACCTTCAACGGGATCGCAGATGAAGCAGCGGCGGCAAAGGGTTCCGGAGAAAAGAAGAAAGCGACCGGCCTGAATATGTTTGCTTCCATGCTGGCGCTCTTCACCGATGAAGACCGGGCAAAGCTCAGCGATTTGCCGACCCTGCTCAAAAAGATGGGCTCCCGCAGCCTGAAAGAAGTCCTTGCCGACCGCTTTGATGTGACTTACGCACAGGGCTGTGATATCATCGGCGAAAGTACAGACGGATTTGCTGAAGCCGTCAAGGCAGCCGAAGATTCTGATGTGGTCATCATGGCTATGGGCGGCAACTGCGGCTGGGTCAATGTGACCGGCGGCGAAGGAAAAGACCGCTCCAACCTGACACTGCCCGGTGTACAGCAGCTTCTTCTGGAAGCAGTGGTTGAAACCGGCAAGCCTGTTGTGCTCGTCCTTTACGGTCCGGGAGTTTTCGCTATCCCGTGGGCTGCGGAAAATGTATCCGCGATGGTGCAGGCCTTCATGCCTGGTGCTGAAGCAGGTGCCGTAGTCGCTGACGTATTGGACGGTACTGTAAATCCGGGCGGACATATGCCATTTACTATTCCGCATCACATCGGTCAGCTGCCTCTTGTTTACAATTGCCGCACCGGTTCGGGTTATACCGACGGCAGCGATGCTACTGCCAGCCTGATCTTCTCCGGTGGCTATGTTGACGATACCAACAAACCGCTCTTCCCCTTCGGCCACGGCCTGAGCTACACGAGTTTTGAAGTGAGCCCTATGATCCTCTCTTCCGATACGCTGCCTACCGATGGCGGGATCGATGTATCCTGCACCGTCAAAAACACCGGTGCCCGGGAGGGTGATGAAGTCGTTCAGCTCTACTATCACTTCTCCTCCGCCCATGTGATCCGCCCGAATATGCAGCTGATCGCCTTCAAGCGCGTCCATCTGGAAGCAGGCGAATGCAAGACCCTGACATTCCATGTGGAAGCAGCCGGCCTCGGTTATTACAACGAAGATATGGTCTACGGCGTCGAACCCGGAAATGCCGAACTGAAGCTGGGCGTCAGCTCCATGAATATTGTTGATGAAAAACACATCATGCTCACCGGAAAACCGGTCGATTTGATGGGGAAACGCTCCTACACCTGTGGTGTAAGTGTGAATTAGGAATATCGAGTGAAGAGTTCCAATGAACTCTTTACTCCTTTGAATAGAAAAGTTTTATAGCAAAGGTTCCGATTCAGAAGGTTATTTTTTCAGACAGCGCTGAAACAAGAAAACCGGAAGCGGACCCGCAAATTACGAAAGAGGTGCAAGTTATGTTAGTACCGATGAGATCGATTCTCGAAGCTGCCGATCAGTATCACTACGGTCAGGCTGCCTTTAACATGAACAGTGCGGGGCAGATCGAAGCCGCCATCCGCATTCATGAGCTGCTGCACTCCGGCGCGATCCTGCAAGGCGCCGAAGCTTCCAACGCCTATATGGGCGGAGCAGCCGATTTTATGCACGGCACGATCGAACAGAAGCAGGCCGGTGCGAAAGCTATCGGCGATGCGGTCAAAAAATACGGGGCTGACAGCCCGATCCCGGTAGCCCTGCACCTGGATCACGGGAAAAGCCTGGAATCCGTCAAAGCCTGCATCGACGGCGGATATACCTCTGTCATGATCGACGGCAGCAGTCTCCCATATGAAGAAAACGTAGAACTGACCCGTGAAGTTGTCAAATTAGCCCATCCTTATGGCGTATCCGTTGAAGGTGAACTCGGTGTTCTGGCGGGTGTGGAAGATCATGTTTTCTCCGCGACCAGCACCTACACCAATCCTATGCAGGCCATCGATTTCTTCAAAAAGACCGGCTGCGACGCCCTTGCGATCAGCTATGGTACATCCCACGGTGCCAACAAAGGCAGCAACGTGAAGATCCGCCGCGAGATCGCCATCGCGACCAAGGAATGCATGATGCACGAAGGCATCAACGGCTTTCTGGTCAGCCACGGTTCCTCCACCGTCCCGCCGGAATATGTAGCCCGGATCAACGAACTGGGCGGCCAGCTGGAAAACACCAACGGCATTGACGTCAATCAGCTGGTCGATGTCTCCAAATCCGGCATTAACAAGATCAACGTGGATACCGACATTCGCCTGGCCTGCACCCGCAACATTCTTGAACTCTTCACCGGTCATCCCGAACTGCAGAAGAGTCCTTCGATCGGCAAGATCTGGGAAGAAATGCGGGCAAAACCGAAGAATTTCGACCCCCGGAATTATCTCGGCAGCATCATTAATACCATCATTACCGGCGAAGTTCCGGATGAAGATGTGCAGAAGATCGTCAACTGCATGAAAGACGGCGTCATAGAATCCATCGCTCCGCTCTTAGTCCAGTTTGGAAGCTACCGCAAGAGCCAGCTGATCAAGCCGGTCACGCTTGAAGAGATGGCAGACCGTTACAAGAAGGAAGGCATTTAATGAAGCATCTTTGTCTGAACCTGAAACGCTTTGATGTTCCCGTTGAAATGGGCGGGGTAAACCGTCTCGCCGCAGGAAATGTCTGGGCGGAGACCATCGTTTCCGGAACCAAAGAAGGTCTGGAGCAGTACCGCAGCAAAGCCCGTTTCCCCATGTATTTTCCAGAAGCTCATGTCATTGCAGCCGCACAGGCTGCGGGTGACGGGAGCATGATCGAAGTCGGCTGCCAGAGCGTCTATCGGGCTGATGTGGCTCCGGGCGTCAATTTCGGTGCCTATACCACGAATCGTCCAGCCGCGTCCATGGTGGCATTGGGTGTCAGCAGTACCATCATCGGCCACTGCGAAGAACGGGCTGACAAGCTGGGTGTCCTGCAGGAAGCCGGTGTTACCGACACAGCCGCGGTCAACCGTCTGCTCAACAAGGAGATCAATTGCGCGATCAGCCGGGGAATGACGGTCACCTACTGCATCGGCGAAAAAGCTGAAGAACGCGAACACTGGCAGGATGTTCTTTCCGAACAGCTTTCCATCGGCCTTGATGGTGTTGACAAAGAAAAAGTCATTATCGCCTACGAACCAATCTGGGCCATCGGCCCCGGGAAAACGCCGCCGGGAGCGGATGTCATTGCCCCGATCGCACGCTTTATCAAGGAAAAGACCGGCGGATTGCCCGTGGTCTATGGCGGCGGTCTGAAACAGGACAACGCTGCCATGCTGGCCTCGATCCCCGAGATCGACGGCGGACTGATCGCTCTGACCCGTTTCCAGGGCGAAATCGGCTTCTACCCGGATGAATATCTGGAAATCATCCGTATCTATATGGAAAATTGCGAGAAGTAAGGAGAAAGAGTCATGAATCTTCAGTTTGAATACGGACACGGAATGATGTCCGCAAATTTACCCGATACCACCGATGTTTTCATCCCGGGAGAAACCGTTCCGGATCCGCAGTGCCTGCCGCAGGATTGGGACAGCCTGTATAATGCGACGCTTGAATCCCTCCGCAATCCCATCGGCATGGAGCCCCTTGCCGAACATGCGAAAGGGAAAAAGACGGTCGTCATCATTATCCCTGACATCGTCAAGGGCGGCTGCCAGCCGACCAGCCATCGGAAAGTTTCCATCCGCGCCTGTCTGGATGAGCTGTATTCCGCGGGCATCAAGAAAGAAAACATCCTGCTGCTCTTCTCCAACGGTCTGCATCCGCGCACCCCGATGAACGAAGCAAAGCAGATCCTCGGCGATGAACTTTTCAATGAGTTCTGGTACACCGGCCAGATCACCAGCCACGACAGCGAAGATTATGAACATCTGGAAGATCTGGGATTCACACCTCAGGGCGACCATGTGATCATGAACAAATACGTCTTTGATGCGGACGTCGCGATCCTGATCGGCCACACCCAGGGCAACCCCTACGGCGGTTATTCCGGCGGCTACAAGCACTGCGCGACCGGCATCAGCCACTGGCGCAGCATCTCCGCTCACCATGTCCCGCAGGTCATGCACCGTCCGGATTTCGTCCCCGTCAGCACCAACAGCCTGATGCGCGATAAATTCGACCAGCAGGGCATGTGGATGGAAGAGAAGATGGGCAAAAAATTCTTCTGCTGCGATGCCGTTCTGGATACCAAATCCCGCCAGATCGAGATCAACTCCGGCTGGGCAAAGGAAATGCAGCCGATTTCCTGGAAGACCGCGGACAAGCGCACTTACGTCCACTGGGCCGAAAAGAAATACGACGTCGTCGTCTTCGGCATGCCCACCAACTTCCACTATGGCGCCGGCATGGGCACCAACCCGATCCAGATGATGCAGGCGCTTTCCGCCCAGGTGATCCGCCATAAGCGTGTCCTTTCCGACCATTGTGTATTCATCGTTTCCAGCATCTGCGATGGCTGGTTCCATGAAGAACGTTGGCCGTATCTGCGTGAACTTTACGAAATGTTCCAGCATGATTACATGCAGACCCTGCCGGACATGAACCGCTACGGCGAATATTTCGCTACCAACCAGGAATACATCCGCAAATACAGATTCGCGAATGCCTTCCACCCGTTCCACGGATTCAGCATGATGAGCTGCGGACATCTGGCGGAAATGCACACCAGCGCCATCTATATCGTCGGCGCCCGCGAACCGGGTATCGCCCGCGGGATGGGGCTCAAGACCCGTGCCACCTTTGAAGAAGCTCTCGCGGACGCAAAACGGAAGTTCGTCGGTGATGATCCGAACATCCTGGCACTGCCGAAGACCTTCACCACAGCCGCCGTGCATCTTTGTATGAAGGATCCGGAACAGAACAGCCATTATCGTGATGACGCACCGGCACACCCGTGCGGATGTTAATCAGGTAAAATTTAAAATTATTTCAGGGATCGGAGCCTCTGCCCGATTCCTGAAAAACGGCATAAGGAGCAAAACAGCACGATGATCATTCTGGTATTTCTGATCTGTCTGGCAGCCAGCACGATCGGCGGCATCTGCGGCATCGGCGGCGGTGTGGTGATCAAACCGGTCCTTGACGCGATCGGTATCATGCCGGTCGCCACTGTATCCTTCCTTTCCGGACTGACCGTGTTGGCGATGGCCTGCATCAATGTCTGGAAAAACCGCAAAGGCGGGGAGCTGGATCCTCAGAGAAGCATTCCCCTGGGGATCGGTGCCGCTGTCGGCGGTGTAGCGGGAAAATATATGTTCTCCGCGCTGAAGGCAGCTGTCAATAATGACCGGGTCGTAGGTGCTGTCCAGGCGATCGTGCTCGGGATCCTGGTTTTGGGTACATTGCTTTATGTCCTCTGCAAAAAGCGGATCACGACAAAAAATGTTTCCGGGATGATCGTCCCGGTCCTGATCGGCCTGTTTCTCGGGATCTGTTCCTCGTTCCTTGGGATCGGGGGAGGGCCGATGAACCTGGCTGTGCTGTATTACTTCTTCTCGATGAGCACCAAACAGGCCGCGGTCAATTCGATCCTGATCATTTTGCTCAGCCAGATCGCCAGCCTGATCATGACGATCGTTACCGGTACCGTTCCGGATTTCAGCTGGGGGAACCTTGCCGGCATGGTCAGCGCGGGGGCTTTGGGCGGCTTTATCTCCGCAAGGCTTCATAAAAAGCTTTCTTCCGAACTGACAGACAAACTTTTTATCGGACTTATGGTCGTGATTCTTGGGATTTGTGTTTACAACACGGTTCGGATGCTTTCCTGATCGAAAGGGGGAAAAGGAAAATGGACAGAAATTTGGTTATCATTCATGGCGGCGGACCGACTGCCGTCATCAATGCATCACTCTACGGAGCGATCCGTGAAGCGCAGAACAATCCGGAAGTGGATCGCGTCTACTGCGCCATCGGCGGCACCGGCGGTCTGATGAAAGAGCACCTGCGCGATGTGACGGATCTCTCGGATGATGAGCTGAAAGGGCTGCTCACCAGCCCGGCTTCAGCTATCGGATCCTCCCGGGACGCGCTGGAAGCCCCTGAATATGAAATGATGGTCGGCATCCTGAAAAAATACGGGATCCGTTATGTCCTCATGAACGGCGGGAACGGCACCATGGATACCTGCGGTAAGCTGCAGCAGCACTGCGAAGGTACTGATATCCGTGTGATCGGTATCCCGAAGACGATGGATAATGATCTCGCGATCACGGATCACGCTCCCGGCTTTGCCAGTGCCGCCCGCTATATGGCGGGTTCTGTCGCGGAGCTCTGCTGCGACGTGGACGGTCTGCCCATCCACGTGGTCGTATGTGAAGCGCTGGGAAGAAATGCCGGCTGGGTAACTGCCGCATCCTCACTGGCTTCCGACAGTTATGGTCATGGACCGGACCTGATTTACCTGCCGGAACGGAGCTTCGATGAAGAAGCCTTCCTGCGGGATGTGCAGAAGCTGATCGATGAAAAAGGCTGCGGTGTCATCGTCGCAAGCGAAGGTCTGCATTATGCGGACGGAACACCGATCGTTGAGCCCATCTTCAGTGTCGGACGCTCTACCTATTTCGGAGATGTTTCCTCGCACCTGGCTCAGCTCATCACCCGCAAGCTGCACTACAAAGCCCGTTCGGAAAAGCCTGGTCTACTGGGCCGTGCCTCCGTTTACTGGCAGAGCCGGATCGACCGGGAAGAGGCGGAAGCATGCGGACGCGAAGCTGCCCGTGCTGCCATTGCCGGTGAGACCGCGAAAATGGTTGCAATCCGACGGCTTTCAAATGAACCGTATCGCAGTGAAACCTTCCTGGCAGATATCAGGGATGTGATGCTGACCGAACGGAAAATGCCGGATGAATTCATCAACGCCGAAGGGAACGGCGTCACAGAGGCTTACAAAGAATGGGTCCGCCCGCTGCTTGGCGATCCGCTGCCGAAGCTGATGAACCTGAGACCTTAGGGATCAGGGATCAGATGGATAAGGATGGCGCTTCGCGCCTTGATTTTATGAAATGACTCAATTTAGCAGGGAATAGAGGAATTATGCTGAATATAACGATCAAAGATCAAAAGAATTTGGTAACACCGGAAGAACTTTCTCAGGCGATGAAAGACGCTGAACCCATCCTCAAACGGGCTCAGGCAGGGGAAGAAAAATACGCGGACAGCCAGGGCTGGCTGGATCTTGAAAAATGGGCAGGGGAAGACACGCTCTCCCATATCGAGAAACTGGCAGCCGAAATTCAGGCCAACAGCGACGCCTTTGTCCTCATCGGCGTCGGCGGCAGCAATAACGCCGCGCGCAGTGTGATCAAAGCGCTGGCAGATGGTTCCAAAGTTGAGATCATCTATGCCGGGAATACGCTTTCACCCCATGCACTGAACAAAATGCTGAAGAGCCTGGAAGGAAAAGATTACACCATCGACTGCATCGCCAAGAATTTTGAAACACTGGAACCGGGTTCCTCTTTCCGCATTCTGCGTGAAGCCATGGCAAAGAAGTACTCCCCGGAAGAAGCGGCAAAGCGCACCATCTGCACCGGCACCTTCGGATCCTCTCTGGAAAAACTCTGTGAAAAGGAAGGCTACACTTTTGTTCCCTTCCCGACCGACATCGGCGGACGCTACAGTGCCTTCAGCTTTGTCGGTCTGCTGCCGATGGCTGTCGCGGGCATTGATATCCGTGCGCTGGTCCGGGGCGGCAAAGACATGGCCGCGCAGCTGCATGAAACCGGCGCGGAAGACAACCTCGCCCTGAAGTATGCCGCTCTCCGGAACCTCTATAATCAAAAAGGCTATGTCCTTGAAATGATGGCCGCTTTTGAACCGCAGTTCAGCTGGTTCTTCAAATGGTGGGTCCAGCTCTTCGGTGAAAGCGAAGGGAAAGACGGCAAAGGGATCTTCCCGGTCGCGGCGGAATATTCCGAAGAGCTGCACGCTGTCGGACAATATCTGCAGGACGGCGCGCCGCTGATGTTTGAGACCTTTCTGAATGTTAAGGAACAGGATTCCAGCCTGGTGATCCACAGCGACGGGAAGCAGGACTATTTCGATTATCTGAACGATAAGGACTTTTTTGAGATCAACAAGGCCGCTTTCGAAGCCACACTCACCGCGCACAGCCAGAAGATGCCCTGTGTGATCTTTGATCTGGACCGGCTCGACGCATACCATTTCGGGCAGCTGTTTTATTTCTTCCAGTTTGCCTGTTATGTTTCCGGTGAGATCCTCGGCATCAACCCCTTCGATCAGCCGGGCGTGGAAGCCTATAAAGGCTGGATGTTTAGAGCTCTGGGAAAATAACTGGCAGTCTAATGATTTGAGAAGATCTGCTTTCAGACAGGAATTCAGCCGGAAAATCGTGTCGGGTGATCCGAAATTTTCCGGCTTTTTTCAAAACCCGACGAAATCCATAAGGACAATTAAGTTATGAAAGCTATTATGGTCATGTATGATTCACTATGCCGCAGATTTCTTTCGACCTACGGCTGCTGTGATGTCCATACTCCGAATTTTGAAAGACTCGCAGAAAAAACGGTCGCTTTTGACAACTGTTACATCGGATCCATGCCATGCATGCCTGCAAGAAGAGAACTCCATACCGGACGATATAACTTTATGCACCGAAGCTGGGGACCGATAGAACCGTTTGACGATTCTATGCCATCCATGCTGGATAAAGCCGGGATCCACACACATTTGGTCTCAGATCATAAACACTATTGGGAGGATGGCGGGGCAACTTATCACTCACGCTATTCCACATGGGAAATCACAAGAGGTCAAGAGGGTGATCATTGGAAAGGCTATGAAGAATTATCTGAAGATCCCAACAGAGTTCCTCATATCAAGGCTGTCCGACGGGCTGCGATGAAACAGAAAGGGTTACGGCCTGCTGACGACTGGGATGTGGTCAACCGGCAATTAATGACATGTGAAGAAGATATGCCTCAGGCTGTCACCTTCAAAAACGGGCTCGAATTCATCGACCGCAATCATAGCAAAGATAACTGGTTCCTCCACATCGAGACCTTTGACCCGCATGAGCCCTTCTTTGTATCTGAACGATTCAAAAAAATGTATCAGAATCCGGATTACAGCGGAAGGGAATATGACTGGCCGGGCTATCATGAAGTAGAAGAAACAGAAGAGGAACAACAGCGCTGCATCAACAACTATAAAGCGCTTGTGAGCATGTGCGATTTCTATCTCGGAAAGGTCCTTGATGCTATGGATCGCTATGATCTGTGGAAGGATACGATGCTGATCGTCAATACAGATCATGGCTTTATCCTCACAGAACACGGCTGGTGGGGGAAAAACCTTATGCCGCAATACAATGAGATTGCCCATCTGCCTTTGTTTATCTGGGATCCCCGGTGCGGAAAAGCAGGAGAACGGCGGGAATCTCTTGTTCAGATGATCGATATGGCTCCTACACTGCTTCGGTTTTTCGGTCTTGAACCGACAGAGGATATGCTTGGACACGATTTAGCTGAAACGATAGATCATGATGAAAAAGTCAGAGATTACGCCTTTTTCGGTATCCATGGTGCACATTTTAATGTAACAGACGGGCGCTATGTCTATATGCGATGTCCCAACCCGGAAAAACCTCTGTATGAGTACACACTGATGCCGACTCATATGAATCAATTTTTCTCCGCGCAGGAACTTGAAACGGTCAAACTCGCCCAGCCTTTTTCTTTCACAAAAGGCTTGAAAACGATGAAGATCCGCACCGGATTCATTCCGCATCTGAAGCCGGAACGATTCGGCGAGCTTCTGTTTGATCTGACTGCTGATCCCGGGGAATTGGATCCGGTCAGCGATGATTCCGTTAAAACCCGTATGACAAATGCGATCCGAAAATGTATGCGGGACAACGATGCACCGAAAGAATTATTTGAAAGGTTCAGCATCAGTTAGGAATCTGATCTGACCTTTTTGACCCTCCTGCGGATTGCTTTCCGACTTATCCGAAAGCACTGAAATCCGCTTCGTTAAAAATGAAATTTCGACAGAGAGGATGAATATTTCATGAATTCACGCCCAAATATTATTATTATCAATCCTGATCAGATGCGTGCAGACAGCCTGCATCATTTGGGAAATGAGGCCGCCTATACACCCAATATGGACAAACTCACACAGGACGGTGTTTCATTCTCACAGGCGTTTTGTCAGAACCCGGTCTGCACACCCTCCCGCTGTTCTTTTCTGACCGGACTTTACCCGCATGTTAACGGGCACAGAACCATGAGCAATCTGCTGAAACAACATGAAAGCAACCTGTTCAGGGAAGCAAAGGAAAGCGGATATTATGTATGGATGAATGCACGAGGGGACAGTATTGCCGGACAGGATGATCATTTGCATGAGATCAGCGTTGATGAAGTATGCTATGACATGGGTGATGACATGGGGACTGATGAAGGCCGCGGCGAAAAAGAGTCCGACCGTTATTTCTCCTTTTATCGAGGAATCGTCACTCCGAAAAGCGGACTGATTGCCAACAATGGCGATTATGCATATACAAAAAGCCTCTGCGAGCGCATTATCAACAGGCCATCCGATAGACCGTTATTTGCATTTTTAGGATTAATGGATCCGCATCCGCCTTACAGAGTGGAGCGGGAATTTTTGGATAAGATCGATGCGGAAAAAATCAAACCGCGGATCCGGAATATCGCCCCCGGGGATAATAAGCCGAAAATGGAGCAGGGATTAATGAAAGGTTTGGGAGTCTCCGGCTGGGATGAAGAACGGATCAGACAACTGCGTGCCGTTTATCTCGCACAATGCGCAAGAGTGGATTACCTGGTCGGCATGATCGTTGATACGCTCAAAGAAGAAGGAATTTACGATAACACGGCGATCTTTATCCTTTCCGACCATGGTGATTATACAGGGGATTACGGAATCGTCGAAAAAGCCCAGAATTGTTTTCCGGATTGTCTTACCAACGTTCCGCTGCTGATCAAACCTCCTGCCGGAGTTGATATTGATCCCGGGATCAATGATAATCTCGTTGAGCTGGTCGATTTTTACGCGACGGTTCTGGATCTCGGCGGTATCAAAGCAGAACATGACCATTACGGGAAAAGCCTGCTGCCGACTATGAAAGATCACAGCAGGGAAGTGAGAGAATTCGTTACCTGTGAAGGAGGGAGAAGGCTGAACGAACCTCAGGCAATGGAGCGCGATAACCCGGGCAGTCTTGCCGGCGATGAATACAGCATACGGAAAGCTTTGCAGGCAAAAGAGGATGGCACCCATACCAAAGCCACAATGATCCGTGATAAAAAATACAAATACATCAGGCGGCTTTATGAAAGTGACGAATTCTATGTTCTTAATGAAGGCGAGAGCATCAACCGCATCGATGATCCTTTTTATCATGATGAGATCTTGAGAAAACAGATGCAGATGCTCACTTGGTATCAGGAGACCTGTGATATTGTTCCACAAAAAGATGATCAGCGCATGCAGAATGAGTTTTATCTGAGAAGGATCGCCATGCGGGATCCTGAGAAAGCAGATTTGATCCGCGAAAATATGCGGCGTTCCGGTAAGAATTTCTTCGAAACGTTGGCTGAAATGAATAAACAGTCCTGAAGAATAGGAACCATCAATGAACGATACAGCAGCGCTCGGTACAGAAAGTATCAAAAAACTCTTCTGGAGAATGACGATCCCGGCTGTCACAGCACAGGTGATCAGCCTGCTCTATAATATTGTTGACCGCATATACATCGGCCATATGGAGGGGATCGGAGCCGCGGCGCTGACCGGCGTAGGATTGCTTATGCCGATAACGACACTGATCCATTCCTTTGCGATGCTGATCGCCTCCGGCGGTTCGCCGTTGCTTTCCATCGAGCTGGGAAAAGATAACAAAGAACGCGCTGAGCAGATCCTCGGTACATGCACAGCCGCACTTATCGGTTTATCTGCGCTCCTTTCCGCATTGCTCTTTTTTACGGCACCACCCCTGCTGCGGTTCTTCGGGGCATCCGATATCACATTTCCTTATGCAAATGCTTATTCCGGGATCTATATTCTTGGGATACCCTTCATGATGATCACAGTCGGGCTGAACCTGTTCATCAGCGGGCAGGGATTCTCCAAAATCTCCATGCTGACGACCATCATCGGTGCCGTTCTCAACATTATTCTGGATCCGATTTTGATCTTTTGGTTTGATATGGGTGTAGAGGGAGCTGCGATCGCAACTGTTTTTTCCCAGGCAGTCAGCGCATTTTGGATCCTTTCATTCCTGTGCGGGAAAAAGGCTACCGTGCGCATACGGAAAAAGCATCTGAAGATCTGCGGAGAGATCTTGATCTCCTGTATTGCGCTGGGTGTTTCCGCTTTTGTGATGTTTTCGACTGAGAGCCTGCTTTCCATTGTTTTCACCCGTTCTCTGGCTTCATACGGCGGAGATATCGCTGTCGGATCCATGACGATCATCAGCAGTGTTTCGACCGTGCTGCACTACCCGGTAAGCGGTTTCACGCAGGGCTGCAACCCGATCATCAGCTATAATTTCGGCTATGGAAGAAGTGACCGCATCAGGCAGGCCTTCAGCATTTTATTGAGGACCTGCGTGATTTACACCGCGGTGATATGGCTGACCATTATTATTCTTCCCCGGACAGTTGCCGGATTTTTTACAACAGATAAGGCCATGATCTCATACTGCGCCGGAGTGATGCGAATCTATTTTGCAGTTGCGGTCACGAATGCCTTCCAGACAGCCTGCCAGCAGTCTTTCATCGCACTCGGCCAGGCAAAAACCGCGCTTTTCATGGCATGCCTGCGGAAACTGATCCTGCTGATCCCGCTGATCCTGATATTTCCCCGGGTTTTTCCCGGAGACCCGGTTTTTCTGGTTTTTCTCGCGGAACCGGTCAGCGATCTGCTCGCTGCGCTGGTCTGTGCCATTACTTTTTTCAGGCGGTTGGATGTTATTCTGGAAAAAGGCCCGAATCCGGCAGCTGTATAAATGAAGTGAAATTTGCTGCCCGGTTTCGGAAAGCATCAAAAATGAAAGGACTTCTTTTATGCCGATTGGAGTGATCATAAACGGATTGTCTGTCGCTGTCGGGGGATTCCTCGGCGCAAAATTCGGAAAGAACATATCGCAGGATCTGAAAGATAAACTCAATCTGATTTTCGGCCTGTGCTCAATGACGATCGGGATCAGTTCCATCATTTTGATGGAGAATCTGCCTCCGGTAGTCCTTTCTTTGATCCTGGGCACGATTGCCGGATCTCTGCTGCGGATCGGATCCCGTATTGAACGCGCGGGAGCAGGTCTGTCAAATTTGTTTTCCGGGCGCGAACGATCCGATGCAATGGATAATGCCCTGATGGTCACGGCCATCGTACTCTTCTGCGCAAGCGGGACCGGTATATTCGGGACGATCGTATCCGGAATGAACGGGGATCACAGTATTCTGATCGCTAAATCCGTTCTTGACCTGTTTACAGCGATGATCTTTGCCTGTTCTCTGGGCTTGTCTGTTTCAGCGATCGCAATACCGCAGACGGTGATTTTCCTTCTGCTTTTCTTCAGCGCAAAGCTGATATATCCTCTGACCACACCTTCCATGATCAATGATTTTAAAGCCTGCGGAGGGATAATTCTGCTGGCGACCGGTTTTCGCATCACAAAAATCCGTGATTTTCCCATTGCCGACATGATCCCTTCGATGATTCTTGTCTGGTTTACAAGTTATGCATGGACAGCATGGATCATGCCGATGCTGATAAGGTAAACACATCATTCATTCGGGAAAAAACGGTTCAAATACAAGGCACAGAGCGATACTGGATATAATCCGATACTCTCCGATAAAGAATAATTCCAAAAATTCGCTTATGCTCCGGCAGTTATAATGATATAATATTCCATTATCATTATCAGACGACCGGTATTTATGTTTCGAAAGATCAACAACAATCAGAAGGCAGAGGCAAAGGACGAAAGCGTCCGGCAGGAAGCCCGACAGGCAGAGGAACAAAATTCCATCCAGCCGATGGGGAATGAAGCCGCGAATGCTGAGCTCATGGATCAGATGCTGAATGAAATGAATGCCGGCAGCGGTCGGGGTTCGGATAAGTATGCGGACCTGGAAGAGAAAATCATCCCGGACTACAGCGGTATACGGATCCCTCACGCACCTGATAAACTGAATGACAGCGATTACCTGAACAGTTCCCACAACATCGTCAACGAAGACTGGCTGGAAAGCAGCGGCAAAGGCGGCCGCGGCAGCAGGGCGTCAGAGAACAGCAACCTGATCAGCAATGAGATCGGCAGCAGCAGTGACGATGAGGATTCGGATCATATCATCAGCACATCCTCAAAAAAGAAAGAAAAAAGAGCAAAAAGAAACCGGATCAGAAAGACACGGAAAATGCGCTTGAGATCGCGGAGGATATCCTGAAGGACGCTCCCGCAAAGAAAGTACCGGAGTTCAAGGCCGAATTTGATCCCCTCCCAACCTACGCTGAAGATGGGGACCTGGCAGCCGTATCAGGGCGGAAAAAGGGCAGAAAGAAAAAGGGGAAAAAATCCGCAGAAAATGAGGCCGTTCCTGTCCAGGCCGTCGGGGACAACGTGGGAGGAATTGAGGACGCCCGCTGGAAGGACGCAGCCATAAAACGGCTGGAGAAGATGGAACTGATGGACAAAAATCCGGAGAATGTGGAATTCATCCGGTCTATGGAGATGGAGAAAATCAAAAACTGGGACTTCAAAGCTCAGAAACTGGATAAAATCAAGTCAAAACCGGGCAAATTCCGTAAATTCCTGACCTATTTTGCCGGCGGTATGGGAAAGCTCCTCGGTTTGGCTCTGCAGGTCGTTTCTCTCGGCCATTTCTGGCGGTTAAAATCCAAAGTCCGTTATGCTCTTACAGACAAGAACAAATGGCAGCAAAAAAAGGATTATCAGAGCATTCCGGGCTGGGATGGAGCAAAATTTGATCCTGAAGCCACCGGCGGAGAAGACATACTGGCGGATTTCCGTCGGGTGCCGACGGTATGGTCGCGTATGATCGCGGCAAAAGCCGCTGAGAAAGTCCAAAAGAACGGCCGGGAAGAGGAAAAGCCGCTGGACCCTGTGGTCAGTGTGATGGCTGAACAGCCGAAACCCGGATCCAGCCAGGCGTTGAAAGGCTCTGAAATGGGGCATACCATGATCGGTATCGAATACAGCCGCAGGAGCAGCATATCCGGCCGTTTCGAACGGTATAAACTCCAGTATGGGTTTTATCCCGCAGGCGGTACCATATCAAAAGGCATATCCAGCGGCATGACCGCGATGAAACATGACGCGGTCATGCCGGGCAGGCTGAAGGATGATTATGATAGCAAATATGATGTCAGCCGCCGTTATCCCGCCAAAAATGAGCAGGTCAACGCGATCATCAAGGCCTCTGAAAAATATGCTGAAGGCGGCTACAGCTACTATGGAAGGAACTGTGTCACCTTCGTCAAGGAAATGGTCGTAAATACGGCCCATCTGGCTACCGGAGGAGACATTTTCGAGAAATCTGAAGTGGATTTTGGTCATTTGGGGAATCTCGGTATATTTGGCACGGAAGCCTTTAACCAGAACGCGATAGCCGGAACGGAAAACAACCTGATGGATCTCATGAATCAGGAAGATCTGAGTTACCAGAACTTCGGCAACAAGCGGGCAACAAGAAAAGATTTCAGCAATTACAAAAAGTCCATGAAAAAAGGCAGCGGACTGATAAAAGAGAGCTTTAGTCCGGGGCGGCTCGGCGAACAGCTGCGGCGTATGGAAGGCTATGAAGCCGGTGAGATCGGCTCCTATAAATTTTCCGGATCGATGCACGCAGAAAAAGGTAATGTCTTCCGCGGATTAGCAGGATTAAAAAGTGCCATTGAGCATTATGGGTCAAGCGTAGCAAATTATTTTGCGGAAACCTTCACAGACGGAGAACTGGAAAATTCTCCGAACGAAATGAATGAGCTTTACAACTACATGGACATGGTAGCTGAACCGTTGGGTGATCTTGAGAAGGCGATCCAAAAGAAACTCTCCGAAACAAACAAAAACAGAGATGATGATCATAAATTGGATCGGGGAAAGATCCGGGAACAATATTTCGTAAGCCCTGATCAACTTCGTGATGTCCGGGAAAAGCTTTCAAAAAATATCAGTAAAATAAATATTCTCCTGAACAACTACCTCAAAAATGATGAAAGGGTTCATCAGCCGCTGCTGAACCTGATCTCTCTTCTGAATTACGGCGTCAGATATGTTGATAATCTTTATGAGAATACATCCCACGGTGGATTTACAGTAACAGACGATGGGGCTGCGGTGGATGACATTCGGGAGAATATGACTCACAGCAAGATCACTGTAAAGGCCGGCGGGAAAGATGTCACATTCACTCCCTCACATTATGAATCCTATATCCAGATCTATAAAGACCCGAAGACAGCCGTTGAGAAATACAAGCGTTTTCTTGAGCTGCGGAAGAAAAAGGATGAAGACCGGATAACGAAAGCTGAACGAATAGAACTGATAAAGATGGAACGGATCGATGTCCTTGCGGATGAGTTTGACAATTCCCATAATTACATGCTCGGGAAAAATGATTATCAGCAGCAGGACATCGACTATGCTTTCCGTCTGCATAACAAAGAAACGACCGGGCTGCAGGAAAAAAACGAATTCGGACAGGGTGAGGAAGATATCAACGAGGGTGTCCGGGATAAATATAAATCGGCCTCCGGGATCTATATCACGCTGATAATGGATAAATTTTTCTCCGATCTGAAAGAGCAGTGGATGAAAGACCGGGATGATGAAGGCGGGATCTCTCATAAGGACACTGAGGATCCCCGTAACGTACAGAAATGGATGGATAAATACCTGTCAGACAGGATCAACCGGAAGAAAAAGGACTTCGAGATGGTCATCCGGGGAATTTACCGCTCGATAAAATCCGCTGATCCGAACAAAACAGTGGATGAGAAAGATGTGATGGACAAACTCACTGATGTGATCACGCAGGTTTCTGTCAGCCGGAATTTTGAGAATTCTAATGATCCTAAAGAAAGCAAAGCCAATCTTGTTTTGCCAAATGCCATGGAGATGATTTCGAAAAACAAATCATTTGAGTTTACAAAACTGGTATCTGAAATGTTCACCCGCTGCGATCTGGATGATTCAGGGCTTGAGCTGGAAATCAAATAGCGCTTCAACTTTTTGGGCTCTTTTTCTGACTCGCCCGTAAAATGTGTCGGTTACCTTTTTTCAGGACAGTCAGACACTGACTTGCTGTCTGTCATTCCTTTGCCCGGAACCTGATGCATATCACATAAAAAACGATTGCCAGAAGCTGTGCCGTGCCGGATGTAACCACGAGGAGCAGCGGTTTGATATCATACAGAGCGCCGAGCAGCCAGCTCCCGAGAAACCAGGCAATCCCGAATCCGGTTTCGAAGATCCCGAATCCTGTGCTGCGCATGGATGCCGGAATGATGCTGCTGACCGCTGCTTTCATGATACTCTCCTGTGCTCCCATCCCGATTCCCCAGAGGATGATCCCCACACCTATCAGCCATGGATTTCCGGTAAGGAAGACAAAGCCGGCGAAAAAGGTGCTGCAGATCGTGGAGAGGATCAGCGCCTTCAGCCCGATCCTGTCAAACAGCCAGCCGAAAAACAATGCCGCAAAGGCATCCACTGCCATTGCCGCCGAATAAAGCAGGCTCAGTGTGGTTTCGGGAAAAGCTCCGGTCTTTGCGGCATGCAGTGTGATCAGTGTAAAGTCCGCAAAACCGAAGGCAAACAGGCAGATCGCGATCATATAGAACAGAAAAGACTTGTGAAAGCGGAACGGTTCTTCCTGCGGCTTCACTTTTTCGAACATCTCGGGATCAGGGTATTTTGCCCGGGAGTACAGGACCAGGCTGATCGTGATCAGTGCCGGAATGCCCAGCATGGCGAAACAGATCCGATAGGTGGAAAACAGGTTCCCGGACCCCTTGATGAGTGCGATGACAAAGAGGATCACCGGTCCCAGAAATGCTCCCAGCTGATCCAGAAATTCCTGATAAGCAAACCCTTTGCCGGTTCCGACCTCGCTTGCCGCAAAGCTGATAAGCGTGTTTTTCGCGGGCTTCTTTATGGCTTTGCCGATCCGTTCCAGTATCACCAGACCGCAGGCAGCGATCCAGCCGTGCTCCGGGATGAGAGCCAGTGCCGGAATGGCCAGTACCTGAATGGTGTATCCGGCGATGACCAGCGTCCAGTATTTTCTGGTTTTATCCGCGATAAACCCCGAAAGCAGACGCAGGGAGTAGCCGCATAATTCACCGATGCCGGAGACAAAGCCGATAGCGGCAGCAGATGCTCCGGTGAGGTTCAGATATTCCCCGAGGATGCTCCTTGCCCCTTCATGCGTCATATCGGAAAACAAACTTACGATCCCCATCAGAATGATGAAAGACATCGCCCCGGACCGGATAATTTTCTTCTTCATTTCCCTCCGTGAATTTGAGATACGAGTCAATGGTTTGCCTTGGAAAAGGGGCAGCGTTTCCCGATGCACTGATTATTTTGTGAGGAATAACGGCAAATGATTTCAGGCTTTTCCATCCCGATATCAAAATGTTCTTTTACAAAATCAACAGCGGAGAGAATTGACAGGAAGGAATCCCTTTTGCAGCATCGGGGACCGCCAATTTCACCGATCTTCCCCAGGGCTCCGGCTGTCATTTGATGCGATAAGGCAAACGGTTCCTTCGATAACGGAGTCGATTTCGAGATAATGGAAATAAACATTCCCGTACTGATCCCGGCGCCGCAGGCACCCCAAAACCCGCACGCACCGCCGGGTACACTCTTTCCCCGATTCATCATCTCAACCAAAGCAGCAGGTAAATCAATATCTCCGCCGGCATTTTTATAAGCCGTCAACAGAGCAGCTCCGACCATCACATGATGCTCCGGTCCATGCATATGGCAGAAAGGAAGTGCCATCATCTTTTCAATGATTTCAACAGGATTTTTTGAAGTTTCCACCAAACACAGACTGAGAATTGAATCTATTCCGGCTGTATGGCATTCATTACACACATAATGCCCATGGATACACCGGGTCTTGCTGTTTTCCTTCTTATGGCAGATAAAGCACTCCATCGGTTCATCTTTTTCCAGATATTCCAGAGGTGCTTTGCAGATAAGACATTCATCTTTCATATCGATTCGCTTTCAAAATAAGGAGTTTCACGTTCAGGATGCCCATGATTTACCTCAGCAGAATTATTCTTAGTTCGTAATATACAGATTATTAATATCACCAACAATTAAAAACCGCAAGTATATACATATGCAATTTTTAGTAAAATTAAATCACAGGATCCTGAGTCAGGTGACCTGTTTTGCCTGACTCAGAATTGAGTCAGCAGAACAGGTCGCCTTGACTTGAAACCCGGACAAAGAAATCAAATACATTCCCGGACCAATCGCCTGACTGCGACATGATCCTGTCAGTCCAGGGAACCTCGGGACTCAGATGTTCCCGATAAAGTAATGCGAAAAAGGAAATAAACTATGTTATACACTAAACTGACAACCAAAGCGATGAAGATCGCATATAGACAGCATCACGGCGCAAAGGACAAAGCAGGACTGCCGTATATTTTCCATCCATATCATCTGGCGGAGCAGATGGGTGATGATGAGTATGCCATCTGTACAGCTCTTCTGCATGATGTCGTGGAAGATACCGATATGACCTTTGAGGATTTGGAACAGGAAGGTTTCCCTGAAGAAATTATTACAGCACTGAAGTGCCTGACTCACATGGAAGGTGTTCCTTATCTTGGTGCTTATATCGAAGGAATAAAGGCGAATCCGCTTGCCCGGAAAGTGAAACTTGCAGATTTGGAACATAATCTGGACTCAACCCGTCTTCCACCGACGAAAGATGCACAAAAAGAATTCGACCGCGAACAGCATCTGAAAAAGTATCAGACTGCCAGGGCATTCCTTGAAAAGGATTGACTCGGGAAAGGATATACACGATGCCGCTCTCACTGAAACGATTCAGTAAATCCGGATATATGCACATCTATACAAGAGGTGTTGCCCGGCAGATCATTTTTGAAAACCGGAGAGACTATATTCAGTATATGAACCTTCTCAAACGCTTCAGTGAGGAAACACATGTTGTCATTTGTGCTTTCTGTCTGATGGAAAACCATGTTCATCTGATCGTCTATGATGAAAGTCACAACATTTCCCGGTTCATGCAATTGCCTGGCATGACTTATGCCGTGTATTTCAAACATAATTTTGAAAGAAGCGGCTATCTCTTCAGCAGCCGGTTCTTCAGCGTTCCCATTGAGAGTGAGGAATACCTGCTGACAGCATTCAGACATGTACTGAACAATCCACGCAGCGCGAATATCTGTTCCGCCGGGGAATATCCGTGGAGCAGTTACAACTGTTACGGGAAAGCAAATTCCTTTGTGGATACATCCGTTTTTCAGGAATTGATCGGGACCTGGGATGAATACGAGGAATTTATTGCCGCCAAATATGAAGACTGTCCCGAACTTGAGGACATAATTCATGATGATGAATGGGCAAAATCCGTGATCCGGGATGTTCTGAAAGTTCAAAGCGGTACGGAACTGCAAAAGTATGATTGGGAAACGAGAAATCAGGCGCTTCGGACCTTGAAAGAACAGGGGTTGTCCGTCCGCCAGTTCGAACGTCTGACAGGGATAAACCGAAATTCGGTGCAGCGTGCCTGAGTCAATGCGGTCTGTTCTGCTGACTCAGGCCTGAGTCAGGCAAAACAGGTCACCTTGACTCAGGAAAACAATAATCAGACGGATGAGGAAGCAAATAAGGAGTTTATTATGGAAAGGTCGACAGACAGAGAATTTGAGATGATCGGGTTTTACCACGAAAATGAAGAATACGGCTGCTTCAGCAACTGGTATGCTGCGGGATTTGATTATGCCGGGATCCACTATGTAAATTCTGAGCAGTTCATGATGTATCAGAAAGTGATGATGTTCGGACAGTTTGATCTTGGCCGGAAAATTCTTGCCGCAAGTGATCCCGGGGAATGCAAGAACCTTGGCAAAACCCGTTTTCCGGAATTCAACGGAGCAATGTGGGAAAAAACCTGCTATCGTATCGTAAGACGCGGCGTTCGGGCGAAATTTCAGCAGAACAGGGATATACTTGAAATTTTGCTGGGCACCGGAAACTCGATCCTTGCAGAGTGTTCACCGAACGATACAAAATGGGGAATCGGTGTTGATATCAGCAAACCTGCCCGATACGATGTCAGAGAATGGAACGGAAAGAATTACCTTGGTATGATCCTGATGGAAGTACGTGAGGAGCTGCGGCTGGACCTGGTTCTTTCAGGTAATGGTGAGCTGAAATATACTGATTTTCATGATGCCGAACCGATCCCGGAATGGAACATGCGGGCGGGTACGCTGAAACGGATCCCGCAGTATTACAAAGCGATCCACGCTTACAGCGATACGCTTGACCGGCTTGAAAAAAATGCTTTTTATAACGGAGAATTGTACCGCGGATGGGAAATTGCCATGCGTGAGAACATGGGCGGCGGCCTGCCATTTGCCGGTTTCTATGAAATGAAGCAGGAAATCTATGAAATAGCCCAACGGGAAAAACTGATTCTCTCAGGAACTTTGAATAATAATTTGTGAAATCGATCCCGGTTTGAAATTCTCGAATTCACAAATTTTGTACCATCGAAAGATTCACAGTATATCTGAAGCCGGAATTCCCTCCTAATTACGGGAAAAGTGATCTTTTTGCGATTTCGTGAATTTGATACCGCCAACCCTCATACAGGACTGAACACTTTGACATAGGTCAGAGGGTTCAGTCCCAACAGGGGGATATTTTGATATATAAATGTAAACAGAATAAATGGGTACCAGGACTTTTCTGACCCTATTTTTCGGCTGAAGTCCAGAAACAATCGGTTTTTACAACTAATACAAAGAGCAAATAGATTCTTCAGTTTACATATTTTTTTGGTTGTTTTCCCAGTTTAGTCCATAAACAACCAGATCCTTTTCAAACAATAACAAAGGCTATACTCCGGTCGGCGAACGATATGAAATATAATTGACAATCGATAAAGCAATTTTACGGCAAACGCTATATTATAATTTTTGTGTATAATTTGGGTAATCTTTTGTCAATTGCTTTGTGAATTTGCTGAGATATAAGGTGAGGAAAATGAAAAACACAGAAAATAACTCAAAAATTGATTATTCCTGTTTGAGCGCGAGAGAATACAACAACATTGTTCGGTGCGTCAATGATGGAACGCCGAGGGATGAGGTAAAAAAATATTATGATGAACAGAAAATGAAAATATTTGATGAAATGACAGCAAGATTGAAGGAAGAACGGAAAAAAACCCGAAAGTTGCTTTCTGGCCTATTGAAAACGACTGGTAATATACTTAATCCATACGTAAATAATTTGTAATATTCTGTTATGATCCCAATATCATTCAAAAAATAATCGGCTGATATACTTTTTTATATACTCTTGAACATGATTCTCAGAGATCATGTTCTTTTTTTTTCAGCAGACGGTCTGTTCTTTAAAAGCCCGGCATATCGGTATCAGGGAAAGGAAACTGATGCCGTGGCAGAAGTTTATCCGGAAGAAAATTATTCTACCCGTGTGACGGGTGACTTTCCAAACATCAGCTATGGAAGTTTGATCCACCGGCGGAGAAGATGATCCATGCACAGAATATGCGGATCGCAAAGGTATATCCGGCGTGTGCGGATCACACCCGACCGCGGGGGAACATCTGCCGGGAAAATCATCAGATATGACAAATGTCACTATTTTATAGAAATCTGTTTCAATATACTTGACAAAGCAGACTTTTTATATAGAATTTATATCAATAATAAGAAAGGAGGAGGAACGGTTATGGAACAGTCTGACGACAAGAAGATGATTGCTGAGATGGACGAGTTTCTGGCAGATGATGCTCAGACCTGCGCTGCTGTGGCCGCGGACCCGGATGACGGGCTTCCGTTTGAATCCATCGATTCGTACAGCACCAATCCCATTGGGTTTGAAAACATGTCGCTGAAGATGCTCAACAAAGTCGAAGCCGTCTTTGATCTGGCTGTGATGTATAACCGCCATTCCTCCAAGTACCTGAAAAAGTGTGCCCAGCTGGAAAAGGGCATTAAATATCTCGGGACGCTTTGCTACACTAAACACGCACTGGAAAGAAAGAAGCAGACTTTCCCGAGCCTGGGGCAGCTCACCACCGAAAAACTTTACTGCATGGCCTCGTTCCATTTTGAGAAGCTGGACAGGGCACTGACGGAATATATGGAACAGAAGCATGACATCGATGATGCCCTTCTGGATATGCAGTTCCGCTATTTCAGCCTTCTGGAGCGGATCCGTTCCACAGAAGTGAAGCTCCATAAATATGATGATTGCCTGTATAACGGACAGGAAAATTACGACCCGGTCATCAACGGGTTCGCTTTTTCCGAAAAATCCTGGACAAAAAGCTGCCATGATAAGGAACACGAGGCACCGGCCTTCAGACATTCTCCGGCGTTTCCCGTTCCCGCAGAGGTAAAGATCATGGGTGCGGCAGATAAGCCGTGCCTTCCGCAGGAAAATAAAGGATTCAGGGGTCAGGATTCGGGGGTCAGAGATTCGGATCCGGAAGATAAAAATGCTGAAAACGAACCGGAGTTGATGAACGAAGCCTGTGAAGAAAATGCGAAAGAGATGCATCGGGAACAGTTCAGCAAAGCTGAATCCCGCCGCAGCGTTTCTGAGCAGATGCGGTATGAGGGAAAACCTGAAGCTGAGGAGATTTCAGAGATATCTGTTCAGAACAAAGCACATGAGGTCAGCTCTGATACAGCCAATGAGCCGGCACAGCAGAACGAAACGCTTGCCGGGCCACTGGGTACTGAACAGATACTTTCAGTGGTATATTCCCCGGAGGCGGACTCGGTTTCCGGATCCACAAGGATTACGGAACAGGGAAACAAAAACGCTGAGCGTTCCAGTGACACCGAAGATCCGCTGATCCCGGGAGCACTTCCGATGTGTATCGAAGTGATGCAGAATGTGATAAAACGCAGCGAAACAAAAGCAGGCAATAAGCTGTGCTTTACATTTGACGAATTGGAATTTCTCGCGGCTGACCCGGAGTTTAATTATTATGAACCGGTACTGGCGGCGGACATCCGCAAGGTGCTGTCGAGATTAGACACCGGATAACCCCGGGAGATTGCCCGGTCGGGACTGTTCCGGGACAAAAAAAGCGTTGAAAGAGGGCTTTCAGCGCTGATTGAGGTTGTTAAAACTGAGATAAACGAGACAGGAAATAATATTTTCTGAAGAACTGCCCCGATTTTATTCGGTATCTGTTCTGGACGAAGCACATAAGGTCAGCCGCAAAATGCTTGATGTGCCGCCGGGTGCTTAGCGGTTACGAATAAATTAAAAAATTTCCGCTCCTCATAATTAAAAGGAGTGGCAAGTGTACCCCGGGTGGGACTCGAACCCACAACCTAAGCGATGGGTGTTTCAGCCCCACTGGGGGGATCCTTCCGAGTAAACGCCCCGAGTAAATTTAACAAATTCACGAATTCGTGAATTTGATACCACCCCAAAATTTTTTACGAGTAAAACCCAAACCGGATCTTCCTCGTAATTACGAGGAAAGTGATCTTTTTTACGAATTCGTGAATTTGATACCACTGTAACCCGAGTAAGGCTGGAACTATTAACCGGTCATTTATAAGTTAGTGTTTCAAATCCTGTATGGGGGATTTATAAACCAAAAGCAATAATAAATTCCAAACTAAAAATGGAACACATCCGATTCACTTTCTAGTTCGCTCACCAGCGTGGATACAAAATGCCTTGGAATCTGTTATCTGGGTATTTCTACAGGTAAATATGCCTCCAGAGATCTTACAATTGCGTCATGTTGCGGACCTTGGAGCAAGCTGATTACTTTCTTCTGGTATTCTCGCCTGTCAATACCAAGTATGCTTCCAATTTCTGCAGCAATTCCCTTTTCGTTAAATATTTTTAGCACTTCTCTGTAATCATTGTTGGCTAATGCATTCTGAAATATATTCTCTTTTAACTGTTTGATCGTATCATAATCAATTGATGCAATTCCAGTTTGTAAACTCGTTTTTGCATCTGCCTCATTTTGTTTATTAATTTCGATACAAGACAATTTATATTTGATTTCAGCAACGACACTTTGACATATTTGTCGATTAATCATATTTGCGAACTTTGTATTGATTACAAAATTCTTTACTTTTTCAACTATTTTATTTGGATCTTCACCAAACTGTTTAGCCATCAAACAGATTAATTCCTCAACAAGAAATAAATTCTCTACTTCTGCAACAGCAAGAACATAGATATTGTCCGAAATATAAGCATTAATCTCATGGTCTGATCTATAATCACGATCAATCAGTCCATAAACTTCACAATTATGAAGTAATTTGCTGTTTCTGAATGCCTTCGTTCTTGAAATTACTTGAGAACATCCTCCGCAGGGTATTATCAAATAATTAGGGTATAACTGATCATACAGTAAATAATCGTAGCTTCCCTTCTCTCCTTCAACAAAGAGAACATTCTTTCTGCTGCCAAGTATTTCGATTGTAAGTTCCTCTGGTAACTCTTCTTCTACTATTTTCTCAAATGTCCAATTTGTTCCATCATAATTTTTAATCCAATATTTATCCACATGTCCATGAGCTGAAACGAAATGAAGGTCATGAGTTATATAGATAAACAGACAGTCTGGACGACAACTTTCCAATGTTCTCCACAAACGATTAATTATGGAACGATGCAAATGTATTTCAGGTTCATCAATAATCAAAATCTTGTTTTCAGGTACACAAAGTACCTGTGAGGCAAGATATAAAACTGCACGTTCACCATCACTCATTTCGGTTGCAGAATACCTTACTTTCTCTCCGTTCTTATGAAATATCGCATAGAATTTTGAATCATCTTCGATAAGTTGTCTTTGAGGAAGTACAGATGACCATATTGTTTTAAGCTTGTCGATGGCTGTGGTTGGAATATCAGGCCATTCATTTTTATTATCACCTGCTTTCTTACAAGCCTCATGAAATTGACTTATCTCATTATTTTTTAGAGCAATTAGTGCAGATAAAACATTATCGAAATCATCAATTAGCTTTGTTGTGTAATGTCCCCAATTCCAACGATGCCCTTTTTGATGATTATCTTCTTTTTCATTACCATAAAAAACCCAATTTTCAGCTTCTGAATAACTTTTCAACGGGATGTTTTCATTAAAGTTTAGATTTCTTTGTGCTCCAACACGATGTACTTCTTTAAAACTTTGCTGCTCAATCCATGCACCCAACTTACTCTTACCGGATCCGTTAGCTCCTACGATAATTACAGCATTAGATTCTGTAATATATTCTGTTTTTTTCCCTTGTTCATCAGGAAGCCAATACTTATAACTCATTTAATCCTCATTAATCGAAATGAAAACATTTTTGAAGCAAACAAAATGAATCTGCTATAAGGACGATATTGATGAGAATAATTAGACTTTTTATCAACTAATAAGTCTTAATTTTTATGTCCTGCAGTAATAATCCATTTTCCACCCTTATTAGGTCCCTCATGATAAATCATATTTTTCTTTTTCAAGTTTTCAATTGCGGTTCGGACTTGTTGCTCCGTTAAAATTAATAGTTCTGATAATTCTTTACGTGTAATTGCAGGATTATCTCGAATCATAGATAAAACCATTTCCATTCTTTGCTCAATTTCCTGACTTTTTTCTGTTTGTTTTCTTGGTTGTTTTCTTGGTTGTTTATTAGAAACAACCGGATCTTTTTCAACCAACGGCAAAGTAACGATCGTTCGGTTCGGTTGACCACTGCCGAATTGCTCTTCAACGATTGGATCGGCAAAACCGGCATTATCCCATGTAGCATAGATATCGGGTACACCGCTGCCGGCACGTTCTCCGTATCCGATCAAATGGAACATCTTCATCAGCGCGCCGTTACGGGGTTCTGACAAACCGCCCCGCAGCATCTGTTTTTTACCGACGATCACAGTGCCGGGGTTTTGCAGGACGATCCGATCCGGATATTTTTCGATCACAACCCCACGGGGTTCATAGAAGTCTGTATTTACAAGACAATTGACCAATGCTTCACGAACGGCATCATGTACAGGGGTTTCATCCTGCCGAACCATGTTCACCAGTTTGAAGGGTTTCTTCAAGTCCAATGTCAGCTTTGCGGAAACTCTGACAAAGAAATCAAATACATTCCCGGACCAATCGCCTGACTGTGACATAATTCTGTCGGTCCAGCGAACCTCGGGACTCAAGTGTTCCCGATAATCCAACAGGTACTGCTCGAACTCATAAAGAATCTTGTATTCCTTGCCGAACATTAATAGGCCGGCAGATGTGGGATGGATTACACCGTCATCTGCGATTCTTGCTGCACCGATCGATTCCAGAAAATCGTCGTTAGACTGAGAAAGGAAAACATGCCCAGGCCGTTTTGATTCGAGCCATAGTTTATAGCTTCGAATCGTGTCCTGATCAAAGTCAGCGACTTTCATTTTGGGGAGGACCTTTGTATCCATCGTAACCCTGGTTTCATCCCGCAGCATCGCCTGGATTTCGGCTCTTGTACAATGATAGTCGCCTTCGTTATTACGCTTGAATGTGCCACCGAAAAGATCCTGGTTCAAATAAACAGGCTTGTTTTCCCTGTCAGCAGCTGGAACATATATAACGAGAATTACATCTCCGTCCTTCTCATAATCTGCGACATCCTTCTCTTGAAGAAGATTAATACTTACCTTTGTCTGGTTGTTAATGGTATTCCAGAAATCCTTCTTCAGCCTGGAAACATCTTTCAAGCCGGTCGTATACCAAGAACCATCTGTATTTTCTTTTACCCCAAGGATGATCACACCGCCGTAAGTGTTTGCCATCGCGGAATAGGTATCCCACAGCGAGCCGGGTAATCCACCTTTTGCAGATTTCACTTCCCGTCGGTTGTCTTCTTTGTATTCATCGAATTTTGATAGGTCAAACACTTCTTTCATTTCAAATTTCCTTAAAGAAAATAATATGGATAATTATAAACCTAACCTCAGAATTGTTCTGATTCAAACACCATCTGATTAGAGATGAATTGATAGGTTCCGGCAAAATAAAAGGAACTCAGTTTCAAAACTGTTTCGGCCGAATATACTTCAATATGTCAATAGAGTGGTTTTTCGGTGAAATATTTCAGAAATCGATTTTCGAATTTAAAGAAACACTTTCATAGAAAGGCTTCCTCATAAAATGGATTTTCCCGTAACTTTGTTTAGGGTTTACCCTATTGACACACATCGGAGGAAATATGAATATCGCATATGTAAGAGTTTCGTCGATCGATCAGAACGAAGCACGACAGATTGAGGCATTGGAGAAATATGGGATCGAGCGCTGGTATACGGAAAAAATATCCGGCAAGGATGCAAATCGGCCAAAGCTGCAGGAAATGCTGGAATACGTTCGGGAAGGTGATACGATCCATATTCACGATCTGTCCCGGTTGGCCCGTTCTACGGCTGACCTGTTGGTGATCGTGGATCTGCTGGCCAAAAAAGGCGTCCACCTAGTCTCCAACAAGGAAAATATTGATTCCTCTACACCGACCGGGAAGCTGATGCTCACCATGATTGGGGCGATCAACGAGTTCGAACGGACCAACATTCTGGAACGGACCAGGGAGGGGATCGCCATTGCCAAACGGGAAGGTGTTTACAAAGGACGGAAACCCATCGAAATCCCCAATGGATGGGATGATGCGATCAAATCCTGGCAATCCGGTAAGATTACAGCACGTGAAACCATGAATCGACTCGGACTTAAACCGAATACTTTCTACCGTCTATGCTCAAAAAATGGGATCTGCAAAAAGATACCGAAAAAGAATTCAAAAGGCTGACCCTGCTGCAAAACGGTTTCAAATCGAATTCAGGTGTATACAATCTCTTTCATAAGTATATAAGGAGCATAATATGAAAAAGAATATTACATTTGAACGATGGGTGGCTGATGGTTTAATGAATGGTTTAATCTTTATGGAACCGTACGGATACAGGGAAGATGGAGAAGGCCAATATCTGCATATCTTCCGGATCACGCTACAGTTTGATAACGTTCCTGAACCGTTTGAAGGAGTGGCTTTTGTTCCGATCCCATTTAATGAGAATCAATTGCCGCTTCCGGATTTTTCTTTCGATGAGGATGATTTGGATTTTTCGGAGGATTATTAATCCCGCTTTTGTATCCGGATTCAACTGAGTGGTGCCTAAAGTAACCACTTCAGAATAAGCTGGATTTTTCGGAAGATTATTAGTTCTGCGATTGTATCCGGTTTTATCTGAATGGTGCCTTTAGGCACCACTTTGGTACTTTCCATATTTTCACTGACGAAATAAGCAATATTTTGCGATATATGTCGCAAACTGTCTCAAAATTATGGCTCAAAAAATATCAATAAGTATTTCTAACTAGAGTATTTCCAAGACAGTTTCCGGAAAGACCGGATTTTAAAGGTAAAACGGAAAGTGGCTGCTAAAGCAACCGTAAGCGTATCGTGCATTTATTCTGCTCAATATTTTTCATGAAAGCAGGCGCAATTTTGCCCCGATAACTTGCGGTTCAGTAAAAAAGGCTATTCGGATGTAAAGAAACATTTTTTTATCATATATATTATTGGCTAGTTTTTGCTCCGTGAAAGGGACTAATTTTACGAGTTTATGCCAAAATTTGTTCGATGTGTCGGTCATCATATATTGGGAGGGATAAGCTTAATCCCGAAATCCCGCCTTTCATTGAGATACATCAGCTCGGATAAAAGATAAAGGCCACCGCTATCAAATGCCCGTTCATATTCACACAGATCAATAAATCGAGTTACAAGTCTTCTTCGCTGAAAATGTGCCAGTACGGTTTGCTCGGACGGCTCGAATCTTGTGAACTTCAGTTTTCGGAGATCCCGGAGAGAATACATCAGATAATACATATTTTCCGCCATTGGCAGCCATATTTCATATTTATTGCAGCGTGATGTCATAGCAGCCAGAAGTTCTATCGCATCTAGAGGTTTAAAAATCCTGAATGCGGTATCACAATAAAATTTCCTGAAGTAATTTTCATTCTGATCATAATCATGTTTCGGATCATTCGAAAACCCGAATGAAGGCAAACCTTCTCCCAAAAGGAGCTCCCTGCTGCCCATCATTCCGAGCAACGAATTTATATTCAGCTCTTCCGGAAAAGAAGCCATCAGCATTACAGCGTCCTTGATCAAAAGAGATTCCGTATCATTTTTCAAATACCTTCTGTATTGTGTGATCTGAATATGACCCGCTTTACAAAACTGCGGAATCGATAATTTATGCTTTTTCCGAAATTTGTCGATCTTTTTTGCAAACATCTTCATTCCCTCAAAACACAATAGTATAGTTTTTGAAGAGAGCTTACAAAACTGCAAAAAAACAGTGAAAAAGTCGGATTTTTCCTCGTAAAATTGGTGGAGCTTATATAAGAAATTATTATTGAATACTCTTTTTTTCCCCTGTTTTTCAATACCCCTGTTTTTCAATACTTTTTTCTCAGATGAATTTCCGTAATTTCCGGTAACACTAATTTCAGGTATTGTTTCATAGCCGGTATTATCTTCAGTACTTCAGGCTCTGTCATTACATTAATGGAGTATTCACTGGTTACTTTAGTAACCACTTTACCTGATGATGATTTTCAATGGTTTTCAGAAAAACAGTACTTTTTTATTCACCGGTTACTTTAGTAACCACTTTGACTAATAATGTTTCCAATGGTTTTCAGAAAAAAGGTCTATTATATTCACTGGTGCCTTTAGTAACCATCAGGGCTGTCAAGACCGAGTGGTGCCTTTGATTCTCCTATAATGAGCCCCATTAAAGGAGAAATTTATGAAATACTCAGCCATTTGTATTTGTTTTTTATTTCTGATGCTCTTTACCTCATCGATTTTTGCGGCAGATGGATACTTCGGCTCCGGTTCAAAACCGGAGGATTTCCATGGAAAGGTATTTGACGATCTTTACATCAATCCAGGCGATCATGCAGAAGATATCCGGTTCGATAATGTGACTGTAATCGGGAATGTGATTTATAACGATATCGGCAGCAGCGGACATTCGGTTTCCTTTTCCCGCAGCAGACTGAACCGGTTACAGTTTCCATGCTCAGATGGGCATTACTGCAAGCTGCAATTGGATGGCAGCACTTCTCTGAACGAACTGGATCTTTTTCCGTCCGGTAATAATCCCGGGATGATCACAGTTAACGGTTTGACTGCAGATACTGTGGATTTGCCTGAATTTTATGGTATTGGGTACCTCTGCGAAGGACAGCCAGTGTTTGATGCGGCCTATGCCGATGCGGAAATCAGCATCGATTATCAGCTGCGGGATTTGGATACCTTCGCTGGCTTGGGAAAGATCGATACGGTTCGCATCCATGCTGTTGACGATGCTTCTGTGACTTTCGATAATATATGGCTGCACCGGGTATTTATCCTGGCCGACAATGATCGTTCTCTGCGGAATTTCGCGGTCAACACCGCTGGATTTGCCTTCATCGATCTGCTGGACAGCGAAATATCCTTTGGCCTGCATAACCTGGATCCGCAGCATTTGCCGCAGAATCATGGCCGGCATTGTTCCTATATCGCCGGTGATCAGACGAATATCGGTCTGCTCCTGCTGCACTCGGACGTGGATCTGACGGTTTCCATGGACCGGCAGTACATCGATTATGTGGTATTTTTCGGATCAGGCTGTGATCATTCCACACTGACGCTGGATGCATATGCAGGATCATCACAGGTTTCGGATATCTACCAGGTTCATGTCTATGATGCCAATGCGGAGTTTTATAACAAATCGATCCAGGGCGTATATTTCCTGATCGCGCCTGATGAGGCCTCGTATGAACGTTTTTATCAGTTCTTCGATCAGGCCGAAAATTTTCTCCGGAACCGCCAAAGGGATTTTGCAGATCAGGAGATGCTGCCGTATCTGCCGGATGCGGATTCCACTTATTGGGATTGGATCGATGCAGCTCTGGTCTGGAGTCAGCTGATGCCGTATTATAACATCACACCCGCAGGCCCCGCACAAAACGGCGCAGGACACGTCTACGCGCGTCAGGAGGTTAATGTTCCATACATCTACTACCATGCAGCCTATATTGACAAAGTCCGCGTTCTGAATGCTTACGGCAGCATTGATGGCCAGCTCCCGGATTACATCAAGCAGAAGAACTGGGCCAGCCAAAATCCATTCATGACCGGATCCACCATCCGCCTCTGCGAAAATGGAGGCTGCGGATTCAACCATAATATGTCACTGGGGACAGTTTCCTTTGAGACGTCACTCCGGGATCTGCCGTAACAATATACAGAACACAATCACCGGGAAGGAATGAAAAATAGTGTAAAAATAGTGAAATAATAATGAAAAAAGGCTATAATTCAGATTAATGACTTGCCCTTCGAAAGGTGATTTCTGATGATAAAAGTTCCTCTGAACAATGAAATATTACGCAGAATATCTGCTATTGATCGGAATAAGTTCTCGCTGAGCACGATTGAGCTGCCGCCGGAAACATTTAATAAACTACGTAAAAATTCAAAGAAAAAAAGCTCTTACGCATCCAACCGTATCGAAGGAAATCCGCTTACAGAAGAACAGGCAGAGAGAGCGATCGAGAAAGATGCTCATCAGCATTTTCTGAAGCCCGAGCAGGAAGTCCGTAATTATTTCATGGCCTTGAACCTGCTGGAAGAAAAATGTAAAAAAAAGGAGCCTTTCTCTAAAAAAATGATTCTTGAGGTGCAGTCTCTGGTTGAAAAAGGCGCCCCCAAAGAGAAAATTGGTTTCAGAGGGCAAACACCTCCCGGAGTGCTTTTTGCAGTTTATGACGGCGTCAGCGGAGAAATTGATTATATCCCGCCGGAATATGTTGACATTCCGGATCTGATCGACGAATTGGTCAGTTATGTAATTCACACCGATGATCACCCTTTGATCGTAGCAGCGGTCGTGCATTATCAGCTGGTTACCATCCACCCCTTCGAGGACGGAAACGGACGTACCGCTCGCCTGCTTTCCGGATATATTTTGGATCGGGAGGGATATGGTTTTAATGGAGCTGGATCACTGGAAGAGTTTTTCGCCTATGATGCCGATGAATATTACAATTCGCTGCAGATGGGACTTCCGCCGCTTTATTATTCCGGACGAAATGATCCGCCTCATCCGGAAATCTGGATCAATTATTTTCTGCGGATGATGGAACTGTATTCGGCAAAGGTTTGTGAGATCTCCAGAAGTGCCGGAAATCAGGAAATTTATGCGGGCCTTTCTTATCTGAATGCAAAGGAAAAGGAATTGCTCTATTTTCTGATCCAAAAGCATCTTTACGAATTTACACCCGCAAAGGTCAGTGAAATAGTTGGCGTTACAAATAAAACGATCATAAATCGCTGTGTCAAACTTGTTAACAACGGGTTTATCGTTCCAATTCTGGGCAAACAAAGGATCCGGAGCTATAAATTAAGCGATATGACAAGGGCTAATGAAAAACTGATCCTGGCATCAATTCAGAATAATTGAAAAACAGATAATTATTCATACAGAAATTCATCAGCAGGCGGACTATCGGATAGTCCGCCTTGTTGTTTGTATACTTGCTATAACTTTAAAATGATAGGAAGAAAAAATATGTCGCATGCAGAAAAAACCTATGAATCAAGGCTCCATATGGCGGAAAATGGTTATTACACCAACCCGGCACCGTTTGGTTACAGCAAGTCTAATTATTCCCTCAAAATCAACAGGCGTGAAGCTAAGTTTGTCAGAATGATGTTTGACTGGAAAACGGAAAACCATTTTTCACCCTCGTTGATCGCGTTTGAATTAAACCGTCTTGGTGTAAAAACGAAGAAAAATCACAACTGGAGTAAGGCCTCGGTGGACTATGTTTTGCATAATCCGGTCTACATCGGCAAGATCCGCTATGATGGCATGCTTTTTTCGGGAAAACATCAGCCGATTATTTCCGAGGAGCAGTTTTATAAGATCAACTCCCATGCGAATGAGGCAGAATAGTTGAATCTCACCCTGTCTGTATAAAAATGACGCCCTGCAAGCGACCACAGAGGGCATATTTTTTCCTATACTGTAAATATAAATAAAAAACAGGAGGAAAAACGTCATGAAAAAGAATTTGACCGAACTGGTAATGATCCTGGACCGCAGCGGTTCCATGAGTGGGCTGGAGAGAGATACGATCGGCGGGTATAACGGTATGTTGAAAAAGCAGCGTGAAACGGAAGGTGAGGTACTGGTGTCGACCGTCCTGTTTGATCACAGCATCGAGGTGCTTCATGACCGTGTTCCGCTGGATAAGGTGCCGGAAATAACGGAAAAGGATTATTACGTCCGCGGCTGCATGGCGCTGCTGGATGCTGTCGGGGGTGCGATCCATCACATCGGGAATGTTCATAAGTATGCGCGGGAAGAGGATCGGCCGGAGAAGACCATCTTTGTGATCACGACGGACGGAATGGAAAACGCGAGCCGCATGTATTCCTATGACCGGGTGAAACAGATGTTGGAACGCCAGAAGGAAAAATATGGCTGGGAATTCCTGTTCCTGGGAGCCAACATCGACGCGATCGCAACGGCCGGCCGTTTCGGGATCTCCGCGGATCGGGCTGCGAATTACAACAGCGATCACGAAGGGATTGCTCTGAATTATGAGGTTCTTGCGGACGCTGTCAGCGATATGCGCTGCTGTGCCGCTCCAATCGGCGCCGGATGGAAGAAACGTATCGAAGAGGATTACGAGAAACGCGGGAAGAAAGGAAAATAAACAAATTGAGCAGGAACAGCGGATTGTCGATGCCATAAGAATAGGCCATCCACTGTTCCTTATTTTTCATGGCATAGCGGCCTCTGGAATTTTTATGGTTGTGAATAGTCATATATCATTATTTTCGATACGCCTAAACTATGCGGTTGTAAACGGATTTGGATTATTTTTTATTATTTCCGTTTATGAGTCCAATAAAATTCCCAGCAAAAATTTTTCTTTCTGATACAATGGAATTTAGTTGGAAAATAATGATTTTTTTGCATTAATTACCTGATTTAGCTGAATTTCTGGACGAAAGATATCCGAAATTTATTACAGGAAATCGGGTTCTGTACGTTATAATTGCAAATTAGATGTATTTTATCAATTCAGACTATGATAGATTAAAAAAAATGGAAGATAATCTTTCAAATTTGGTAAGTGACAATGCATTCTGGGAATGGTTGAAGTCCTGTGTTACTTCGAAACAATTATCGGAGATGTATTGTTATGCCTTAAATAAATAATAGATAATGACAAAGGGATCTGAAGCTATGACAGAAAAAGACGACAATAAAAAAAATGAATTATTCTTTCCATATTATGTTAATCAAGGTAGGTTACTTGATATTTATGCAATATTAAATGGTGGGTATTCTGAATATTCGGAAATAACAACGACAATAAGTGATGAAATAAACAGTGGTAAGAAAGGCGAAGGATTCGTTAAAGGCGGATTTAAAATATTTGATTTTGGATTTACTTACAATCGTAGTTTTGATGAAAAAAACTCTCAAGGTTCAGAAAATAGAGAAAAGAAAATACAAACAGTATCTTCCATGCTAAATATTGTGAAAACAACTCTTGCCCAAAATGATTATTTACGTGAAATTCAATGCGCAAAGGCCGGAGATTTTGTTTGTTTGCCAGTCGTTTTATCGATTAATTCGATAAAGTCACAATTATCAGAAATGGCAGACTTACTCAGGCTTGCGGATACAATACAAAATATTGACGATAAAAAATCAAAAGAAAAAAACAAACATAATAATTCTTCTCAAAAGAATAACAATATTGATGGATTACTAAAAACTATACAAACTCTTTTTGAAGGAGAAGAGATTATATATCAAACAGATGATTTCGCAATTATTGGAAATATCGTTGATGGTCATTTATATCAAGCTGTTCGTTCAGATATTATTGGGACTTATCTTACTTGTTTGGCTCAAGTAAAAAGGGTTTATGACAATGGAACAGAGTTAATGAAAAATACTACTTTTTCAAAAATACAGGGAAATGATATAAAGCAGCCCATCATTGATTCTCTTTTAGATATTTCAAAAAATAATTTTTTTGAATTTGAAGCAGTTGCAATTCCCTCAATAAAAGATAAACCAGTTTATGAGTTGGAAATCATTGCATTATTTCAATAAATCCCATATTATCTTCTGAGGAATTAAAAATGCGAGAAATAATTCAAAAATTCATGAATGGATATAAAGAAGCAAAACAAGAGGTTTTTGCTAATAATTCTTTTGGTAATTTTGTCAGAAGAGAAATTCCTCAAGCAATAAATAATCTGGAAATTTTTGACAATGGTTCATATTTGATTTCAGGAAGTGTTGGACAAGGTAATTGGGCTTCAGTTCCTTGGATAGGTATTTTTTACAAGCAAATTACTACATCTGCGACTAAAGGAATTTATATTGTTTATCTCCTATCTACGGATTGTTCAAGATTGTATTTAACCTTCAATCAAGGTTGTACTGATTTTCGAAATTCTCATACAAAGAAAGAGACTATAAACTATTTACGAGAAAATGCGGAAAAATTATCATCTCAAATAGATGGCCGAAGCTTTTTATCTGATGAGAATATTGATTTAGGAAATGACATCACAGACCTTGGACTTTTCTATCAAAAAGGCACAATATATTATAAAAAATATGATATTGACCAAATACCAGAAGAAAATGAATTAATCGATGATTTGAAAAAAATGGCTGATATTTACAATGAGTATATTGATTTGGAAAATAATAGATCAAATGACTCGATATGGTGGCCTTCCAAGTCCGAATATGATCCGGGTTTTACGGTGGAACAGTGGATGGAGATGATGTCGGATCCAGATTACCTTGAAGAACCATGGGGAAAGATTTTGGCGATGTTTTACGCCGAGAAGGATGGGGCTTCCTGTACGCAGATCGGAGAAAAATATGGAATGGATCCACAATCGGTCCGCGCAAGTTCCATGCAGCTGGCACAGCGTATTTTACTCAGAAAGAATTGTCCGGTTGCTGAAAAGGACGGAAAGAGAAAAATGTGGCCGATCCTGTTTGTCGGCAGGGATACAAAGCCGGGTGAGAAAGGCAGTTTCATCTGGAAACTCCGTCCCGAACTCTATAAAGCGCTGACGAATGTTAATATTTTGAAGTACTTGAATCAGATTCGGGAGGAGCCGGGGTTCTTCAATGATTACGGTGGAAGTGGCATTGTAATTACAAAACGTCCGACAAAAAATATAATTGGATTAATCAAAACTTATATTTCCAGCAAAGGGTTCACCTATGAAGATGGGATGATCGAAAATTTCTGGCTGTGTCTGAAGAGCAAGCCTTTTGTCATTCTGGCAGGGACATCCGGGACTGGGAAAACGCGGCTGGTCCGATTGTTCGCGGAAGCCATCGGCGCCGAATACAGGCTGGTACCGGTACGCCCGGATTGGTCGGATTCATCCGATCTTTTGGGCCATTACAATCTGAACGGCGATTTCGTTCCGGGAAGAGTCCTGAAGATCATTCTGGAGGCACAGAAGGATCCGAAAAAACCGTATATTCTGTGTCTGGACGAAATGAACCTGGCGCGGGTCGAATATTACCTCAGCGATTTTCTCTCGGTAATCGAGACAAGGGACCTGAAAGACGGAAAGATCGTCTCCGACCGGCTGTTGCCCTTTGAGGATTACGGCGATATTCGATTTCCGGAAAACCTTTATCTGGTCGGAACGGTCAACATGGACGAGACCACTTTTCCTTTCAGCAAGAAAGTTCTGGATCGGGCAAATACGATCGAATTCAACACGGTCGATCTGATGCCGGCCGTCGATGTCTTTGATGATGAGGTCTTGCCCATTGAAACCGATAATGATTTTCTCAAAAGCAAATACTTGTTCCTCAGCCAGTGCCTGGACGAAGACAACCGGGAATTTATCGAATCCGTCTGTAAGGATTTGGAAGACATTAATCAAGTTCTGAAAACAAATAATTCGCATGTCGGCTACCGCGTCCGGGATGAAATCGTTTTTTTCATGCTGAACAACAAAAATGCGGATCTGCTGAGCCAGGATGAAGCGATGGATAATGCGGTCATGCAGAAGATCCTGCCGCGTATCCAGGGCAGTTCCGTATCCGTGAAAAATATGTTGTGTGAATTATTCAAGATCTTTGCCGGAGATTTCGAAGGATACCAGACACAGAATAATGACACCGCGTCCGGAATGTTTGACAAACTGAGCAAAGGAAATATCAGATATCCGAAAAGCGACGCAAAAACAGCCTTCATGGTAAGGAGATTTGACGAGGATGGTTTCACCTCATACTGGCTCTGATGTTCTGATCTCCGTTCAGACGGATCTCATCGAACTGACGATCAAGGGGCCTGCATCCCATCCGTCTTTTCCCGGTGTGACGATCCGGGAGAAGGAATCCATGCTGCAGATCCGCTGCCGGGATCATGATCCTTTTCATGCCGTGATATCCGGAGAACACGAAACCGCTGCCCTGACTCAGACTCCGTACGGAATGACCGGAGAATATCGGATCACGCCTTTATTCTTCGAGCAGCAGAATTATGAGATGATCATCGAGCCGCTTGATGATGGGCATACGGTCGAATTCTGGCACGAAAATTATAATATCCGGAATAAGATCACACCGGTCGGAAGATCGGGCGTACTTTCCGGTATCATCAATTTCCGAAACGAGATCGGAATGTCCGATCTTGTCATCAAGGTCGATGGGATCGATCAATATCTGACCCTTACCATCGAAGTATTTCCGTCCAAGATCAGTTATAAAGACGATTACAAAGCGATCGTTACCGATGTAACAGCGGAAGTATACAGCCTGGTATTTGATTTTCTGAAAAAGACATACGATTCCTTTGATATCACAACTTCGCAGCAGTCCTCGGAAGTAGAGTTTTTCGCGATCATCCGGAAGATCTACGATGAATTTATTTCCGCGGCAAATGTCATCCTGCGCAATCCGCACCATGAATTGATGAAAGAACATGAAGTTCTTCCGTTTCACAAGGCGAAACGCTTCGATAACCGATCAATGCGCTGGGCAGAAAAACATCCGGAATTGATCGTCAGAAACGGGAAGAACATACAAGCAGAAAAGATACTGGCTGTTAAAAAATATGTCACTTATGACACGAAAGAAAATCGCCTTACAAAGTTCATGCTTGAGCAGACCGCACGGCGTCTGGTCCGTTTCAAAGCGCAATACTGCAAGCTGGGACGGGAAACCGATACCGAGATCATCAGGATCATTGACGGGATGGTCAGTGGGATCCGGCGCCGATGTGAAAGCGGATTTATCCGGGAAGTCAGTTCGTCACCGGAGAATACCGGAATGTCCCTGGTATTCGGGATGGCTCCGGGATACCGCGACCTGTACCGCTGTTATCTGATGCTGCAGCATGGTCTTTCCGTAACAGGAGAAGTATTTAATGTTTCGCTGAAAGACCTGGCTGTATTGTACGAATACTGGTGTTTTATCAAGCTGAACCGGCTGCTGAAAGATAAATATGAGCTCGTATCACAGGATATCATCCGGATCAACGGAGCCGGATTGTTTGTTTCCCTGATCAAAGGGACAAGCAGCAAGGTGAAATATCTGGATTCGAAAACCGGTGAGACATTTACACTTTCTTATAATCGGAAAGAAACGGGACTGCCGACGATCACGCAGCAGCCGGACAATGTCCTCAGTCTGGAAAAGAAGGACGCGAAAACCTCTTACGAGTATGTTTTCGATGCCAAATATCGGATCAATCCCGCGCTACCGGGGTCTGCTTATTATGTGAATTATCATCAACCGGGACCGGAAGAAGATGATATCAATACCATGCACCGCTACCGGGATGCCATCGTTTATCAGAACGGAGCTTCACCCTATGAGAGGACGATGTTCGGTGCTTACGTTTTGTTCCCGTATCACAACGAGGAAGAATTCCGGCAGCATCGGTTTTATAAAAGTATCGACCAGGTAAATATCGGTGGACTGCCGTTTCTGCCGTCTGCGACCGGGCTGGTAACGCAGATGCTGGATGAGCTGATCTCCGATTCGCCGGATTCCGCCTTTGAGCGGGCGACACTGCCGAAAGGAATCGAAAGCAAACTGGCAAAAGTCGACTGGTCCTGTCGGGATGTGCTAGTCGGAACGCTGCGCAGAAAAGAGCAGTTGGATATGTGTCTGGAGCATAACTTTTATTATGTACCGGCGGAAAGAGTCGAAAAACATCTTCCGATCCGCTATGTCGCGATCTATCAAACGATAAACCTTTTCGGTAAAGATGCCGGGATCGTTCATTACGGAGAGGTCGGAAACTATAAAGTGGTCAGAAGAAGCGAGATCACAGAGATCCCGGGCAATTCGGACGAACCCTATTACCGTTTCGAAATCGTGAAATGGGATAAACTCAATAGGCCGATTCAGCCGAAGAAAATCGGGGGCGTTGTGCTTTTCACTAATCGCTTCCTGCTGGAGCACAGTATCTATGTGTCCGATCTTGTCCTGGGATCCGAAGAAGAATACCGCTTCTTTACCGAATTGCGGCGCAGGACCGATGCGGCAATAATAAACGGAGAGGAGCAGCCAAACGGTTTCACATTTGGAGAATCGACGATCATATTCGACGGTGCGGAAATATTGGCTTTGGCAAACGGAAAGATGGCTGACCGCTGCCCGATAAGTGATTTTATGCATCGACCGAATGCAGTGTTCAGGCAGATTATGAGATCGGTCAAAAAGGCAGCGGAGCCTGATTCCCAAACTGAGTGATTGAACAATTGGCGGAAAAAGAATGGCACTTGTAACAACAGACGAATTATGTCAGATACTCACAAAAGAGGTTCCGACAGTGCGATGTACTGTATCCCCATCCGGTGATCAAATCGCTGTTGAGTTTATAAACAGAAATGATCTTGTCATACATTTGCTGACGCCATATTATCAAAACAAACTGAAAAGTGGAGGAATTCCCAAAGAGGATATTCCACCACTTATTATTGAAGTCAAAAAACTGTCCGAGAGGGAAATATATTCGGATGCCATCCTTGAGGATCTGAACAGATATTTTGGAACAGATTCTCAGAAGTTATATCTATGAGTAGAGATAGAGCGATCGTGTTTCAACAAAAAAGTCTTGATTATCCGGCAGAAGGCAGTGCTGCCAATAATTGATCTGCTTTTGTTCGCCTATCGATCATGGGTATACATTTATTTCCAAGACCTTTTATCAGACTGTATGCGCCTCTCCCTACCAGGCTTCCAATTATCTCTCCTGCAAATGGAATCGGGATTAATTTTCCACCGATTTTTGCGAAGATGGCAGCAAATCCGGCATCAGCCCCAATATCCAGAAGAGTATAGCAATATTCCTTCCGGGATATTTCATGCTTACAGTATCTGACCGTTTCGGAACCACCATCGATAATGAAGGTCATTATGGCAGCAGAGGAGTTTGCAGTCATTCCAGGAATGTAATTCGTCATAGCATATACACCTGCTCCGTGAACTGCACCTTTGCCTGTTTCGATAGCTGTATTTTTACCGATTTCGAGCCAATCTTGGCGCTCAAGCTTATCCAACCCGTTTTTTTCTTTTGCATGATGGTACGTGGTTGATATCAACCCGATTCCACCTTGCAGTCCCGCTGAGATTCCCGCTGATTTTGCGCACTGTCCGATTGATGGACGATGGCTTTGGATTATCGTAGATTTTTCACTCCGGTAAAATCTATCAAGTCCTTCTTTATGTCGGTTCAGTGTTTGAAATGCTTTTCCGGCTTGAATTTCATCATAACTGACAACCATTGGCTCGATTTTCTTCCCTTTGAGCAGGGGCAGATATTTCATAACTTTCTTGTATTGCCTGTACTCTGCCTTTGATAATTTGACGGCGAAATCCGGCGATAAATTCTGATACCAGATCAACAGATTGTATTGATCTTTAGGAATCTGGTAAATTCCGTCAAAATCGGGATATTTCATTGAGTGGTCCAAGATATGTGACAGGCCCAGACAATTATCTGAAATACAAGCCTTTTGTTGAATGGGAATATCGTAGCGGAAATAATCGGTCATGCCGTTGTCATCGATAAGATTATGAACCGGTTCTTTTCCCTTCATAATATCCCATGCATTTGACAAATATACCTGCATTTTTTCGCCAATAAAACCATGCATTCCGGTTGCACCACCACGATTGCATTGAATAGTCTGCTCGATTAGTTCTCTGGACCTGTTCACTTCCATCAGTGCTCCAGTATGTCTGGATTCCGTTTCTGCAACTAATTTCGTCATTTCAGTAAGACGGTGGTTCATCTCTGATTGAATTACTTGTCCATAACATTGTGTGGTTATATTATGTAATAAAGGTGAAGACTTCTTTTTCTTTCTTTTTGCCATAAATCTCCTTGGAGTTACAAAGTCCGAAGCATAATTTACTCCGGTTTCAAACGATATCATCAGAAATTCTGAAATTGGTTTTCAGGTTTCCCGAAAAACATAAACGACAGAACACTCTGTCAACGATTGTTTTCCACCTCCTTTCATGGCATGAACAACCCCTCTATATAAGGGCATGTTTTTTTCGCGAATTTCAAAACTGTTCCTGAAAAATAAGATCAGAAAAACATATCATTTTCACGATATGCTTTTCTGAACGGGGTGAGAAAAGCGAACGGTGCTTATTTATTTTGTAAAAGTGAACCTTTCATTTGCTCTTTTGGCGAATTCGTCCGGGATCGACCATAATTCACCCTCGTAATGCCCGCCAAGACTGATCAGTTTCCCGTTATCATTCAGTTCCATCTGCGTATGGTTGTGTTGATGACCGCGTTTGGATCTTGAATGGAAAACCAGAAATCCCCACTGATCTATAGAACAGTACTCACCATGATATATCTCTCGGGCAAGCCCAGTCAGCTCAGATAACGGAACTCCTCCGAAGTATTTCTCCTGAGGAACCGGTATTGTTGGAGCGGTTTCTGCTTGGAATACTTCATTTTCCCTATGCATCATCATGCTAGCCAATAGCTTTCCAATAAAATTCATCTTTTATTCTCCTTACAATATTTAGTCTGTGTGGATTAGATCATCAGTAAATGATCCTTCTATAAAAGGACATGTTTTTTTCGCGAATTATCTGCTGGCCTTATTATTCAGTTGTCAAGGTTCCGTTTCATATTATATACTCAATTTGAAATTATATAAATAATTAATATGATTATATTACGTTGCACAAACATCAGAACTGAAATATGTTGTATAATCAATATATCTATTGAAAGGCGGAAAAATGAGCAAAGATATTATTGAAACTGGAAGACTGTTTGTAGAAAGTCAAAAAAACCGTCGTATTTCAGATCTACTTGAGGATGGGAAGACAAGTTCCGCTGTGATTCGTGAAATGATGGAAAACGTAAAATTGAGCCAAAAGGATCTTGCAGAATATCTGAATTGTCAACCACAATCTCTAGCTAACAAATTTATAAGAAATTCTTTTTCCATCGATGATTTCATCATAACAGCCTTTGCTTGTGATTATGAATTAATCCTGCGAAACAAAAAAACAGGAAAAGATAAAATGCTCACACCCGAGGATTTTTTCCAAAGTAAAAATCCAGAGACACTGACAAGGATCAACAGATTGAAAAAAGAAAAGATTATGAATCGAATTGCTGAATTGCGTAAAGAGCTCAAAGAGCTTGAAATAATGGAAACTGGAGAATGACGAATAATCATGAGAAATATTAGTCATTTTTATATAATTTACCTAAGCTTTGGATCTAGATGCAGAGGTTTTGCATAGATAGGATAATGTGTTATGAAACGAAGATTTTCATCAAATCTTCAAGGGAAAGTTAGGAATTTTAATCTTCCTAAAAATCAACCCTTGGTTCCTTTATATGAAGCAATAGTAAATTCAATAAATGCAATCGATGAACGTACTCAAAGGGATCCTTTATTCAAAAGAGAAGATGGAAAAATTACTATTGAAATTGTCCGAGAAAAAACTCTTCTTCCTAATTCTGAAAATGGTACGATCTTAGGCTTCAAAATTTCAGATAATGGGATTGGTTTTACTGATGAAAATATGGCTTCTTTTATGGAAGCAGATTCATTATACAAAGAAAGAATAGGGGGAAAAGGTATCGGAAGGTTTTCATGGCTGAAGGCTTTTTCATCTGTTCATATTACAAGTACATATAGAAATAATGACAATACTTTTGCATCCAGAGATTTTGATTTTTCTTTAGATCAAGGAACTATTGAAGACATAATAAAGGAAGATACTGAAGGAACTGAAAATATCACATCCGTTCAGCTAAAAGAATATAAAAAGGAATATTCAGAATATGTTCCTAAACAGTCTGATACCATTATGACTCGTATATTACAACATTGTTTTATTTATTTTCTCAGTAGTTCATGTCCGGAAATAACTTTATTGGATGTTGAAAATGAATTCATTTTGAATAAAGTATTCAAGGATAAATTTTCAATAGAAGAAAATAAAAGGATATTTACGGTTGGAGACAAAACTTTTACTCTTTTGAATATAAAAATAAATGACAAGGTTTTTTCAAATAAAAACACTCTGTTCATATGTGCTAATGACAGATTGGTTGATACTAAAAACTTAGAAAAAATAATTGTTGATCTTGATTCAAACATTTTTGAAAAATTAGGATATTGGTATCTTGGAGTGTTAACAAGCGATTATTTTAATCAAAATGTTGATATGAATCGTTTGTCTTTTACAATTCCTCAGGAAAGAAGCGATTTATTACCAAATTATCCCAGTATGGGTGAAATAATTTCTGCAGCCTGCTCTTTAATTACAGAATATCTTGGGGATTACTTGGATAGAATCAATAAACTAAAAATGGAAAGAATCCAAAAATATACATCCGAGATGGCGCCTCAATATCGACATTTGCATCATTATGTTCGTGATGAAATAGCTGCGATTAAACCTGGAGTTTCAGATGATGAATTGGATGATGAGTTATACAGAATTAAAAGAGATCTTGAAAATAAAACAAAAAATGAATGCAATGATCTGATGAAAAACCTTGAAAAAGGCAGTATTTCAACCGAGGAATATCAAAAACAATTTCAAGAAACTATCCAAAAAGTAAGTGATGTGAATATGGCAGCCCTAGCCGATTATGTTATTCATAGAAAAATAATATTGAATTTGTTGAAGCAGGGCCTCAATATAAAACCAGATGGGAAATTCAATCTTGAAAAATACTTGCATCAACTAATTTATCCGATGCGTTCAACGTCTGATGAAATTCCTTATGAGAGTCATAATTTATGGCTAATCGATGAAAAATTATCGTTTAGTCAATTTATTTCATCTGACAAACCATTTAATAATAATTCTAAAGAGGATCGAATAGACATTCTTGTTTTAGATGCTCCTGTCGTTATGGTTGATAGTGAGAATACAGGGACCGCTTATGATTCTATTACCATCTTTGAACTGAAACGTCCTATGCGAGATGATTATAATATGGAGGAAAATCCGATTACTCAACTCATGGATTATGCGGAGAAAATCAAGTCAAAAAAGGTTAAAGATAGTTATCAACGACCAATAATAGTATCTGACACAACGAAGTTCTATTTATATGCAATATGCGATATAACTCCGTCATTAGAAAGAATACTAAATAATATGCCATTTATGAGAACCCCTGATAATCTTGGTGCATATCTTTATAACGCTAATCTAAAGGCTTATATTGAAGTCATTTCTTACGACAAGCTAAAAAATGATTCTGAAAAGCGAAATAAAATCCTCTTTGATAAGTTGGGAATTTATAATTAAATATTATTAGCTCTATTTATCATCAAACTTTTATGAAACCAATTACCATACCCAGCAGGCAAGCGAAATGCTGACCTTTCATAAAAAATCTGTTAAAAGACAGGCGAAATACCCTAAAGATAGCGGTTGATTTTACCTCGAATCAAATGAAAGCAGGTCATAGAAATACTGGATATATTCTCAAATATGGTAAATATACCCTTTCGGGACTTTAATAACTGTTAATTAACGAATTATACCCTTTGTGGTATATTCTATCAGAATAGTATTGACAAAGAACCCGTACGGGTATATTATTACAGTATGAATGAAATAGCGAAGTTTATAAAATCCAATCGGAAAGCAGCCGGACTAACGCAGAAGGAATTCGCTTTGCGTTCCGGGCTCGGCCTTCGCTTTGTCCGTGATCTGGAACAGGGAAAAGAAACTGTTCGGATGGACAAAGTAAACCAGGCGCTGGCGATGTTCGGTATGACCGCGGTTCCGGGAAAGATAACAGGAGAAGATAATGGCTTATAGAAAAGCCTTTGTCTACGTCTGCAATCAATATGCCGGGCTTCTCGAAGAGACAGACGCGGGGTATTCCTTTGCCTATGATCAAAATTATCTGGCGTCTGATGATCCCCTTCCTGTCAGCCTTACACTTCCGCTCCAAGAACGACCGTATGAATCACAGACGCTGTTTGCATTTTTTGACGGACTGATTCCGGAAGGATGGCTGCTGGATATTGTTTCACACAACTGGAAGATCGATCAGAATGATCGGTTCGGTTTGCTTCTTGCAGCATGCCGGGACTGCATCGGCAATGTCAGTATTCGGGGAGAGATCCTATGAATTGCCTGTGCTGCTCCAAACCGATCGATGCATCTGCTTCTGAAGAAGAACTCAGTACCGGATGGCATCGAACCTGTGTCAGGCGGTTCTTTGGAACGCGTAAGCTGCCGGAGATCGATATCACCGAAGATAAGCTGCTTGAACTTGCTAAGGAGAGTGTGAATCAGGGGCTTACGGTTCCGGGTGTTCAAAAGAAAATCTCTCTGCATCTCACTGCCGGAGTAAATCCACGTCTGACTTTGGTGAATTATCCGACCGGATTTATTTTGAAACCCCCGACCGTGGAATATGAAAATCTTCCGGAATGTGAATACCTGGCAATGCAAATGGCGGAAGCGGTGGGTATCAAAACGGTTCCTTATGCTTTGATCCGGCTCAATGGACAGACGAATAATCTCGCGTATATTACCAGGCGGATCGACCGTATCGGAAATAAAAACCCGTCAATGCTTGCCATGGAGGATTTCTGTCAATTGGATGGCCGCCTTGCCCAGGATAAATACCGTGGTTCCTATGAGCGCTGCGCCAAAATCATTCAGCGATTTTCAGATCGCCCCGGGATTGATCTGACGGATTTTTATTATCGGCTTTTACTCTCTTTTGTGATTGGGAATTCAGATCTTCATCTGAAGAATCTTTCGCTGATCGAAATTGATCCAGGAAGTCAGAAATACGTGTTATCACCAACCTATGATTTTCTTCCGGTGAATGTGGTCCTGCCGGAAGATAATGATGAGTTTGCATTGACGATGTGCGGGAAAAACCGCCGTATACGAAGGAACGATTTTATCAAATTTGCTCTGAGTATTGGGATAAGCGAAAAGGTCGCGGATGCATTGATCGGACAGTGTATCAATCAAGAAAAATCGCTACTCACCCTCGCTGAAAAATCACTGTTGCCTGCGAATAAGAAAATCACCTTTATCAATTTAATTTCCGAGCGAATGTCATTCCTAAAAAAACTTTGATGTTTTCAGTCGAAAAAAATGTGTATTTATAATATAGAGAATGAGTTTCGGTAAATGGAAAAATTCTATGTACGTCATTAATCCCAGGAAATTCGAAGATTTAATAGCTAACAATAAGAAAAAATCAGAATCTATTCTTCCAGAATTAATTAAGAGACTGATTATTTCGGGTTGTGATCAAATATCCTCAATTAGGATTCCTGATAAAGATGATATATGGGCACCTGGATATGATGGCGTTATCGAGGTGGGTTTCCAAACAGAATATGTGAACTCTGGAAAAAGTGTTTGGGAATTCGGGACTACGGGTAATGGCCTTAATAAGATTAATTCTGATTACCAAAAAAGAACTGACAGTCCTCTTGGAATAAAAACTGATGAGGCAACTTTTTACCTTGTTACACCTTATATATGGGCACACAGGGTTTCGATAACAGAATGGGAAGCGGAAAAAAATAGTCAGAAAAAGTGGAGGCAGGTTAGGGTTTATGATGCCTCGATATTAGTAGATTGGATTAATAGCGAACCATCAGTTTTGGCCTGGTTTATCGAACAATATTCACTATACAATATATCGTTTTCAACAGTTTCAGGTGCTTGGAATAGTTTTTCTAACAAAACTAATCCAAAGATGACAAGTAATTTCTTTATCGCTCAATGTCAAATGCAGGTCGCTCAGTTTCTCGAATGTTGTAAGAACAATACAGTAATTCGAGTTCGAGCAGAAACCACACTTGAAGCTCAAGGTTTTGTCCTGTCTTCTCTTTTACAAGATAAAGACTTCGCTGAGAATTGTATCGTTATAAACGATAAAGTGACATATCATAAAATATCTGAATTGGTAAAGAACAAGCTCTTATTCTTAAATTTTAGATATGAAGATGATATCCATCTGGACGACAATTCTATTATTCTTTGTTTTGGTAAATGTGATACAAGCATACGGCCTGATGTACAACTTCCAGTAAAAACCAAATCACAAATCGAGTCAAATTTAATTGAGATGGGCTTATCAGTTTCGGAAGCTAATGAATCTTATTTCTTTTCGCATGGAAATATCTTTGCTCTAATTCGGCAACTTCCAGGCCAGATAAACATGCCCAAACCCGGATGGACAAATTCTACTGATTTAGAATATCTTTTTCCTTTATTATTTCTGAGATCATTTTCTTATGATCACGACAGAGTTATTGTTGAGTCTTTATCGGATGCTTCATATGAAGAAATTGAAAAAAAATACAATGAATTTCTTCGTATGGAAGATTCACCAATAAAAAAAACAGGGAATTATTATGTAATAACTAATTATGAAGAGGTATGGGAAGTATTAAACCCCTCGATTGAAAGTAAATCTTTTAATTTATTGGTGTCAACAGTTTTTGATTTACTTGATTCTGTTCGTTCAAATGAATCTTGGAAGGGATACAGTAAAGATAGTTCGTATTTTCATAATCTTTTTTCAAACATGTTACAAAGCTTGTCCTTTTTTTCCTATACAGATCCTTCTAATCGCAAAATCCCAGATATTGTTTCAAGAATATTAGAATTTCTTCCTTACTCTAATACGTTTTATGTTTTAGGACCTAACCTAATTTATTTGGCTGAAGCATCACCTGAAACGGTAATGAACTATATTGCAAATGATCTGAAAAACAAAGAGGGATTTATATCGCAAATATTTAATTCTGATGGCAACTCTTACAAATGTTCATACTTCCTTTCAGCTTTAGAGGAATTATCTAAATATCAAGAAAGTGCAATTGATTCATGCAGAACCTTGTTTGCTCTTTCAATAATAAAAAAAGAATACGCTCCTCATAACTCCCCCAGGGATTCTCTTTTGACCATTTTATGTTTATGGGACAATTACAGTATCCTTGATTTATCACAAAAGGTTTTACTCGTAAAAAAGTTTATTCATGAATCTGAACATGATGGAATTATATTAGCTTTGGAATTAATATCTAAAAATACAAATATTCATGGGATTAGATATCGGAGCATATATGGCAAAAAGATTTCGGAAAAAGAATTTGGGGGAGCACTAAGAAATGCTATTGATGATCTTTCTGAAATAGTATTTGACAAAACCTCAAAAATGCATTGTGCCGAAATAGTTAAAAAAATAATTAATCAATATTATTATTTTTCACCGATTTTATTTGCGAGATTTGTCAACGATTTTTCTTCTGAAATATACGAACCTAAAGAACTTATATTATTGAATTATGAAGTACGAATGGAAGTTTGTAATCTCGTAAGGGACTTCCCGGAAAGAAAGGATTCTTTTTATAAAACTCTTAGCGTATTGATTAATAAAACTAGCCCCAAAGATCCTGTTGATTGTATAAGTTGGATGTTTCGTGACCAGTTTTTTATTCCATTTGATGAACTCACTGATATTGAATACAGGCTTGATGAAATGGAAACCATTTTTACGCAGAGACAAAAAGAATTAAAAACTCTCTTTTCTACGAATGGTATTGATGCAATACAACGACTATACAGCAATTTAGAGGACATTTATTATTGGGGTGATCTTCTCGGAAAAACTTTTAGCTCTGATATAGTTATTTCTCTTTGTCAGAATTTATTATTTCAAAAGAAAATCGAAATTTTTTGTGGAGCTTATGATACTTTGCCTCAAAAAGCAGCATATGAGTTCTTTGTATTACTGGATTCAAAAGACAAGATGGAAATACTCCCTCATATGAGAAGATCTAATATTGATAATTGGTTATCAGGAGAAGAGGAGATCAAAGCATATTGGCAAAATAAAGATAGTAATCCTATTAATGAAAAAGAATATAGAACAAGATTAGAAGTCTGTCCCCAAGGATTGTTGCGCTATTGCTATGAAATAGTAAATGCCAACTCAAGTAATTGTATTACTATAACATTTGAAATTCTTAATGCGATATGCCGAGACCATAATATTAGTGAATTTAATCGGAGGTTAGACAACTATCTTCTTCAAGAAATAGTGGAACAAATCGATTCTCTGTATTATTCTGATGAATGGGGATTATTATGTCTTCAATTATATAATCTTGATCTACTCAAAAGGCTTACTGAAGGAATAAAAAAATTATTCTTCTATTCTCCTAATTATTTTCGAAATTCAAAGATGATTGAAAAAAGTAAAAAATATCCTTTTAGATCGCAATATAGATTACCTGCATGTGCTTATGATAATTATAAGAATTTTAAAAATTTCTTTGAGCATCTTATTCAAAATAAAGAAAACTATTTAATTGGGAATGTTCTAGGAAAAGAAATAATATCTTCTCATAATCAAATGCCTCATCTTTTCATTCTTCAAACGTTAGAAGAAATAAACAATTATGAGGTGGATCATGCGATTTCATTAGCAATAATTATTACTCAAGGTTGCAGAACCATTAGCGATGGAGAAAATTTGCGTCAACAAGCAGAAAAATATGAAAAGAAAGCAAAAGAATGTGAAATAGATTACCCTCATATGGCAAGGATATTTAGAGAAATAAAAAATACATTACTTAGTGACGCTAACCAAGATCAAATCAGAGCAGAACTCTTTTTGTAATCAAATTATTTTAGGCCTCATGACACCAGTGAACCGGAGGTAAGTGAACCGGTCTACCTGCAGAGAGGAGATCGCGATTCCAGTGAGATGAGGATCGCCAAACCTTTAGAAAAATCTGATTTCTACTTCATTCTCCTGAAACGTACTTTTATATACTCTCGAACATGATTATTAAAGATCGTGTTCATTTTTTTAAAGCGGGTGGCCTGTTCTTAAAAAGCTCGGCATATAAGTATTAGGTAAAGGGAACAGGTACCATGGCCGATATTCGTCTGCATGAAATCTATTCATCGCTTGTGACTGATGACCGTCCAAAAATCGATCATGGAAACCTGATCCGGTGGCGTGTCAAAACGATCCGTGCCGGTAATATACAGATCGTGAAAGCGTATCCTGCCCGCATTGATTATACCCAGCCGCGGAAAGCGAGGAAAAAGCCGTCACGGGATGTTCAGAAAAAGCTGAATGACCGGAACCGCAGCGAACAATTCAGGCTGCTGCTCCTGACAAACTTTTCGGGGAAAGATCTGTTTGCGACGCTGACATTTGTGCAGGAACCGGAGGATAAAACAAAAGCGCTGGAAAAACTGAAATACATCCTCAAAAAGCTGCGGAAAGCATCCAGCGGGGAGATCAAATATCTCGGCGTCATCGAAACGCAGAATATCGACGGTGAATCCGTGCGCTGCCACATTCATATCATTATCTCCGGCGTGGATCATACAGCGATTATAACGAACTGGATATACGGGAATGTCAATGTCCAAAATATGATTGAACCCCGCAATGCAGCCGGATATATCAGCAAAGCCTTCGCCACGATGCCGGCAGGAGAGCATCACTATACCCGATCCAGGAATCTCAGAAATCCCGACATAGAAACCAAAACGCTGGATGTGCGGTATTTACCCGATGCCGAGGAGTTGGATGCCATCATCAAATGTCCGCGGGAATATGCTGCCATCTTCTTTCCGGATTATGATCTGATCGATGAGCCGGAGATCCGGCAAAGCAGCTATATGCCCGGCTGCTATATAAAAATGGAGCTGATCCGCAGAAACGATCCGGCGCTTATCCGGGAAGAAAAACACAGCAGCTATCTTCTCCATCAGGCAAATGATTTTCTGGGATTTAAAAATCACCCTAAAAACAAAATACAAAAAGGGAAACGAAGAAAAACAGTCTAGGATCAGGAAAAACAGGAAATACCTTGCTTTTACCCCTAAAACCGGCTCCTGGTTCAGTGAAGGTCCCGAGTAAAAATATCAATAAGTATTTCTAACTAGAGTATTTCCAAGACTGTTTTAAAACAGGGGATAATCCCGGTATAAAAGCAGTGGGTTTTCCGGCAGCAGTTCCGGAAAATCTGCTGCAAAATGCTGCAGCAGAACCCAATGATAAGGCGAAAAAAAGATCTCTGACCGAAACCCGTTCAGAAACTCTTCGCAGCCTTCACACCATTGTTTCCTGGTCTCAAGAAAGCGAAGCATCGAAATGAATGAGCCGATCCCCTGTTCAAGCTTTCTGATGTCGAGAGGATTTTCCGGGGAGATCATTTCTGCAATATTCTTCATCAGAATCGAGTTACGTGTCGCCAGGAAGCAGGCACTGTAAAAGACGCCGTTCATGCCCATTTCATCATCAATGCTCATTACATCGGAATTTTTATAGGAAAATCCCACCTGCCTTTCCATCCTGCGGATCGTTTCCGTATTGGTCATTGTTCCGGCAGTTTTCTCGCTTTCCCTCCGATAGGTCACGAGCATTTGCCAAATATCCTGCCAGATCACGGTCTCCCCCTTCCGCAGCAGCCGCCTAAACTCATATGGCGCAGGAACTGTTTCGTACTCGGAATCGGATCTGAAGGAATAATTCCAGAAGGCAGGATCATAAAAAGATTTATACAAAGCCTGATCTGCGGGATTTTTGCTTTTCATCTCCATGATCTCGGCATAGGATTTCCGGTTTTTGTCATAGGCCTTTCTTTCCTGGAATGAATTATGGCCGCTGGGATCCAGCAGGCTGCATTCAAAAGCCAAGGCATAATAGATCCCGTTAAGTATGCTCTCAGCCTGATGATCATTTCCATTGGAAAAGTAATCGGCCAGTAGGATGGTCAGAACCGCAAGATCGGTCCCGGAAAAGATATCCGGATCCTTCACACTTTGCATCAGACATTTCTGAATGTCGCTGTCAAAAAGGAATTCCTCAATGCCTTCTTTTCGATTGGCCGCAGCGATACGAACCAGTGTCGGGAGAGATAATTCAGTTTCACCGTTTAATATCCTTCTCAGATTAGCCATCGTTATTCCTGTGGCAGATGAAACCATATGGTTCGATATTCCCTGGTCCGTAAAAAACATTCTCAGCCCAAACGCGATATCGCGGTCATAATCATAGGTTTGTTTCTCCATAACCCTGCTTCTCCTATGCTTCCCAAAAAGACTTTTCTTTAAGGTTCAGATATTTTAACACAGGATTGACAATTCGAAACCGGGTTCAAAAAACATATGGTTTTGTATATTAAATTTTGAGGACAAAAAACAATGAAAAGCAAATCCATACGAAAAGAAGACGTCAATCCCAATTTGTTGATTTATGGAAAACGGCTGAAGGATATGAACTACACCGTTCAGGAACTTTCTGAGATTCTCGGTGTATCACAGCGTTATATCCGTGAATATTTGATCATGCGAAAAGGCGCTCCGGTTCAGCCAAAGGCAAATCTCAAAGGAAAGGTGTATGTCAACGGAAGACAGCTCTATGAATGGGCTGTGGAATTCCACCAAAAGAAATTGGAGAAAAAGGCTGAAAACGCATTGAAAGAAAATGAATTCTTATGCTGCCGCTGCCGGGGACATGTTATTCCGGATCATTTTACTATTGAAATTTCCGCTTCAGGTGTACCGTTTCGAAAGGCTGTGTGCCCCTGCTGCGGTGCGGTAATCAATCGATATATCAAAGACAAGGAGTGATTTATGGCATGTTTAAGAAAAAACTTCACGTTGTTGAACCAATACAGGAACTATTTGAAAACGCAGAAAACCTGCTCCGGTGCCACATTGAAGGTCTATGAGGCATATGACAGCCTGATCCTGGACTGGGCAGAGGAACAACCGTTGTCAAAAGCTCAGTCATTTGAGGTCACTTTCCCGAAGTTCCTGATCAGTCAGCGGAACAGTAAAAATGAACCGTACTCCATGGAATATATGAAAGGTATTTGTGCCTATACCCGCCGTTTTTTTGAATGGGCGAGAGATCATAAACAGGATTACAGGCAAATTACCGGTGAATGGATAAAGATGATCAAACCGGAAAAGACCATCGAAGGTATACATGAAATTTTTTATTACACACTCGATGATGTACAGCGGATCTGCGATCTGAAAACCGATGATATCCGTCTTCGCCGGACTATTGCGGCACTGGCCTTTTTGCTTTTATCCGGGATGAGAATCGCGGCATTCTTTACACTGCCGATCAAGGATGTCAATCTTGATTCCCGGACTGTTCGTCAGCTGCCGACAGACGGTGTCTGCACGAAATACAATAAAGCCGCGATCACAACGCTGCTGATGAACTCCAGACTGATGAAGATCATCAAAGAATGGGATAACCTGGTTCGTTCTCAATGTCCATTGGACAGCTCCTGGTTCGCCCGTCTGGACCGGAACGGAAATTTTGATCCGCGGATCATCGTTCCAATGACGATCGATAATAAAGATGAGCTGAAAGCCCGGGCACGATATCCGTACCGGGATTTCTGCAGGGATCTGAAAATTATTTGTGAAATGGCAGGCGTTAGCTATAAGTCTCCGCACAAGGCACGTTACGGCCATATCCACCTCGGAATGTCCAAAGCCAGGACTGCCGAAGAGCGGAAAGCGATCAGTGAAAACGCGATGCACGGAAGCCTCGCTGTGACCGATGAAGTGTATGCACGGATGAATTCCGATCATGCAAATAAGATACTGGCTTCCTTCGATTTTGATGATGATCCATTCGGAAAACGTTCTGATCCTGAAATCGAATCAAACGCCAATTCAGATTCGATGAACGATATGATGATGAAGCTGTTCACGGCAATGGATCCCGATATGCTGATCCGGGCAGGGGAGTTCATGAAGTCAATGAAAACCAATCTCTGAAATGAGGTGTGATCTTTTTCGCGAATTCGTGAATTTGATCACATAGGAAAATTTTTTACGAGTAAATTTAAAAAGACACACTCCTCATAATTACGAGGAGTGTGATCTTTTTTACGAATTCGTGAATTTGATCACCCTGTACCCCGGGTGGGACTCGAACCCACAACCTAAGCGTTAGGAGTGCTTTGCTCTGTCCAATTGAGCCACCAGGGCATTTCCTCCGCATATTATACCATTGTTTTCCGGGTTTCCGGAAAAACAGGGCGGCGGAATCTGAATCCGAGGGAATGGCGGCGTGATTTCAGGGATAACATATAAATATAATTTACATATACTTGAAAGAAAACCGGGAAAATCTGATATAAATCAGGTATCAGGTGCCAGACGCCGGGTGTCGGGTGTCAGGTGCCGGATATCGGCAGAGCAGGAAGGCGTCAGAAACGGAGGGATGATCGGCGGCTATGAATAAATTATTGCTGTATCACACCGGATATCAGGAGATCCGGGAGCCGGATATCCGTCACGGGCGGAAAAACGCGGATTTCGGGCAGGGCTTTTACCTCTCCGATGATAAAGAGTTTGCCAAACGCTGGGCAAAGGAACGCAGCGGTTCATCAGTGTGGCTGAACAGCTATGAACTGGATCCCGCCGGGCTGAAAATCAAAAGATTCACGAGAAACGAAGAGTGGTTCGGCTATATTTTCGCGAACCGTTCCGGCAGTGAAGACCGGCTCGCCGAATATGATGTCATTATCGGACCGATTGCCAATGATACGATCTATGACACGCTGGGCATCACGACCAGCGGTTTTCTCACACCCGAACAGGCAACCCGCACCCTTTTGATCGGTCCGGTCTATGAGCAGACCGTCATCAAGACAGAAAAAGCCCGCTCCGCACTGCGTTTCCTTTCCGCTGAGATCCTTACAAGTGATGAAATCGCCGGATATCGTGATTTCGTGAAACAGGAAGAGAAACAGTTCCAGGAGGAATTCGCGAAACTCATCTCTGAAATGCTGAAGTTATAAAATGATTCGGGGAAAAGCCGGGGGCGGATCAACTGATACAGTCCTGCCGTCAGAACCCCGGCGGAGACAAGGGATCCGGCTGCCTTTTGTCAGGTATGAGAGGACGGTGTATTTGCTGCTGAATGCTTTACGTGTCCGGAATTGATACAGGTAAACAGCCGTGCAGCTTCGATACAAGTTATAATTATCTGATAACAGGAGAATAACCTGTAAAAATTAGGATCATACCGGAATAATATTATGACATATAGACAAATATTTAAACACAGATCTGTGTGGATGGGATTTGCAATGCTTTTGGTAGTATTTTTCCATGCACCTTACAGATTCACATCTTCCATCCTGAAGAATATTCATTTATTCGGTTATGGCGGTGTGGATATTTTTGTCTTTTCTTCCGGTCTGGGCTGTGCCTTTTCATATTTCCGTACCAACAACCTGTACCGATATATGAAAAAACGCCTGCTGAGGGTCTATCCTTCCTATATCCTGTTTATGCTGGCATGGATCCCGGGATATTGTTATTTCTTTGGACAAATGCCGCCGCGATTTATGATCGGGAATCTTTTGGGAATACAGCATTTTGCCATATCTCAATACGCAATAAACTGGTATTTTCCATTTATTGTTCTGATTTACTTTTTTTCTCCGTTCATCATCGAAGTCATTCAGCGGGTGAAAAAGATATATCAATTTCTGATCATAATATTTGTCCTGATGTTGTTTCCTGTTCCTTTTTACGGACACATCGACTATATTATTATGGCAGCCAGGCTGCCGATTTATGCGATCGGAGTTTATCTCGCATTACATTTCGACCAGGACCAGAAAGTTTCAAAAAAAATGGTGGCATTACTGGGGACAGCTCTGATTTTCGGTTTGATATTATTGAAGTATTTTCACAGAACATATGATTATGTTTATCTGTACAGATTTGGATTATGGTGGTTCCCGTTTATATTTATCACACCGGGATTATGTTTTCTGATTTCCTGGTTTTGTGAAAAACTTTCTGTGATAAACCTGAAACTCTCCGAGATCATCACCGGTTTGTTATCATATATCGGAAGCATATCGCTTGAGCTTTATCTGATCCATATTTATTTTCTCAATGTTTATAACAAATATTATCCTGAACCGGAAATTCTGATCGCTTCCGCTGCGATTTTGTCTTCGTTCGCGGCTGCGATCCTGTTGAAGAAAGTCTCTGATTTTCTGAAAAAGGTATTGAAGCTTCAGTGATTTTTCCGCAGGTTTTTTCACGGAACAATGATCATTGTGTCTTTACAAACAGCTTGTTCCTGTCTCTCCGGAAGAATTTGAAAAGTCATCCTTCAGACAAGGAAGCAATCCGGAAGCAATAATCACAAATTTTAGAAAATAGCTTGACAGGAAAAATGAAAAGAATATAATAATCACTGTTGATCCTCGATAGCTCAACGGCAGAGCGAGCGGCTGTTAACCGTTAGGTTCCCGGTTCGAATCCAGGTCGAGGAGCAGAAGAGCACTTTCGGGTGCTCTTTTTTTATTTGTTTTCCAGCGCTTCCCGGGCTGCGCTAACGTAATAATCAACAATTGCCCGCGGAACGGTCGTTCCGATAAGCGTTTTACCGATCACGATCCCGTCCCGGTTGACATAAACCGTCATCGGATAAGCGGTCTGCGTGATCAGATTCCTGAAATTCGCGGGAGCAAGGATGTTCAGATAGGCAGCGCTGCTCTCTTCCAGATGGTGCTTCGCTGTCTCCAGATCAGCTTTCCCGTTTCCGTCATTGATCAGCCCGACAACCGCGCCATCCATTTTCGCCAGCTCCTCATTGACAAGGTTCAGGTACGGCAGCTCCGTCACGCAGGGACCGCACCAGGTCGCCCAAAGGTTGAGCATTGTGATCTCATGCTGCGCGAAAAGCTCCTCGCTGCTGACAGGATTGCCCTCGGTATCGGTCGTTTCAAAGACAAGGTGTTTCCCTGCGTAAGATATTCTTCCGAATCCGCATCCGGATATCAGCACTGCCGAGACAAGACCTGTCAGAATCCATAAAAGCCATCTTTTCATAACTGAATTGTAAAGCTTTTTCCGTCAAATATATTGTTTTCCTCACAAGCTGCCGAAAAGCTGAGGTCAGATTTTCTTCATATACAAATCGAATCTGCCCACCCGTTCGGAAAACAACGGGTATAATTAGGTAAGCATCAGCCAGACATACTCCGGCTGATCTTTTGGAGGATTGATGGATATTACCTGGTACGGACACTCTTGTTTCCGCATGACTGAACGAAATTTTGGAAGCGTTGTTTGCGATCCTTATGATTATGAAAAAATCGGATATGAACCGCTCAAACTCAAAGCGGATATTGTGACTATGAGCAATGACAAACCCGGACACAGTTTTCTTCCGGGCATTAAATCGGAGCCTTTCGTTATCAATCGTCCCGGTGAATACGAGATCAATAACATCTTCGTCACCGGTCACGCAACGAACAAAAAAGGCGAACCCCGCAATACGATTTTTGTGATTGAGATCAACGGCCTGTTTGTCGCGCACATGGGCAACATTAACCGCCCTCCGACGCAGACAGAAGTTGAAAATCTCGGGACCGTAAACGTTCTGCTGATCCCTGTCGGCGGCGGTGCCGGTTTGAACGCGGCCCAGGCTGTGGAAACCATCCGCATGATCCAGCCAAATCTGGTGATTCCGATGCACTATTCTGTCGCGCGGACGCTGCCGGAGCTCGACCCGCTTTCCAAATTCCTGAAAGAAATGGGCGTTTCTCAGGTAGATCAGACCTATACAACGTTCAAAGTGCCCGCTGCCGATAAACTGCCGGAAGATACCCAGCTCATCATTCTGGATCATCCGCTCGGCAACGAAACACCCGATAACGAAGACGAAGAAAAGGCGGAAACCGATGCAGCATAAACTGATCATGACCTGGGACATTACACAGGGAAAAGAGCAGGAATATTTTGATTTCCTCATCCATACATTCGTTCCCCGCATGAACCAGCTGGGCTTTGACCTGACGGACGCGTGGGCGACGATTTATGGCGATGAACCCCAGGTGATGGTTACCGCTGTTCTCCCGGATGAGCTGGAAGCCGAACGGCGCATGTCCCAAAATGACTGGCATGTGCTCATCGACCAGCTCGAAGAATATGTGGACGGTCTCGAAATGAAACTGGTTCCCGCGCGGGAAGGTTTCCAATTCTGAACACATGAAAACCCTTCTTTCCTGGTTTGACCAAAATAAGCGGGATCTGCCGTGGCGGCGATCCCGCAGTCCTTATTCCACCTGGATCTCGGAGATCATGCTCCAGCAGACCCGTGTGGAAACGGTCAAACCCTATTATGAACGCTGGATGGAGCGTTTTCCGGACGTACGGAGTCTTGCGGAAGCTGATGAGCAGGAAGTCCTGAAACTGTGGGAAGGGCTTGGCTACTACAGCCGCGCCCGATCGATCCACAAAGCCGCCCGGGTGATCATGGCGGAATATGAGGGCAGGATCCCCTCTGATCCGGCGCTGCTGCGCAAGCTGCCCGGCATCGGTGACTATACCGCGGGAGCCATCGCCTCCATCGGTTACGGATTGCCGGCTGCCGCTCTGGACGGCAACATCCGCCGCATCCTCGCCCGTTACTATGACATTCCGGACCCGGTCCGCACACCGCAGACGGAAAAGCTGCTCTGGAAACTCGCGGAAGAAAATCTGGATAAGGAACGGCCGGGAGACTTCAACGAAGCGCTGATGGATCTGGGCTCCGCGATCTGTCTGCCGGAGAATCCGCAGTGCCTGTTGTGCCCGCTGACGGCTGATTGTCTTGCCCGGCAGCACGGGACGACCGCGGAACGTCCGGTGATCATCAAAGCCGAACCCATTCCGCATTACATCGTAACGGCAGCAATTATACCGGACGAGAACAAAGAACGCTTTTTGCTGACAAAACGTCCATCCAAAGGTCTTCTCGGCGGATTATGGGAATTTCCCGGAGGAAAACAGGAAACCGGGGAAAGCCTGGAAGAGTGTCTGCAAAGAGAGATCCGGGAGGAACTGGATATCGCTGTGACGGTCGGTAAATCTTTCGGGACCTATAAACACGCTTATACGCATTTCAAAGTTACCCTCCACGCCTTCTTCTGTCAGCATACAGCAGGAGAACCCAAACCCCTTGCCGCGGATGAACTCGGCTGGTTCACCAGGGAAGAACTGTCAGCCCTGCCGATGGGAAAAATCGACCGCATGATCGCACAGAATCTGGCAGCTTCAGCTGATGAAGAGACAAGCCCGGGCACTGAATAACGATTCCCTAATTATTCCATCTCAGCATTTGGACAGCCTGCTGCATTTGTCCGAAGCGGGCATCAAAGAATTCTCTGACTGCTTTGCAGTAAATATTCTTTCCGTTTTCGTCCCGCTCCCTCCGGCAGCCATTGCGGCACAGCGGATACCAGCGGCACTCTTTGCAGGAAGGCGGGATCACCATTGATGTGCTGATGAAATCTTTTGCCGTTTGGCTGCTGACGATTTCAGCAAATGACCGGGAGCCGACAGTGCCGAGGTTCCATTGATCCAGGACGAAAAAATCACACGGGTAAACAGATCCGTCCCCTTCGACAACAAATTGAGGTGAACAATGCCCTATCATGCTGCAGGCTTCCGGCGGATTTCCCAGCATGATCGAGAGCCAGTTGTCCAGATGCCGGATGCTGATATAATTGCCCTTTTTGTATTCCGCGAACCAGAGATCGAAGATCTTTATCAGAAAGAAGGCATAATCATCCTCGGAAAGCGAATAGGCCATGTTCTTTCCCGGGATATCAAAGGGATCCAGACAGGGAATAAACTGAAGCCAGCGGAAATCTTCTTTCTGATAAAAACGGAAGACCTTCTCAACGGCTCTGGCATTGCGGCGGGTCAGGACGCAGAGAATATTAAACTCCGTCTGATATTTCCGGAAAAGGCGGACAGCCCTCATAACAGTATTGAAGGAACCCTTTTGCTGCAGGTCCGTCCGGTTCAGGTTATGGATCTCCGCGGGACCGTCCAGGGATAATCCGACCAGAAAATGGTTTTCCGCAAGGAACTGCGCCCATTGTTCATCGATCAGCGTTCCGTTTGTCTGGATCGTGTTTAGAATTTTCACGCCCGGTTTTTGATAACGCTGCTGAAGCTCAAGCACATTCCGATAGAAGTCAAGTCCCGCCAGAGTCGGTTCACCGCCCTGGAAAGCGAATGTACAGCTATGCTCCGCGTATTCCATCCCGGAAGCGATCACCTTCTCCATCAGGTTCATGGAAAGCATGCCTTCAAAGGCATGATCCCGATGGGCAGCCACATCTTTATAAAAGCAATAACTGCAGGCGAGATTGCAGGCAGACGAGGCGGGTTTGATCAATATGGTAATCGGCGGCATATTTCAGTATTCCTTCCTCTTAATTATATTCAGAAAAAGTCTGATGCTATGTATAATAAAAGGGATTTTCAAAGGATGGAGTATAAGATGGGAAAACCGAATGTAATTATTATTTTGACCGACGACCAGGGATACGGTGATCTGGGATGTATGGGATCCCGGGACCTGAAAACGCCGAATCTCGATTCAATCGCGGGGAATGGAATTCGATTTACTTCCATGTATTCCGCCTCACCGGTGTGTTCTCCTTCCCGGGCCGCGCTGCTGACAGGCAGATATCCGGGCAACGCAGGGGTGAGGGCGATCCTGGCCGGACACCGCAAGGCAAGCGGCCTGACGCCAAAAGTCCCCACGATCGCTGCCGCCCTGAAAAAGGAAGGCTACGCGACCGGGGTCTGCGGGAAATGGCATCTGGGACTCAAGGAGGAATGCCGCCCGAATGCCAACGGCTTTGATGAGTTCAGCGGTTTCCTTGCGGGCTGCCTTGATTATTACTCGCATATCTTTTATTACGGCATGGCTGACGGCGGGTCAAACCCGACGCATGATTTATGGGAAAATGGCGATGAAGTCTACGCGAACGGGGAATACCTCACCGAGCGGATAACAAAAAAGTCCGTGGATTTTATCAACAGGCACAAGGATGAACCCTTCTTTTTGTTTGTGTCTTATAACGCGCCGCATTATCCGATGCATGTTCCGCAAAAATATATGGACCGTTTTCCAGATCTGCCCTGGGACAGGAGGATCATGGCGGCGATGATCAGCGCCGTGGATGACGGTGTCGGAGTAATTATTGATACACTCAAAAGCAGCGGACTCTTCGACAATACGCTCATCTATTTCCAGAGCGATAACGGGCCTTCGCGGGAAAGCCGCAACTGGCTTGACGGGACGGAAGACCCATACTACGGCGGTACGACCGGCATTTTCTCCGGACATAAATTCAGCCTCTTTGAAGGCGGGATCCGTGTGCCGGCCCTCCTTTCATGGGGAAAAAAGATCACTCCGCGCACTGTCGATACACCGCATATCGCGATGGACATTTTCCCGACGATATTGGAAGCCTGCGGCGGAAATCCCGACGATTACAGCATCGACGGGAAGAGTCTGCTCGGTTTGATTCAAAATGGAGAGGACTGCACCCATGAATACCTGTTCTGGGAAATGGAAAACCAGAATGCCGTAAGGCACGGGAACTACAAACTGGTCCTGAACGGCAGGCTTACGGAAGGGGAATCCCCGCGTGCCCCGGTATTTCTTTCCGACCTGAGCGTTGACCCGGGTGAAAAGAAAAACCTGTCGGACGAACTTCCGGAACTCTGCGCTGACCTCACAGAGAAAGCCCTCGAATGGCGGGGAAAGATCGAAGAGACCTGGGAAAGGGAATTCGCGAAGAATTACAGCCTCACCCGCTAACGGAACACCGATCTGATGATTTTTCGGCCGGATAACGGACGTAAAAACGGACGTAAAATTTTGCGTCCGTTTTTGCGTCCGCTTTCCGGCCGATTTTTTGCGGTTTTTAGTAATGAGCGGAATAAGGTGGTCCGTGTTTTAGAAACTATTTGTAACTGTTTCTGCATGGCACAGAATAAATGCTCCGTCCGGAACAGGTGACGTTACTATTACACAAAACAATTACCGTTTTCCGGTTGGTTTAAGGTAAAATTTGAACTGTTGTTAAATACGAATGGAATAGTTCAGGACAGGGACGGTTACGCACTGCGGAGCTGTCCCTTCATTATCAGGAAAAAAGCTGAATATGGGCCCGGAAAACCGGCAGCCTGAGGACAGTTCCGCTGCGCGCGGCCGTCCCGGATACGCTCCTGAAAACATACGAACGGAAAAGGACGAACATGGAAAATACCGAAGGATTAAACCCACAACAGGAACAGGCCGTGACCGCGGGGAACGGACAAATTCTCGTCATCGCCGGACCCGGCTCCGGGAAAACCCGGGTGCTGACCCAGCGCATTGTCTACCTGATGCGGATGATGGGCATCCGTCCCTATAACATTCTCGCCGTCACCTTCACCAACAAAGCCGCCAAAGAAATGGTGAACCGCATTGAGGCGAATTTGGGCGAAAATGTCCAGGGTTCCATGTGGATCGGGACCTTCCATGCTGTCTGCGCACGCATCCTGCGGCGGGAAGCCGGGGCGCTGCCCTTTGACAGCAACTTCGTGATCATGGATAGCGACGACCAGCTCTCGCTGATCAAACGTATCGTCAAAGACCTGAACATCGACGAAAAATCATTCCGCCCGAATGCCCTGCACAACGCCATCTCAAACGCCAAAAACGAGCTGCAGTTCCCGGAAGATTTTCCCCGCTCCAACTACCGTGAGGAAACGCTCTTCCGTGTTTATGAACGCTACCAGCGGGAGCTGCTCGCCAGCAACTCACTGGATTTCGACGACCTGCTGCTGTGGACACACAAACTTCTTACTGACAATCCGCAGATCCGGGATAATTACAGACGGCGCTTCCATCACATCCTGGTGGATGAATTTCAGGACACCAACACCGTCCAATATCAGCTGCTCAAGCTTCTGGCAGGTCCCGACGGCAACCTGTTTGCCGTGGGTGATGAAGACCAGTCCATCTACCGCTGGCGCGGAGCGGATTACCGCAACATCCTGCAGTTCGAAAAAGACTACCCGAACTGCCAGAAGATCCTGCTGGAACAGAATTACCGCTCTGTTCAGAATGTGCTGGACGCTGCAGGCGGCGTGATCGACCGCAACAAGAACCGCACCCCCAAGAAGCTTTTCTCCGACCGCGGCGCCGGTGAACTGATCGGGCTGTATGAAGCCGAAGATGACCGGGATGAAGCCCGCTTTGTGGCTGACACCATCCAGAAACTTATCGAAAACGGCAACGCGAAGGGCGGCGATTTCGCGGTGCTTTACCGCACCAACGCCCAGTCCCGTATGTTTGAAGAAGCGTTTCTGCACCGCGGGATGGCTTACCGCCTGGTCGGAGCGCAGCGCTTTTACGGACGCCGTGAAGTCAAAGACATGATCGCCTATCTGCGTCTCGTTTTCAACCCGCATGACCAGATCAGCCTGACCCGCATCATCAATGTCCCGACGCGCGGGATCGGAAGCAAAGCGCTGGAAAACCTGAACCTGGCTGCCTACGAAAGCCAGAAATCCTCCGGAGCGATATTGCTGGACCTTGGCCGGCTGGGACCGGAATCCGTCTACTGGCCGGAAATGGGCCGCAGCGCCCTCCCGCTGGCGGATTTCGGCGCGAAACTGCTCGGCTGGCAGGAACAGATGAACAGCGACCCGAGCATCGTCAACCTGATGGACCGTATTATCCGTGAAACCGGGTACCAGGCCTGGCTGGAAGCGGACAATGACGGAGAGGATGACCGCTGGGAGAACGTGGAGGAACTTCGGAAAATGGCTTATGATTATGAAGAACGCGGCATTTCCGAATTTCTGCAGAACCTGGCACTGGTTTCCGATCAGGATACCGTTTCCGAAAATCCGGACTGCCCGACCCTGATGACGCTTCATGCCGTCAAAGGCCTGGAGTTCAACCGCGTATTCATTATCGGCCTGGATGACGGTATCCTGCCGCATTCCCGCTCCTTTGATGACCCGGAAGAAATGGCTGAAGAACGCCGCCTGTTTTATGTCGGCATCACCCGGGCGAAGAATTCGCTGACCCTGGTGCGGGCTGAGCAGCGCATGTCTTACGGCCAAATCGACGCGATGATCCGCTCCCGCTTCCTGAATGACATCCCGCAGGAATTGATCCGTCCGCTCGGCGACCGCAGCACCTCCCGCATGAGCCGCTCTTCTTCGCAGCGGGCTTCCCGCTGGGAGAACAACCCGAGCTGGAGCCGCGGAGTCTACAGCGCCGCGTCCTCAGGTACTTCAACCTATACTCATTCCAACGAACCCATTCGGCGTACCGGTTCTGCCATCTCAACAAAGCCGGCTGCATCCCAAACGGCTGCGAACAGCAAAGCGGAAACGGAATTCCACGCCCTCGATAAGGTCCGTCACAATTCCTGGGGCGAGGGAACCGTTCTGGAGAGCAAGATGGAAGGCGACGATGAGATCCTCACGATCCAGTTCAAATCGGTCGGGCTCAAAAAGGTCATCGCCGGCATGACCAAACTCGTCAAACTCAACAAACCCCTTTCGTAAGGTTAATCGACGGGGATATTTCCCGACGAAGGAGGGGACTGCGAAAGACCCCGCTCTGTAAGGTGCGGACTTTGTCCGATTGTATTTATAGCGGGAGCTTCGCTCTCCCGTGTTCGCAGGATAAGCGCTTATCCCTCTGGGTACAGGCCCTTCGGTCCAGTCCCCAGGGCTGTGCGCTGTTGGAGGTGGACACTGCGATTGGGGACTGGACCGAAGGGCCTGTACCCTTAACCGGACTGAGCACCGTCGAAGATAGACAGGAAAGACGGGAAAAAGGCACATCGGCACCTTGATACAATGTGTACCGTCGCGCAGCAGGCGAAGCTCCTGCACCGAATCAATAGGCGCAGCCTGTTCCTTACGGTGCAGGCCAGTATCAGGTGCCGGTGCACCGCGCCTAATCAAAGTATCGGCGCTGTTCCTGAAGATATGGTGTAAAAACCCCGGCTGTGAATCCAATCAAGCGCTTATCCTGCGAAGCTTGAGTGCGGAACAGTTTGGGAACTGGACCGAAGGGCCTGTACCCTTACCCGGGCAATGCACTAAACGGGAAAAAGGGACATCGGCACCTGATACAACGCGTACCGTCGCGCAGCAGGCGAAGCTCCTGCACCGAATCAATAGGCGCAGCCTGTTCCTTACGGTGCAGGCCAGTATCAGGTGCCGGTGTCCCGCGCCAAAAAAAAGTATCGACGCTGCTCCTGAAGACATGGTGTCAAAGCTCCCAGTGTGGATTTAAACGAGGGCTCTTCCTTCGATGCTTCAGGGCGCAGCTCCC
>CADACE010000031.1 GCA_902786265.1 uncultured Chloroflexota bacterium | reverse complement strand
GGAAACATACCGAACCCGGAAGTCAAGCGCGTGTCCGCTGATGGTACTTGGAGGGCGGCCTCCTGGGAGAGTAAGAAATTGCCAACTTCACTTTTTTTTTATTTAACGCAAAGGGGACGCTTTCGCGTCAGCGGAACGTTCCCCCTGTTTGATATTCTTCGATCCGGATCCGCCACTCCGCCATATTTGATGCGTTTTTTGCTGCGTTCAGGGTATTTGTATGCCTTTCCGTGTCATACCCCTTACTGCTTTCATAGGCTTCCCGACTTCCATGTAACGCTCGCAGATATCTCGAGACTTCTTTAGAGTTGGATCCTTTTCTATACCTTTTTCAATCCGTATTCTATTTACGCGTAAATCAACTAAGTTGAAACTATAATTGGGGAGGTATTTCATGTACTATCAAAATGACAATAATTACGAAAGATAAAAAATTTTTCATTTACCCCGCTTAACGTAACGAAAAAGCCGGTCAAAGGAATAAGCAGTGCTCTGTATCCTGAACTGCTCTTTTACCTAAGCGTGACTCCCCTTTATCCGAATAAAATATGTTATTATAAATTCAGTAATTTTCTGGAGGATATGATGAGGTTTGTGTCAATTTTGGGAGATTCAGTGAGTACTTATGAAGGATATAATCCGCCTGGTTATTCTGTTTTTTACAATACGGGAATGCAGCAGACAAACGGACTGACCAGTGTATACGATACCTGGTGGGCTAAAGTAAATCAGGCCCTCCATGCCTGGCTTTGCGTCAACAATTCTTATTCCGGAAGCCGTGTTACCGGGGAAACGTTTCCCTCCGGATCAAGTGATGAACGGATTATGAATTTAAGGACTGTTGAAAATAAGCCGGACATTATCCTGGTTTATCTTGGATTCAATGATTTCGGGTATGGTGTTCCTGTTTCTCTCAAAGTTGTAGAAAAAGTGTATTCATCTGTTCATTTAGATATGAATTGGGATGAAAATGACGATTTCTTTGAGGACGGATACGATTGTCTGACAAAAAAATTACGCTTCTATTACCCGTCTGCGGCAATTGTCTGCGGAACACTGATGCGCACTAAAATAAAAGACCAAAATTGGGATTTTCCTAAATATTCAATTGGCGGCCCATTTGAGTCATACAATGATGTCATCAGAACCATGACCCGAAAAAATGGTTGTTATCTTGCAGACATCAGTCTTTCGGATGAAAGATATGAAACGCTTGATGGTTCCCATCCGACTGCGCAGGGACATATCACATTTGCACAAGCCTGGATAAGCTGTCTGAATAATCTTGGGCTGATATGAGAATTAATTAACTTGAACCTGACAGGTAAAACTAATACAAATATGTGGGCAAAATAACGAACCCAGACAATTCAGAAAAGAGCCGGATGGACAGAGTGCTTCACAGAGACGCGGAATCAGCGATACCCTGTGAGTCGGCAACCCGGTTACATAACATGAATTGCCTGGAATGTACATAGTAACATCACACGGATAAACAACTACTAAAACCAGGTGATGTCGGGGGCAGAAAGATTCTTCGGCAGACAGCTCGGCAGCGGGCGAAATACAAGTATGACCGGTCGATCCGGTTCATGAAACTGTTCCGAAAGAAAGCGGCGTGAAATAACAGCCGCTTTGTATCTTGTCCGGGCGGCGCAGTGGATCAGAGAGAGCAGGCATCAATTGCCGCGAGCTCTTCAGCAGTAAAAGCCGTATTTTGGACAGCAGCGATATTTTCGATGATCTGGGCGGGTTTGGAGGCGCCGATGATGACGCTGGTGGTGATGCCGTCCCGCAGGATCCAGGCCAGTGCCATCTGGGCAAGCTTTTGTCCGCGGCGGCGGGCGATCTCATTCAATGCCCGGATCTGAGCCAGTTTTTCCTCTGTTACAGCGCTTTCCTTCAGAAAACGTCCGTCGGTGCGGATACGGCTGTCAGCGGGGATGCCGTTCAGGTAACGGTCTGTCAGCAGGCCCTGCGCCAGCGGACAGAAAGCCACGATCCCCTTGCGGCATTCCGCGGCTGCCTGCTTGAGTCCGTTTGCCTCAATTCCGCGGTCAAAAATGTTGTAACGGTTCTGGTTCACGACAAAAGGCACCCGCAAATCTTCCAGGATCGCCGATGCTCTGCGCATTCGTTCCCCGTCATAATTGGAAAGGCCGGCATACAGCGCTTTCCCGGAGCGTACTGCCTGTGCCAGGGCGCCCATGGTCTCCTCCAGCGGGGTTTCCGGATCCGGGCGGTGATGATAGAAAATATCCACATATTCCAATCCCATGCGTCTGAGGCTTTGGTCCAGGCTGGCAAGCAGATATTTGCGGCTGCCCCAGTTCCCGTAAGGACCGGGCCACATATCATAGCCCGCTTTGGTTGTGATGATGAGTTCATCCCTGTAAAGTGCGAGATCATCCTGAAGGATGCGTCCGAAATTTGTTTCCGCGCTGCCGTAAACCGGTCCGTAATTATTCGCGAGGTCAAAATGGGTGATGCCATGATCGAAAGCGGTAAAGATGAGCTGCTTCATGTTTTCATAGGGAAAACAGCTGCCGAAGTTATGCCAGAGCCCCAGGGAAATCTTCGGGAGCTTCAGTCCGCTGTTCCCGCATTTTACATAGGGCATGGTATCATAGCGTGATTCATTGGGTGTGTACATTGGTTTTACCTCGTTTTTGAATATATGGTTCCGCGCGGAAGTCTGTGGTGAATACCGCTGAAGGCTGCATGGTAATATTATGATTTCTGCTAATTATACCATGACCCTGTTCAACCCCGGTCGATGGACAGGGTCTCTTTTGGTAAAGCTCAGAAGACAGGTGCTCACAAGTGACTGATCCGCAAGCTGAACCATACAGAAATTCCTGATTGGGGATTGTTTTATTCCGTGTTTCATTTTATAATCACCGTACATAAAAGTGTCTTTGGACCGGTCGGATCGGATCTTATAACCGGGTTCAACTCCCGGATCGATACCTAAAAGCGCTGACAGCAGTTATTGTGTGACCTGGTGGAATTGGCAGACACACCTTCATGGATCCGGGAAGACCCGGTGCGGGTTCGAATCCCGCGGTCGCCTAAAAAAAATATGCGCTTTGTTTTTTATAATCATCTCTGAATAATTCCGAGTTAACTCTTCTGATCGATTTTCTGAACGGAAGATAAAATCAGCAGGGTTTCCGCGAAAAAAGCTTCTTCCTCCGATTCAGTGAATATAACAGTAACAGAATGATCAAACTGCTCATCAGAGAAGAATCGGATGGGTCTGTTTTCAGCCAAATCTTCGGGTAATTCAACAAGGGCCAGACATGCAGGAAGCCACATTTTTACAGCGGGATCCTCCGGCGTGATGAAGATATCTTTTATCCACAGCGCCGCACCCGGTGTGACCGGTGGGAAATGATCCACCGGAACCTCTGTATTATTTCATTATCTGCAATTGTTCCGGACTTTATAAAACATCCCGCCTTATGGCGGGATGACTTAACGTTTTGCCTGCGGGGCTGAGATTCAAAGATCCCGGATCACAGAACCATCCAGAAAGCGGGACGCACGACAACTGAATTATAGCTGCCGGAGTAGCCGCTATCGATGATATTCCCGGTGTTATTGATTATGGCGGCGTTATAAGAACTGCTGCCGGGTGTTCTGAGCCACCACCACGCTGAGCCACCGGAGCTTTCTGAAACATTTGCCCCATTTTTTTTCGCGTATGCTGTCGGCCAACACTTCCTGGCTTGATTATTTGCGAAATACTGCTTCGCTTCGTCAATGCTCAGCAGGAAGATCCGGTCTGTGGTAACATTTCCGCCTTTTGTTCCATGCTTCGCATTATCAGAATTTTTGATCGTGACCTGTCGGATCTGTCCTTTCTCCTCATTGCTGAACGCGCTGTTATAGAATTCCCCGTTCAGCCATGTCCGCAGGGTGCCGGTTTCCCATGTCATGCGTGCATATTTATCATTATATTGTTTTGCTTCCAGGCCGTATTTGCTGATTATCAGGGCATGCCCGTCCTCAATTGCCAGTACCTGCCATTCAATTGCTTCCGGACCGTTGTTCAAATTATTATCCTGCTCGTAATGTCCCATTGTGAACACATCTCCGACTTTCCGGAAGTCCAAATCATTATTATGTATTATCACTGTCGATTTATTGATCCAGCCTTCAATTCCGCTTTCTGTTCTTACATGGATCCAGTTTTTTCCATCTGCACTTTTGCTTTCACCGGTATAGAATAAAAGTGTTCCCTGTAATGCACTGCGCACAACAATTCCGGTATTTGATGGTCTGTCCCTCAACAAAGTGTCTGAAATCACCAAATATGCCGGATTCTTTTTCCCTGCAGGTTTTGGTGTGCTCGTTGGTTTCGGTGCTGCAGTCGGTGTAACAGATGGCATTGGTGTTTCCGGCATTACGGAAATTGTCCCGGCATCAAGGTCCAGCCAGAAAGCAGGACGCACGGCACCGTTATTTCTGTTGATATCATAGCCGACCATGTAGACATTGCCAAGTGCACGGACGTCGGCGGCGTGAAAACTATAGCTGCCGGGTGACCGGAGCCACCACCACGTCGTAGCACCATAGTTATCTGAAACATTTATACCGTTTTTTATAGCGTATGCTGTTGGCCGGCATTGCCGTGCTTCATCATCTTTGAAGTAGGTATTTGCCTCATCGATACTCAGCAGGAAGAGCCGGTCTGTGGTATCATTTCCGCCTTTTGTTATATACAATGAATTATTTGGATTCTTTACCGTTACCTCGGATATCAGTTCCTTTTCTTTACTGCTGAACGCGGTGTTGTAGAAATCTCCGTTCAGCCATGTCCGCAGGGTGCAGGTCTCCCAGGTCACCCCCATCATCTTTTCATTGTACTGTTTCGAATCCAGGCCGTATTTGCTGATCACCAGCGCACGTCCGTTTTCCATTGCCAGCACCTGCCATTCGATCGCTTCCGGACCGTTGCTCAGGTCATTATCCTGTTCATAATGTCCCAGCGTGATCAGCTCCCCGACTTTGATGGAGTGAGAAACATTTTTCTTTAATGCCGCTGCATCCTTTTCGATCCAGCCTTCATTGCCGTCTTCTGTTCTTATATGGATCCAAGTCTTTCTTTCTGAAGTCTTGCTTTGACCTGTATAGGTTAATTCTGTACCCTGTAAAACGCTTTGCAGCTCAATTCCGTAATTTGACGGCTTATCTCTCAAAGAAGTATCCGAGATCACCAGATATACAGGATCCGGTTTGTCGGTTGGTTTTTGTGTGCTTGTAGATGAATTGGATAGCTGCAGAATTTCAGAAATTGCTGCCGCATCCGGATCCAGCCAGAAAGCAGGACGCACTCCGACATAATTATCGTCAGCATTATAGCCTTTATCGTAAATGAGCCCTGCGGTATTGACACCGGCGATGTCATAAGCGTGGAGGCCGGGAGACCGGAGCCACCACCACGTTGTGCCTCCATGGGTTTTTGAATCAATTGCTCCGTTATTTTTTGCGTATGCTGTCGGCCAGCACTTCCTGGCTTCATCATCTCCAAAATATTGATTGGCCTCATCAATGCTCAGCAGGAAGATCCTGTCTGTGGTATTGTTTCCGTCTTTAGTCTCTCCGGTTCCGTTTGGATTCCTGACCGTGGTCTGTCGGATCAGCTCTTTTTCTGTGCTGCTGAACACGCTGTTATAGAATTCTCCGTTCAGCCATGCCCGCAGTGAGCTTGTCTCCCAGGTCACATTTTCCTGTTCTTCATTGTATGGTTTTGTATCCAGGCTGTAGTTGCTGATGACCAGCGCCTTGCCGTCTTCCACTGCCAGCACCTGCCATTCGATCGCTTCCGGACCGTTGCTCAGGTCATTATCCTGTTCATAATGTCCCAGCGTGATGATGTCCCCGGCTTTCACCGCCTGTTCTGTATTGGCCGGTACAGGTGTTTCTGTCGGAATCGGTGTATTTGTCATTGTTGGCACAGATGAAGCTGTGGGTGTCATTGTGGCGGACGCAGTCATCGTCGGTGTCATGGTTTCCGTCGGTGTCGGTGTTTCCGTCGGTTCCGCTGCTTTCGTTTTTGTTGCCGCGACCCCGGTCAGCCTCATGTCTATTGCCATCTGTGTTTCCTGGAAGGACATTTCCGTTTCCACTATATGAAAAGCTGCCTGAGTAAGCTGCAGCGCATCCCGTGTCTGTTCCAGGACCATTTCTGTCCGGACCGCCGCAGCCGTACGCTCCGCTATTGCTGTTTGCGTCTGTATTTCATTTAAAGCCGCCTTTGTGGCAGTCTGTTGTGCTGCCGCTGTTCGGGTCTGTTCCAGAGCCTGCGCGGTCTGCCCAGCGCTCACGGTCTGCTGTGCATAAAGTGCCGCTGTTTCCTGAATTTCTTCCGCTTCCCGGGTCTGGGTCTGATGAAGCTGTGCTTCCTGCGTGGTGAACCAGGCGGTGGAGGTCCCTGCGGACTGTACCGCTGCTGCTGTATTCAGAGCCCGCTGTGTTTCCGCCTGAACAGTCTGTTCCATCCGGTTCGCCTGTTCGGCCTGAGTGGCGCTCGCTTCGATCGCTTCCTGTGTTTGTGTCTGCTGATATTCCGCTGCCGCCGTGATGTTCCATGCGGTGCCTGTTTGCTGTATGTGCAGCGCTTCCTGTGTTTCCTGTGCTGATTGGGTCCCCGCTGCTGCAGCCTGTTCCGTCATCCCTGTCTGCGCGATTTGGGTGTTCTGCCCATCTACAGTCTGCTGTAAAGCAAGTTCCAGTGCGGATCGCGTAATGGTTTCCCCTTCAGCGGTCTGCGTCCCCGCTGTGTTCAGCTGATTCCGCCGGATCCCGCGATAAAGGAAAAATCCCGCCGCCAGCAGTATTGCCAGCAGCACCGGCAGCAGCCAATTTGGCTTTTTCTGCGGTGGGGTTTCTACGGCGGGTTCTCGGACTTCTTCTTTCTTTTCTTCCTTCAGTTGTGCGGTTTTTTCGATGTCCGCAGAACTTTGCCTGATCACAGGTCCTTTTCCGTTCAGCTCGTCATAAAGCTCCCGCATGCTCTGCGGACGGTCATCACTGCGGACTTCCAGACCGTGAAAAATTGCCTTTTCAATACTCTCCGGTACATCAAGGCTCATTTTCGAAAATGTCGATATCTCTGCTGTACCCAATATGCGGTCTGTGGCATCTGCCGGCAAAGTGCCGGTAAGCACCGCGTACATTGTGGCGCAAAGGGCATAGATATCCGTAAACGGTCCCTGACGGCTCTTCAGCGTGTACTGTTCTATCGGCGCGTAACCGTGGCTTACCATGGCGGAATAGGTTCCCGTCACCTCTGCGGAGATGAAGCTGCGGGCAGCTCCGAAATCCAGCAGCACCAGACGTTCTGCTCCTTCCTTATCCTTTACCACTTTGATGTTGTCCGGTTTAATGTCCCGGTGGATCAGATGTTCTTTATGGATTTTATCCAATTCCAGGATCAAAGGGTTGAACAGGTCCACCACCCGCCGCCAGGGCATCTTTCCGCCGCATGCCGTCACTTCTTGGGACAGAGTGCCGCCTTCCAGGTAGTTCATGATGATATAAGCGGTACCATTTTCCCGGAAATAATCCCGCACTTTGACGATGTTCGGGCTTTCGATGGCTGCGAGCCGCCGCGCTTCTTCCTGAAATTCATCGCAGCCTTTGCGGAAGCCATCTGCTTTTTCCTCTGAAGAAACAGCTGTTACCCGGATCGAGTGCGGAGAGCGGATGCCGACACCTGCGGGAAAGTATTCTTTGATCGCCACCTTGATGTTCAGCGCGGTATCAAATCCCAGATAGGTGATGCCGAATCCGCCCTGTCCCAGGATTTTCCCCACAAGGTATTTTCCGGCAAGGATGGTTCCTTCCGGCAGCGTGTTTTCCGGGTTTTGAAGAAGAGTGTTATTGTGCCCGCAGACCGGGCAGACCTTCTCCCCGGAATTCAAATGTGTCATGCAGTTATAGCAAAAGTTCAGTTCCGCGTTTCCTGTGCCGTCCATATTTATGCCCGCCAGAATTGTTGATCTCAGATATTTTCAAATTATAAAGCATTAATCGGTAAAAATGATATTATTGAATCAGTCCTTTCCGGTATGGCTGAAAGCATCTGCCTGTCATGCTGCAGTGTATCTCCGAGTGCACAGGTGACATATCCGCGGTATGAACCGGATCATTGAACTGTCCTGGCGCGCACGCGAATCTGTCTCCGTGACTCAGCGTTTGATGTAGGTAAAAAGGTCTAAATTTGTAAATCCCATCTGCCTGAGCAGTTCGGCACTGTGCTGCTGATTGGACTGCTTATTGAATTTCGGTATGAGCGGGACACGCACGAGGACCCGCTTCGGACCGGCCTCATCCAATAAAATCTGCAGGTTTCTCCGCATCAATGCCGGATCCCCGCCGGTGTAGTTCCGGTAAATCACGGGATCGAGGTCTTTGCAGTCAACAATGAAGTCATTAACGACTTTCAGTGCGGTGCGGATATTTTCTTCCGGTACAGCAAGGCTGGTTTCCGCGCTGATGTTCCAGTCTTCCGGGCACAATTCGCGGAAGCGCAGCAAAAAGTTTGCATGTAAAAGGGATTCTCCGCCTCCAAAGGTAACGCCTCCACCGGTAGCTCTGAAATACAGGTCGTCAATTTTCACCATATCGATCAGCTTTTCGGCTGTCACGGGTTTTGCGGGCGCTTCCTGCAGGAGTTTTTTATTCAGACACCAGCGGCAGCGCAGCGGACAGCCGGCTCCGGCTATGAGTGACGTAACGCCGACTCCGTCAAGCCCGATACGTAAACGTGATATGGAGAGGAGCGGATAGAGTATAGTATCAGACATATTTGTTTACGAAAAATGATATTACGAATGTTTGAAAATTTAAAACGGCCATCTTTTTTTTAGGCCGCGCAGCAGCGGTATTTCTGCAGTTTTTACTTTAGTATCCTGGATTTTTTCTTTCTTCGCAGGATCAAGTTCTTCCTGCCATTGATCCTGCGCCTTTTTCGTGATCAATCCATTTACATGGATCTCACCTTCCATAACGTGTTTCATCATCAATTGTTCTTCGAGATACCTCACTTCCGCTTCACATTGCGGACATGTACCCGGACAATCGCTTTCGAAGGTACATTTTTTGGGCTCATAGGGAATGTTGTTTTCTTCGGCAATTTTTACCCGGATCGATTTCAGAATTTTACATTTGGCTTTTCCAAACATCTGAACCTCTTTGAAGTGATAATAATCAATGCCACCGGTATAATCATCCCAGCTATGACAGTGATGATCGAACAATGCATGTGTTGTATTATAAATCTATCTTACAATTTATTGTATAATCGAAGGATTCATCCGACACATTATCCGGTTTGGCTTTTCGGTCTGAACCCGTGTATAATAGGAAAGGTAAGGCGGTCCGAATGTCTGAATGCCTTATAAAACAATTCTGTCGGATCAGAAAGAAAAGTTTGAAAAAATAATTCAGGATCCGGGGCAGCGAAGCAGATTTTCGCAGTCTTTCGGCGGATCCGGGTTTGGAAAATAAAATGACAAAAGACGAAATCTATAAAAGACTAAATTCCGTGTTCCGGGATGTGTTTGATGACGATACACTGGAAATCAGTGAAGCGACGACAGCAGATGATATTGATGACTGGGATTCGCTCGCGCAGATCTCTCTGATCGCCGCGATCGAGAGCGAATTCGGGATCCGCTTTGACATGAAAAGCGCACTGCACATGAAAAGCGCGGGAGAAATCGCGGAAAAGATTGCGGCAGCCGGCTGATTCCCCGCCGTGAAATTTATCAGTAATCGGTACTTCTGTGATCAATTCCGCTAAAAATCATGATATAATGAAAAAGCTGTTTGTCCGTTTTGACGCAAACTGTCAGATTTTCAATCAGAATGAGAGTAAATTATGATCGATGTTAATGAATTAAGAAAAGGCGTAACTTTTGAGATCGATGGCAACCTGCTGAAGGTTTTGGATTATGAACACAACAAGTCCGGCCGCGGCAATGCTTCCATCCGCATCAAAGCCCGCAACCTTCGCACCGGAGCAACCTTCGAACGGACATTCACATCCGGCAACCGTGTCCAGGATGTCTCCCTCGAATTCCAGAATGTAAATTACCTTTACAGCGACGGTGATTTTTATTATTTCATGAATAATGAAACCTTTGACCAGCCTGCAGTTCCCGCCAAGGTTTTGGTCGATGCCGCTCCTTACCTCAAGGAAGGCATTCCGGTCAAACTGACATTCTACCACGATGAGATCATCGATGTGGAACTGCCGATCAACGTGGACCTGCTCGTGACCAGCGCTGAGACCGCTGTCCGCGGCGATACCGCCACCGGCGTGACCAAACAGGTCACTGTCGAAACCGGCGCCAAGGTAATGGTCCCGAACTTTGTCAAGGAAGGCGACACGATTCGTGTGGATACCACGAACGGGAACTATGTCACCCGTGTCTGAGAAGGATAGAAAACAATAATTTCAGCGAATATTGCACAGGGAACGGTTTTGCCGGATAAGTTCTTGTCTCGCGAAACCGTTTTTTGTGCCTTTGTGTTTCATATCCGTTTATTAATATTCCAATAGAATTTCCTCTTAATTGTGAAATCCTGTATTTCCGTTGGTATAATGGATTGTGATTTTACAGGAGGCAAAATAACGTGAATCAACAGAATAAACAACCTTCTATTGTCTACTTCCTCCTCATTATCGGCATCATATCTTTAATTATTTATGCATTTACCGGTGAACGGACTTCCAATGAGCTGATGTCCATTAATGAGTTGGCAGAATCCATCAAAGCCCGGCGTGTCAGCAGTCTGGTGATCGACGATGATCAGGTGATTATACGGTTTAATGATACAAAAAGCATTTCAAAAACTTATATCGAACCAAACGCGACGCTCCTGGAACAGCTTTCCATTTTGGGGGTTGACGCACCTGATCTTGCGTCTAAGAATATTTCGATCGAAGTAAAACAACCTTCCCCATGGCTTACTGCTTTGTCACTGTTGATTTCCTTCCTCCCGATCATCCTGTTCGGTGCCTTTATGCTGTTTTTCTTCAAACAGCAGGGTGGCGGCGGCGGAGCGATGAGCTTCGGAAAATCGCATGCCAAGATGATGAAGGGTGACCGCCCAACGGTCACTTTCGCGGATGTCGCGGGAATCGAGGAGTCAAAAGCTGAGCTGGCGGAAGTCGTTGAATTTTTGAAAGAACCGCAGAAGTTCACATCTCTCGGCGCACGGATCCCGAAAGGCGTTTTGCTGGTCGGATCTCCGGGTACGGGGAAAACCCTGCTCGCCAAAGCTGTTTCCGGGGAAGCGGGAGTTCCCTTCTTCTCCATCAGCGGTTCCGAATTCGTGGAAATGTTCGTCGGTGTGGGTGCAAGCCGTGTCCGTGACCTGTTTGACCAGGCACGCAAGAACAGCCCCTGCATCATTTTTATTGATGAAATTGACGCGGTAGGGCGCCAGCGCGGTGCCGGTCTCGGCGGCAGCCATGATGAACGGGAACAGACCCTGAACCAGATGCTGGTTGAAATGGATGGCTTCGGTACGGATACCAACGTTATCGTGCTCGCGGCTACCAACCGCCCGGATATTCTGGATCCGGCTCTGCTGCGCCCGGGACGTTTTGACCGCCAGGTCGTTATTGACCGTCCGGATGTCCGCGGCCGAGAACTGATCCTCGGGGTTCATACCAAAGGCAAACCGGTCGAACCGGATGTGGATCTGGCAAAGATCGCCCGGGGTACCACCGGTTTTGTCGGTGCGGACCTTGAAAACCTTGTGAATGAAGCGGCGATCCTGGCAGCCCGGCGGAATAAACACTCCATCGGCAACGCTGAATTTGAGGAAGCCATCGAAAAGGTCATGATGGGGCCGGAGAAGAAGAGCCGGGTGATTTCCCGCTCCGAACGCCGCATTATCGCCTATCATGAAGCGGGCCATGCCGTTGTGATGAATGTCATGCCGGAATCCGACCCGATCCACCGCATCACGATCATCGGACGCGGAGCTGCTGGCGGGTATACCATGCATCTGCCGTCTGAAGACCGGGTACTGAGCTCCAGAAAACAGCTGCTGGCGGAAATGGTCTCCCTGATGGGCGGACGCGCCGCGGAAGAACTGAAATTTGATGACATCACTTCCGGCGCTTCCAATGATATTGAACGCTGCAGTCAGCTGGCACGCTCCATGGTGACCCAGCTGGGTATGAGTAATTTGGGCCCGATGGCTTATGGTAAGAAGGATGAGATGGTCTTCCTCGGCCGTGAGATCTCTGAACAGCGCAATTACTCCGAATCCGTGGCAGAAGCCATTGATGTTGAAGTGAAGCGCATGGTTCAGGAAGCTTACGAAAAGGCGAAAGAGATTTTGAGGGAATACGATGATAAGCTCGTCCTTGTCGCGGAAAAACTGCTTGAGGTTGAAACCCTCAGCCAGGCGGAATTTGAGGAACTCTTCCCGCCGCCGAACGGAAAGTCTACCGCTACGCCGCAGCCACTCTCATAGTGCCTCAGCCTGAAAACGGTTGCTGAGTATAACGGCTTCACAGGGGTGTTTGTCCTCTCCCGTGAAGCCGTTTTTCTTTGTGTGATATCATCTCCAGACGCAAAACAGAAGGCCTTGTCTGATAAGCTTCCGGATAAAGGTATCCGGTTATGTAAATAAATCATCTCCATTGATAATGCTTTGAGCAATATCCGAATATTTATTTTTTCTGATTCCATTGGCAGATATAAGAGTAATATGAACCGCTTTTCCTGTCTTGGTTTCCTGTTGAAACACAGCTAATCTGTTTTGCAGTTTTTTGAATTCATTCAATGTAATTTCATAGGGCTCATTACTGAATTTCATCTCGCACAAATTGATGACACCATCTTTTCGGTCAATCAGCAGATCGATTTGTGCACCATGACCTGAATTATTACTAATCCATGCGTATTCAAAGGTATCAACGCCGAAGATCCCCAGAGCTCTTTTTATCTGCGGAATATGATTAAGACAAACGATCTCGAAGGCATTTCCACGCCATGCATTGTATGATGGCGTGTTGATATAACTCATCCAAGATCCATGTTCTTTTTCTTTGAGAAACCGCAGACTGAATAAAACAAACGGATCTGTAAGTTGGTAATATGCTTCATATTTGGATTTGGAGAAGTTCATGTATTTTCGTATAAATCCGCATTGTTCCAGTTCAACCAGGTTTTTGGTCATTAGAGATCCGCTTTCAATTTTCAGCGCTTTCAAAAGTTCCTGTCTGGTCATACCTTCTTTATTTTCCGAGAGGGATTCAATTATTGCGAGATGTTTTTCCGGCTTTTTGAAGAGGGAATAAAATAGGTTGTCATACTCGCTTGTGAGGGAACCATATTCCTTGAAACAAATTTCATCAATATTCTGAGCCAGGCTCAAGCGACGGTCCATTAGGTTCAGATAATACGGAATTCCGCCAAATGTCATATAACATTCGATAACCTGTCCTCTTGTCATGACCATCCCGTTATTAATGAGCAGAGCTTCACATTCGTTCAGGAAAAAGGGCATCAAATGAATTTGTTTTGTGAGTCGGTTATGAAATCCTTTTCTGTTTTTCAGCAGATTATCTACAATCCAGGAAGTCGCTGAACCGCAAACAATCAGCAGCAAATCTTCCATAGAGGATCCGAAACTGTTCCAGAAATAATCCAGAGCGCTTTTGAAATCAGATCGGGCAGTATCCATCCAGGGCAACTCGTCAAGAAACACGACGATTTTATTATTGACCGGTTCATGGTAAACATTTGGGGATATGAGAATTTCTTTCAATCTGGAGAAAGCCTCGAACCAGTCCGCAGGTTGTTTTTTTTCTTTGCAGCCATATTCTATCAAACTCTTATTGAAAGCCTTTAGCTGACCATTTGTTTTTTCTTCTGAAAGACCGGTTGCATAAAAGGAGAATTGATTATTGAAGTATTCTTTCACCAGGTAAGTTTTGCCAACCCTTCTCCTGCCATAAATTACAACGAATTCCGGTTTTTGGGAATCAACGCACATCGTAAGAGCATCAATTTCTCGTTTTCTTCCAATAATCTTCATAATACCCCTTATAATCTGCCAAATTGCATGAAAAATTATATGTTTTGGCAGATTATAGAGGTTAAAATGCCTATAAACTGCCAGATATTCTGATTTTACCACAAAAAAGTCTGTTGATTCTCTTGATAAATTTCAGCGCAGAAATGCGGTTTTTATTATTCATTTTCAATAAATGTGTGAGGGAAATCATATTTCCTGGTAATCAATCTTTTGCCTTTCCCGCCAATATACCCTGTAAACAAAAATCTCAACTATTATCCTTAAATGCATCTTCAAATATCGGATAAAATAGTGACTCATTTTCCAATCAATTTGGCTCGCGGTATTCAACTTTATTTTACAATTGTAATAAGCGTATAATAAAAATAAAGAAAGGCTGCTTCTATGAAACGGATCATGTTTTTTTCCCTGATACTGTCCGCTGTGTTTATTTTGGTCTCCTGCAGCACTGCGAAAGATCCGAAGATCGCTCTGATGCCGCTGGTCCGGCAGCAGATGGAGCTTGGTCCCAGGATACCCGGCAGCGATGCCCATGCCGCGTTTGTTGAACAGACAGTCTCAAAGCTGGAAAAAGCGGGATGGACTGTCAGCAGCGAAGCGGAGCGCTATCAGGGAAAACCGGTGCGGAACATCATCGCGGAAAGGGGCAGAGAGAATACCGAAGGAAAATGGATCGTCATCGGTGCGCATTTCGATTCGCGGATCTTGGCTGACCAGGAAAAAACGTCAGCCAACAGGCAGAAGCCTGTCCCGGGAGCAAATGACGGCGCGTCCGGTGCCGCGGTACTGCTTGGCCTGGCGGAGACCCTGCCGCAGTTGGAAAACAAACGAATCACGCTGGCCTTTTTTGACGCGGAAGATCAGGGAAAAATTATGGGATGGCCGGATTGGTGCCTGGGTTCTGCTTTGCTTGCGGAACAGTACAGCCAACTGGAAAAGCAGCCTGATGCCGTAATCGTTGCTGATATGATCGGGGATGCGGACCTGAATATTTATCGGGAAAAGAATTCCGATCAGGATCTGACAAACAGGTTATTTGAGACCGCTGCGAAACTCGGTTATTCCAAACAGTTCATTAACCAGGAAAAATATGCCATGTATGATGACCATATCCCCTTTATCGAAAAAGGTATCCCCGCGGCGGATCTGATCGATTTTGACTATCTCTGGTGGCATACGCTTTCCGATACGGCAGATAAGCTTTCTGAAGAAAGTCTACAGGCTGTTTATCGAGTGCTTTATTCTTTTATTCTTGATTTTTAATTCTCAGCCGGTCTGAGGGAAATTTCTCCCGCAAGCCAGGACCGGGTTCGCCCGGTTTTGTCTGTTGTGAGCAGACTGCCATCCGGAGCGATCCCCTGAACACGGCAGAGTTCACGGGTTCCGTCCTGACGAACGAGCAGGGCGTCTTCACCTTTATAAGCCAGGCATTCCTCCCATAATCTAAAGAATTCGGGCTTCCCCAGCAACGGACGGAGGTGTATGAGCTGAGAAAGAAAACTGTGGATCCAGTCTGTACGGGGAATGGCGATAGCGGTTTCATCTTCCACCGATGATGCCGGGTAAGTGATATCCGGGATATTCGGCGCGGAACCGTGAAGCAGGTTGATGCCAACACCGAGGATCAATGCGTTGAGTCGTTCGCCTTCCCATTGCGTTTCACATAATATTCCGGATATCTTTTTCCGGTTCAATAAAACATCATTCGGCCATTTTATGAGGCTTTCGATCCCGTAATCTTTTCTCAGCGCTTCCCGAAGTGCCAGTCCTGTCAGCGGGGAAAACAGGTTGAGAAAGGCCATTTCCGCGGATGCCGGACGGATGATCACTGTCATGGGAAGAGATGTTCCGGGTTTTGTGACCCATGTCCGCTGCATCCTGCCGCGGCCTTTCGTCTGTTCAAAAGCTGTTATGATCGTCATATCCGGATCTCCGGCGGAAGAGCGTTCAAAGCCGAAATCATTGGTGGAGCCTATACTGTCGAAACAGTAGATTTCACCGACAGCAAGATCGGATAATGCCTTCTGTAATTCTTCCTTTATCAGTTTTTCCATTTTATGATCTCCGGGATCCGCATAACTTTAATAACTATCATAATGATTAGATAAAGCTGTCAAACACAGCTTATTAAAATCCAAAAGCTGCCCTTTGAGACAGCTTTTGATTTGATTTGAAATAATCAATGATTATTTCGCAGGGGGTTCCATACCCTCATGAAGTTCAGTTCGGCCGATGCGATAGATCTTGGTGCCGCATTCCGGGCAAGTGCCGAAAACAACAGCAGAACCACGTTTGTTGAAACCAGCAGTGGGATTCTGGATCTCACGCTTTGCCTTACATTTTACACAATATCCTTCCATTTATTACCTCCAAGTTTGATATGGATTTTCACGGAGCTGAAAGCAACTCCTTTATTTACTGTACACCAGAATATTACTCTGATTGTCTCGTATAATATGAGTATACACGATGTCAAAAAAAAATCAAGGGCTCTCAGATAATTCGCGTAAAATTCAGCATGTTTTTTCATTCCGGATGGTATTTAAAATGAAAACGGCTTTTTACAAGCCGTTTTTTTGTTGTACATCTGGATTCATGTATTGATCGACTGCTGCAGCCGAAAATCAAAGAATTGTTACATTGCTTGCCTGCAAACCTTTGGGCCCGCGATCAACGGTAAATTCAACTTCCTGACCTTCTTTCAGTGTGCGGAAACCATTTCCCTGAATTGCAGTGTAATGAACAAAAATGTCTTCACCTTCCGGCTGTGACAGAAAACCATATCCTTTGGCTTCATTGAACCACTTGACTGTACCTTTTAATGTTTCACTCATTATTAACCTTCTCCTGATTTTTTCCCCTAAAAGGGAGATGCCTTTGGAAACCCGTGAGAAAAACTGTGCATAAAGAACCACCCGCAAGTCTTCTGATAAATCGGATTCGCTTAACACATTCGTTATTTATATCACAAAATTAAGAAATTGAATCAAAAAAGTACAATGTCAACAATAATAATTTTTTCCCATTTTTTATATTTTGTCCCATAAAATTTTTTGATAATAAATAAAGGAAAAACCCGCGTTTTTGATGAGAAATTTTTCTTATTTGGTACAATGTATAGTATGGAAAAAGACGATAAAGAACAGTTGGCTGCATTACCGATATTTAACAGACTGGTCCAAACTGCCGCATTGAAATTATCAGCGGATGAGGCTGCTCAGCTTCTGGCGGATTTGAATGACCAATTAAAAATCATCCGGCAGCTGGAAGCGATCCCACTCCCTCAGGGGATCGACGCTGTTATTCACGGGAATCCATATCCGCAGGAAATTCGCTGCGAACTGAGAGAAGATGAGTGGATCCCTTTTGAAAACACTGCCGAGATTACCGCACAGGCACCTTTACTGCAGGATAATTATATCGTTTCACCCGATGTCCCCCACCAGAGGATCGCATGAATAAAGAGTTCGTACATCTCACTGCCTGGGAGCAGGCTCATTTGGTACGGACCGGACAGATATCTGCAAGTGAGCTGCTGGCCGCGGTTCTGGAGCACGCGGCCGAAACGAATAAAAACACCCATGCTTTTGTGACCTTTTGTGAAAAAGAGGCGAAAGAAAAAGCCTGCGAAACAGATCGGAAGCTGTCAGCCGGGGAAGAGGCCGGACCGCTTGCGGGAGTTCCCTATACAGCAAAAGATGTATTTTGCACCCGGAATATTCGTACAACAGGCGGTTCCCGAATTCTCAGCGGATGGCTGCCTCCGTATAATGCCGCTGCTGTTGAACGCATGGAGAAGGCCGGAGCGATCCTGTTCGGAAAGACCAATTGCGATGAATTCGCCATGGGCGGGACAGGCGAAAATTCCGCATGGCAGCCGGTCCCATGCAATCCTTATGACTTTGAACGAACGACGGGCGGTTCCTCAAGCGGATCTGCCGCTGCTGTTGCTTCCGGTGCCGGGGCGATTTCCCTCGGGACGGATACAGGCGGATCGATCCGCGAACCTGCCGCATTCTGCGGTGTTGTCGGATTGAAACCAACCTATGGACGGGTATCCCGCTGGGGTGTGCTTGCTTTTGCCTCCTCAATGGATACGGTCGGGCCGATTACACGCTCTGTCAAAGACGCGGCACTGGCAATGAATGCTCTGTCCGGTTTCGACCACAGGGATAATGTGACTGCCAAAGTTCCTGTCCCGGACTATGCGGAAGAATTAAAACGCGGTGTATGCGGGATGAGGATAGGAATTTCACCGGATCTTTTACAACTGACGATCATGAACGAAAAGGGTGATTTTGATAACGTTCCCATTGATCCTGAAATAACCGCGGCGCTGGAACAAACTGCCGCACTTTTGGAAAAAGCAGGAGCTGAGATCATCACCGATGTTCCCATGACCAATACAAAATACTCGGTACCGGCTTATTTTGTCATTTCCCGCATTGAGGCTTATTCCAATCTGCAGCGGTATGATGGCCTGAAATACGGGAGACCATCCTCACAGCAGGCACAGGATATGTATGATCTTTTCGCGAAATCCCGGGAAGAGGGCTTCGGACATGAAGTAAAACTGAGAATTCTCTCCGGTCTGTTCCTGAGTCAAAAGGAGTTCTATGAAAAATACTACCGGCGGGCACAGCGCGCACGGGCTTTGATCCGCAGTGATTATGACCGGGTCTTTGATCCCAAGGGCGAATATCGGCTGGATGTACTTCTTACTCCCTCGACTCCGGTTCCCGCTTTCCGCTTTGACAGAAAAGACTGCGATCCGCTGCTGATCCGGTATGCGGATCAATTCACGTCCCCGATGAATTTTGCGGGAACGCCGGGAATTTCGTTCCCTGCCGGTTTTACAGCATCGGGACTGCCGATCGGGATCCAGGCAGCGGGATATGATTATTGTGAAGATAAAATTCTTCGGGCTGCATATGCCGTTGAGCAGCTGATGAAGGATTCCCGGGGGGCTGTATGACGGAATATCTTGCAACGATCGGGCTGGAGACGCACATTCAGCTGAACACAAAAACAAAAGCATTTTGTTCCTGCAGGGCGGACTCCTGGAATGATACACCCAACAGCAATATCTGTCCGATTTGTACCGGGCAGCCCGGCGCCCTGCCCTCTCCGAATGCGGAAATGGTCCGCAAGGCGGTCCGTCTGTGCCTGTCCGTAAATGCGAATGTCAATAAGGTTTCATATTTTGACCGCAAGAATTACCTTTATGCGGATATGCCGAACGGTTATCAGGTGACACAGAATGACCAGCCAATCGGCACCGGCGGTTTTCTTGATGTGGAAATGGAAGACGGGAACCGTATCCGTGTGCATATTGACAACCTTCACATGGAGGAAGACGCGGGGAAAACACGGAATGAAGGCGGCGTAAGGTTGATCGACCTGAACCGCAGCGGTGTCCCGTTAGTCGAAATGGTTACAAAACCGGACCTGCATTCCGCGGATGAAGCAGCGGCTTACCTGATGCAGCTCAGGCAGCTGATCCGTTGGATCGATGTTTCGGAAGGCAACATGGAGAAAGCCCAGCTGCGCTGTGATGCCAATGTCTCTGTCGCACCGAAAGGGGCAGACCATCCGGGCAGGAAATGTGAGATCAAAAATATCAATTCCATCGAAGCGGTAAGAAAAGCGATCAGCTTTGAGATCGAACGCCAGATCAGAGAGCTTGAAGCCGGTCACAGTGTGGAACAATGGACGATCGAATGGGATAATGACGCCAAAGAATTGCGGAAAATGCGTTCCAAGGAAGACAATGTGGATTACCGGTTTTTCCGGGAACCGAACCTGATGCCTGTGGTGATTTCCGATGCGCGGATCGAAGCGATCCGGAAAGATATGCCGGAGCTGCCGTGGGAACGCCGCAAACGGTTTATGAGTGAATATGACCTGCCGTCTTATGACGCAAAGCTGCTGACCGCGGACCGGGAAACATCCGAATATTTTGAAGACACACTGAAAGCCGGTTCAGCGGATCCCAAGAAGGTATCAAACTGGATGATGAATGAGATCCTGCGCATTATCCATGGCAGCGGCTGCAGCGCCGGAAAACTGAAGATCCAGCCGAAAGACCTTGCGGATATTATTTCCCTTGTTGAGAATAAAACAGTCAGTCCGGCTGTCGGCAAACAACTGGCAGATATGGTTCAGGACAGCGGGAAAAGACCGGCTGAAATCGTACAGGAACAGAATCTGGCGATGGTGAATGACAGTGAAGCCATTCGGTCGATCTGCCGGAATATTATCGACGGACATCCAAAGGAAGTAAATTCCTATCTGGCAGGAAAAGAAACACTGCTTGCCTGGTTTACCGGGCAGGTAATGCGGGAATCAAAAGGAAAAGCAGATGCGAAACTGACAGGGCAGATCCTGAAGGAAATGCTCAGTATTTGCCCTGTGAATTCAGAAGGAGAATGACATGCGTGACTATGATGTGATCGTGATCGGTGCGGGACCGGGCGGATATACAGCCGCTCTGCAGACAGCTGAAAACGGGCTGAAAACGGCTGTTATTGAAAAAGAAAGCCTGGGCGGGGTTTGCCTGAATGTCGGGTGTATTCCATCCAAATCGCTGCTGAAAAACGCGGAAATCGCGCGGACACTGCGGAAAGACAGCAAAACCTTTGGGTTTTCCTGTGAAAACCTCAGCCTGGATTACGGAAGTGCCGTTGAGAGATCCCGCAAGGTATCAAAACGTCTCAATCAGGGAGTGGCTTTCCTGCTGAAGAATGCCGGCGTGGATGTATATTTCGGCAAAGCTGAATTTGTCGATCCCCATACCGTTCACGCAATTATGAATGACGGAAGCGAAAAAGACATCTCAGCCGAGTCGGTCATCATTGCCTGCGGAACAAAACCGGTAGAAATTCCCGGGATGCTTCCGGATGGGGAAAAGATTTTGAATTACCGTCAGGCAATTTTGCAGACCACACTGCCGAAACAGGTCGTTATCATCGGCGGCGGCGCGATCGGCGTTGAGTTTGCCACTATCTGGAACGGATACGGGACTGCCGTGACAATTGTGGAAATGCAGTCCCATCTGCTGCCGAATGAAGACGCGGAAGCCGGTGCGGAATTGGAGAGGTCATTCAAAAAGCAGGGTATCAAAGTCAAAACCGGAACTGCCCTCTGCGGTGTTGATAAAACAGAGGATGGGGTCATGGTCCATCTCAAACAGGATGATAAAGAAAGCACTGTGATTGCTGACCAGGTCGTGATCGTGGTGGGATTCCGCTCAAACGCGCCGGAATTGAAATTGGAAAAAGCCGGTGTTTCGCTTACCTCCCGCGGCTGGGTCGAAACCGATGATATGTGCCGGACCTCTGTCCCGAATATATATGCGATCGGTGACGCGGCGGGAAAAGTGCTGCTGGCCCATACCGCGGAAGCCATGGGCAGGCTGGCGGGCGATTTGGCTGCAGGAAAAGATCCTGCTCCGCTCCGGTACGACCTGATGCCGCATGCAACCTATTCCCATCCACAGGTAGCTTCTTTTGGTTATACGGAAGAATCCGCTAAAGTGGCAGGAATTGCTTATAAAACATCCAAAGCGGGATTTATCGCTAACGGAAAGGCATTGGGACTGGGTGAAAATGAAGGCTGGGTCAAACTGCTCTGTGACACGGAAACAAACGCGTTGATCGGAGCGGTCCTGGTTGGTCCGGAAGTCAGTGAATTGCTTCCTGAGCTCTCTCTGGCGGCCGCGCATAACATGACGGCTGCGGACATTGCCCTGAATGTCCACGCTCACCCGACGCTTTCTGAAGTGATCATGGAAGCTGCGATGGAAATCAGCAGGTAACCATTTTCAAATACAGATATCCATTGCGGTGTCTGTGACCGACAGACACCGGACAATCAGAAGGGGCGGTCCCTCCGGCTCAGCTTGAGCCCGCGGGAACCGCCCCTTTATTTCTCATTCAGGTGAAACCCCGGAATTCTGTTTTGAAGTTCCTACAATGAAGCCAGATCAATAACGAATTCAGGATTGCCCATCGCACCGACTGCTACTTCATATTTATCGAAAACGATGACCAGCTGTCCGTCTTCATTCAGATACCAGTGATGATAGCCCGGGACATTTGTCAGGGCTGCCTGCAGTGAATTGTCGTTTGTATAGTACATTCCCTGTCCGCTGGCGTTGACCTTGATCATTTCCGCAAGGATCTTGTTATGGATCGATTTCTCCGCGCTTTCCGGAACAACGTCCTGCCATTGCAGCAGTTTCCCGGTGTTTTTGTCAAGCGTCCAGAATTCATTGGACGTAGAAGAAGATGCGGCAACGAAAAACTTTGAGGTTTTGAAAGCGAAATAATCATCTGAATCGGTCATAATTTCATAATTATATTCATAGCCGAAATGAGGATCGTTCCCTTCAGCGATGCTCTTTTGGGCGAATTCAACGTCTTTCTCGAAATCACTTTTGACACTTTCAGCTGTTTCGGCAAAATGTTTATTCATCTCTTCTTCTTCCGCTTTGTCTGCCAACCCGCCGACAACCGGAACAGTCACATTAATGAACCAGTTCTTTTCCTCGACGGAGAAATTATCTCCGGCATAAAGATCGAAGGAGTATTTGCCATCTTTAACCAGAACGGCCTTATCACCGGTGATTTCAAAGCAGGATTCGCCCATTGCGCCCGGAGCGATTTCATATTTGTCGAAGGTGAAAACCAGGTTCCCTGCCTCATTTATATACCAGTGGTGATATTCCTCTGCAAATGAGAATGATGTAATGAAATTTTCTTCGTCCTCGACCCAGAAACCGGCACCGTTTTCATTTTCCAGCTTCATTGCGTCCATGATCATGTTACGAATTTCTGTCAGACGCCATTCATCGGCAAAATCACTGAGTTCAGCCTGCTTACCGCTGTGCTTATCCAGCGTCCAGTATTCATTGACGGTCATGGAAGAACCGGCAGCATAGAAAAGTGAGGTTTTGAAAGCAAAAAAATCCGCACTGTCGGTTACCGTATCATACGAGTATTCGTAGCCGAACCGCGGCATTTCGTCGCCTTCATAATTTTCAAGAAAATAAGCTTTATCTTCTTCATAACCTTCAGCGACCCAGTCCAGATAATCAAGGAAATATTGGTTAAGCCCGGCCTGTTCGTTTTCATCAGCCATACCGCTGATTTTCGGCGCTGAAAGTTTCATGTACCAGTATTCCGAATCATCTGTTTTATTGGCACCTTCTGAAAGAGTAAATGTATAACCGTTATCAGCATTGATCACGCCTGTAAATGCGATAGTCAACGCAATCAGTAATAATCCGATAAATAATTTATTTTTCATATGACTCCTTATCTGTTCATCCGGTCTTGTCCGGTATGTTTTAATTATACTATGGATCACCTCAGTTCTCAGGAAGATATTGCGAGGCTCTTTTTTTAAGGATTCCGTGTATCAGTTTTTTTCACCAGCTCCGCTATTTCCGAAAAACGACTGATGATCAGATTATAATTGTCCGGTATATGCGGTACCAGACAGTTGGTGCAGTCCTTGATGCCCTTATCTGTATATCGAAAATTTCCTCCGCAGCGCTCACCGAGTGCATACAGCGGACAGTAACAGAACAGGCAGTTGAAATGTTCCGGATCCGCGCCGGGATGGCAGGGAAAAAATTCACAGTCCCGGTTGCAGAAAAATTTATAATGCTGCGGCTTTTTGCTGCTATCTGTTTTTCTCATGTTTATTGTTCCTCTACTCATGTAAGTATACTTCAAATCATATATGGTCAGATGGCATAAATTCAATTATGAATATCTTATTTACGGTAAAATAAACCTGAACCGGCTGTTTAACTGCATCTTTTTTGGGGGAAGATGGTTTTTTCCAGTTTACTTTTCACATTCTACTTTCTGCCTCTTGTCCTGATGATTTATTATCCGGTAAAGGGAAAGTTCCGGAATTATATACTTCTTGCCGCAAGTTTGTGCTTTTATGCCTATGGAGAGCCGAAATTTGTCTTTATTATGGCTTTGTCCATCGCACTGAACTACGGGATCGCACTGCTGATCGACCGTTGCCGGAAACAGGCAAAATTGTTATTAATTATCAGTGTCATCCTCAATGTGGGCATACTTTTCGTTTATAAATACCTGAACTTCGGTATCTCCATCGTCAACAGCCTGTTCCGTACCGGATTTCATACGCTTGACATTGTGCTGCCGATCGGAATATCATTTTTTACATTTCAGGCCATGTCCTATGTTATTGATGTTTACCGCGGGACGGTAAAAGTACAGAAAAACCCGTTGTATGTGGCTCTGTACATCAGTTTCTTCCCGCAGCTGGTCGCCGGACCGATCGTACGCTATCATGATATCGAAGAACAGATCTCAAACCGTCACAGCAGCGTGCTGCTCTTCGGAGAGGGTGTGAAACGCTTTTTCCTTGGGTTCTCCAAAAAGGTGATCCTGGCAAATAATCTCGCCATCGTTGCGGAAGAAGTGTTTGGGATGCAGTTCACCACGGTAAATCCGTTGGTCCTCTGGCTTGGTTCCGTCTGCTTTAGTCTGCAGATTTTTTATGATTTTTCCGGCTATTCGGATATGGCGATCGGTTTGGGGAAAATGTTTGGCTTTACCTTTGCGGAGAACTTTAATTATCCTTATATTTCCCAAACTGTTACTGAATTCTGGCGCAGATGGCATATTTCCCTGAGCCAATGGTTCCGGGATTATGTGTATATCCCTCTCGGAGGATCGTATGGTTCAGCTGTTAAAACCATACGCAATATGCTTGTCGTCTGGCTGCTGACAGGCATCTGGCACGGAGCCAATTTCACATTCATCTTTTGGGGTCTTGGCTATTTTGTTTTGCTGGTTTTTGAAAAATATCTGCTCAAACCTTCTGAACGGAAAAGCCGGTTACTGCGGATCATCTGGCAGATCATTACCCTTTTGTGTGTGAACTGGGGCTGGGTCATGTTCAATTCGCCTTCCCTTCGAAGCGGGCTGCGCTTCTGCCTTTCGATGCTTGGCATCTATGTACACCGGTTCTCATGGGATGCCTCCATGCAGCTTTATCTGCGGGAATATGGCATTTATATCTTTCTTGGTATTCTCTTTGCAGCACCAATCTTAAAAAAATTGGAAACATTGATCGGCAAAACCAAAGCCTCCCCGTTATTAGATATCATTGAGCCTTTGCTGTACGGGCTGGTTTTTCTGTGGGCAGTTTCGTTTCTGATTCTCGGAGCTCATAACCCGTTTATTTATTTCAATTTCTGATCACCGGAAAAACGCTTATGAAAAAAACATCTGCTGTAATTTTCACAATATTATTCCTGGCAATTGTGTTTGGTCTGGGTATTTTGAGTTTTGCCGGGTTTGTGAATTACCGTGTCAATGATGTGGTGATCAACAATGAATGGGTACCGGAACTTGGGAATAAATTTGAAACGGATATAGCTGCCACATTTTTTCAGAAATTCGCTTTCGTCAGCCTGAACGGGGCGGTTCGCAAATTCCTGGGACAGCAGGAAATGAATGGAGTCGTAAAACTCAATAACGGATATCTGACAGAAACACTGGAACGGTGCCCGGATGACATCATCGGGAATTTTGTAAGCAGGACAGTTTCTTTCAATGAATATCTGGGAAAAAGAGGGACCTCTTTGCTGTTTGCAGTTCCGCCGTATACCGTCAGCAAATATGATCCGGAATTACCGGTTGGCGTGGAAGATTTCAGCAACGATAATCTCGACCGGCTGCTTTCCGGGATGCGGAAGTCAGGTATTGAAACCGTTGACTTTCGCGAGATCATCAACGCAGACGGAATAGAACCCTACAGCATGGTCTATAAAACAGACCATCACTGGACAACAGAAGCCGCGTTTTATGCATATCGATTTTTCGAGAATTATATTGCTGAAAAAACAGGCTGTGTCATAGATCCGCGCATCAGTGATATTGGAAACTATAATGTCACTTTCCATGAAAAATGGCAGCTGGGGTCCCGCGGACAGCGGGTGGGGATCTATTTTGCCGGGATGGATGATTTTGTTTTCATTTCTCCGGATTTCGAAACGAAAATTGAAGATTCCTCCGGAAAAGTCGGGAATGTTTATGATTATTTCTTTACGCCTGAATATTTGGAAAATCGGGATATTTCTGCCCGGTATGCATACGATTATGCAATGGGCGGACCGGCTTTTGCAGGACATTACAAAAATCTTAATAGTACGAATGATGTAAAAGTCATGATGATCTCCGATTCCTATGCCAGAGCCGTGGTTCCTTATTTACTTATGCAATTCAGCGAAGTGTACACGATATTGGACGGATATATCGGAGATCTCAAGCCGGAGCTGATTGAAGAATATGATCCGGATATTGTGATCATGCTTTACTACCCAAAATACATCAATAAAAACAGCGGCTCCTTTGATTTTCATTTCTGAGAAAACGCCTGAATTTTATCCTGCAGTCCGGATTTCCGCTGCTGTCTGTCACGTTATATTTTATAAATTCATTCAACGAATTTCTGCACACTTTTAAAAGTTTTGATACAATTAGGTTTAGGGAAACAGCGGTCCCGGAAACCGGGAGAAAACCGCGTTCCCGGAGGAGAAATGTAATGGAAAACATTAAAGGTACTAAGACCGAAGCCAATCTGCAGACCGCTTTCGCAGGTGAGTCACAGGCTCGGAATAAATATACATATTTTGCTTCCAAAGCCAAGAAGGAAGGCTACAACCAGATCGCTGCCATTTTCGAAGAAACCGCCGGAAATGAAAAAGAACACGCGAAAATTTGGTTCAAACTGCTGAATGGTGGTGAAGTTCCCGATACTATCGCGAACCTGGAAGCCGCTGCTGACGGTGAAAACTACGAATGGACCGATATGTATGATGGTTTTGCCAAAACCGCTCGTGAAGAAGGTTTCCCGCGCATCGCTGCCCTCTTCGAAATGGTCGGCAAGATTGAAAAAGAACATGAAGAACGCTATCGCAAGCTCCTTGCCAATGTCAAGGAAGGCATCGTTTTCTCCCGCGAAGGAGATATGATCTGGCAGTGCGCGAACTGCGGCCATATCGTTGTCGGTAAGAAAGCTCCGGAAGTCTGCCCGGTCTGCAACCATCCGAAGTCTTATTTCCAGATCAAGGCTGAAAATTACTAATCCATACGTAACGATTCAGTTCAGAGGACGCAAACGCGTCCTCTTTTTTTATGTAAGATGCAAATGCATCAGTCAGGAAGACTGTTCAGCCAGTCTCTTATGTCGGTGCTGACGGTATCCGGAAAAGCATATAGTCTGCATTCGTCATCGAGGATTTTGACCATTTCGCGGGCTTTTTCGGGTTCATTCCCTTCCAGATAGACATCCAGCAGATACCGCTCAAGATCATGTTTTTTGCGCAGGTAAGCGGTAAGCTCGGCATGGTCGTCACAAATGCGGATCCCATCCTTCAAAACCGCTTCACAGGCATCATAGGCTTGCAGATCGATGTACATGATGGCAGGCGGTATGATCTGAAAATCGATGTAGTCCAATCCGATTTGGAAAAGTCTTTTGGCAACGAGTCCGGCATTTTCGATACATTTTTCCGCTTCTTCCCGGTTCTGCTGTCCTTCCGCCCAATAAAAACCCATGGTGATGGCAAAACCGTGGCAGATCTCGGAACAGGGCAGACATTCGTTTTCAACGATATTCCGCATTTCATTGAAAAGCGTGTCAAATTCTTCCGGGTCGCCGAATCCACGCCGGGCAATGGCATTCATCTTTCCCAGCAGGAATTGTGCGAGCAGATGCTTCCGAGGTGAATGAGGAGCTTTGCGTGCGTATCCGATACCAAGGTTAAGAAATTCCAGCACCTTTTCCCGATCGCCGGGAGCGTCCCGGGTATCGCAGATATTTCCCGCCAGGCTGTAATATTCAGCCCGTGTCCGGTCATCCACTGCGCAGCGTTTTGCGGGTTCCATAAGTGATTCGGCTTCATCATATCTGTGATATTCAAGCAGTACATACTGGACCTTGTCGATCACTTCGATAATTTCCGCGGGAGAAAGATGTTCCGGTGACTTGAGCAGAATTTGCCCGTAATGGAGTATGGCTTCATCCTCATATTTCGGCAGATTCGTGACCATTTTCTGAAGCAGCTTCTGTACAGGTTCAGAGCCCCACAGCGGGTCGGTCATGAGTCTGTCGATCACACCGCGGGCTGTCATCACTGATTTCAGCAGCTTGCGCTGGTCCGTAACGATGGTGTACGGATCGATTTTGGAAAGGATTTCCGCCAGTTCCGGTGAGATTTTTGCCGGATCAATGAGAAGTTCCTCAATATGGCTTTCCGAAGCAATATTGTCATGAAGCGTTTCCAGCGTTTTCAGCACACCCTGCAGGTTCTCTCCGGTGACAGGCAGATCCTGCACCACATCCCGGATGAGCGGGTGAAGAAAGATGTTTTGAGCATCCCGCGTGATCCAGCCATAACGGATAAGCTGCCGGATCGCTTCCGCATTTTCGATATCCAGAAACCGCATCAGTTCTCTTGGGCCGATCCCGGGGGCCGGGAAAAGGGCGAGCGCTTTCAGGATCGAAATCTGCCCGGCGGAAAGGCTGTTGGTCTCAAACAGCCGGGTTATGATCGATTCCAGCTGCTCATAGCTGATGCTGTCATCACGCTGATAGTCAATGCGGTCTGTGCTGACATGCAGGATCCCCTGCTTTTCAAGCATTTCCAATGCTTCTGACAGGGTCAGAAAACTGTTGGAAACCTGCCGCGCAAAAAGTTCGATCGCCAGTGTGTGAGAGGAAAGACGGCGGATGATCGCCTGAATAGCGGCTGCATCAGTTTCCGAAACCGTCTCCCGGCCCAGGTAGTGGATGAACAGCCGCTGCAAATCAGCCATATCAGGGAGTGCCTCAAGCTTCAGAATGGGCAGGTTCAGCGAGCCCAGGTCATGGCGGGTAATGAAAATCTTTTTGCATGCCAGACCAAGAAATACATCAAGATCCGGATCGTGTTCATCCGCGAAGTTATCGATCACCAGCAAAACGCGGTCCCGCCGGATGATCTCGCGGAGCTTCCGCAATTTTCGCTCAAAATAATCCGCTTCAGATTCTTCCGGAAAGCGTTCCATACCGTTGACGTGCAGTCCCGCGTCATTCAGAAAAGTTTGACGCAGAGAGCCGCCAAAGTAAAGAAAAACAATGCTGTCCCAAAGCTGACGCTCCGCAGAAAGAACACGGCGGACAAAGGTGCTTTTGCCGATACCGCCCATACCGCTGAGAAACAGGACCTGCTTTGTTTCATCCCGGCACCAGTCATTAAGGATCCGGCTTTCCCTTTCCCGCCCGATGAACCATGCCGGTGCGCTGAACGGTGTGGAGATGAGATAAGGGTAGGCCGGGTCTGCCAGATTTTCGATTTCCTCCAGTGCGCGTACAGCGGGCTCCATGCTTCGGAAGCGGTCCGCGGAAAACGATGCAAGTGTTTTATGGAAAAAATCCGTGAGCAGTATGTAAAAGCGGTCAGGACAGGACTCCGGGAAGCGGAGGCCGGTGAAGTCATAGGAGGCATTGCGCCCGCAATCGGGTGCCTCAGGCGTCCGTCCGAAGATCAGGAAAAACAGCAGCGCTCCGATGCCGTAAACATCCGTATGCGGGCCGAGTCTCCGCAGTTCTCCTTTGCGCAGCTCCAACGCGGCGAAGCCTTTGGTGTAGGACAGCCGGAAAGCTCCGGATGTATTGTTGTCCTGAATTGCGGAAATCGGGATCAGGCTGTCAAAATCGAAGAGCTGTATCCGCCGGGTGAGAGCGTTCACGACGGATATGTTGTCCGGTTTGATATCCAGGTACAGATATCCCGCTTTATGGATGCAGCGGACCGCATACGCGGTTTGGCGGACGATGGAGATGCAATCCTTCATTTTATTGATTTTCAGATTAGGGAGCGCATTTTCATGTGACCAGGCGGACACGACATATACCGTGTTGTTTGCTTCATAGATGTTGATGGTGTTGAGAATGGCATCGGATGATTCATCCGCGTAAAACAGGGTATTGCAGCTCCTGAAATCCGCGTACATCTGTTCTTTCGTGCTTGCGAAACGCTGTTCCTGTCCGTTATCGCAGCGGAGAAAGGAATCCGTATCCCTTCTCAGATGAAGGTCATAGGGATACAATTCCTTGATGCGGACCGTTTTCTCATCTCCCGCGTTTGTGAGATAAAATCCGTCGTAAACAATGCATGACCCGCCCCGTCCGATTTCACCGCGGATCGTATAAAGCGTTCCCGTGTTGAATCGCAGCTGCGTATTGGGTGTAAGAGCGGTTCTGTAGTCCATATTCCTTCAAATCTCAATTGAGTATTCTTCCGGATCAGTTATCTGACCTTTATTCAGGATTCCCATCCTGATTTTTCTATTTTATCTTACAGGATCCGGCATCCGGTTTTTTTACTGCATGGAATACATTAATGATTTATTCCTGGAATCGCGGACGATATTCCGACGGGATTAATGAGGTTTGTTATGAATCCGAGGAAAGCTCGCTGTGTTCGGCACTCAGAAGCTGCCAGTAACTGCGGAAAGCAAGAAGCGGTGCTTCCCTGCCGGCTGCCCAAAGGAATATCCAGTCGTACGGATTACCGGCATAAATTTCGGGAAACCCCGCATCCAACAGATATTGGTCCAGCCCATCCAGGCAGCGGTCCCGGTCATTTTCTCCGGCCATGAGGGTTTTCATGCCGCCGTGCGAGAGAGCCGCGTTCACCCAGAATTGGTAGAAAGCGAGTAAAATCAGCGTTTTTCTGGTCAGGTCATGTTTGGCGGTCTCACCCCGCAGCAGTTTTTCAATGCTCTGCCGTGTCGGGTAATTGTCCATGGCAAATTCATGCATAAAGGTCCGGTTTTCCAGGATCGGCCTGATTGTCCGGTCGCCTTCGATGTGCTCAACGTCAAACGACAGCCCGAGGATCTGCAGGTAAATGCCCCAGGTTGAATCTTCCGCAGGGGGATTTTCACCTTTTTCCTGCTGCAGGAAATATTTCCGCTCCTGTTCAGCCAGTCCGTCCGGCCCTGCGATCTGCTCCCAGAGCTGCCTGATGAATTCCTTCGCTTTGACCTGGTTATAAGCAAACTGCGGCAGATTTTCGCGGAAATACTCGAGAAGAGCTTCATCCGATGGGCAGGAACGCAGAAAAGAAATGATATTTTTTGTGTAAAGGACCTCTCCCTCGGAAGGGACTGCGGTTCTTTCGGATTTCGGTGCTTCCGCCGCCAATTTTTCGGCCGCGGCATAGTCCTTATGGTGGAAAATGCAGTAATACCAGATCGCTTCCCCGATGGTATGGCAGTCAAAGCTGCGGTCCAGCAGGACAGTGCGGAAAAATTCATCGGTTTCTTCGATGCTAAGTCCAAGTGCGAAGGCAATACGGAACCCGGTCTCCCGTTCGAACGCGTTGGGTTCGGTGAGCCATTTGAGCGCGTTCCGTGCTTTCGCGGCACCGATCCCGGCTTCCGTGAATTTTTCCCTCAGGAAGGCCGCTTTGTTTTCAGCCGTATCTTCAAGACCGGCAGGATAACCGTGACTGTTCAGGAATTCGCTGAGCGCGGCGCCATGCCCGCGGAAAGACGCGATGATCCGCGGCAGTTCCGTCACCGCGTTATATTCATAAAGTTCCGCCGCCCCGGCTTCCAGTTTTTCGGTATAAGTATCCATCAGCCCCCTCCTTTGTCCCAACCGGCATGAGCCTGTATCATTTCCCCGGATTTATTATAACGTTTTTCCATTTTTTCGGAAAAATTTTTCATCACGAAAGGGGCTTGATTATTGAGTACATTCGTATTACAATAATAAGCATAAATCTATGATGAATGGAGCATTACAGTGAGTGACAAAAAGCTGGTCATTCAAAAACAGAAATACACCGGGGAAACCATTGTGACCTCAATGCGGATCCCCAGGGATCTGCTGGCGGATCTTGATAAAGCTGCCAAAGAATCCAACAGGACACGGAACGAAGTTCTGATGATGTGTCTTGAGTTTGCTCTGGAAAATATGGAAATTGAAAAGTAAAGGGGACGTTGAAGATGGGTAAGTTTGTGATCGAATGTCCGAGATGCGGAAAATTTGCGGAAGCCTCAACCGGCTTCTTTGCCAAAAGAAAAATCATGTGTTCCTGTGGGTACACGATTGATGTAAAAACCGATAAAATGTCATCTCGTGTCTGTCCGCACTGCGGCAATACGGTGATTTTTGACCAGAGCAAAGGTTCTGCCGCGCGCTGCCCGGTTTGCGGGCAGCCGATCAACACGATGTCAGAGCAGTCAAAGATGGAGGAAATCTCCTGCGAACAATGCGGGGTTCGTTTTACCGTCAGCAAAGCGGTTTCCTCCTATGTCTGCCCGGTCTGTGACCATGTCAATGATGTCGCAGAACGGATCGCTAAGGAAAAGATCCGCAAAGACGGTCTTGCCAGCATTATTAAATATGAAGGGGATGGCAGCACGTTAGTCTGGAAACACCCGATTGAGGATTTCAATTACGGCTCACAGCTTATCGTCCATGAAAGCCAGGAAGCGGTCTTTTACCGGGATGGTCAGGCGTTGGATCTTTTCGGTCCGGGACGCTATACATTGGAAACACAGCAGCTGCCCATGCTCGAAAAAATCTACAAGCTGCCGACCGACACCGAAGGGACCTTCCATTCCGAAGTTTACTACATCAACCTTGCTACGGTGATGGGGATCAAATGGGGGACGGACTCCAAAGTGAGGATGTTCGACCCGAGCTCCGGAATGCATGTGGAACTCGGTGCCTGCGGGGAATTCAATATCCGTGTGATCAACTCCCGAAAGCTGCTTGCGAAACTTGTCGGGACGGGAGGTGTACTGAAACAGGAACAGCTCATCGGTATGGGAGACGGAAAAGGCTATTTCCGCGGAATGATCATGGCTCAGGTCAAGAGCTATCTTGCTCAGGCCATCAAAGCGGCCAATATCAGTATTCTTGAAATCGACGAGCATCTGATGGATCTTTCCGCTGAACTTCGTGACCGGCTGAATGGTTTTCTGTCTGATTACGGGCTGGAAATGCCTGAATTCTTTGTTACCCGTGTCATGACACCGGATGATGATCCGAATTTCCGCCGGATGAAAGAACAATATGCCCAGCAGTTCCTGCTGGTTCGTCAGGAACAGATCCGCCGGAAGGAAGCGGAAGCGGCTGCTGCGCGGAAAGAAGTTGAAGCCACGACCGAAGCGCGTATGAAAATCATCGGAGCCCAGGGCGACGCAGAAGCTCTTCGGGCAAAAGCGCAGGCGGAAGCAGATGCCTATCGCATGCAGGCGGAAGCGGAAGCGCTGGAAATGAAAATGAAAGGATATTCCTATCAGCAGGAAACCTCGCGCCAGGTCGGGCTTGAAGCGATGAAGAATGGGATCAGCGGCGGAGCCGGTGCGGGTGCGCTGGGTGACCTTGCCGGGCTGGGAATCAGCCTTGGCGCGATGGGCAGCGTGATCGGAATGACAAAGGATGCCCTGCAGCCGGCGGCTGAAACCGCGAAAAACCTCGGACAGATGGTTGGGGTATCCCTTTCTGATAATGACGGATGGGACTGTGAATGCGGTCAGAAAGGCAACAAGGGGAATTTCTGTATGAACTGCGGCGCAAGGAAACCGCAGCCGAAAGCATCTCCGGACACTTGGGACTGCGAATGCGGTCAGAAAGGCAACACCGGAAAATTCTGCCCGAATTGCGGCGCGAAACGTCCGGAGATCAATACCGGATGGGATTGCAGCTGCGGTCAGAAGAACAACATGGGAAAGTTCTGTGCGAATTGCGGAAAGAAACGGGAGGATTAAGTCATGAAAAGCCAATTGCGGATCGGTATCATTTTATTGATAGTTCTTGCCGTTTTTTCGGTGATCTCCTTCGCTGTACCGTTTGAGCATACAGCAGTCTTCTGGATTTCCTATGGCATGGGAGTTTTCGCTCTGCTGGTATTGGGTTTTGTCCTTTTGTCCATGTTTGGAAAAGAAACAACGGTCAGAAGCAAATTCTACGGATTTCCGATTGCCCGGATCGCCTGGTGTTATGGTGCGGCGCAATTGATTCTGAGCCTGATTTTTATGATTTTCTCGGCAAGGATTCCGTTTTGGATCCCTGTGATTGTTTATGTAGTGCTGTTTGCAGCCGCGGCGATCGGTCTGATTGGCGCGGATGCCATGCGTGATGAGATCATCCGTCAGGATGCAAAGCTGAAAGCTGATATTTCCTGCATGACGACGCTGCGATCAATTGTTTATCCGCTGGCAAACCAGTGCCCGGATCCGGGTGCGAAAAAGGCATTAGGGCAGCTGGCTGATGAATTCCGCTACAGTGATCCGGTCAGCAGTGAAGCACTGAAACCGGTCGAAAATGACCTCCAGGATCTTGTTTCCGAGCTCCAGAATGCGGTCGGCAGCGGGGATATTACGCAAATCATCGCGCTGTGCGGGAAAGTCAGCACGGTCCTGACCGAACGGAACCGATTGTGCAAGCTGAATAAATGACTTGTGAAGAACTAATTACCAAGCAGATGATTTTATCTTTGAAATCGGGTTAGTACCAACCAAAAGGAGAAAGAACATGCCATTGTTATCAATGTTTTACGGGATCATAATTCGCATGCAGAATGAACTTGGCGGGCAGCATCACAAACCGCATATTCATGCAATCTATGGAGACTATGAACTTGTGATGTCTTTGGATGGTGAAGTATTGGAAGGAAATTTCCCCGCTAAACAGCGGAAAATGCTTGAAGCCTGGATGGTCATTCATCAGGATGAGCTTGAAGCAAACTGGACACTTTTGCAGGCGGGGGATGGTTTCTTCAAAATCGAACCGCTTCATTAAGGAGGTATCATGCTGAGACCGACCGCTTTACAGGTTGATGTCGTGCGGGATAATTATCTGAAGATCCATTTTGATAACGGAGAAACTCGTTTTCTGGATGTAACTCCGTTTATCAAAGGAAGCTGGTATGGTGAACTTGCTGACCCGGTTTATTTTAAACGTGTTCAGACAGATGGATTCACTATTGTCTGGCCGGAGGGGCAGGATCTTTGTCCGGATGATGTATATTACATGAGTACTCCGGATATGATCCCGTAATTGTTAATATATCATTTTACTTCGTTTTTAAATGATTGATGCTCTGATAGATTAATACAAAAAAACTGATATAAACTGATAAATAGTTTTATCAGGTGTTGCAGGTAGGTAAATATGGCGATATTTCGATGCAAAATGTGTGGTGGAGATTTGGAAATTCAGGATGGCGCGACCTCCTGTGTATGTGAATTCTGCGGGACACGGCAGACGCTGCCGTCCAATCAGGATGAAAACCTTCAGGGACTGTTCAACCGGGCAAATGTGCTGCGGATAAAGTCCGAATTTGACAAGGCTGCGGATATATATGAAAAAATCCTGCAGGCGGACCAGACCGAAGCGGAAGCTTACTGGGGGCTGATTCTCTGCAAATACGGCATCGAATATGTCGAAGATCCAGCCACCTATAAGCGCATCCCGACCTGCCACCGGGCGTCCTATGACGCGGTGACGACTGATGAAGACTACAAAAACGCGCTGAGATATGCCGACGCTGTCCAGCGGGAGATCTATGAAACCGAGGCGGCGAAGATCGAAGAGATCCAGAAGGGCATCCTTGCTATTGCCCAAAAGGAATCACCCTATGATGTCTTCATCTGCTACAAAGAGACCGATGACAGCGGGAACCGCACCCAGGACAGCGTGATTGCCAATGATATTTACTACCAGCTGACGCATGAGGGGTTCAAGGTCTTTTATGCAGCCATATCATTGGAGGATAAACTCGGCTCAGAATATGAACCGGTGATCTTCTCGGCGCTGAATACCGCGAAGGTGATGCTGGCGCTGGGAACAAAGCCGGAATATTTCAATGCGGTCTGGGTGAAAAACGAGTGGTCCCGCTTCCTGAAGATCATGAAGAAAGATCGTACCCGCCTGATGATCCCCTGTTACAAGGATATGGATCCCTATGAGCTTCCCGAAGAATTCGCCCACCTGCAGGCACAGAACATGGGGAAAATCGGTTTCATTAACGACCTTGTCCGCGGCATAAAGAAAGTTATCGGAAAAGATCAGCCCCATCCGGCAGCAGCGCCTATACCTGTTGCCGCTGCGGCTCCGGTTTATACGAGCAACGTGAACGCACTCATAAAACGCGGAAACATGGCTCTGGAAGATGGCGAATGGGAAAAGGCAAATGGCTTCTTTGAGGATGCTTTAAATCAAGATGCTGAATGTGCAGAAGCATATATTGGAAAATTTCTTGTCTCTAATAAACAATCCTCTTTAGAAAACATGGGAATTTTATTGACTCTGAATTATCATTATGCATTTCCAGAAAAATTACAAGCTTGTCCTGCAAATGAAGATCATATCATATATGTTGTAAATAACTTTACTATTCCAGGGTATCTGGGGGAAGAGAAAATTAGGAAAATATATGATTTTGATCGGACTTACACATCTATCCTTTCGTACCGAATACAACAAAAGGATGCATTGATTAAGTCATTTAATTCTGATAGATTTCTGTCACGAGCTGTTCAGTATGCCAAAGGTGCTTCAAGGGATAACATCACAACATGGATAAACTCTATTATCTATGAGATGGATAAACGTATTCAACAAGCAAGACTGCTTGATTTGCTTGAACGTGCTATGGTTCAAGGTTCTTACGCTCGTTTCATTACGGAAGCAAATCAGAAAGTTCAAAAAATGTGGCAGGATGCAGCGGCAAAAAGGGAGAATGATTATCAGAGTCTGCTTAATAAATCAATGAATGCAAATAAAATATCGCATTACGAATTTATTCTTAACGAACTTAGTTCTCCCGGTATGGCAAATTATAAGAATTCTTCTGAACTTCAAAAAAAATGTCAATCTGAGATAAGAAAACTGAAAGAGGAAGAAGAGATAGAACAGAAGAAAATAGCTCAAAAAAACAAAAAAAACATAGCTATGATTACAATTGTTGCCATAACTGTTTTAGTTATAGCTATTCTTATGGGAAAAATAATTATTCCGCAACATCATTACAATTCGGCAGTTCAATTAATGGGGGAGAATAATTATTATGAAGCATTCAAACATTTTGCAAACTGTAAAGGATATAAAAACAGTAATGATATTGTTCAATCGTATTTTAATGATATGAACTTTACATCTGCAATTAGTTGGGTTGATACATCAAATTTTGATAAAGAAACAAGTGAATATCTTAAATCATGCATTGAGAACAAGCAAATAAAAGAATCCAAAGCAGGTGACATTGTAGTATTTGGACATTTGGCTGATCTAAAATTAGAGTGGGTTGTATTAGATAATAATGGAACAGAAATATTATTGCTTTGCCGCAGTATCGTCGCAACAAAAGAATATGATGAGAATAATAGGCCTGACAAATACAAAAGCTTTTCGTGGAGGAACAGTACTATTCGAGCTTGGCTAAATAAAGATTTCAAAACAGGTAGCTTTACAAATAATGAAGCTGAATTGTTAAACGGGGAAATAAGACTCATGACGATAGAAGAAGTGGGGAAATATAGAGGTGTTGCAAAATCAAAGATGAAAGGTAATTTTATGCTTATGGATGTATTAGATAAAAAATATGATGACTCAAATCTTGGTGGAGCATACCAAATACAAAACTGGGAAATCGTCTCTGGAAAATACGATTGGGAGGGTAAACTTGGCATTTATCATGAAGGAAAAATTTGTCCAGTAATTTCGATAAGGCAATAGAGCAGTTTTATTTGTTCTTATAGATTCATACAAAAAAACTGATATAAACTGATAAATAATTTTATTAGATGTTGCAGGTGGCTAAATATGGCGATATTTCGATGCAAAATGTGCGGCGGAGATTTGGAAATTCAGGATGGCGCGACCTCCTGTGTATGTGAATTCTGCGGGACGCGGCAGACGCTGCCGTCCAATCAGGATGAAAACCTGCAGGGGCTGTTCAACCGGGCGAATGTGCTGCGGATAAAGTCCGAATTTGACAAAGCTGCGGATATTTATGAGAAGATCCTGCAGGCGGACCAGACTGAAGCGGAAGCTTATTGGGGACTTATCCTCTGCAAATACGGCATCGAATATGTCGAAGATCCCGCCACTTACAAACGCATCCCGACCTGCCACCGGGCATCCTATGACGCGGTGACGACTGATGAAGATTACAAAAACGCGCTGAAATATGCCGACGCTGTCCAGCGGGAAATCTATGAGACCGAAGCGGCGAAGATCGAAGAGATCCAGAAGGGCATCCTTGCTATCGCCCAAAAGGAATCACCCTATGATGTCTTCATCTGCTACAAAGAGACCGATGACAGCGGGAACCGCACCCAGGACAGCGTGATCGCCAATGATATTTACTACCAGCTGAAGAATGAGGGATTCAAGGTATTTTACGCAGCGATCTCACTGGAAGACAAACTCGGTTCGGAATATGAACCGGTGATCTTCTCAGCGCTGAACACCGCGAAGGTGATGCTGGTGCTGGGCACAAAACCGGAATACTTCAATGCGGTCTGGGTGAAAAACGAATGGTCCCGCTTCCTGAAGATCATGAAAAAGGACCGAACCCGGCTCATGATCCCCTGCTATAAGGATATGGATCCCTATGAGCTTCCGGAAGAATTCGCCCATCTTCAGGCTCAAAACATGGGAAAAATCGGTTTCATCAACGATCTTGTCCGCGGAATACAGAAGGTTATCGGAAAGGATCAATCCCAGCCGGCAGCAGCGCCTATACCTGTTGCCGCTGCGGCTCCGGTTTATACAGGCAACGTGAACGCACTCTTGAAACGTGGAAACATGGCTCTGGAAGATGGCGAATGGGAAAAAGCCGATGATTTCTTCGAACAGGTTCTGAACCAGGATGCAGAGTGTGCGGAGGCTTATTGGGGAAAATATCTCGCTTCGAATCACCAACATAATGCAGAAGCTTTATGTTCTTCATTAACTGATCAATATAAAGAAGCTGCGTTTGTAAAAAAAGAGGCATTTCCACCCAATACTGCATATATTGAAAATGCTGTAAATCATTTTGGTAAGATTGGGATTTATTCCGAAGAGAAAATAAGAAGATATTATCAAAATTTTGATAGATATTTCGATTCAAAAACAGAAACAAGAGAAAAACAGAGTGCGGAACTGATTCAAGCTATAGAGATGGATAAATTATTTGTTCGCGCGCAGCAATATGCCAAAGGAGACACCAAGATTATTATTGCTCAATTTCTTGCTTCAATCAATCAAATAATGGATTCCAGAATACGAGTTGCGGCTGACTGCGATGCGAAAAAAGTAAATGAAATGCTTTCTGCTTACCAAAAATTTATGGCAGAAACAGATTCTATATTATATAACGAACTTAATCAGATTTGGAAAGAGAAAGAACCTGAATATCAAAAGTGTCTTCAAGAATTTAATAATGCAAATACAGAAATTGAATTTATAACCTTACATACTCGTTTTCAAAGCCTAGAAAGATATAAAGATTCCCGTATACTTGCTGAAAGGTGCTGGAAAGAATATTCCAAACTTCATGAACAGTATACACTGGAGCAAGAACGGCAAATGAAAATTAGAAACCAAGAAAAAGCACAAAAGAAAGAAAAATCATTCAGAACATCAATAATCTTAATTGTTGTTGTACTCTTAGGAATTATTATTTTAAAAACAGTTATTCTTCCTCAGAAACAATATAATGAAGCATTAAGACTGATGAATGAAGGACGGTATTCAGAAGCAATTTCCATATTCGAACAACAACAAGGTTATAAAGATTCCTCTGAAAAAATCAATCAATGCGAAACTGCCATTATGGACCTTGATTATGTCGCTGCTGATAAACTGATGGAAAATGGGAAGTATGACCAAGCCATCAAGGCATTTTCAAAGCTTGGATCATATAAAGACTCATTAGATAAAATTATTGAATGTCAGCAAGCAATCAATGATCAAATTTATAATTCAGCAGAGGCAATGCTGAATAATGGAAATTATATAGAGTCAATCAGACTCTTTGCAAGTCTTGATGGGTATAAAGATAGCGAAAAACATTATTTACAGGCTGTCAAAGCCCAGGCTTCGGTTCTTTCCCGGCTCAGCACCCAGGAAATCTCCGATTTTTTATCTGGTATAAATAATAAAATATCCAGTGATATCATTGCTGAGATGGATGTCTTACCTGTTTTTCTCTTAAATGCTCCCAAAGTAAGAGTTGGGGATAGAATCAAATTTGGTCATTATGAGCAGGATAATGATTTCTCCAACGGAAAAGAAGCAATAGAATGGATCGTATTGGAAAAGAAAAAAGATAGTCTGTTTTTAATGAGCTTGTATGGTTTGGATACGAAACAATTTAATAACAAGGAAGCTATCGTGACTTGGGAAACATGTAGTCTTCGGCAATGGCTGAATAATGACTTTTTTCAGTCTGCTTTTACGAATGAAGAACAGCAATATATACAACTCTCAAAAGTTTCGCCTGAAGTTACCCAAAAACAATATTCTGGTTCACAAGGTAATGAGGTTCGTGATAGAGTTTTTATTTTAAGCTCAAAAGAAGTAAATGAATACTTGACTTGGTATTTAGGTAATGATATCAAAATTCTTACTGCAACTGAATATGCAGAATCACAAAGTGCAAGTCCTCATTTTAGTGAAAAGGCTAGTTGGTGGCTTCGAACCATAACTGATTACACTTCGAATGGTAAATCATCTTTTGCCGCTGACGTTTACATAGATGGTTCATTTGCAAAAGAATCAGGGGTGGGTAGTATTGTTACTCACAAAGATATAAAAGTTCGTCCGGTTATGTGGGTAACGTTTCTCGATAATAAATAAAAAAGGAGTATTATGAAAAACCGATATTCCATCCAAATCAATTTAGTTCGTGGAAAATCTTATCAATTCTCTTACAATTACGGAGCGACAAAAAATGTGACGCTTCGTGTCGGTAGAAATTTCGCGGAAATCAGGGTGCGCCTCTCCAGTTTATTCTCTTCAGAGGATATCCTTTCTTCGAACTCCTACTTATTTCCTGATGCGATACGAAAGGTTCTTCTGTTGCAAATGGTCCTGTTTTCAAACAGCATGAATATCCGAAAAATAAAGATCACCGTGAATAGCAAATCTGAAACTATTAATTACTCGGCAGACCACCATGCACCGGTTTATCAGCTCATATCCGGACAATTCCAAAGATCTGTTCCCGATACCTGGAAGCAGGGAACTGTGATCGATTATATCCTATCCAACCCTAAATCAAGTTTCGATATGAGAACAGCAGCGCTGTTCTCATATATCCTCAGCAAGAGCAAAAAGTACGAATCCGAACGATTTGTGAATCTGTGGATGGCATTCAACGGGATGTATGGATTCCTTAGCTCTCTTGTTCCAAAAGCGAAAGGGAATCGTTCTGAAAAAGACCAGATTGCTTTGCTAATGCAGACTTATGGATTAGGCAAAGAAGGTATTGATAGTAAGGATAATAATTCAATAGGGCAGGAGGTTAGCAAGATATTGCGTCACACCGATGTAGCGGATTTCATTACACATCCATTGAAGAATAATATCCCAGCCGATTTCGCAGAAAATATCAGAAATTGTCTCAATAAAAGCCAATCTATTGGGGCTTATGATATCAGTGTTTATGGGTATCTTTTGGCACAGTTTTCTTATTATTTCCGCTGCAATATTATTCATGCTGACAAACCACTTAATCTGATCAGTTATAAAGACGACCATAATCTGAATTGTCTACGAATCATCAATGGATTGCTTGAGGAATTCTTGGATGAGCATCTTACGGATATTTTTGATAACGCGAAAGTCCAAAAATTGATCGAAGGAGTGGAAATCAACGGTAAATAAGCATTTGCGAGAGTTTTGCTAACAGACCTTCAATTTAGAAGATCTTGTTCAATACCGACTTATTGGATCCCGTTTTCATCCCGCTAGGGTTTCAGATAATCATTGACAATGACGACTTTTGAATGAATCGGGAATTCGGAGAAGAGAATTTTCATTATGTTCCTGATTTTTATTGTAAAACGCCCATCGTTATATAGTTATATGCAGATCATCTTCTTATCGATAAACAAACAGTTGTATCGAAATTATCCTCTCTAAATTATGGTTATTTATTCAGAATAACATAGGTTCCCCTTATAGAGAAGATTAGCACTTGTGGCACCTGATGGATAGATTTCTGCTCAAAAGATTTCGGAATCCAGACTTATCCATAAAGCAGGACGAACTGCAACGTATTTCCAATCGACGCTATCATAGGAGATTTTTATTCCCTTCCCATTCAATACCTCTGCAGCATAAGTATGATCATAACCTGGTGATCTTAACCACCAAACACAGTAGCCACCTGGATTACTAGCTCCTTGTGATATGGCATATTTTGTCGCAATCGCCCGTCGTGTTGATTCCGATGGAAGGTATTTATTTACTTCGATGACACTCAGCAAAAATACTTTATCTTTAGTATCATTTCCTGGATCAGTACTGTATTCTGGGTTTTTATCTGCAGTAACTACAGTAATTGGAATCATTTTTTGCTCATCAGCGCTGAAAGCCTTACTAATAAATGTTTCATTTAGCCATTTTCGCAAAGAGCAATTTTCCCAGTCTACTATTGCATAACGCGAATGATATTGCTTGCAATCGAGTGCATATCGACTGATTATGAGTACTTTGTCAGTATCTTTGGCCAATACAATCCATTCGATATCTTCTTTTCCGTTTGCAATGTTATTATCCTGCTCATAAGCCCCAAACGTTATATAATCACCAATTTTTGCATCTCGCATTAATGTTTTTTTTATTTGGAGAGTTAAATCCGCGCTATCCTTATAATTTAAATTTTTCAAGAGATTATAAGCTGATTTATAGTCACCGGATTCAATCATTTTTATAGCTCTATCATACTTACTGGATGTAATTACATCATTCCTTCCAATCTCTATAAATAAGTCATAGGCAGTCTTATAATCACCGGAATCCATCAGGGACATAGCTCTGTCGTACTTATTGGATACAATCACATCATTCTTTTCGATCTCTTCAAGCAATTTATAAGCAGTCTTGAAATCATTAGAATCCAGCAATATCATCGCTCTATCATACTTACTAGATGTAATTACATCATTCCTTCCAATCTCTTTAAGTAAGTCATAGGCAGTCTTATAATCACCGGAATCCAACAGGGACATTGCTCTGTCATACTTATTGGATGCGACCATATCACTTTTACCTGCTTCTTCTAGTAAAGCATATGCCTCGTCATAATTTCCGGTATCAAGAAAGACAATCGCTCTGTCATATTTACTAGATGCAACCATATCACTATTACCTGTTTTTTCTAGTAACGCATATGCCTCGTCATATTCTCCTAACAATAATAATCTTTCAGCTTCTTTATAGTCTAAAGCAGGCTTTATTACAAATATATACACAAATGCTACAGCTGCAAAGGTTATGACTGAAAGAATAAGGGCAAAATTTTTCTTTCTCTTTGCAGCAGCAGCCCGCTTTTGTTGTTCTTCCAACTGTCTTTGTTTTTCCTGCTGTAATTGTGATTTTGCCTTTTCGAGATATCCGATTCTTGCAGCGATATCCTTATATTCAGGACCGATTCTACGTAAATCAGATATTACCTTTTCGCATTTGCTGATATCATCTGCCCGGGACATTTCAAGACAGGCTGACTTATAATCCGCTTCCCGTTTCTGCAGCGCCTGATTATACTGTTTCCATGCTTCCTGCTCGGAGCTTTGATAGTCCTGAACATACTGCTGCATGATCCGCTGCTGTTCAGCCTGATCAGCAGCTTTTGCCTGATCCAGATCAGACTGTATCCCTGAAAGGATCGTATTCCGGATATTATCAAGCTTTGTTTTGAAATTTCCCTTCGCGTATCGAAAAGCTTTGCTCAGCCATCTGTCATTCGTAAAATTATTACTTTCGGTTATAAGCTTTTGTTCCAGCCATGTGGTTTCGCTTTTATATGTTACAGGATATGTTTTATACAGTCTTCGCAGCGTATTTTCATCAAGATAATTCGGAACTGCATAATTCTTAACGGAACGCCCGACGGCCTCACTGACATTCCTTGGAACGCTGATTTCTTCCGTTTTTCGGTTAGCCGTGCTGCGGTGCTTTTCGATAAACTGATCGGCTGTCCTGCATTGTTCCTTTGCCAGTGCTTTTCCGAAGTAAGCTTCGGCGGATTCCGGATCAATGTCAAGGGCATGGTCAAAATAACTGTCGGCTGCCTGGAAATCTCCGTCCTCCAGGGCGATATTTCCGCGTTTGATTTGGGCGTCGAGGGTGGTGTTTCCGGAAGCGGTTTGAACGACGACCGTCTCCTTTTCCTTCGGTTTCCCGGCTTCCAGCACTTTGGAGATTCCGCGGATCAGATCTTGGATAAAACCGATGCGGCTCATGTCGTAGCTCTGCAGGATGGAAAGCTGTTCCGGCATGTCGTAGGGATCCATGTCGCGATAGCAGGGGATCAGCAGCCGGCTGCGGTCATTCTTCATGATGGCAAGATAACGGCTCCATTCGTTCTTGACCCACACCGCGTTCATATATTCGGGACGGGTCCCGATGACGATCATCACTTTGGCGGAATGCAGCGCGGCGAAGATATAGGGCTCATACTGCTGCCCGGCTTTGTCTTCGAGGGTGATGCGGGAGAAAAAGACGCGGTATCCCTGATCGGTCAGGCGGTAATAGATGTCCTGTGCCAGGGTGCTGTCCAGGGTACGTTGTCCGCGGTCATCGCTTTCCTTGTAGCAGATGAAAACATCGAAGGGAGCTTCCTTATTAACGGTTTCGATGATATTCCGCTGGACTTCGGCGATAAGTCTGCCATCCTGTTCATACTGTTCCCGCGCGACAGGGTCAGCATTGGCGACGGCTGCCTGATAGTCTACATCTTCCAGAAAATTTGTGAAAGAAGCCCGATGGCAGGTCGGGATATATTTTCCGCTGGCGGGATCCTTGACATACTCGATGCCGTACCGCGAAAGCGCCGCGCACCAGTGTGCTTCGGCGTCGGTATCATCTTCGGCGATGATGCGTTCATAAACGCTCAGCGCCTTGTCGAATTCGCTGATCCTGCGGAAATGGTCCCCGCGGTTGAAGGCGGCTGCCCATTGTTCATCATTGATCTTCGGCAGCGTCTGTCTGGTGCCGCAATACTCACAAACCGCGACGGTCGTCCCGTCAGCGATATTCAAATCCCCGCCGCAAATTTTACATCGAATTACTGCCATGAAAGAAGCTCCAACTTTCTACTCTATATATACTAAAATCAGATATATTGTCAAATCCCTTGGTTATCAGATTCCGGAGGATTTCCATCTGCTGATCGTTCCGGATCTTTCCCTCTAAATCCTTTTGCTGATTGCATGGATGTCCGGATCTGGTTGTCAGATGCCAGGGTCGCCTGCAGCGCCATTTCGGATTTTAACCATTTTTGTTATCAAATGATCAAATCATTGTAAATTTGAACATTTTTCTCCTTTATGACAAATGTCTTGTGGTTGTTATTTCCATCTGATATAATAAGCGCGAGTAAACAACTCATTAGTACTATTATCGATATTATTACTGATAAAATAATTTTAATAATTTTTTTCTTTTTTCGATTATATTCCTCCCGCTTTTGTAACTGTTCATTTCTTTCAATTTCCAGTTCATGCCATTTCATTTCTCTCTCTTTCTTTTCATTTTCGAGACGTTGTTCTTTTTCCTGAAGTAAGACTTGCTGACTCTTTAATGCATTTGTTCTTTCTGCGACATCTTTAAAATCATTACCTATTTTTTCGAAAATTTCAAGAATGTTTTTACATTCTTCGGAAGTCTTTACTTGTTTGGCTTTCTGACAAGCGGCTTGATAATCAGCTTCTCGTTGTTGTATCGCTTCTTCATAAAGTTGTAATATTTTTTCGTTGAATTCTGTCTCTTCCCGTGCATATATTTTTAAAATTTCTTCTCGCTTAGGTTCATCGGCATTTTGCTCTTGTTTTAACAGATTTTGAAATTTTTCCAAAATACCATATTTTGCTCCATTTAATTGATTTTTGAGATTACCTTTCGCATACAGAAGCGCTCTGATAAAATTTTTATCGGTCTCAAAATAATTAGTTTCTTCACGAAGAATTTTTTTTAGTGAAGGTACATTACTAGAATAACTCAAATTTGTTGTATCAAAAAGACTGCGGATTTTCTTGCTGTCAAGATAATAACCAACATGATAATTTCTTGCTGCATCTCCAGCAGTTCGAATATTCCGCTGAATGATAACATTTTGATTTTTGACTCTTCCATCTGTTTTTTGATGTTTTATAATCAGTTCTTTATAGTTCTTACATTGCTGGTCTGCCAGAGCTTTCCCGAAGTAGGCTTCGGCGGATTCCGGATCAATGTCAAGGGCATGGTCAAAATAACTGTCGGCTGCCCGGAAATCCCCGTCCTCTAGGGCGATATTTCCGCGTTTGATCTGGGCATCGAGGGTGGTGTTTCCGGAAGCGGTTTGAACGACGACCGTCTCTTTTTCCTTCGGTTTTCCGGCTTCCAGCACTTTGGAAATCCCGCGGATCAGGTCCTGGATAAAGCCAATACGGCTCATGTCGTAGCTCTGCAGGATGGAAAGCTGTTCCGGCATGTCGTAGGGATCCATGTCGCGGTAGCAGGGGATCAGCAGCCGGCTGCGGTCATTTTTCATGATGGCAAGATAACGGCTCCATTCGTTCTTGACCCATACCGCGTTCATATATTCGGGACGGGTTCCGATGACGATCATCACTTTGGCGGAATGCAGCGCGGCGAAGATATAGGGCTCATACTGCTGTCCGGCTTTGTCTTCGAGGGTGATGCGGGAGAAAAAGACACGGTATCCCTGATCAGTCAGGCGGTAATAGATGTCCTGTGCCAGGGTGCTGTCCAGGGTACGCTGTCCGCGATCGTCGCTTTCCTTGTAGCAGATGAAAACGTCGAAGGGAGCTTCTTTGTTGACAGTTTCGATGATATTCCGCTGGACTTCGGCGATAATTCTGCCGTCGTGCTCATATTGTTCTCTGGCAACAGGATCGGCATTAGCGACGGCTGCCTGATAGTCCACATCCTCCAGAAAGTTCGTGAAAGAAGCCCGATGGCAGGTCGGGATATATTTTCCGCTGGCGGGATCCTTGACATATTCGATGCCGTAGCGCGAAAGTGCCGCACACCAGTGTGCCTCTGCGTCGGTATCGTCTTCCGCGATGATTCTCTCATAGACGCTCAGCGCCTTGTCGAATTCGCTGATCCTGCGGAAATGGTCCCCGCGGTTGAAGGCGGCCGCCCGCTGTTCATCATTGATCTTCGGCAGCGTCTGCCTTGTGCCGCAATACTCACAAACCGCGACGGTCGTCCCGTCAGCGATATTCAAATCCCCGCCGCAAATTTTACATCGAATTACTGCCATAAACCGATCTCCCGTTATTCCTGAAAAAAACTGCCATATATCCAATTGTAACACATTTGTATTTTTACAGCGACTTATAAATAAAAATCGGCTGCGTTTCAAATATCAGCAGCGCAGCATGATGACAGTTACCTGAGCCGGCTGCGCGGCAGCAGATAACTGTCCCCCTGTGCTTCCTTCTGAACAGATATGTGTCCACTTTCATAAACAGTTGAAAAATAATATCACTTTTTCTGCCTGCTTTTCCTGACTGCTGCAATACTCTAAAAGATGGTCAGGAAAAGTGTTGTTCATTTATAAAAAATGGTCAGGAAAAATGTATTATCGACGGCAAATGTCAGGCAATCTAAAGAAACGAGTGATGGTTTATAATTATTATTCATTACTGTATCTGATCAAAGCATGAATATTCTGTTTCGTGTAGTCGTGTTTCGTAAAAATGTTTGGCAGAATGTACATGGGGTCCGAAAGGTTTGGTGGAATGATGTTTTGCAAGAATTGCGGGAAAGAGCTGCCGGATGACGCGAAGTTTTGTCCGGAATGCGGGACCCGGGTCTCGGCTGACGCGGGAGGCGGGTCCGTACGACCGGAAACGGAAATTGTGCGGGAAAATGCTGCGGCGGAGAAGGAAAGCGGAAAGCGGAAGGAATCATACGCAAAGGACGGGGTAATCAACGGGAAGAAGGTCACGGAAAACATATACCTGTGCCCGGACGGGGTATACCGCTGGTTTTATAAATTCAATATGCTGAAAAATCCGACGATCCTGTTCACCGTCTGGAAGGTGCTGGGAATTTCCTTTGTGATCGTGATCGGATTTTTGCTGATCGCGGACCTGGCTGAGGGGACGATCCATAGTGTTTCCGAAATTCTGCCGGTCCTGAAGATCTTCGGGATCCTGCTGTCTGTCTTTTTTGTGATCAGCATCATCGGCTACCTGATCGTGGCGGCAATGTTCGGTTGGAGCTATGTGGTTCTTTTTGAGATGACGGATGAGTATGTAAAGCACATCCAGGCTCCCAAACAGCTGAAAAAAGCGCGGGAGCTCAATAAGCTCACGGTTCTGGCAGGCCTTATGTCGAAAACCTCCGTCACGATAGGGTCGGGATTGCTTGCGGGAGCGAAGAGCTCCAGTACGTCTGTATTCAAAGATGTGGAGGTCATCCGCGTCCGGAGGAAACGGAACACGATCCATGTGGACCAGATGCTGGATAAGAATCAGGTCTACGCGGAAGACGCTGATTTCGATTTTGTGGCGGAATTCATCAAAGCGCGCTGCGTAAAGGCGAAGATTTTATAGTGGTCGGTGATCGGTGGTCAGGGATCAGGTGCCGGGTACCAGGTGTCTGATATCAGGTATCAGAGATTATTGTTCGGGAATTAGTAAAAATCAGGGACGGTCACTCGACCGCCCCTGTATCGTATATTCAGACTTACTGACTTTTCGTGAATTACAGCCGGTTGATTATCCGACGCCGTCGTAAAAAGTACTGTAATCGAACCACCAGTCTGAGCCGGGATCATACTGGCCATAATTCGGGTATGGATTATTATCGGGATAATAATTCGGATTATAATCCGGCCTTGGATTTGTCTGGCCCGGCGTAATGTCATTGTGCTGATTATTATCCCAATACTGCTGATAACAGATTGCCTGCAGTTCCACATCATGTGCGGGCATGACGAATGTGGGATAACTGTAGCCGAAATCCGCGACACCATCGGCACCCATGTCCCAGCCGTTGAAGATAAGGCCCGGCATATATTCGACCGGCTCCCAGAGGACTGTTACCATGTCCCCCGGCTGATAGCACTTATTGTCAGTCGGGACCCGGTTCAGACAGTAGCTGCCGACATATTTGACTTTATAACAGGCTCTCGGCGTTGGCGTGGCAGTGGGCGCGGGTGCGGCAGCTGTCTTGAGCCAAAAAGCCGGACGGACGTCATCATAGGCGGTTCCGTTGATCAAAATCATCGCAGCGTTGCCATAAAAATTGATACTTCCCTCGCTGGTAACATAAACGGTCTTTTTCTGGATATCCCCAGGCGTCCGCAGCCACCAGAAAGCTTTCATGGATGAGCCCTCTTTACGGTCGAAATATGGAGTGACCGCGGAATATGCCGCATTATAATTTGCGGCAGCGTATTCGGTCACTGTGCAGATCCTGTCTGTGTCTGATTTGAAATAACGCTGGGCTTCATCAGAACTCAGGACAAAGATCCGGTCCTGGGTTTGATTCCCGCCGTCGGTCCCATAGAGCGGGTTATCCGGGTTTTCATTGGCAACTGTAAGGATTTTAGCCTTTTCCGCGTCAGTAAAGCTGTTGGTATAGAAATCCCCGTTCAGCCACTTCCGCAGGGAACTGTTTTCCCAGGTGATATCAGCGATGGTATCATTATAGGCTTTGAAATCCAGCGCATATCTGCTGATCACCAGCGCCCGGCCGTTTTGTACCGTCAGGACCTGCCATTCGATCGGTTCTTTGCCGTTTCCGGCATTATTATCCTGTTCATAGCGTCCGAATTTAAAGGTCTGTCCGACACTCACCGCTGACGGTATGGAAGTCTCGCTGTTCACCGCCGGGACATTTGAATTGTACATTACCGGCGCGGGATCTTCACCGTAAAGCTCGATCATCCCGTAATACTGGGATCCCTCATTATTGCTCCAGCTGTCAAAGTCGGAATCTTTGAACCCGTAGCTTTGTCCGGGATACATGATGAAATCAGTCAGGACTTCCCAATAAACATTCGGGACCCCGTACGCGCTGCGTCCGACAGCCTGCCAGCACTGAAGTTCTTTTGTTGTATTGCCCTCCAGCGCGCAGATCGTACCAGGTGCCGCACCGTTCCCGTTGTTCCAGTGGAAGGTCCGGATCCTGGTGATCAGCACCGGAGCATGATCTTGCGGAACCGGGAATGTGCCGTAATATTTCGGATTGTTCATCACCGGATCGTTGTTGAAATTTGACCAGATCAGTTTTTCTTCAGCCAAAGCGGGGATCGCTGTCAGCAGCACCGCAAACATAAGAAACACAAATACAATTCGTCTTCGCATAAGATCTGCCCTCCAATCTGTTGTAATGAAATTATACATTAATATCAAAATCAGCGTGCATTTTTTCAGAATGCACGCTGATACAACAGAATTACGGTTTACGGTTTGAGGACTGCCGAAACGATTCGTCTTGAAGAATATCCGCCTTCCGGAAGCTCATCTTCACAGGTCAGGAGGGTCAGCGTGTTCTCATAGTAAGAGGCAGCCTGCCGCAGCGAATCGAAATCATCAGCTTCGATCTTCATATTGGCGTAGATCTGGAACCTTATCAGTTCTCCGTTGGGTTTCCGTACAAAGACGATATCCCCTTCGTTCAGCTGCCGGATGGATGCGAATGGCCCGAATTCCTCTTTGTTCAGTGTATTATGTGCCGAGATCACGGAAATACCGCTGCCCGGCAGGGCAAAACCTTCCAAGAGTCCGGCTTCATTCCCCAAATCCTGAACCGCGTAACCATTTTCCGTCTGCGGGACGGTTGTGATATTGGTTGTGAGATCCAGTGACGGGATCAGCAATTCCATGCGGAGCGGTTTGAAATTCATGGATGCGGCCATATTCGGCAGGGAAGTACCGCGTGGTGCAGTGATACCGGTCTTCGGCAGTTCATCGTCCAGTCTGTAGATATCCGGCCAGTCCGGTTCATGAATCTCTTCAAAAACTGCCTGAACGACTACATCACTGTTACCGATGATAAGGGTGTTGTTTTGAACCGTTACGCCACCGGAGATGACGACCCAGGACGATAAGCGGTAACCGGTATCCGGCTGAGCGGTCAGCGTGACGATGGTACCGGAGTTCCCGGATACAGGATCGGCAGAGGCAGTGCCGTGGCCATTTGTGATCACGGTCACGGTATACACATCTTCCGGCCTGTATTCCCTGAATATTGCCCTGACGGTGACATCGGAAGTGCCGAGGATGAAGGTGTTGTCAGCGGCAATGGTCACACCGCCGGAGATGACTTCCCAGGAATCAAATACATAGCCTTCAGACGGGATCGCTGTCAGTGTGACGGTCGTGCCGGTGCTGCCGGACGCGGGTTCCGCGAAGGCGCTGCCGCGGCCGTCAGTGGTTACGGTCACGGCATAGAAGCGGGTGAACCGTGCTTCGGCAACATCGCTGGGTTTCATTCCATCCTTAATTGCGATGGCTTTGATAACGGTCGTTTCGGAAACGGAGATCGGCCCGGTATAGATGGGACTTTCCGCGGTGGGTTCCGAACCGTCAGTCGTGTAATGGATCACGGCTCCTTCTGTGGCGCAGGTGATGGTGACATTCTGCGTGCCGGTGAAGCTGCCGCCCTGCGGATCAAATTCCGGAGTCCGGATCTGATCCATCGGGATCCATTTTGCGTAAAGGGTAATGTCACGGTCAGGTGTATAGCTGCTGCCGCCATTTCCCGCAAATTCTGTGAAATCGTCATCGCTGTACCAGCCGTCCAGGGTGTAGTCCTGCTTTTCCGGTTCCGGAAGCGTAACGCTGCCGTCTGTCCAGTTCGCGTACAGGCTGACCTTTCCGCCGTTCTCGGCAGTGAGGTTGCGGACGACTTCCTGGTTGTCATAAACCTTCGGTCCGCCCGGCGTTACCGCCCAGCCGTTGAAGACCGAGACGGCAGTGTCGGAAGCGGGGACCGCTTTGGTGACGATGCTGTCGTCATAATTCACCGTGAATTTCCGTTCAAAGCGGTTGGGGTTCAGGGCCTGAGGCTGATCATAGACGAAATTCTGAGGTTCCATCGATCCGCCCGTGGCGCCGGAGCCGTCAAAGGTCACGGTGTATTCGATCGGGGCGAAAATGGCAGTGACATTCACATCCGCCGCGGGCATGGTGAAGGTGTTGTCAGAGGAGATCACGACACTGTCAGGGCTGACCTGCCATGTGATGAGGTGATAGCCTTCCTCCGGCCGTGCGGTCAGGACGATGGTCGTCCCTTTGATGGCGGAGACGGGATCAGCGGAGGCGCTGCCGTTTCCGGATGCTGTGACCGTCACGGAGTAGATATGAGCTTCGATCCTGACAGGGACGCATACCGGTTCGGTGTCGCTGTGGTTTTCATCACCGATTACTTTGTACCAGACATAATAGGTGCCCGGGCCGGCTTCTTCCGGGATGGATGGGCTGAACGATGCCGCGTCCGGAGGTGTTGCCGGATCGCTGCTGATGGCATAGTACAGCCTGCCGCCTGAAACCTCACCGTCCGGATTCAGGAGCGGCTGCTCTGTTCCGTCCGCGACGCGGTCATTGGCTGTCGGAGCGGAGATGATCACCGCGGGGACCTTTTCGATCGTCACGGTCGCTGAGCCGGTTACAGGCTCGTAGTTTTCGGCAGTGACCTGATAGTAAACGATGAGCGGGCTTTCGCCGACATTCGTGATCGACGGACTTTCTGTCAGGTCATAGGTCCCCGGAACGGTACCGTACCTGACGGTATATTTCGCCGGGCCGGAAACTGTCACGGTGATGCCGTGCGGACTGCCGTCATAAGGCGTATCAACATCTTCGGCATATGCGGTCATCGGCGCATCCACGATCGTAAGTGTCCCGGTTTCGTAGGTCACGGCATAATTCCCCTGGAGGTTAGCACCGCTCGGAGTGATGATGTATGTTCCGGCATTTGTTCCGGGCTCACGGGAGATGGAAACAGTCAGGACAGACGCATCATCGCCGTTTACCAATCCCTTGGCTTTCCAGGTCAGTTCCGGCTCAGGAGCGCCAAAGACGATCTGCTTGTTATCGGCTTTTACCGTCACAGCTGCCGGTGTGATCGTTACCGAAGCTGTTCCGGTGAGGGATTCGTAATTGTCGGCTGTCACCTGATAGTAAACGGTGTTTTCACTGACATTGGTATATTTCGGGCTTTCGGTCAGTGTGTAGGTAGCGCCGTTGTCGCCGCTGAATCTGATGGCAGCGCCGGTGGTGGGCTTCGTCACATTCACAATGATGCCGTAAGCATTGCCGTCGTAGATCTTTTCCACATTGGCGGCAGAGGCTTCGATGGCAGCCGGCGTGATCCTGACGGTGGCTTTTCCGGTGAAGGAATTGTAATTTTCTGCTGTCACCCGGAAGAAGACAGTGTATTCACCGACCGTGGTGTATTTCGGGCTTTCATCCTGGCTGAAAGTCGCGCCGCTGTCATTGCTGAATTTCACGACCGCGCCGGAAGCGGGTTTCGTGACGTTCACGGTGATGCCGTAAGCATTGCCGTCGTAGACCTTTTCTACATTATCCGCGGAGGCTTCGATGGCGGCTTTTGTGATGAGGAAGATACCATCCTGCACTGTCACGTTATAATTTGGGTTCGAGGCGGCCGGGGCAGTGACCGTAATATCATAGCTTCCGGTATTCTGTCCCGGTTCACGGGTCAGCGTGTACTGCGGGTCAACTCCCTTAGCCGGTTTGCCCGTTACTGTAGCAGTGAGCGCCGGATCGGTACTCGGGTCATTGTCGTAGACCTTAGACTTGTCATCAGCCTTGATCGTGATCGAAGCAGGCGTGATGGAGAAGGTACCGCCCTGCACCGTGACTGTATAATTCGGGTTCGAAGCCGCGGGTGCGGTGACCGTGATGGCATAATCATTAACGTCCTGACCGGCTGCACGGGTCAGTGTGTACTGCGGATCAACTCCCTTAGCCGGTTTGCCCGTTACCGTAGCAGTGAGCGCCGGATCGGTACTCGGGTCATTGTCGTAGACCTTAGACTTGTCATCCGCCTTGATCGTGATCGAAGCAGGCGTGATGG
>CADACE010000030.1 GCA_902786265.1 uncultured Chloroflexota bacterium | reverse complement strand
ATCAGTCACCTGTGCGCGCCTGCTTTTCCGATGCACAGGGAGCCGATCCACATCGCCGCATGGCTGCCTGTCGTCCTCTGCTCTGCCCGGCGATGCGGATCGTACCCCGGGGTACAGGTCCTGACGCCGAACAATGTCATGGTCAATCGGTATAATTTCGGCGTCATGACCCGTCCCCCTGACAATTCACCCGCGTACAGGTGACCGGTCTGCGGGTTGGACCCTGACACTGCTCTGTATTGACGCGCCCGGAGACCTGTCTCCTGTGCTTAACCCATGCATTGCGGAAGGAGAACCCTGCTTATCGTCCGGGCAGATCAGCACCTGCATTCCCGATGAGCGTCAGGGTCCAGCCCGCAGCGTTCGTCCCTGAGCACAGGAGACAGATTCGCGTGCGCGTCGTGGACTTTCGGCGCTATGGTAAAGCACGCGGATCAGTCACCTGTGCGCGCCTGTTTTTCCGCACTCTGGGGCACGGCATCACGTCAAGGGGAAAACAACCTCTGCAGGAATCAGCGCAGTTTCTCCGGGAACCATGTCCTGATACCGGGTGACGTTACAGTCAGCCAGTATAATTCCGGCGTCAAGATCGGTTTACCTTATCCTATTGATATTTCAGGTTCTATAATACGGACAGAGTGAGAATAGGACACAAGATTTGCTGCTTTTTCAGGAGGTTTTCATTTTCCGAAGGTAATAGTAGATCATGTCTGTAACGGAAAGCCTGTTTATTGCTTATGCCTAGTATAATGGTAGGTAATACATTGTCATGAACCGAGGGCTGCTTATGAAATCCATATTGATCAAAGATACGACGAAGGAAGAGCGCGAGCAATTACTGCGGGCTTCTCTGGATTGCGGGGGCGGGTGTGAGAATTGTTCCTCCTGCTGGCTGGGCGGCGGGAACCCGTGGGAAATCTATCAGGATTATATCGAGGGAAAACGCGAAATCCGGGAAATCAATATGGAGTATAACGAACGCTATCTGCAGGGAAGGCTGATCAAATGACAGCACAGCTCACAAACAAACCTCCCGAAATATCGGAATCAACGAGGGAAGAACGAAGGGTATTCATCAAAAACAGGTATCCCTGTATCGCGGACTGCGATATGTGCGGTATCTGTAAAGTGTTTCGCGGGATGGATCCGGAAGAAGCCTATCGGGATTATATCAATGGGATCCGATCATTTATGGATGTATCGGGGAATCATAAATAAAAAAGTTCCTATTCAAAGAGTATCACAAATATCAGCCGCGCAGCATGATGACAGTTACCTGTGACGGCTGCGCGGCAGCAGATAACTGTCCCGATGTGCTTCTCCATGAAAAGATAAATAAAAGAGGGCATTTATTCGGACAGGTGAGAAATCCGGTATTGTAAAAAGCAGACGTCCCTTTTATAATAAGTATATCAAGCAGGCAAAACATGTTTTTGATTTTGTTGCCCGGGAAACGATCATGGCGGGTGGAAATCTTGCCATACTTGTTAATGCCGGCAGAGAGATGCCCGGCATCAATTGTTGAAAGTCCTGTTCATATGCGGTCAGGAAAACGATATCAACCGGATCGGAACAAGGCTGAAGCAAACAGCAATGCCTGGCCCGTTCCGGAGTTTTACAGCAGAAGTAGGTTTATATGGCTGGCTTTTTATCAAAACTGTTCGGAAAAGAGAATAAACCAAATACAGGCGTTCCGCCTTATCCTCCGTCAATGTCAGAAGTGGACTCGGCGGAAAATAAAGCATACAGAAAAGCTATTGAAGCGAGTCTGGAAAAATTTGATGCATCGATGAACCGCAGTGTGGAAGCTGATGCTGAGATGGAAGCGTTTTATCAAAACAATGTAACACCTCAAAGCAGGGAGATGATCTTCTCCAACAGTTATGACAATATGGCACGGATCCTGAATGCCCTTTCGGAAAAAATCCCCAGCAGCGAATCTTCCCGGACGGATCACCTGAATTATGTCCTTGGATTTTATATCAGCGTTTTTTCCCGTACCCTGGTCATGGACCCGTTTGAGATTCGGGACAGTATGGTCAACCGTTTCCGGGATCTCCCAACAGATCTTGTGGTTGATTGTACGGCTGAATCTCTGGCGTATATCAGCCTTACCAACGAAAAATTGACTGAGAGAATTCTGGGACGTTTCTTTTTACGGGATATGATTGAAAAAAACGCCGCGAAAAACACTGAAATCGAGACGAAGTCTCTGAATGACCCCCAGTATGGATTGAAACCTGAAAAACCTGTATTCATTAATGGTTTTGGCCCTCACCATATTTATCTGAATGCCCTTTGCACCCCCGATGGAGTTGAGCTGAAAAATGACCGCCGGGGTTCTATGCAAGTCAGGGGGATTGAAGGTCCGGTGGATGTATATGATCTGTTCCTTCCGAACGGAAAGAAATATATGACGATCTACCTCTGTCTTTATGGAAGCAAAAACTCGGTCACCGCGCCCCGCGGCCTGTGTTTCAAGGCAGAAAACGCGTAGAGACTACGACGGATTTTTCGGAATAAGAAGGTTAAGAAGATCCTTTGAATAAATGCTGAAGGCCGGGGCGATTATTTCCCGGCTTTCGGTTTTTCCGCGACCAGGACAAATTCCGGACTGATCGCAGGGAAGGCGCTTCTTTCGAGCCCGAAAATGTTCGTGTTGACATCCAGGTCGATCCAGAAACGCTCCATCCCGCAATCCGCGAGAATGTTGATATCCCACGCGGGACGTTTTTCATCCGCAATATAGAGCGATTTCGCGATATCATTCCGTTCGCGGATCATCTCCGGACTTGATGCCGGAAATTGATATTGCGCCGCAGCATTGCCGGCGGTTTTTGGAGTCCAACCTTCAGCGTACATCTTTTTGAACCCGGCGGAGTAATTCGCGTCCGCGTTCATGAGCCTTCCGCCCGGCGCGAGCACCCGGCACATTTCCCGATAAGCCTTTGCCGGGTCTGGCAGGGTCCAGGTAACATTGCGGGTGAAAATAAAGTCAAATTGTCCGTCTTCAAATTGAAGGGCCTGTGCGTCCATTTGTGAAAAACTGATGCCGGAATAACCGAGACGCTCACAATTCTTATAAGCGTTCTGCAGCATTTTTTCAGAATAATCAATTCCGGAAACATCACACCCGAGATCACGGAGAATGAAAGCAAAAAATCCGGCCCCGGTACCCAGGTCCAGCGCACGGATGGATTCCTTTTCCGGAAGATGCTGCCTGATCAGGTTTGTCCAGTTTTCACGCTTCCTGCCCTTCATATCCGAATACCGGGCATCGCCAAATTCATCCGCCCGTTTTGACCAGTAATTATTGATCCGTTCCTGCATCTCCATAAGGTACTCTCACTCGAAAATATAATCTGTTTTGTTTACCGCTTCCAGCGGCAGGACCATCGGCGTTCCGGTCCGGCTGCTGATATGCACATGGACTTCCACCCCATACGCTTCCCGAATCGTCTCTTCGGTGACCACATCCTCCGGTTTGCCTTCCCTGAAAACGCAGCCGTCTTTCAAAAGGACCAGCTGATCGGAATAACGGGCAGCCAGATTTAAATCGTGAAGGGTCAGGAGAGTCGCTGTGTTCTTCTGTTTCGTATAGGATTTGACTAACTCCAATACCTGCAATTCATTCACAAGGTCCAGATTCGCGGTCGGTTCATCCATTACAAGGATCTGCGGATCCCTCACCAGTGTCTGAGCGACATCCACCATGCGCCGCTGCCCTCCGGAAAGCGCGTAAAAAGGCCTGTCGATGTAGGGCTCAAGGTGAAGCAGCCTGATAACAGACATCGCTTTTTCAATGTCATCATCCTGTACCCTGATGTTCAGCGTACCAAGCCTGCCGAGAAGAACCACATTCAGCACGCTCAAACCGGTCAGCAGGGCATTTTCCTGCGTCATGTAGCCGATTTTCCGCTGCAGCTCCCCATGATGAAACTCACGGCGGGGAACGTCATTGATCCAAACCTCACCTTCAGCCTTGAAAAGTCCGAGCATACATTTGATGAGGGTCGATTTCCCGACCCCGTTTGCCCCGATGATCGATGTGATCTGACCATCCGGTGCGGTGAAGGAGATATCCTTCAGGACTGTCTCCTTGGCCTTGGGATAGGCGTAGCGCAGGTGCTTTACTTTCAGGCTCATCCGCGCCTCCCATTCCTGTTCGATCGGAAGACCAGCGAGAAGAAAAAGGGAACTCCGATGATGGAGGTCACGATACCGACCGGGAATACGGAACCGGGCCGGATGATTTTGGAGATGATCGATGCCATCGAGAGAAGTCCTGCCCCGCATAAGGCTGAAACCGGGAAATAAAAGCGCTGGTCCTCTCCCACCAGCATCCTGGATATATGCGGTCCCGCGAGACCAACGAAGCCGATGGATCCCGTGAAGCACACCGAAACCGCAGCCATCAGGGAGATCAGGAAAAAGGCTTTGATCTTCAGGAAGGACACATTGACACCGAGACTGGCCGCTTTTTCATCGCCCATGGTCAGCGCTGTGTATCTCCATGAATCGGTAAAAATCAGCGGGGAAGATATCAGCACCACCACCGCGGCGATGAGCAGTTTTATCCAGGTCGTTCGCTGCAGCGAGCCGAAAGACCAGAAAACGATGCTCTGGTTCTGATCCTCCGAAGCACTGTATTGCAGCAATGCCTGCAGAGCCTGGAACAGGAACAGACAGGCGATACCCGAAAGCACCAGGGAACCGGAATTGACATTATTTCTGCCAAGCATGTAGATCATCAGGCAGATCAGCATCGCGAAGGCAAACGCCAGGGCTGACGTGGCAATGGAACCCAGTCCGAGAACAATGGCGATGGAGGCGCCGAAACCGGCCGCGGTTCCGACACCAAGTGTATAGGGACTGGCCAGCGGATTGTGCAGGATCGTCTGCATCACAGCGCCGGACATCCCCAGCGCGAACCCGACGACGACCGCCATCAGCGAGATCGGAAGACGCATCTTGATGACGATCACGTATGTTCCGGGTGAAGCTGCCCCGGGATTCAGCAGGCATCGCAGTACTTCTTTGGTAGAGAGGCGGTATGCCGGTGAAGCAGCCGCGGTCAGGATATCCAGAACACAGCTGACGACACAGACAACCGCCAGTCCGATAATGATCCGGTAATTCTTTTTGTTCAGCCGCGCGTAGACAGCGCGGCTTGCGTTGTACTGTTCCTGATGACCCATATTATTTCAGACTGAGTGTCCAGACACCGTCCAATTTCACCGGCATAAAGCGTTCGAAAAATTCGGCAAGATTGGCTTCGGGGTCCAGGTCCGGGAAAATATCCGGCTGGATCTGTTTGGCAAGGAACTGTGCGCCGGCAAAATCGAAGATATGGCGGCTCAGGTCATGATAAAGCGCTCCCAGCTTATTCTCCTTGACGGCACTCAGGTCCGCCCAGCCTTCACGGGTCTTATAGGCTTCCAGATGTTCACGTGCCAGCGACTCATCCGCGCCGTAACCGAGGACGACATTATCGCTCACATCCTCCCGCGGGCTGCAGGTGAAAATAATCACTTCCGGATCGGCGGAAATCACCTGCTCCGGAGCGATCTCTACGGAAGCGCCTTCCATCCCGGCAGCGATGTTGGTCCCGCCGCAGTCACGGATCAGAGCGCCCCACATCTGTTCGGACCAGGTGTTGCCATACTGGGAAGGTCCCATGCTGAATTCCATATAGACACGCGGACGGGCTTCATCCGGCAGATCCGTGAGACGCTCCGAGATCACAGCCATCTGTTCAGTATAAAATTCCGCGATTTCCGCTGCCCGTTCCTCCTGCCCGAGGATCTTTCCCAGGAGTTTTACACTTTCCGTATGCTTTTCGATGGTCTGCGCATGGAAATCAAAGAACACGCATTCGATCCCTGCCGCGCGCAGGTTATCAAATGCCGGTTCGAGCGCGTTGTAATTCGCGCCGGTAGCGGAAGCCAGGACGACATCCGGCTGCAGGGAAATGATCGCCTCAATGCTGATATCGCCGTTATAACCCACATCCGGGATATCTTTCAGCTGCGGATAAACCGCGGTGAAAGCTTCATAGGCGTCATTGCGCCGGCCGCGCCAGTATTTGTGGCTCCAGCCCGCCAGTTTATCAATGCCTTCCTCTCCCGCAACGGCGAAATACTCTTCCATATTGAAGGTAACGACAACTCTGTTGATCTCAGAAGGCAGGGTCACCGTCCGGCCTTTCAGGTCTGTCACTTCAAAAGTACCGCTCTGGGCACCGGCAGCTCCGGCAAGCACAGCCAGCAGCACAAGCAAGGAAAACAATAATGCGAATTTTCTGCTCATTTGATACTGATCCTTTCTTCTTTGTGAAATAAAAGCACACGGCTTCTTCTCTTCAGAAAAGTCGTGTGCTTTCTTTGAACACATTTCGTATGTTTGTTTTGACGACACTTCGGTGTCCGTATCCGGCTTCATGCCGGATAATCATGTCCCTAATTATCCATAAAAAACGCGGTTTGTCAATACGTCTGTTTTCTCTTATAGTCATTGTTATTCCGGTTTTAGCCGGATAACTTGTCATAAATTTGTAAAGTTCCTTGACAAGATTAGAAAACAGGTTTATAAACATAGTAATTCGATAGGTAATATATATATTCGAAAGGAATCAGGCAGATGAGAAATACAGTTGTCAGCATGATGATGAACATGAACATGTGCGCTATGATGATGTGCATGTCATTTGCTGTACCTGTTTGAGTTCTCATCAGCGGAATCTGTTTATTCAACCGGAGGGCTCAGCAGTCTTCCGGTTTTTTGTTGTTTCAGCCTTCGGGCCAGATGTTGTAAATTCATTCATCCGTTCGGAAAAGAGGAGTCAGAGCGGATATTCATAAAAAATCAGAAAGAGGTATTATCATGTCCACTTATAAATTCGAAACCCTTCAGCTTCATGTTGGTCAGGAACAGGCAGATCCCGCAACAGATTCACGGGCAGTTCCGATTTATCAGACGACATCCTATGTCTTCCACAATTCCGCTCACGCGGCAGCCAGGTTTGGGCTTGCCGATCCGGGAAATATTTACGGCCGTCTGACAAACTCGACACAGGATGTATTGGAAAAACGAGTCGCGGCTCTGGAAGGCGGTGTGGCAGCCCTCGCGTTGTCAGCCGGTGCGGCGGCAGTGACCTACAGCATCCTGGCGCTGGCAGGAGCCGGTGACAACATTGTCGCTCAGAAGACAATTTACGGCGGCAGCTATAACCTGCTGGCTCACACGCTGGAACTTTACGGGATCAAAACCACATTTGTGGATATCCATGACCTCGACGAGGTGAAGGCAGCGATCCAACCGAACACGAAAGCTGTCTTTATTGAAACCCTGGGCAACCCGAATTCCGATATTCCGGATATTGACGCGGTCGCTGCTATAGCCCACGAGAACCGGATACCGGTCGTTATCGATAACACGTTCGGAACCCCATACCTGATCCGCCCGATCGAACATGGCGCGGATATCGTTGTTCATTCCGCTACGAAATTCCTCGGCGGGCACGGGACAACCCTGGGCGGCATCATCGTCGATTCCGGTAAATTTGACTGGAAAGCAGCGGGGAAATACCCGCAGATCGCCGACGCGAACCCCAGCTATCACGGCGTTTCATTTGTGGATGCCGCGGGGCCTGCCGCGTTCGTCACCTATGTCCGGGCGATCCTGCTCCGCGATACCGGAGCAGCGATCTCTCCGTTCAATGCTTTCCTGCTTTTACAGGGTGTCGAGACGCTTTCCCTTCGCGTTGAACGACATGCGGAAAACACGAAGAAAGTTATTGAATTCCTGGCAAACCATCCTCAGGTCGAAAAAGTCAACCACCCGTCGCTTCCGGATCATCCCCAGCATGATCTTTATCAGAAATATTTCCCGAATGGCGGAGGATCGATCTTTACCTTCGATATCAAGGGCGGACAGAAGGAAGCGCACGCTTTCATCGACGCATTGGAGATTTTCTCTCTGCTTGCCAACGTCGCGGATGTGAAATCACTTGTTATCCATCCCGCAACCACGACCCATTCCCAATTGTCTGAAGAGGAACTGGAGGACCAGGGCATCCATCCGAATACCATCCGTCTTTCCATCGGTACTGAGCACATTGATGACATCATTGCCGATCTCGAAAAGGGATTTGCCGCAGCCGGACAAATCTGATATCCTTCTTCTCGGCCTGCTGTGCTGTTTATCCCAAGACAGCACAGCAGGATTTTTCAGGAGTGTTATGCCCATCATTATTCCAAAAGACCTGCCTGCTTCGCAGACATTGACGAATGAAAATATTTTTGTCATGAACAGGGAAAGGGCTGAGTCACAGGATATACGTCCGCTTCGGATCCTGCTGCTTAACCTGATGCCGACAAAAATCGTGACGGAGACGCAATTTGCCCGGGTATTGGGAAATACTCCGCTTCAGATCAAACTGGAGCTGATGTGTGTAAAGTCGCATGTTCCCCAAAACACCGCGCAGGATCATATGCTGTCGTTTTATCATGATTTTGATGAATATAAGGCTCAGTTCTTTGACGGCATGATCATAACAGGCGCTCCGATAGAAAATCTCCCTTTTGAGCTGGTCGATTATTGGAAAGAATTTTGTGAAATTCTGGATTGGAGCAAGTCCCATGTGTACAGCACCCTGCATATCTGCTGGGGAGCGCAGGCTTCATTGTACTATCATTATGGTATTCCCAAAGAGAGCCTGCCGGAAAAGCTCATTGGGGTTTTTGAGCATCGGGTGACCCATAAGGGTTCCATTCTTTTCCGGGGTTTTGATGATGTTTTTATGATCCCGCATTCCCGGCATACGACTTTCGATAAAAAAGATATTTTGAGGATCCCCGAACTGAAGATCCTGGCAGAAAGCGAAAAGGCCGGTGTTTACGCGGTGTCAACGAACGGGGGACGCCAGATTTACCTGACCGGACATGCGGAATATGATCCGGATACGCTGGAGAAGGAGTACCAGCGGGATAAGGCTGCGGGGCTGCCGATCCATATTCCGGAAAATTATTATCCGAATGATGATGACAGTCTTTCGCCGGTCGTCCACTGGCGGTCCTGCGGGAACCTGCTTTATTCAAATTGGCTCAATTATTTTGTATATCAGACCACACCGTACGATGTGATGTCCATTCCAAAATACAGCTTATGATATAAGCTATTCCGCTTCGATCGTGCTCCGGATCATCCCCATCCAGCAGGAGTACGGGATCACACCGGGTTCCCCGGCCGTAAATTCCAGAATATTCTCACCTGCATGCAGCACCAGATCCACATCCAGGGCCGGGATCAAAATCTCCCCGTTGCAGCCGTTCAGCTTTTCCTCCGGGACAATGATCGACCAGCGGACGGGCACACCCGCTTTGACTTTTACAGCCGGATAGGAACCGTAGTCGATCTCTGTCCGCAGGATCTGTATGCCGTCAGACTGCATTCCCGTGACCGCCCTGGCTGAATTCACCCGCGAAACGCTGACACCGGATAATGAAAACCCATTCCCGACCATATTCAGCCCCATCACAAAAATCAGCAGGGCGGAGACCTTCAGCATTACCTGTGTGTATTTCCGGTTCAAACGGCCGGAAACCAAACCAAACCCCAGCATCAGCGGCACTGTTCCGAGGCTGAACACCAGCATGGATAAGGCTCCACGCGGCGCGCTGCCGGCGGAAAGCGCATAGATTTGCATGGATTGCAGCGGACCGCAGGGCATCAAACCGTTCAGCAGCCCGATCACGAAGGAAGAATTGGCTTTTATGCGTTCGGAAAACCCGGAATAAATTTTCGCGGACAAAGTAAAATGAAACCGGCGCAGTGGTTTGAACCCGCCCAGCATGTTGACTGCCATGATAATGATCGCGCAGCCGGCGATGATTTCAATAATACCTTTTCCCCTTCCGCTCAGGGCTAAGACCTTGCCGATACCGCCGGCAGCCGCCCCAATGACAGTATACGAGAGCACCCGCCCTGCCTGATAGAGCAGATTTGATTGAAAGAGCCGGGTTTTCGCGGATGATGAAAGGACGCTCTGGGTCAGGTTGATCCCTCCGCACATCGCGATGCAATGGACACCGGTCAGCAGACCGGTTACAAATAAAGCTCCCAGGCTGAGGGATGTTTCGATGCGCGGGAAGAGATTAAAAACCCGGGTCCATCCCATATGTCTCGCGATTGCCCATATTGCCATCAGGATCACAATGATCGAAAGGCTTTGGAGGGAATTGTTATCCTCCGGAACCATCTCGTATCCCGCGTCCTCTATACATTTTTGCAGGACGGAATCGCTGACCATCTCACCGCTGCAGGTAATAACAGCGCTTTCCTTCTCAAAAGAGGCTTCGGCTTCTTCAACCCCGGGAAGGGAAAGGAGCGCCTTGCGGATCCGGGTCTCGCAGTGTTCGCAGAACATTCCGCGGATATGGATCGTACGGGTTTTTGTCATCGCAGGTTATGGTCTGTAATTTTCGTAAATAAGCCTTCATACTGCATCAGTGCCTCCTTATTCAGCACAATGCCTTCGTTTGTTTCAGAAATGATTGAAGGCGGAATGGAAATCGGATGGCAGCCGCTGCCGGGTTCATCGATGACACTCAGAGGAAAACGAAGTCCGCAGTTATTGCAAATCAATTCATCCCCTTCCTGCGTGTAATAAGCATAAGGAGATCCGTTGCAGGATTGGCAGGTACCGAGAGCTGCCTTTACTTTTCCGTCATCACCAATATGCGCGAGCAGTTCGATTTTGCTGTCAGCCGCGACGCGGATGAAAGAAACCTGATCATGGGAAAGGTTTTTCGCCCGAATCACGATGTTTCCGTTCCGGTCCTGATCGGCATACAGACCGGGTTCCTCACTCTTTTTTGGTACAAGGAAAATCACGGCCAGCGCGATGATTACAATTACGCCTGCGATGACAGGCAATATCCATTTTTTCTTCATCATAACTCCAATTTTTGACCGGAGACGGTTCAAAAATAACATCCGAAGGGACAGCCTCCATTCGGCGCAGTCGCCTCATGAAAACCGTCCCCGTGATTGAGTCAGGGCTGTTCATACAGATTTTTGCTGAAATATCGGTCGCCGCGGTCGGGCAGGATCACCACGATATTGCCCTTCGCGCCTTCGGCGATCAGTTTTTTCGCTGCCGAAAATGCGGCGCCGGAGGAGGAGCCGGCGATGATCCCTTCTTTTTGCGCCAGCTGCCGGGAGCCGGAAAAAGCGTCGTCATCATTTACCTTGATCACCTTATCGACCAGGGACATATCCATGGTATCGGCGATGAAGTCATTCCCGATCCCTTCGATGTTGTAATCAGCATGTTCCCCGCCGCCCATCGTGGAACCGACAGGGTCGGCAAGGACGCCCCGGATCGATGGGTTCTGCCCCTTCAGATACTTCATGACACCGGAATAGGTTCCGCCGCTTCCCGCTCCGGCAACCAGATAATCGATTTTCCCGTCAAGATCCTGCCAGATTTCCGGACCTGTTGTCTCGTAATGTGCCTGCGGGTTGGCCATATTCTTGAACTGCCGCAGGGAGATGGCGCCGGGGATCGTCTCCACCAGCTCATCAGCTTTTTTCTCCGCACCGAGCATTCCGTCTTCCCGGGGCGTGTTGATGATCTCAGCGCCCAAAGCCCGCATGAGGATCTGCTTTTCCACTGAGAATTTCAGCGGAACCACAAAGATGACCCTGTATCCCCGGTTCAGTGCGGCAAAGGCGATCCCGATCCCGGTATTGCCTGCAGTCCCTTCGACGATTGTCCCGCCGGGCTTCAGCAGCCCTTTTCTTTCCGCGTCTTCGATCATATACTTGCCGGTGCGGTCCTTTACGCTGCCGCCGGGGTTGAACAGCTCCAGCTTGGCGAACAGATTCACTCCTTCGGGAAGATCCAGATGGCTCAGCTGCACAAGCGGTGTTTTCCCGATCAATTCCTGCATGGATCTATAGATATTCATCTCACATCTCACTTTCCGCGATCGCGCGGTCAAGGTCAGCGATCAGGTCATTGATATTTTCGATGCCGATCGAAAGGCGGATGAGCCCTTCCGTAATGCCGACTTTATCACGGATTTCCTTCGGAATGGAAGCGTGCGTCATGCTTGCCGGATGGCAGACCAGGCTTTCCACCCCGCCGAGACTTTCCGCGAGGGCGATGAGACGCAGGCTTTTGAAAAACCTGCGGATATCATAGTTTTCATACAGCTCAAAGGAGATCATTGCTCCGCCGTTTTTCGCCTGTCTGCGGTTGATCTCATAGCCCTGAGCATTCGGTAAACCGGGATAATATACCTTTTTGACCGCTTTATGGTTCTGCAGGAAATTCGCCGCGGCTTCAGCGTTTTCAATGTGCCGGTCCATGCGGACGCCGAGCGTTTTTATTCCGCGGATGAGCAGAAATGAATCAAAAGGTCCGAGAATTCCGCCGGTTGCGTTTTGAATGAACGCGAGCCGTTCGGCAAGTTCCCGGTCCTTTACGACCACAAGGCCCGCGACCAGGTCGCTGTGTCCGCCGAGGTATTTTGTCGCGCTGTGGATGACAATATCCGCGCCCAGTTCGATAGGGCGCTGCAGGTAGGGGGTCATGAAGGTATTGTCAACAATGGTAAGGAGCCCGTGCCCTTTCGCGATGGCGGACACAGCGGCCAGATCTGTAATTGTCAGCAGTGGGTTCGCGGGACTTTCCACGAGGATCGCCACAGTGCGGTTGGAAATGTTATTTTCCAGATTCTTCAGGTCAGTCGTGTCGACGATTTTGTAAGTGAGGCCGAAATTATTGAAAACCTTGTCCAGGACGCGGAAGGTACCGCCGTAAACATTCGAGGAAATGATCACTTCATCTCCGGACTTGAAGAGACTCAGGACCGCCGTGATGGCTGCCATACCGGAACCGAAGGCAAACCCGGCTGTTCCGGATTCGAGTTCGGCGATCAGGGCTTCCAAAGCTGCCCGTGTCGGATTTCCGGTCCTTGAGTATTCCCAGCCTGTATTTTCACCAAGGCCTCTTTGTTCGTAGGTGGAAGTCTGAAAGATCGGTGTATTTACCGCGCCGGTCGTTTTGTCTCCATAAATTCCGCCATGGATCAATGCAGAATCAATATGCTTGTAGTTTGCCATTTTTATCCTCCAAATCAGGATTCACCAATGCGTCGTGAAAATCAGAATCTCTGAAACCTGACACCTGAATCCTTTTTATTTCCTTGTATATCAGATATGTGCAGCCCGTAAAAAAATCCGGGAGTGATTTTCTCCCGGACAATAATTCATAAAATATACGATGTTCAGCAGTTCAATGAAAACTCAGCACGACGCATACCGCCTGAACATGTCTGTGTCCGGGTTCTGTATATCTTTGTACACGAGCAATTGAGTGCTGTCATAAATTCCTCTCACCGATCTGCTGCATCTTTATCTGATGGAGGTTAATATACCATAGAAATACTATAAAATCAATAGGAAAAGTAGAATTATGTTATTCTTGATTGATTACTTTTTCATAAGGCGATACGGGGTGGTTTTCTCAAAAGCCTGCTGCCGGTATTTATTCAGCCTCATCTCCGAACAGCTCTTCTTCGGTTTCCGCCTCCGGATCGTTTTCAATTTTAAGATCCAAGTCAGGATTCACCAATGAGTCATGCGAATCAGAATCTCTGATCTGTGAATCCTGAATCCTGCCCCCTTTTTCAAGTTCATCCGCATCCGGGCTTTCAGTACCGCTGAGGATGTCGATGACGATGGCATCCTCTTCCGAATCCGAAACATGATCCGGGTTCGAGAGCAGTGTATCCATCAGCACACTTTTCAGCCGGTTGCAGCAGGGTTTGAAAGACACGAACGTGATCCCGCCTCCGATCACACCGCCGACCACGGGGATCGACTTCCTGAAGAACCCGGCAAAGATCTGCTTCGTCATTTTGACACCGAACCATTTGGCAACATTTTTTACGAAGGGATAAAAGGTGCCTTTGGTCAGTGCCATCCGCTGCAGCTGTTTTTCCACACCGGCGGCGAGGGCTTTTGCCATGGCTTTCACCGCGTTGTTCGCACCGGCCGCGCCGTACATGACACCCAGGCACAGCGTCAGTACATTGATGGTTTCCGTATCCAGGTTCAGATCATTATCATCAAATTCAATTTCCGGAAATCCGTAGAGATAAAGCAGCTTCTGCGCGGCACGCATAGTGTAGCCGTAATATTGGACAATATCCGCCGGGATGGTCGCTGCCATTGCAACGCCGCCGGGCATACCGAGCGCGGCGGAGATCCCGGAGACGCAGTTTCGTTCAAAATTGATCACTTCATCGGCGATTTTGTCGATCTCTTCGCGGGGGATCCCGGCTTTTGCGGGTGTTTCCGCGATGGCTTTCTCGATCACTTCCTGAGGGTGGTTTTTGAATAATTCCTTCCTCAAAAACTGTGCCCTGTTGATACGGACACCGGGGATTTTCAGACTCAGGATGATGATATCAACGACGTCCACCTGACCGTCGCCATTCTGGTCCATCTTATGTATCACGGCGTCTCTGTATTTGATGTAGGAATCCTGCGCGGCTTTGCCGGCTGCCACTGCGCCGGTTCCGGTTTTGACCAGGACATCTTTTGTCTTCTTTGCCGCGTCTGTCACGGATTCCCGGGTGATCCCTGCTTCTTCTGCCGCCTTTTTTGTTTTATTGACAGCATTTTTGGCTGAAGAAGCGAATCCGGCTGCCTTCCTGAAAATGTTCCCTGATTTGTTGTTATCTTCCATGTCCCAACCCCGCGGCTTCTGTTTTTTACTTCATACAATAGTATACATTCATAAAACGCGCGTTACCATAGTATTAATAATTTATTTGCGCAGACAAAAGCAAATCCCGGTTTCCCGATAAAATCTTTTATAATTAAAAGGTGGAGTTTTGTATGGATGATATGAAAAAGGATCCTTTCGCGGAATATATCCGTCAGGCCGGACCGGGGCGGGAAAAACTTGCCAATGCCTGGCATACGGCGATTGGACTGCAGGCTGTTGACCGGTTGGAAACATCTGAATATCTTCAAAAAACTGCCAGAGATAATATTGACGGGAAAATATCGATTGCCGAAGCCAACAAACTGATCTCCGACTATTACGCCGAATCTCCCAAACACGACAAAGTTCGAACCAGAGAGGCGGATCTGGTATCTGCAAGAATTGCAGCGATTCTTTCCGAAGACGCTTTTGTTTTTTCCGTCCCGCAGTATCTTGCCATCCACGCCGGGCTTTTCGAAGGGATCTATGATCACGCGGGAAAAGTCAGGAATTTTAACATATCGAAAAAAGAATGGGTCCTGAATGGGGAATCGGTCATTTACGGGAATGCCGATAACCTGATGGAATTGCTCGCCTACGATATTCAAACTGAGAAAAGTTATAAATATCCTTTCTCAAACATCTATGACATCATTCCGCATCTGGCCTCTTTTGTCTCAAATTTGTGGCAGATCCATGTTTTTGCTGAAGGAAATACACGGATAACGGCGGTCTTTTTTATCAAATATCTTCGTTCCATGGGATTTCCGGCTGCGAATGATATTTTCGCGGAAAATGCGTGGTATTTCCGTAATGCGCTTGTACGGGCAAATTATACAGACTGGAACCGGGGGATTCAGAGCACAACGGTTTATCTCGAACTGTTTTTGAAGAACCTGCTCGCCGGAGAAAACAATGAACTGAAAAACCGGTATCTGCATATACATTGGAAGGATGAAAAAGGGTCCAGCGAAGCCAATTTTCATGACTCATCGGTAAATCCGGATTTGGGATACAGGAATGAAAAGCAGGACATTGAAGCTTCAAAACAGGATATTGACAGGAGAAAACAGGACATTGAAATCCCGGAGCATTTTCAGCCCAAAACGAAGAGGAGCATTCTCGCGCTGTATGAACGCTTCGGATACGATCAGTTTTTCGGAAGGACCCGGGTGATGGAGGTCCTGAACATTACGGCATCTCCTGCCTCAGCGCTGCTTGGCAAAATGCTGAGCGCCGGTGTGATCGTTTCTGTTTCCGGTCACGGGAAAGGGAAATATCGTTTCACAAAATCCGGATAAGTTGATCCCTCCGGACAGAAATAAATGTTTGAAACCGGATCCGGACATCGGGATTGGCGAATTAACGATTCCGGACAAAGCACACGGGAAAATTTTTCTGCTGCTGCGCCGAACGTATGCGGAAAATTCATTAGAAACAGATTAGAACGGATGAAAAAACTTGAAATCGGCGGGAAAAAAGGGTATTATCTTAACTAAAGAAAGGGAGTAGCCAACCACAGAAAGTGGAGCACCCGCCGTCAATACGGTGATCCGATGGTCACCCGGCTGAGCATAACAGGCGAGACTTTTATACGACACATGTCGTGATAAAAGCCTCGTTTTTTTATCACGACAAAACCAGTGCAGGACCTGCTGCGAAAGGAGAATAACAATGTTCGGTTTTATCATCTTTCTTGTTGTACTGACTTTTGTCGGTGGTCTGTTCTCACGCCCGTTTTACGGGTATTATCGCCGGCCCCGGATCCATCGCTTCGGCGGATTCGGAGGATGGGGCTGGGGGATGGGCCGTCCGTACGGTCCGATGTGGCACGGCTGCCCGCACCATCATCACCATCACCATCACATGGGCCATGGCCGGAGATGGTAAACGGTCACAGCAATCGTTGACAGTTCCGCTTAGCGGAACTGTCAACGGGTTTAAAAAAGGAGGTGCTTTTCGTGAAATGAAATTGTATATAAAAGTTTAAAAAGCTTATTTTTATCCCACGAAAAAGGTATTTATTGAGATTATCTTTTGAAAACAAATGAAAAATTGTCAGAATTTCTGTTGGAAACATTACAATATTCAAAGACAAGATCTTCTGCAAAAAATCACATATCATATACAAAACTCATAATGCGGATCAGGTCTTAGGTAAGATTGGCAGGCAATCTTTATAAACCATAACAGGATCTCAGCCTGTTTATCAAATCCTGATAATTGACACCTGTGAGACCAAGAGTTTTGGGATCTATCGGATCATTTTCGGCTTCTGTAATATATCGCACCACGTCACTTTTTACCTGGCCGTCAATGCTAAGCCGGGTTTCGGGATCCATGACCGCAGCCAAACGTAGCACATCATTTTTATGTTTCCTAATATTCTTGCTGTCAACACTTTCTCCGTTTTGTTTTCTCTCAGACAGATCCAGCCACGCTTTCATCTTAAACAAAATGATATATTCTGTCTGCAATACAGATAAACTGTCCATTTCAATCCTTCCTGATCGGATCAATGAATAATATTCATCATTTAACAGAATGGCAGAGAGACTTATGACATCATCACTGATATGTATCGGCGCCAGCCGGTTATTAATCGAATGCAAATATTCAGGCTTCCGGGAGAAAAGCTCGATCATAGCGGGGAAAGATTTATCTGCTGGATTTTGAAACCGATAATATTGTTCTTTCCCTGAACTCCGGTTAACATGCTGATATCCACCGATTTCAACAAAGTTTATTAACCGTTCGACAAAAGTACTGTCGATTACCTCCATGATGAGAACTACATCCAGATCTTTGGTGGCCCGAAAATCCGCGTTGGCTCTGTTGAGAATAATATCGCAGGCTGCTCCTCCGATAAGAACATAACGTCCGTTGAAATCACTGAAATATTCTCTGAATTTATCTATTCCGTGAACCAAGGCTTTTCCTCCATCAATTCATCAACTGCCATTTCGATTCGCTCATCTTTTTCTTTCAGGCTGAGAATGAGACTGATCGGGTCAATATATCCATTTTTTGCAATCAGACTGATATCGTACTTCATCAACTGTATGATCGGAAGATTTTCCATATCCGCCTGTTCTTTTGAAACCTGAAAATTTTCCAACTCCGTACGATATTTACAGTATATGGCATATGTTTCCCGGTCCGGTTCTCCAAGCATTGTCTGCTCAGATAAAGCAGTGAGATCGCCTTTTACGATTTTTGAGCTATCAGGAACTTCGCTGATATAAATAACATCTTTTACCGGATCGATCAGATAAGGTTTACCGGTTCGAAAGAAATCATTCTGAGACAGTTTCCGGTAGATCTTTTTTCGCCCGGTTTTTCCTCCGATTTCATAAGACAGCATTCCCATTGACTGTAAATCGTTCATTCCGCGAAGTGCACTCATCGGTGAAATATTCAATGCATTCACAATATCACTTTGGGAGAAAGAATCTTTTTCGGAATAGAGCATGTACAGAAACACCAGCTGGGTCAACGGAACGAACTTTTGAAAACTTCTGGATATATGAGGTCTGACTTTTTTGATCTGCATTGCCAAAAAGGGCAGGCTGATCTGTTTGTCCGGAACGACAAACGCAGTCTTTTCTGCGATCATTTTTTTGATAAGATATGGAGAGGCATCGGAAAGAATGAAAACGGTATTATAGCCGCTTTTTTCTTCAATCATTTCAGCCCATTTTTCCATTTTTCTGAGGGGATAGATTTCCAAAGGCTTCAAAAATAGAGCCTTCATGTCAAGCAGCTCTACAAGGTAGAAATCAAAAGCTCCGGCGAGAAAAAGCGGCAGCGTCTTTCCGGCTGTCCGGTTCCAGTCCTCATAAACCGCTGTCTCGTCTATAAATTCGTGCAGATAATTAATCGTCTTGTCCATCATAAGTACTTTTCTAATATACCATAATTAAGATATATTATAAATAATAATGGTATATTATATATGTAATTATAACCAAAAAATATCCATCATGCGGCAGAAAAAATAAAAAGTGTTTTTCCCCGAAGAATTATAATTGGGGATACGATGCGGGACAGCAGGAAGGATCATACATGGATTCAGGGAGAGGGCGGATGACTGAAGCAGAACTTTACAGAGAGCTCGGAGAACTCACAAAGAACAAAGACCGATGGGAAGCGGACATTCCTTATGTCTCATCGCTGCTTTCCATGGATTCCGTGAAAATCAGGGCAAAAGCGCTTTGGCTGCTCGGTGAAATGGGACTGAAATATCCGGAATCAGTCAGCGGCAGTGTCCCCGCGATTGCGGCCTTTTGTGACAGCACGGAACCGCTTTTGCGTGAACGGGCCATCAATGCGCTCGGAAGGATCGGACGAGGCAGCTATGTGCTGGTCGAACCGTATTGGGCTGATTTATTTCGTTTTGCTGCTGACGGGGAAGCAAAGGTCCGTCTGAGCTTCATTTGGGCATCGGAAAACATTGCCTCAAACACACCGGATCCTTATGGAAAATATATGCCTGTCTTTGAGAAACTGCTGTTGGATGAAGATGACAGGGTGCGGATGGAGGCGCCGGAAATCTTCCGGGTTCTCGGCAAACGCAGGCCGGAGTTTGTCAGACCGTATATTGACCTGCTGCGAAGCATCTCGGAAACCGACAGCAACCGTGTCGTCAGAATCCACTGTTTCGGAGCCATCAGGGCTGCGGCCGGTGTGAATTGAAGGACCAGCCCCAAAGAGGGAGACACCGTGAAATAAAGCCCTGTTATATTGGATCCGGATATATACGTTTATTACAGTCATATAATTCAAAATCTGTTAAAATAAACATGACATACAGTTGTCATGTTAGGTTTGCTATGATTTAAACAGGTGTGCAGAATGAAGATCGACAGGCTGATCGGGATATTGTCCATACTGCTTCATGAGGAGAAAACAACCGCGCCGGAGCTTGCGGAGCGGTTCGAGGTATCACGCAGGACCATCAACCGGGATATCGAAGACCTGTGCCGTGCGGGGATCCCCATCGTCACCTCGCAGGGAACCGGAGGCGGCATCAGCATCATGGATGGATACCGGATGGACCGGACGATCCTGACATCCAAAGACATGCAGATGATCCTTGCCGGGCTCCGCAGTCTGGACAGCGTCAGCGGCAGCAGTTACTACCGGCAGCTGATGGAAAAGATCCAGGCCGGTTCTTCAGAATTCATCAGCGGCAGGGATTCAGTCCTCATCGATCTCTCCTCCTGGTACCGGGAATCGCTGGCTCCGAAGATGGAGCTCATCCAGGACGCCATCGCGTTGAATAAGACGCTCAGATTTCGCTATTATTCTCCCGCGGGTGACACGGACAGGGAGATCGAACCGTATTATCTCGTATTCAAATGGTCCAGCTGGTACGTATACGGGTTCTGTCTGCTGCGGAAGGATTTCCGTCTGTTCAAGCTGAACCGCATGGACGCCATCGTTCATGGATCCGGGTTTGAGAAAAGGACTGAGATCCCTTTGCCGGATCTTTCCAACGAAAAGGTCTTTCCGTCAAAGGAAAAGGTAAAAGCGGTCTTTGATCCTTCGCTGAAGTGGCGACTTATTGAGGAGTATGGCGCGGACTGCTATCAGGTCCTGCCGGACGGAAATCTTTTGTTTGAGCATGATTATTCAGATGATGAAGGACTGCTCGCCTGGATGCTTTCCTGCAGGGATCTGGTCACGGTAATTGAGCCGGATCATATCAGGAAGGAACTTGGCCGGATCGCGTCCGATATCGCGAAAAAATATGCTGATATGGAAGGAAAGAACTGATGATAACTGTTTATGTCTATGTTATGAATACTATGGCTGACTGGGAGGCTGCTCATGTAATGGCGGAGCTGAAGTCCGGAAGGTTTTTCAAAAAAGACGCGGGAAAAGTGGAGCTGAAAACGGTTTCCTGTACAAAAGAACCGGTGCGGTCGATGGGCGGGCTGACGATCATTCCCGACTGCACCGTGAATGAAATGGAAACGGAAAAAGGCAATATGCTGATCCTGCCCGGCTCGGACATGTGGAATGCGCCGGAACATATGGAAATTCTCAAAAAAGCCCGGGAATTCCTCTCGGTCGGGGCGGGTGTGGCGGCGATCTGCGGAGCCACAACAGCTCTTGCGGGGCTCGGGATCCTGGATGACAGGCCCCATACCAGCAACGGGGCAGGATTCCTGAACATGTTCTGTCCGGAGTACAAAGGCGAAAAATATTATGTTGATCAGCCCGCGGTGAGGGATGGTAACCTGATAACAGCCGGTTCCACCGGCGGGCTGCTGATGGCAAAGCTCATTTTGGAATATCTGGATGTGTTTCGCGCGGACACATTGGAATTCTGGTATACATATTTCAGTACGGGAGATCCGCAGGCATTCTTTTCAATGATGCGGAGCATACAATAAGAGTGAGGGTAAAAATGAAATTAGACGGTTTTGGGATCATGGTTGATGATATGGCGGTGATGGTGCGCTTTTACAGAGATGTGCTGGGTTTTGAGATCAAAGAGCCGGAAGACACATCCAATGTTTTCCTTGAAAAGGACGGGACGCTGTTTCTGCTTTACCGGAAAAGCGATTTTGAGAAGATGACGAACCGGAAGTTTTCCTACTGCCATGGGATCAACGGACATTATGAGATCGCCTTAGGCGTCGAAAATTACGCGGCGGTCGACGAAGCTTACGCCAGAGTGACCGGGATGGGAGCTGTGAGCGTGATGAAACCGACGACAGAGCCCTGGGGACAGCGGACCTGCTACATTGCCGATCCGGAAGGAAATCTGATCGAAATCGGATCGTTTATCAGGGAGTGACGCGATGGCTTTTGATTACAAGAAGGAGTACAAAGAATTTTACATGCCGAAGGCAAAACCGGAAATCGTTATGATCCCGAAAATGAATTACATCGCGGTCCGCGGTCAGGGCGACCCGAATGCGGAAGACGGGGACTATAAAGCAGCCATCGGGCTTTTGTACGGGATCGCCTTCACGATCAAGATGAGCAAAATGGGCAGCCGTCAGATCGAAGGGTATTTTGACTTTGTGGTGCCGCCGTTGGAGGGTTTCTGGCGGCAAGCCGGCATTGACGGAGTCGATTACAGCCGCAAGGAAGATTTTCAGTGGATCTCCGTGATCCGGGTGCCGGATTTTGTGACTGAGGATGATTTCCGCTGGGCGGTGGAAGAAGCAACCTTAAAGAAAAGTCAGGACTTTACGAAGGTTGAGTTCCTGACGATTGAGGAAGGGCTTTGTGTGCAGTGCATGCATATCGGACCCTACGATGACGAGCCAGCGACAGTTGCCATGATGGATCAGTACCTTAAAGAAAACGGCTATGAAAATGATTTCTCCGATATCCGGCAGCACCATGAGATCTATCTCTCAGATGCCCGGCGTGTGGCACCGGAAAAACTGAAGACGGTGATCCGGCACCCAATCAAAATAAGAAATATGAAATAAGAAATAAGAGGAATGAAGAAGTAAGAAGTAATAATGAAGTATTTGATTCAGCAGGTGATTCAACTTGCTGGGGCAAAGAAATGATCCGGGTTTAAAATTGTAGGTTAGAGATAGGGGGCAGATGCATTTCGTTGAGGCAAAAGGGATCCTGACCGGGAACAGCGGGTTTTGCGGGATGAATATCTACCGCGGATGTTCCCACGGCTGCATTTACTGTGACAGCCGGAGCAAATGCTACCAGTTCACACATCCCTTTGAGGATATCGAGGTCAAACGAAACGCGCCTGAGCTTTTGGGAAAAGCGCTGAAATCAAAAAGACGGAAGTGTATGATCGGAACCGGTTCCATGTCCGATCCCTATATGCACTGTGAAGAGCAGCTCATGCTGACGAAAAGGTGTCTGGAGATCATCCTGAAGTACGGGTTCGGAGCGGCCGTCCAGACAAAGTCGGACCGGATCCTGCGGGATATCGACCTGCTGGATGAGATTAACCGCTCCTCAAAGTGTGTGGTGCAGATGACGCTCACGACATGGGATGAAGCTTTATGCAATATCGTCGAACCGCATGTCTGCAACACGCAGCGGCGGATCGAAGTGCTGGAACGGATGCGGGAAAGAGGGATCCCGACGGTCGTGTGGCTGACACCCATCCTGCCGTTCCTCAATGATACGGAGGAAAACATCAGGACCATTTTGAATGAGTGTGCACGGGTGGGCGTGAAAGCGATCATCTGCTTTGACATGGGGCTTACCCTCCGTGAGGGTGACCGGGAATATTATTATGCTGCCCTGGACCGGCATTTTCCGGGGCTGAAGGAGCGTTATATCAAACGCTACGGTAACTCCTATAATCTGCCGAGTCCGGATCACCGGCAGCTGATGGAGCTTTTTTATAAAATCTGCGGGGAGAACGGGATCATTTCTGATCCGGATGAGTGTTTCCGCTATATGCGGGAGTTTCCCGAAAAGGTTTCGCAGACGAGCATTTTTGATTTGTAATCAGGATCCGGAAGCGGCTTGAATATTATTCAGAAAAACATAAGAACAGAAGGGAAAAAATCAAATGGAATATATCAGAGTTACAAAGGAAAATCTGGAAAAGGAGCACATCTGCTGTGCCATATCCAATAACAATGACGTTCAGGTTTCATCCAAGAAATCCTGGCTGGCGGACCGCTTTGATGAGGGGCTGGTTTTCCTGAAAAGCGTCGAGCGGGGCAAGTGCTTTATCGAATATATCCCGGCGGAAAATGCCTGGGTCCCGATTCAGGCAGACGGGTATATGTATATCGACTGCCTGTGGGTGTCAGGTTCCCTGAAGGGACACGGGTATTCCACGGATCTTTTGAACGCCTGCATCGAAGACAGCAAAGCAAAGGGGAAAAAGGGGCTGTGTATTTTAGCCTCTGCGAAGAAAAAACCGTTCCTTGCTGATCCGAAGTTCCTGAAATACAAAGGCTTCGTTGTCTGTGATGAGGCGGATAACGGCATCCAGCTCTGGTATCTGCCTTTTGAAGAGGGTGCGGAGATTCCCCATTTCAGGGAGTGCGCGAAGCATCCGCATATTGAAGAGGATGGTTATGTCCTGTTTTACACGAATCAATGCCCGTTTAATGGGAAATATGTACCGATCCTGGAAGAGACAGCTGAGAAAAACGGGATCCAGTTTAAGGCTGTAAAGATCGACAGCAGGGAAGCTGCTCAAAATGCTCCCACACCGGTGACAAATTATGCTTTGTTTCACGATGGGGTCTATATGACGAATGAGCAGATGAATGATAAAAAATTCCTGAAGCTGATCGGCGGATAGAGCCTGCCGGGAGGATGGAATATGGCATCGTCAAAAGAATATCTGGAGTTTGTCCTCGATCAGCTCTCTGACCTTAAAGAAATCTCTTACCGTCCCATGATGGGAGAGTATATTCTGTACTGCCGCGGCAAGGTGATCGGCGGCATCTATGATGACCGGCTGTTGCTCAAACCGGTAAAGTCTGCTTTGGAGATGGTTCCTGAGGCAAGAATGGAGCTCCCCTATGACGGCGCGAAGGAAATGCTTCTGGTTGAAGACGTCGATAACAGAGAGTTTCTGCAAAAGCTCGTGGAGGCGGTCTGTTCCGGACTGCCCGAACCGAAGAAAAAAGCTTAAGAAAGGGTTCAGGATTCGGTGATCAGGATTCAGAAAAATCTCGTACCTTAAAGAAACTCTGATTATTGTTAGTCTTATAGAGAATGAGTCGAAGCAGCCTGTTCTGTTGACTCAGAATGAGTCAACAAAAACAGGTCACTTCGGCTCAAACTGATTTTTTCAGCACTTCCTTAAAGAATTCTTTGATGTATAATAGAATCAGGATTCAGGAAGAGGGATTATGAATGAGGTAAACCGAACATTATTTATTCCGCTTTACGGCAAGGCTCTGGTCAGCAGGCAGAACATCATCCTGAAGGATACGATGGCTGAGCGGATCTGGGAAGCTGAAGCTTTTCCGGTGCATGGAAAATCCGGGTCAAAATGGCTGGCTTATAACATGGCGATGAGAGCCAGGGTGTTTGATGACTGGACAGATGAGATGCTGAAGTCTGACCCGGACGCGTGTGTGCTGCATATCGGCTGCGGACTTGACAGCCGCTGTCTGCGGGTCAGCCAGCCTTACCGGTGCTGGATCGACTGTGATTTTCCGGATGTGATCGCGGTCCGGAAAAAATATTATGAGGAAAAAGACAACTATTCCATGATGGCAGCGGACGCCTCACGGCCGGAGCAGATCAAAACACTACCGGAGAGCGATTCCGCTGTCGTGGTTCTCGAAGGACTTTGTATGTACCTGAAGAAAGGACAGCTGCATGACCTGCTCAGGGTGCTGAAAGAAAAATACCGAGAACTGCATATCCTGATGGATGTTTATACGGAGTTTGGAGCCAAAGCGTCAAAGTACAAAAATCCCATCAATGATGTCGGCGTGACGACTGTTTACGGTATCGACGATATCGAAGAAGTGATAAACGGCACAGGTCTCCGTTTTGTCAGGGAGCATTCCTTTACCCCTGCCGCCCTGGTGAATGAATTGAAACCCTTGGACCGGGAACTATTCAGGCTGTTGTTTACCGGCCCGTTTTACAGGAAAATATACAGACTCTTCGAATTGGCCTCGTGACCCTGAGTAATAAAAACAGACCATCGCAGTGATGTCTTTACTGCATGAATTCCGGAAAATAAATCTTTACAGCTGTCTTTCGGAATGGTATTTATGGAAGAGTGTCCCTCAATTACTTGTATCTCAAATATTTTTCGGATCATCTCTATGTGTTTTTAGTTATCCGTGTATCTTTACAGATTCCATCTTTTATATTGTGAAAATAATCGTCGGAAAAAATTATCCATTATCTTCATCAGGCAGCTTCAGGTCAAAAAAATGTAAGTACGTAAAAACAAAATTACAATAACGATCTTCTAAAATAAAAACATCAATAACAAAACCATCCGCTGACCGGTAAACAACAGCGGAAAAAACAGAGATGAGGTGAAATTATGGATGAAAAAAGCAGGAAGATGTTATTCGATCATTTTAAAAATCAGCAGCCGGAAGAAATCCTCAATACCTTCGATTTATTGATCCCGTCGGCAAAAACTCCTGAAGAATATCTGAGATATACGATCATGATGCAGGATTTATATGAAGTATTTCCAAATCGTTTGGAATGTAAAGAACTTTATGTAAGAGGAATAGAAAGAAAAATTGCCTTCTTTATGGATCATTCTACTGATATTACTGAAGATACAGCCCTTGAATGGTTTGAGGAACTTAAAGAAGCAAAGAAAAAGCTGTCTGCATTGAAAGCGGTCCGTTACAGACCGGACAGAGTTGATAAGCTCGAAAAAGATATTTACTGTAATATGTCAAAATCAGCAATGTATATGGGAAACCGGGAACTTCAAAAGGAAATGGCCTTCAGGTCAGGTTTAGACAATCATCCGTACTTATGGTGCCTTTATGTTGACCGGCTTCTTAGCGATCCATCAACAATTAATTCGCAGGAGATGGAAAAAAATGTTGATTTGCTTGAGAGACTTGTCAGGCAAAAAACCTGGAGCAAACCGGATCAAAAAGCTGTCGGATTTTTATTGCTGGAACGTATATATGCAAACGGGGTAGGAGTAGAAACGAATATAGATTATGCTTATTCACTGCTCCGGGAATGTGAAAAAAACAGCCCCAAAATTGCGGCTTTAGATAAAAAATATTTTTCGAAAAGCCTGTTCGGAAAGAAGATCAGTTATCGCAGGAGATAAAGGTTCGTCCGGCAACACAGTAAAAAGATGGATCGGGTGTATTCAGATATCCTGTTACGCATAATTCTTTGTTGTTATTATCTGTATCATAAGCAGTCAAAGCTTTGTTGATCATGTAATAGTTTGTGACAGGAACAAAAATGTTTGCATCCTGAGCAGCGGAATGGAAATCAAAGCATAATAAATCTCCCGGCATTGTTAGGATCGCTTTACTTCTCAAGAGGTGAAGCGATTTTTAAATTTGACAGCTGTTATTATGACTTGTTCGTTGAAAGAAAAAGAACTCTTGACGAAATAAAAAAATTGCTGTCCGGCGTTTATGCCGCAGCGCAGCAGATACGGCACGATCGTATGTTGTCTGCCGAAGGATCTTTCAGTCCCCCCGACATCCTTATTGTTTTAAGTTGTTCATCTGCATGATGTTATTATGCGGTTTGCATGCAACTCATATACGTACTCATATTTGTTAAACAACAGGGGTGCCGGGACGCACGAGGGAGCTTGCTCAGCTCGTACGCCCCGGCTGATAAAAAAAGGACGCGGAAAGCCCGCCGGCGCGCAGGGTATCGCTGATTCCGCGACCTTGCGAAGCACTCTATCCGGCCGGCTTTCTTCTGTTTTGTCCGGATTCGTTATTTCTCTGACATGTTTGTCATGGTTTTAAATATCAAGATTAAGTTATTAAATTGTGACAATTATCAACGGGCGATTATGCTAAAATAGTTCATTAGGACAGCAAAATATAAGCAAGGCATCTCCATGGCAGCAGTCATTTTATTGTGAAGCAGCCGTTGTTATGACGGCAGCCTGTTGCGCTGCAATTCAATTTACAGAGCGCGGTGGAGAAAAGTGGGTTTGGATCAGACTTTCTCCGGGTAAAAAATCACGGAATTCCGTCATTTGCGTGTGATCATTGTACCAGAGGGGTAAATCTGTTCCATGCAGCTGTCATCCGTAAAGCATAAACTATTCCCTTTTAGCAGTACGTTTACCGTGCAGAGGAGTGAGGAAAATGAAGGAACAAACATCTGCTTCCGATAATACGGTAAAAATCGAGCCCTATCTTTCACCACTGGCAGTTTGGGCTTTATCGGTCGGCTCGGCCATAGGCTGGGGTTCGCTTGTTGTCACCAGCAGATCTTATCTCTCCCAGGCGGGACCGATGGGCTCCATCATTGGCCTGCTGATCGGATTTGTCATGATGCTGATGGTGTCAAATCATTATCATTTTCTGGCTAACCGTTATCCGGGCGCAGGGGGGCTGTACAACTATGTGAAGCATATTTTTGGCTATGACCGTGCCTTCCTGATCGCCTGGTTCATGTTCCTGATCTACATATCGATATTCTGGGCTAACGCCACAAGTATCCCTCTGTTTGCGCGGTATTTTCTGAATGCAGTATTCAAAAAGTGGTATCTCTATACGATCTTTGGTTATGAAGTCTACCTTGGGGAAGCTCTGGTGACTCTGGTAGTGATGTGGCTTGTCGGTCTGCTGTGTATAAAGAGCAAAAAGAATACTGCCCGGATCATGGTGGTGATGGTGCTGCTTTTCACCATCGGTATTACTGTAAGCTTCGCTGCTGCCATGTTTGGGTACAGACGCTCCGGAATGACAATGAGCCCGGCCTTCCTCCCGGACACAAGTGTTCTCCGGCAGATCGTGCGCATTGCCTTTATCTCGCCCTGGGCTTTTATCGGATTTGAATCCGTCTCCCATTCGGCAGAGGAATACAAATTTAAACACAGCAGCATGTTCCGTGTCCTTGCCATTTCCGCAGCCATTACGACTGCGTTGTACATCTTTGTGATCATTTTGAGTGTCTCCGCTTATCCGGAGGGCTGCTCAGGCTGGCTGGACTATATCCGCAGGCTGGATGAATTTGAAGGAATCTCCGGACTTCCGGCTTTCTATGCCGCAAATTATTATCTCGGCCAGACCGGTGTGAATATTCTGATGGCATCCCTGGTGGCGCTGGTTCTTACCAGTCTGATCGGAATGCTGCGCACCCTGAGCCGCCTGTGCTATGCCGCTGCGCTGGATGGTATTCTGCCTGAGCGTTTCGCCATGCTCAACGATAAGCAGATCCCTGTCCATTCCATACTTCTGGTTCTGCTTGTTTCGCTGCCCATACCGTTTATCGGAAGAACTGCGATCGGGTGGATCGTGGATACCACCACAATCGGCGCTACCATTATCTATGGCTTTGCGTCTGTAGCTGTGTTTAAAGTTTCGGGACAGGAAGGCAGCAAAAAGGATCGGATAATCAGCGGGATCTGCCTGTTCATTTTAGTGGCTTTCGCAGTATTTCTGCTTTTCCCGAGCTTTTTTTCAGACTATTCAATCGCAACGGAAACTTATGTGCTTTTGGCCGTCTGGTCATTTTTGGGGCTGCTGTATTTCCACAGAGTCATTAAAAATGATAATGCCAGAAACTTCGGTAAAGCCATCATTGTCTGGCTTGCCCTGCTTGTCTTTATCGTTCTGATGGCTATGACCTGGGCGGAGAGGATAAATGAAGAGAGGGAAAATACCATCATCGCAGAAATCTCCGATTATATGGATGGCATGGCTGACACCGAAACTCCCGTACAGGACAAAGATGAATTTCTCGCGGTACAGCTCAGTCGGCTCCACAAAGCAGACAATACCAGTGTTTTTGTGATCGTCGCTTTATTCGGTCTTTCCCTGATCGTCATGGTGAATAATTATCTTTCCATGCAGAAGTGGGAGAAGAAGGCGAACAAGGAGCGTGATGAAGCCCGGACGGTTGCCCTTACGGATCCATTAACCGGAGTTAAAAGCAAGCATGCTTTCCTTTTGCAGCAGAAGGAGATCGATGCCTCCATTGAAGCAGGGATGTCAGATGAATTTGCTGTTGTTGTCTGTGATGTGAATGGCCTGAAGGTTATCAATGATACTCTTGGCCATAAAGCGGGTGATGAATACATTTGCAAAGCATGCAGGATGATCTGCGACATTTTCCAGCACAGTCCGGTTTATCGTACCGGCGGGGATGAGTTTGTTGTGATCCTTCGCGGACGTGATTATCTTATCAGGAAGGAACTGGTTCTGGCGCTGCATGACCGCTCAGTGGCGCATATCAATACAAAAGAGGTTGTTATCTCGGGAGGTCTCTCAGAGTACAAACCCGGAGAGGATGCAAGTTTTCACGATGCGTTTGAGCGGGCAGATTCATCGATGTATGAAGAAAAGGATCTGCTGAAAGGTATGGGAGCTATATCGAGGGAGGACGCGGAAGCGGCAGCAAATTCCATATTCCCGAAAGATGAAGATTCTGAGATCATGAACCTGAAGCGGCAGGTGCTTATTGTCGAAGATGAGTACATCAACCAGATGATCCTCGGAAATATACTCGGAGAGGATAATTATGAGATCCTGTATGCCTCTGACGGAATTGAAGCATTAGAGCAGGTCAAAACCCATAAAGATGATCTGGCTATCGTTATGCTGGATCTGCAGATGCCGCATATGGGCGGTATGGAAGTGCTGAAGGTGTTGAAAGAAGAAGAGGAACTAAAGGGGATACCGGTCATCGTAATGACAGCGGACCAGAGCGCTGAGGTCGACTGTCTTAAGATCGGAGCAATTGATTTTATTCCCAAACCTTATCCTTCTGCTGAAATCGTACAGGCTCGTGTCAACCGGTGTATTGAGCTTACTGAAAAGCGCAATATCATCAAGTCTACAGAACGCGACAGCGTGACGAATCTGCTGAACCTCGACTACTTCCTTCGCTATGTCCGGATGTATGACCAGCATTACAGTGAAATGCCGATGGATGCCATTGTCCTGGACGTCAATCATTTCCATATGCTGAATGAACGCTATGGAAAGCAGTATGGTGACATTGTGCTTGCCCGCATCGGGAAGCGTGTCCGGCAGATATCCCGTGAGATCGGCGGTGTATGCTGCCGCCGTACAGCGGATACCTTCCTCATTTATTGCCCGCACCAGGAAGACTATGAGAGCATACTGGATAAGGCTTCGGAAGACCTTGTGGATGAGGAAGTGTCGAAGAACCGGGTCCGCCTGCGTATGGGCGTATACTCACAGGCCGACAAGTCGCTCCAGATCGAGCGCCGTTTTGATTATGCGAAGATGGCTGCAAATACAGTGAAAAGCGGTTACCGGAAAGCGATCGGAATTTATGATACGGAAATGCATGAAGCAGAGCTGTTCAGGGAACGTCTCCTTGAAGACTTCAGACCGTCCCTGGAAAGCAATCGTTTCAGAGTTTACTTCCAGCCTAAATATGATATCCGTCCTGAAAATCCGGTTTTGGCCAGCGCGGAAGCTCTGGTGCGTTGGGACCATCCGGAACTGGGGATGATCAGCCCCGGAGTATTCATCCCGCTGCTTGAGGATAATGGCCTGATACTGGATCTGGACCAGTTCGTATGGCGTGAGACGGCGGCAAGGATCCGGGATTGGAAGGACCGCCTGGGCTTTTCCGTACCGGTGTCGGTGAACGTATCCCGTATTGATATGCTGACGCCAAATCTGAAGAACATCTTTAAAGAAATCATCGAGACCTGCGGTATCAGCGCAGATGACCTGATGCTGGAGATCACGGAGTCTGCCTATACCGGTGATTCGGATCAGGTGATTTCTACCGCCAAGGAACTGCGCGGGATGGGTATGGGCTTCCGTATTGAGATGGACGATTTCGGAACAGGATATTCGTCTCTGGGTATGCTGTCCCATCTCCCGATCGACGCACTGAAGCTGGATATGAGCTTTATCCGCAGTGCCTTTGGAGAAACAAGGGATATGCGTATGATCGAACTGATCATCGACATCGCGAATTATCTGCATGTGCCGGTTGTGGCGGAGGGCGTCGAAACGGAAGAGCAGTATCTGGTTCTGAAAGCCATGGGCTGCGATTATGTGCAGGGCTATTACTTCTCGAAGCCGGTGCCGCATGATATGTTTGACCATTTTATTGTTGAACGTGCGGAAATGAAAGTCGAAAACATGCCGGCGGCCAGGAAGACCTATATGAGCATCTCCAGGGCGCTGACCAGTGATTTTGAGAGCGTCTTCTATGTGGATGTTACCACGGCCTTTTATCTTGAATTTTTCATGGGGAAGGATGGCGATCTGGAGATCCGTCCTGCCGGGACAGATTTCTTTGAAGAAGCAAGAGAGAAGCTGTTGGTGGATGTAAGCGATGACGATGCGCGGAAAGTGAGAGAGGCAATCAGCAAAGCGAACCTGATCCATCTGGCTGAACAGGACAAGCCCCTTGCTTTAACGTTCTGTAAGGAGAAAAACGGAGCGGCAGTGACTTATTCACTGCAAACGATAAAAACAAGGGAAAGTGATCATCACCACGTAGTAATTGGTGTGAGGCAGGAGTAAGCCGGCTGCGCCTGCTGGTAAGGAGGACTTCGATCCCGCGCCTTGCGAAGCATGACTTCCGGAATGCAAAATGAGATCTTATAACAGAATAATGAAAAAAGAATCGGGAGACCGGTTCTTTTTTTGTGTAAAAAAAATGAAAACAGATTGACAAAAAGAGAATTTTATATATAATAATCATTATATAACGTAAATTATATTAAAAAGGAATTGATATGCCGCCGAAGGTGAGAATTACAAAACAGATGGTCGCGGATGCCTCGTTTGAGGTCATCAGGCGCAGCGGGCTTGAGAACCTGAACGCGAGGACAATTTCAGAATACCTGGGATGCTCCACACAGCCAGTGCTGTACAGTTTCAGGACGGTGGATGAGATCCGGGAAGCCGCTTATGAGATAGCGGATGAATACCATACCGCGTTCATCATGCCGAAGGAAACGGATGAGGACCCGATGCTTGCGCTGGGGCTGAATTATGTGAGGTTCGGCCATGAGGAAAAGAATCTGTTCCGTTTTTTGTTCCAGACGGATAAGTTCGGCGGGAAGGATATCGGAGCGCTGATGTCCGACCCTGACCTTTCCGGTATTCTGGACGTGATGGCCGCGGGGCTCAATACGGATAAGGAGCAGGCAAAGAAGATGTTTTTGACCTTCTTCTGCGTGGCGCACGGCATGGCAAGCCTGCTTGCGAATAATTCGATGGAATATGATGAGGAGCAGTGCAGGGAGATGCTCAGTAATGTTTTCTTCGGAATGGCTGCTGCCCGAAAGGAAGGAAAAAATGCGTAAGCTTTATGAAAAACGTGAAATTTTATTCGCGGTATTGTGGATCATCGCGTATTGTTTTGTCATGGCTCCGATCAAGGGGGAATTCGGATATGCAAGCGTTGTGATGCTGCTGGTTTTGTTTCTCTTTGCGGCAGGGATCACAATTTTCGTGAAACGGAACCATCTGGAAGCGAAATATGGACTTGACAAATGGCCTGGAAACACGAAGCGTTATCTGTATTTTATTCCGATGTGGATCCTGGCAACGGGTAACCTTTGGGACGGATTTGCTCTCTCCTACCAGGGAATGGCTCAGGTAATCGCGGTATTGTCCATGATCCTTGTCGGTTATGTCGAAGAAATGCTGTTCAGGGGATTTCTGTTCAGGGCGATGCTTTCCAAAGATAATACTGTTACAGCGATCGTTGTTTCTTCTGTTACGTTTGGGATGGGGCATATCGTCAACCTCATTGCCGGGCAGGCGAGCTTTGAAACGGCGGTACAGATCGTCTTTGCGGTCAGCTGGGGCTTTATTCTGACCATGGTCTGTTACAAGAGCGGGAGCATTCTTCCCTGTATTATCGCCCATGCCATGATCGACGTGTTTTCGCTGTTTGGTACAGACAACGCGGCGGCGGACTGGATCTATATCGGTGTTACGATTATCACTGCGATCGTTTACTGTATTTATCTGAGCAGGATCAAAATGCCGGAAAACGCAAAATAAATTGAAAAACAGGCATCCTGCCCTGAATAAGTGCCGGGGTTGATTTTTCAGGAATGACCTTATCTGCTGATTACAGATGAGGTCTTTTTTTGCGGTCCAAAGGAATAAATTGTATAATTGAGAAAAAGTTTACAAGATTCAATGTTTAGCGGCAGTTTATCAGCTGCTGCCGATAAAACCGGAGAAAAATATGAAGCGTGAACTCGGAATTGCAAGATGCGGACTGGCGTGCTGCCTGTGTTCTGAAAATGTCACCTGCAAAGGATGCAAACGGGATGGATTTTTGGAACTCTCCTGGTGTAAAGATGCGGAATGGTGCGAGAACCGCAAATGTGTGATCGCGAAGAACCTGCATGGCTGCTGGGAATGCGAACCGAAAGAATGCCGCAAAGGTCTGTACGTGGAAAAGATCAAGGCACGTGCCTTTGCGGAATTTGCCCGGAGATACGGTCAGGAAGAATTACTGGATTGCCTGGAACGCAATGAAAAGTCCGGCATCGTGTATCACCGTGAAGGCATCATGGGTGATTATGATGAATTCGATGACCTGGAAGAACTGATCAATTTCATCAAAACGGGCAGAAGAGCCGGCTGACCGCTGCAGAAAAGGCAGATAAGCAGAAAATGAGAAAACTGTTTCTGACAAGTTCGCCGTTTATCGGGGATGGAAAACCGTTTACAAAGAAAAATAAGTTTCTTGAGCGGTTTGCGAAGTGCGCACGCGCATGCCGCAGGGCATTGATGATCCCCTCATTTCCGTCTAATGTTGAGTTGACGGAGGAACATGCTTTTGCCATCCGGGATACCATGGCTCTTTCCGGGATCTGCTTTGAGGACTATACCATTCTGGATGACAGAAACCGGGAACGGGCAAAGGAGCTGGTCACGTCCAGTGATTTCATCATCCTGGGCGGTGGGCATGTTCCGACACAAAATGCCTTTTTCCGTGAAGTCGGGCTCAGGGGGCTGATGGCCGGGTTTGAAGGTGTGGTGTTTGGGATCAGCGCGGGAAGCATGAATGCCGCGGATGTGGTATATGCCCAGCCGGAAGAAGAGGGAGAGGGATCGGACCCAGCATTTGAGAAATTTATCCCGGGATTGAACCTTACAAAAACCATGCTGATCCCTCACTATCAGGAGATCAGGGATAAGGTCCTGGACGGGAAAAAGCTCTTCGAGGAAATCACGTACCCGGACAGTATCGGAAGAGAATTTTTTGCTCTTTGTGATGAAAGTTATCTTTATTCGGATGGTGTCAGCGAAAGGATTTGCGGAGAAACCTACCGGATCAAAGACGGCTGCATCCGGAAAATCTGCGGTACCGGGGAAGAATACCGCCTGAGCAATTCGGAAAACGCTGATCATTGTCTGTCTCACAGAGAATGAGTCAAAGAAAACAGGTCACTTTCGACTCCAAACAGATAAATCAGTGTTTCTTTAGAATTTCAAGGCTTGCATCCTGCCGCGGCAGCACTATTCTCCGTCCTGAGAACCGGGAATCAGCCTTCGCAGCGTTTCCTTGAGCCGGTCAATATCGACAGGCTTTGACAGGTGTTCATTCATGCCAGCCTCAAGGCACTGTCTGATATCTTCTTCAAAAGCATTTGCGGAGAGGGCAATGATCGGTATAAGCGCCGCGTCAGGACGGGACAGTTTTCTGATCTCCCGTGCAGCGGTCAGACCATCCATAACAGGCATTCGCATATCCATCAGTATCGCGTCAAACTGACCTTCCTTACTCTGAGCAAATATCTCGACTGCCTGCTGCCCGTTTTCCGCCCATTCGGAGCTCATTTCCTCAAGTTCCAGCAGGTCTGCCAAAACTTCCGCGTTTATCTCCTGGTCTTCCGCTATCAGCAGATGCAGACCGGCAAGACCCGGTTCTTCTTCCGCCGTTTCCTGTTCGTCTGTCTGCCGGGCTTCCGCTTCGCTTACCCGTCCCAGAGTAACCGTCACGGTGAAGGTTGTGCCGACGCCCTTTTCACTCTCGACATTGATCTTTCCGTCCATCATTTCAATGAAGCTCTTTGTGATAGCCATGCCGAGACCGCTGCCGCCGTAACGGCTGGTGTTTCCTGTATCCTCCTGGGAGAAGGCCTCGAACAGTTTGGGAAGATACTCTTTATCCATCCCGATCCCGGTATCTTCCATTATAAAACTCAGGGTGGCTTTATCCTCTGTGCAGGTCTTCAGTTCAGTGGTGAAGGTGATTTGGCCGGGAGGTTCGGTGAACTTTACGGAATTGCCGAGAATATTGATCAGAACCTGCTTGAGCTTTAAGCTGTCGCCTTTATAGTGATCCTCCAGCGGTCCGGTTTTTTTGCAGATAAACTGCAGACCTCTGTCTTTACACTGACCGTCAACGATGATATTGATCTGTTCAATAAATTCCTGAAAGGAAAACTTCTCTTCATTGAGTGTCATCCGTCCGGATTCAATGCGGCTCATATCCAGAATATCATTGACGATCGAGAGCAGATGCCGGGCGCTGGCACCGATCTTATTCAATTCGTCCCGTGTGCGTGGGGAAATGCTTTCATCATGCAGCGCGATGCTGTCCAGACCGATGATCGCGTTGATCGGGGTGCGGATCTCATGGCTCATCCGGGAAAGGAACCTGGATTTAGCCCGGCTGGCGCTGAGGGCTTCTTCCGCGGACGCGATCGCAATGTTCTTTGTGCTCTGGTTATAAATTACTGTGAGTAATACAAAGGCTTCCAGCAGCATAAAGAGAGCCATTACGGACAGGATAATGATCAGGGGTCTGTAAAATATTCTGGTGTTGATCAGCGATATTGCCTGCCAGCCGCCTTCGATTTCTTCTGTGAAGACCCTGTATTTCTGACCTTTGAAGCTAAGTTCGAATTCATCGTTGTTCTCAGCATTGAACAATTCCGCGGCAAGCGCGGCACCGAGCGTATCTGTTTCCTCCAGATAGTTTTTCCCCAGTTCGAAATCATCGGAATGCGCGATCACACGTCCTGTGTCATCCAAAACAATACCCAGAGTCCCCTGTGTCTGATGCGCGATTTTTTCCGTGATTTCCTGAATGCGGCTCAATGTGACATCAAGCGCGATGACGCTGACGCCGTCGGGAAGCTTTTGGGCCATCGTTGTCAGGACCGTTTCTGTCTGTTCATCAAGATAAGGCCTGACAAAGGTGACTTCGCTGCTGTCATGAATGGTTTCCGTATACCACGGACGTTCAGTCGGGACATAATCTTCATCCGGGACCCATCCGTCACCATCGAGATATTCACCGTTGATCCAGCCGTAAAGCCCGGTGTAATCCTTGTCAATCGACTTTTTGATGCTGAGTGATTGGGCGGTCATATACTCCAGGATCTCGCTGTTTGAATTTCCCGCTTTGATCATTTCATCCACAACATGTCCGGCAAGAATAACGGTGTTCTTTCTGATAAGCAGATAGTTGTCAAATTCTTTCGCTGATTGCACAGCGTTCACCCGGCCCTGCAGATGGATGTTTTCCTTTGTGGTGCGATAGAAATAAGAGCCGGCAACACAAGTTACCGCGATCGTTACACAAAACACACAGATCGAGACGATAATGTTCCTGGTTCCCAGATTTTTGATAACGTCCCGAATCCTGTTTTTTGCTGATGTACTCATTGCGGTGCCTCTCTGTATCGTACTGTAGAGATATGAATTTGTTCCGGTGAACATCCTCGTGTTCGGTTCTGATCCTGTGGCAGTGTAAGCTCAAAATCCATATAAAATCATAACACAGATTGCCATTTTATCCGAAAATCCAAAGGGCTTGTCCGGCTGCAGGACAGAAATACAGTCAGGTGTGATAACAGGGATGTTTATGGTACTCAGCCGGCTGCGAGTTCCTCATTTTCGCGGGTGATGTTCTTCAGCCATTTCCGGCTTTGATAATGCCTGATGACCCAGGGCCATTTGACAAACTCATCGGTACACAGCAGAAAATAGACCCACATGGGCGGAAGCTTCAAAACAGCCGCGGAAAGGAAACCGAGCGGAACAGCATAACACCACATATCGATGGTATCGACGATAAAACCAAAGCGGCTGTCTCCGCCGGCGCGGTATACACCCCCGATCAGTGAGGTGTTTACTGCGATCCCCATGATGTAATAGCTGTTGATGAAAAGCATGGTCCGCAGAAAGCCTTTACCGGTATCGGTCAGGTCAGCGAAACGCAGCACGAAGGGCATGGATACCAAAACGATCAGCCCTCCGACAAAGCCGGAAAAGACAGTCAGCCTCATGAATTTTCCGGCGGTTTCTTCAGCCTCTTTCATCTGATCGCTGCCGATAAGCTGTCCCAGCATGATCCCCGCTGCGGTCGCGATCCCGGAAGAAAAGACGATGGCGAAATTACGCACCATAATGGCAAAGGAATTGGCTGCGACCATATCACTGCCCAGAAATTGTCCGATGATGACGGCATAGAGGGAAAACGCCATGCCCCAGCTCACATCGTTGGCAAGCGCAGGCAGCGCCATCCGCAGAAAGTCCCGGGACAGCACCTTATTTTTCGCGAACATCAGGGACATTCGCAGTTTTACATCTTTACTGCGGGCGGAAACGATCACAACAAGGATCAGTTCTACGGCCCGGGAGATGGTTGTCGCGAGGGCGACACCCACCGCGCCGAGCTTCTGCGCCCCAAACAGTCCGAAGATGAACACCGCGTTGAGGAAAATATTCAGTGAAAACGTAATCACGTTCAGGACCATGCAGACCGTGACCCGTCCGATACAGCGGAGCGTGGAAAGATAAATTTCAATGATGCCCCAGCACAGGTAGGCCGCCGAAAGTATCCTCAGGTACTGGGAACCGATCTCGATCAGTTCCGGGTCCGGTGTGAAAACCTGCATCATCAAACGGGGAATCAGGAGGGCTGTCAGACTGAAAAGTGAGGCGATCGCCAGAGAAAAGCGCAGTGCGATCCCTTCCACCGCTTCCACAGTCTTCAGTTCTCCCTTCCCGTAATACTGGGCTCCGAGCATCGCGATACCGGTCCCCAGACCGTAAAGGACATTGAAAAGAATGCCGGCGTATTGCGCGGCCAGGGAAACCGCTGAAATGTGCGCCTGTCCGACGAAATTCAGCATGATCGCATCCGTGGAATTGACCGCGGCAGTCAGCAGGTTCTGCAATACGATCGGTATCGTCAGACGGGCGATCTGACGGTATGTCCTGTCATTTTTGATAGAGCTGATTTTCAAGCGGGACCTCACCGAGAAATTTTGATATCAATTATAAAGTGATAATGATACATTCCGTTATAATGCTGCAGTCAATTTATCGTCTCACTTTGATACAATAATTGTATCTGTTCAAAACAAAGCACATGAGGTTGGCTCTGATGCTGCCGGAGAGCCGGCACAGCAGAACCAAACGCTTGATGCGCCGCCGGTCACCGGACGTATTCTAAAAATTAAACATTTTCATCCGCGGGGAGTTTGATTAATGCTGACAAAAGAAGAGATAGAGAAAACGATCAAAAGACAGCTGGCCTATGAGTTCAACTGTGATCCGGAAGATTTTTCGGGAGAAGAAACGCTCATCACATCAGCTGTCCTGCATGAAAAACGAAGGGTATTTTCCGAAGAACTTCCCTTTCTCCAGATGGTGACCTTCGGGAACAATGCCGTGATTTCGGCTGATGAAAGGCTCCATCCGTGGCTCCGTGACTGGGTGAAAGGGAAGAAAGGCTTCTGGTTATTTGGGCATCAGAACTATTTTGAGCTGGAAAAAGAACTTGGAAATTACGGGTACAGAATGGCGTCCCCGCACCATATGTTTTTCCCGAAACCGGAACTTTTGAATATCCGGACTGACCTGAAAATCAGGTGGCTTGAGCAGGATGACATTCAGGCATATTACTGCAGAGAGGAATTTCCCAATGCCTTGTGTGACCGCTTTCATCCGGAAAGGCCGGATGTCCTTGCCGTGATTGCTCTCGACGGTGAGCAGATCATGGGAATGGCCGGGTGTTCCGCGGATTCTCCGGAAATGTGGCAGATTGGCATCGATGTCTGCCCGGCGTATCAGAACATGGGTGTCGGAAAAACCCTGGTCTCCCTGCTCAGAGATGAGACCTTCCGCCGCGGCGCTATCCCTTATTACGGTACGTCCCTTTCCAATATCCGATCGAGGAGAACGGCTCTCTCCTGCGGCTTTGTCCCGGCCTGGATCGAAACGATGTCCGAGACGGACCGCTGAGATCTCACCCGGCCGGATATTATGGTTCCGCAGGGATGCGGAACCGGCGATACCCTGTGCGCCTGCATCTGCAAATCGTCTGTTTCCGGCAGTGTTTTTTCGCTCTTACCTGCTCACTTCATTATCATGAATCGTTCCCCCTCTTTTTTCTCTTGACTTATCTGATCATATACAGAAGGACAAAAAAAGAGTGGAAGACTGTTATAAGCCTCTCCACTCTTTTTATTTCGGATTATGATCTGAATCAGGGACTGATGCAGATCAGGCGATTGTTTCCAATACCCGGATCAGAACAGCTGTCGCTTGGCGCGTTCCTTTTCCGCGGCTTCGTCGTCCTTCGGGTACCACATTGGATCCACGAAGCGGACGGAGCAGGCGTCGCCCTGGGCAAAACGGACGCGGTGCGGTGTCTGGACCTTGACCATCTGCTCGCCGACCGGGACCAGATATTCGGTGCGGTCTGTCAGGAAGATGCGTTTTTCGATGCGGGATTTGAATCCGTCTTCCGTCGCCGGGAGCAGCTCGATCTCATTCGGACGGGTCGCGACGACCATTTCCGGTGCGGCATCTTTCGGGATATCCAGCTTGATCGCCTGGGAGCCGTCGCCCTTCGGGTAGACCTTGCCTTCCCTCACATCAACATTGATGAAGGTGGATTCGCCGAGGAAGTTGTGCACGAAGCGGTTGACCGGTTTGTTATAGAGGTTTTCCGGTGTATCGATCTGCATGATCTTCCCCATGTCGCAGACCATCATGCGGTCGGAGATCGCCATGGCTTCGGACTGGTCATGGGTCACGAAGATGATCGTGAATCCGAATTCGCGCTGCAGTTCCTTGATCTCAAAGCGCATGGTCTCGCGGAGCTTCGGGTCCAGGTTGGAAAGCGGTTCATCCAGGAGCATGACCTTCGGGTTCGTCACGATGGCGCGGGCCAGCGCGATACGCTGCTGCTGACCGCCGGATAGGTCACCGGGATAGATCTCTTCCAGACCGGTGAGGCTGGTGTGCTTCAGCGCCTTGTTGACACGTTCCTTGACTTCCGCGTTGGACACCTTTTGGATGCGCAGCGGGAAAGCCACATTCTCGAAGACGTTCATATGCGGCCAGACCGCGAAAGCCTGGAACACCATGCCGAGCCCGCGTTCTTCCGGCGGAACATAGAGATTCTTCGCGGAACTGGAAACCAGTCTGCCGCAGAGCTCAATTTCGCCTTCAGTCAGGTCTTCAAACCCGGCGATCATGCGCAGGGTCGTGGACTTTCCGCAGCCGGATGGGCCGAGGAAGGAGAAGCATTCACCTTCATGGACAGCCAGATTGAAATTATCGACCGCGACGATATCACCCAGTGTCTTTGTCGCGAAACGTTTTGTTACATTACGAAGGATAACCTGATCAGCCATGTTATACCCCCTTCCGTTCTTTGGTGATTTCCGTGACGATCGTATTCAGGATAATGATGATCACGATCGCGACAGAAGCCAAAGCAGCTGCCTGCGGGATCATACCCGCGTCACGCAGGCTGTAGATCTTGACCCCCAGCGTCATGGTTTTCGGACCGTACAGCAGGATGGATGTCGTCACTTCACGCATGGCCGGCAGGAAGATCAGGAAGAAACCTGAGACCATAGCCGGACGGATGAGCGGGAGCGTGATGTCCGACAGAGACTCCGTATGCGAAGCGCCGCAGACCCGGGCCGCCTCCTCCAGTGAGGAATGTACCTGCAGCAATGCCGCGGAACTGGTCTTCATGGAGAAGGAGAGGTAACGGGCGATATAAGCCACCAGGATGATCCACAGCGTGTTATACAGTGAAATGCCGAAGATGGCACCGGACCAGGCGAGGATCACACCGATGGAAAGCACGGTACCCGGAATCGAGTACGGCAGCACGGAGACGACCTCCAGAACTTCCTTTCCTTTCGGCTTGATCTTCTGCACCACATAAGCGACCAGCGTCCCGAGGAACATGGAGATGATACCGGCACTGATGGAAAGGATCAGGGAGTTCTTGATGGAATCCAGCGTACCGTTCATGTTGAAGACCTTTTCATACTGGGCGAAGGTGAAGTTTTCAAGCTTCAGCGGCAGTCCGTATGCCTTGATGAAGGAGATGAGGAAGATCATCACCAGCGGGACCAGCACGATCAGGACCAGGGTAAAGATGGCCAGGATCAGGAGCGGGATCTTCGCGCCGCGCAGCTTGATGAGCGTCGGGCGCATGGACTTGCCTTTGATGATGTCGTAAGAGCCCGAAGAGAGGATCTTGTTCTGCAAAATCAGGGCGAGGGCGACCACGACCACCAGCATGACCGAAAGCGCGGCACCCTGCCGGATGCCTTCAAAGGACCCGGTCGAGTTGTAAATGACCGCGTAAATGCGGGTCGGCAGCGTGTAGATCCCCTGAGCGTACCCCAAAATGGAAGGCACACCGAAGTGAGCCAGGGAGGTGGTCAGGATCAGCAGAGCACCGGCGGAAATGGAAGGCTTCATGAGCGGAAGGGTGATCTTCCAGATGACAGTACCCTGTTTCGCGCCGGCGATACGGGCAGATTCTTCCAGCGTCGGATCCATACGTTCCAGCGCGGAAACCACCTGCATAAAGACAAACGGGAAATAATAGGAAACTTCCACAAACACAATGCCCCAGATCGAGTTGATGTTGAAAGGCATTTTGGAAAGATGGAAGGTCGTGCGCAGCCATCGGTTCATGTAACCGGAGCGGCCGTTCAGCAGCAGGTCCCAGGCCATCGCGCCCAGGAAAGGCGGGAACATGTACGGAATGTTGAACAGCGCCCGCATCAGCCCCTTTGCCGGGATGTCGGAACGTCCCAGCAGCCAGGCGTAAAACACACCCATGATCGTCCCGATGATTGTGGTCAGGATAGCGATCTGGACCGTGTTCCACATGGCGGAGAGGTTTTTGGAATCCGTCATCTGAGAGGTGAACAGTTCCAGAGAAAATCTTCCGCCGTCAAAGAAAGCGTTGTAGATGATCATGAAGATCGGGATCACAACGATGATCAGCAAAAGGATGAAGCAGACCACAGTCAGGATCGCGTCCATATTCAGTTTGCGTTCGTTATCTTTCGCAGTTGCCATGGCTTATGCTCCTTTCCCGAAAAGGCTGAATTTTTTCTTCTTCTTGCCTTCATCAGCGACAACGACTGTTACCGGCGGTTTCGGATCATAATAATGCGGGTTCATAAATGTGACACCGGTCATTTCGCCCTCTTCCGGCGTGCCGTAAAGACGGGCAGCCAGCATATCCTGCTGCACACGGATCTCTTTTTGTCCCAGCTTCAGGAAGTAGTTATATTCACTTCCGAGGAAGACCCGGCTGCTGACTTTCGCGCGCAGCGGCGAGTCTTTATCGAACACCACATCATTCAGACGGACACCCAGTTCCTTACCGGCAATATTTTGATTATCCGGGTTCAGGGCCTGCGGAAGCGGCATCTTTTCACCGCAATCCAGGCAGTACTTCCCGTTTTCGGAAACGATCGGAATGAAGTTGGAAACACCGATGAACTCAAAGACAAAACGGTTGGCAGGGTTCAGAATAATATCTTCATCCGAACCGAACTGGCAGAGGCTGCCGTCCGGCTGCATGATCGCCATTTTGTCGCACAGCTGCAGGGCAGACTGCTGGTCATGGGTGATATAAAGGATCGTCGCGCCTAAACGGTTCTGGATCATACGGATCTCCAGAAGCATCTCTTCACGCAGCTTGGCATCCAGGTTGGTGATCGGTTCATCCATTACCACCACGTCGGAATCCGTGACCAGAGCACGGGCAATGGCCACACGCTGCTGCTGACCGCCGGAAAGCTGGCTGGGCAGATGGTTGGCGTACTCCGTCATGCGGACCTGTTCCAGCGCGTGCATGGCGCGTTGTTTGATTTCATCTTTGGGACGGCGCTGTTTTTTCAGCGGGTATGATACATTTTCAATAACGGTCATATGCGGCCAGACCGCATAATCCTGAAAGACAATACCGATGTTGCGCTTTTCCGCCGGAACGTTGATCCTTTTCTTTGAATCAAAAAGAACCTTGTCTCCGACGGTGATCGTACCGGTCTCCGGCTTGTTCAGTCCGAGCAGGGCGCGGACCAGTGTGGTTTTTCCGCATCCGCTGGGACCGACAAGGCAGACGATCTGTCCGCTTTCAACTTCAAGCGAGAAGTCTTTCAGAATCATATGGTCTCCGTAACCGACCGTTATGTTCTCAAAGCGTACGTTTGCCATATTTCGTTTCCTTAGCTGAAACGGTCAGGAGTGAGGAGTAAGGAGTATGGAGCGGCAATGTTTGCCACACGATTCTCTCCTTCAGCCCTCACCCCTGACCATATATTTTGGGAATTCAGCCGGCATCAGCAGCGTCAGACTGCCTTACAGCCGGCCGCTGACAATTATTTATTGAAGATCTGGTTGAACTGATCCAGGTAATTGCCGGTGTTCTCGGCAAGGTCGTTGAAGTCAACAGGGAGGTTGATGGCAGCGATGGAGGAGGTGTCAACTTTCATTTCAACATCATCGCGGACGGAAACGAGGTTGTTGGCAACAAGCAGTTCCTGGCCTTCCTTGGAAAGGATGAAGTCATAGAGCTTCTTGGCGTTTTCAACGTTCTGGCTGTCAGTGAAGATACCCAGCGGGCTGGTCATGGTGATGACGTCTTCATCGGTATAGTGGAAAGCCATCGGGGAACCTTCGGAAATCAGGTTGGCGGAAACATAGTCCAGGCAGATACCGACTTCATAAGAACCGGCAGCGACAGCGTTGTGGGTGGCAGTGGTACCGGATTCCAGCAGAATGCCGTTGTCTCTCAGGCCTTCGAAATAAGCCGGACCGTATTTTTCATTCTGCATCATGGCAGCCATCCAGTATTTGGTGGTGGAAGCCTGGGTCGGATCGGTCATGACGAGCTGATCCTTCCATTTCGGGTCGAGCAATTCGTTCCAGGTCTTCGGGGCATCAGCTTCATCGACGAACATGGTGGACCAGGCAATACCCATGGTCACCAGACGGGCAGCGGTGTAGTAGCCATCCGGATCGATATAGGTATCGGCAATATGATCGGCTTCCGGTGAGGAATAGGGCTGCAGCCAGCCGGCAGCTTTGAACTCTTCATAATCGGAGGGGTCGCCGGTCCAGATAACATCGGCTTCGATCTTGCCGGCCTGGGCTTCGGTGGTGACTTTGGTGATCACTTTACCGCCGGAGGCATAGTAGTATTCCATGTCAATGTCGGGATATGCTGCTTCAAAAGCCTTTTCAATGGCCATCAGCTGGTCTTCCTGCATGGAAGAGTAGAGCATCACTTTGCCATCTGCGTAAACAGCAGCGGTGCAGAACAGCACACAAAGTGCTAAAACCAAAACAAGCAATTTTTTCATAAACATTCTCCTTTTTGTTGTTTTTATCGAAACGATAAAATTACCTTTAAAAATCTTATCATGTCAGTCTTGATTCGTCAAGAAAAAAAAATGGCAAATTCCGAATAAAAACGGGATAAATTTTCAGGCTATACAGTACCGCGGGCCGGTTACTTTTGTTCGTACAGCCCGGCTTTATCATTTTTTCTGATCTGAAGGATCTCCATCAGCATTTTCGGGACCGCGCTCCATAATTTGATTTTTGAATCATTTTCGTATTGAACGACAACAGGGATCTCGGTAATTTGGTACCCGAACTTTTTGGCGATAAATAATATCTCCGCGTCAAAGGCCCATCCGTTGATCTGCTGGAGCGGGAAAATTTTTTCCGCGGCTTCCGCTGAAAAACATTTAAATCCGCACTGGGTATCACGTATTCCCAGATGTGTGATCAGATCAACGACCAGATTGAATACGCGGCTTGATATCCTGCGGATAAGCGGTTCGTTTTTACGTGCGGATCCTTCCGCTGTCCTGGATGCGACGGCAACCTGACAATTCGGAAGCGCGGGCGGAATAAATCTGCTGACTTCGGTAATCGGCATGGCAAAGTCAACGTCCGCGAACATGCGGTAAGCGCCTGAAGCTTCCAGCATGCCCCGTTTAACAGCATTCCCTTTCCCTGCGGTTTCTTCTTTGAGCACTTTCACATACGGATATTTTTCCTGATAAGAGAGCGCCATTTCATAAGTTCTGTCCGTGCATCCGTTTGCGACAAAAATTACCTCAACAGGACGTTGTTCAGATTCAACGAAGGCTGTGATTTTCCTGATACTGTCAGGAAGTCTTTTTTCTTCGTTATACACGGGAATGATCAAAGAAAGCAGGATGTTCCGACTCATGGTAAAGATTATAACATGAGATAAAAGTTTGAAAAAGGGATCGGGATTCAGGATTCAGGGATCAGAGATTCTGATTTCCATGACCTCCTGATTTGGATTATAAGTATGGAAACGGACAGCGGTAATTTTATGGCAATAACGAGTCCGGGAAAAACTGCCTGAACAGGGCGGAAATAAATTACAATCAAACCATGAACGATACAATAAAATTAATTGCTGTAGACATGGACGGTACGCTGCTGCGCTCTGACAAAACGGTCGATCGGCAGACTGCCGCGGATATCCAAACCGCTGTTGAAAACGGGATCCTGGTTTCCTACTGTACGGGACGGGGGCTCGCGGAAATGCAGGATGTTTTTCAGACCCTGCCGATGGTCCGGTACGCGGTCTGCAACAGCGGATCTATCATCTTTGATCGTAAGGAGGACCGGTTCCTTTACCGGAACGGTATCACCCATCCCTATATCACGCAGATCGTGGAGCTCGCTGATCGGTACGATGCCATGCCGCACTTCCTCACAGACAGGGAATCCATCATCAGCGCCGCGGATATCAGCCGCATGGAAGAATTCCATATGGGCATTTATCAGCCGATGTTCCGGCAGATCGCACGTCAGGTGGAAAGCATGACAGCAGAAGGGCTGCGGCAGACCTCCATCGCCAAGATCAATATTTATTTCCGTACGGCCGGAGACCGGAAAGAGGTATATGACATGCTGAAGGACCTGCCGCTGCAGGTCTCCCTTTCGGAGAACACAACGCTGGAGATGACAGCGCCGTCGATCAATAAAGGCACCGGCCTGGAACGGCTCGCGGAACACCTGAAGATCCCGATGAATCAGACCGCCGCGATCGGCGACAATTACAACGATATGGAGATGCTGAAGGCAGCGGGCACATCGGTCGCCATGGGCAACGCGATCCCAGAGATCCGCGAAATGTGTGATATTGTGACCGCGGACAATGACCACAACGGCGTCGGACAGGCGATTTTGAAATTAGGAAAACTCAGCAGCTGATCAGGCTCAAACGGAAAGGATACTTGATAGATGAGACAATTCGTATATATATTCTGCGGACTGGCTATGTGCCTGCTGGCGGGATGCGCATCCAAAGAACAGGTGAAAGAAACAGCAGCCCCGGCACCGGAGTACCGGCAGATATCACAGGACACCGCAAAGGAAATGATGGCACAGGATGACGGGCATATCATTGTTGATGTGCGCCGTCAGGATGAATATGATTCAGGGCATATCCCCGGTGCGGTCCTCATCCCGAATGAAAGCATCGGAACAACAAAGCCGGAAGGGCTGCCCGACCCGGATCAGGTCATTCTGGTTTACTGCCGCAGCGGCAACCGCAGCAGACAAGCCGCGCAAAAGCTTGTGGATCTGGGGTATACCCGGGTTTACGATTTCGGCGGCATCATGACCTGGACCGGTGATATCGTAAGCGGTGATGAAAAATAATAAAAAATTTTAAGGAACTGCTGATTATTGTTTGTTTCACAGATAGATTTAGCCAAAAATAAGTCATTTTCTGCTGAAACTTAATAAATCAGAATATTTAAGATTTGAGCTGATCTTTTTATGGCGAATGCATTGATCCTGATGATCGGAATTTCGGGCAGCGGGAAATCCACCTATGTACAAAGTGTGCTGCGGCAGTCATATCCGGACGCTGCCGTTGTTTCCAGCGACCGGATCCGCGGAGAATTTTTCGGCAGCGAAGCGGACCAGCGCAGCGGTGAAAAAGTCTTTCAGGAAGTCCGGCGGCGGATCCGCAGGGAACTGAAGGCCGGCCGTGACGTGATCCTTGACACGACCGCTCTTTCCCGCAAGGCACGCCGCTCCATTCTCTGCGATGTCCGTTCCTTTCCGGATCTTCATCGGGAATGCCATGTTATCCTCGCCCCGCCTCAGGACGCGCTGGAAAACCAGTCCCGCCGGGAGCGTCAGGTTCCCATGGAAGTGATCTACCGGCAGATGAGCAGTTTTGCCGTTCCCGAAATGTCGGAGGGATTCGACCGGATCGTCTTTTACAACCGCTATCCTTCCCGCCATTTTGACCAAATCATGCCGGAACTGCTTGGACAAATCGATCAGACCGGGTTCTGGCATGTGGAGGACGCCGGACTGCATACGCAGCTCGTTCTGCGTGCCGCCCGGGAGTTAAACGCGCCGGATGACGTGATGGAAGCGGCGCTTTATCACGATTTCGGGAAATATTACACCCGCAGCGAGGATGAAAAGGGTGCCCACTTTTACGGACACGAGCATGCAAGTGCCTACCTTTATCTCTGCGACAAAGTGAGCGGATACGACGTACCGGATGGGGTGCTCGATATTGCCTGCCTGATCGAAAATCACGACCGCTTGTACCAGCCCGGATTCAACCGGGAAGCCTTCATTGAAGCACATGGGGAAGAGATGCTCCGAAAGCTTACCCTGCTGCGGAAAGCAGACAAAAAAGGGATGATCTCCCGGGATCAGTATCGGGAGATGCCGGCGCTTGAATTGATGAACACTTTTCCGGATTGGAAGGAACGCCTGGAAAATGAACCGTTCACGGTCAGTGTCCGTGAATCCGGAGATTATGTCCTGCTGAAGTATTCACAATTCGGTTCCGACATGAGCTATCGCGCGGCACAGGAAAGCCGGGGACCGATCTTCCGCAAAGACGAAAACGGGCAGTATATCTATGTCTGCCGTCCCTTTGACAAGTTTTTCAATTATGGGGAACCCTTCGCTGCCGAAATCGACTGGAAGACTGCCCGTGTCACAGCCAAGATCGACGGCTCACTGATGAAGCTGTTTTACGACCGGGGCAGCTGGCACCTTGCCACAAACGGGACGATCGACGCGTTCATGGCACCGGTCGGGGACGATGAGCTTTCCTTCGGAGAGGTCTTTGAACGGGCTCTCGGTGCCGATATTCAAACGCTGGGCAGCACGCTCGACCCGCTCCGTACCTATATGTTCGAACTTACTTCTCCGGAGACCCAGGTCGTGATCGCTTATCCGGATGGGGTATATTATCTCTCATGCCGGGACAACGCCACGGGTGAAGAATCCTTTGAACGGCCGCAATTCGCCCCGGGCGTGAAGATTCAATATCCGAAGCAGTATGATATGACCTCACTGGAGGATGTTATCGCGGCGGCACAGCTGATGTCCAAAGATGAGGAAGGCTTTGTTGTCAACGACGCGCAGGGACGGCGGGTGAAGGTCAAATCTCCGGAATATCTCGTGGCAGCCCATCTGCAGGTGAACGGCGCGGTGACCCGGAAACGCATCTTTGAATATATCCGCACAGAAAAGATCGATGACTTCCTTGCCTATGTCCCGCAGCACAAAGCGAGAGTCGACGCGGTGATGGCGCAGATCGATGCTTTTTGTGAAGGCGCGGAACGACAGTGGAAAGAGCTGAACAGCAGGGAATACGAGTCGCAGAAGGAATTCGCGGAAGCGGTCAAAGGACAGCGTCTTTCCCCGTACTTTTTTGCCCGCAGAAAAGAACCGTCGCTTACGCCGAAGGACTACCTGTTCCGCATCACAATGCCCGCCGCGCTGAAATTCCTCGCCATCCCGGACGAACCCGATCCGGATGACGCGGAGTGACGACTGGGGACGGTTTTGCGTCAGCGAAACCGTCCCCGATGAATCTATCAGATAAATCTGCCCGTAATGCTGTCCTTGCTCTGCCGGATATCTTCCGGACTGCCGATCGCGACGATGCGTCCGCCGTCTTCACCGCCTTCCGGTCCCATGTCAATGATATAGTCCGCGCTTCGGATCACGTCCAGGTCATGTTCGATGACCACGACCGTGGCGCCGTTGTCGATCAGGGTGGAGAAAACCTGAAGAAGGGTCTCCACATCCTTCGGATGCAGCCCGATGGTCGGTTCATCAAAAACGAATACGGAATCGGACTGCTGCCTGCCCATTTCGCTGGCGAGCTTCAAACGCTGGGCTTCCCCTCCGGAAAGCGCAGGGGTTTCCTCGCCCAGGGTCAGATAACCCAGTCCCAGGTCCCGCAGGATCTCCAGCCTGGGTCTGACAGAACCGATGTGCCGACAGAAACCGAGCGCCGTATTCACATCCATTGACATCACTTCGGGCAGAGATTTTGTTGCCCCGTCTTTGTTGGTATAACGGATCCGTTTGGTCTCTTTTCCGTAGCGTGAGCCGCGGCATTCCGGGCAGGGAATATCCACGTCCGGCAGGAACTGGACGTCAAGGGAAATCTGTCCCGTCCCGTCACAGACCGGACAGCGCAGCTTGCCGGTATTGTAGGAAAAATCACCGGCTTTCAGGCCAAGCTGTTTCGCATCCGCGGTCTTTGCGTAAATCTTCCGCAGCTCATCATGGACATTGGCATACGTCGCCACGGTCGAGCGGACGTTCACACCGATGGGCGTCGCGTCGATAAGTTTGATGTGACGGATCCCTTCTGCTTCGATCAGTTTGACATGGTCCGGCATCTTTTTGCCGTTGCAAAGCGCATCCAGCCCGGGGACCAGGCTTTCCAGCACCATGGTCGTCTTTCCGGAACCGGAAACGCCTGTGATGACTGTCAGACGGTGTTTAGGGATATCCACAGAAAGCGGTTTGACGGTGTGAATGGAATCCGTTTCCATATGGAGCCTGCCCTCCGCGAAGGGATCCTCCGGCATCTTTGTTTTCAGGATCTGCCGTTCATTCGCAAGATACGGACCGATCACCGAATCCGGGCTGCTTTCGATCGACGGGATCGTCCCTTCCGCGATAACATTCCCGCCCTGCGCTCCGGCACCGGGTCCCATTTCGATCACCCAGTCGGATTCCTTCAGGATCTGGATATCGTGATCCACCAGCAGGACAGAGTTTCCGTCCTTCACCAGGTCATGCATCACGCCGGTAAGCCCGACGATATTCGCCGGATGGAGGCCGATCGAGGGCTCATCCAGGACGTATAAAACGCCCGTCGTCCGGTTGCGCACTGCCCTCGCGAGCTGCATCCGCTGCCGTTCTCCGGTCGAGAGCGTGGAGGAGGTGCGGTCAAGGGTCAGATAACCGAGCCCCAGGTCCATCAGCCGGGCAGCGACTTCAAGATAGGATTCGCAGATGTTTTGAGCCATGGCTTTCATTTCATCCGGCATGGAAGCGGGCACATGTTTCACCCATTCGATGGAATCCTTCAGCGTCATTTTGCAGGTGTCCGCAAGGGAAATTCCCATCAGCCGCGGCGCCCTGGCTTCTTCCGAAAGCCGTGTCCCGCCGCAGTCGGGGCAGATTTCTTCCTTCAGGAATTTCTCGACCCGCTTCATGCCCTGCTCATCTTTGACTTTGCTCAGGGCGTTCAGCACGGTCGCTGTGGCGCTGTAGTAGGTAAAATCGAGATCGGCGACCGCGGCGCTGTTATTGTTTTTCGGATGGTAGAAAATATGCCGCTTCTCCATCGGCCCGTCATACACGATCTCCTTTTCCCGGTCGGTCAGGTCCCTGAACGGAACATCCGTGCGGACGCCCATCTCGCGGCAAACGTCGGTCATGAGCGACCACATCAGCGAATTCCAGGGCGCGACCGCGCCTTCATCGATAGTTTTGCTCTCGTCTGGCACGAGGGTAGCACGGTCCACCGTCCTCACCATGCCCGTACCGCCGCATTTTTTGCAGGCACCGGTTGAATTAAAAGAGAGATCTTCCGCGCCCGGACCGTAAAAATGTGCTCCGCATTCGGGACAGACAAGTTCCCCGCTCATCGCCGCGATGGTGATGCTCGGCGGCACATAATGTCCGTTGGGACAGCGGTGGCTCGCGAGACGTGAAAACATCAGGCGCAGGCTGTTCAGGAGCTCTGTGCCGGTGCCGAAGGTGGAACGGATCCCCGGGACGGACGGCCTCTGGTGCAGGGCAAGCGACGCGGGAACATACAAGACGTCATCCACATTTGCGCGGGATGCCTGGGTCATGCGTCTGCGTGTGTAGGTAGAGAGTGATTCCAGATACCTGCGGGACCCTTCCGCGTAAAGCACGCCGAGTGCAAGCGAGGATTTGCCCGAGCCGGAGACCCCGGCAATGCCCACGATCTGCCCCAGCGGAACGTCTACGCTGATATTTTTGAGGTTGTGTACTCTGGCTCCCCTGACTTCGATGCAGGAGGGTGATTTTTTATCTGATTTGTTCATATTCATATAGCTTGATCTTTATTTTGAGATATCTATTAAGAACCTGCTTGGGGACGGTTCTTCCGAGGCGCTTGCGCCGAGGGGGACTGTCCCCCGCTTTCGCAGGAATGTTGTTTTTTATTAATGGGTTCTGAACAGATACATTTTGAGTATCCTTTTGGGACAGTCCCATGAAGGGACAGTCCCGGAAAAGGGCAGAAACTAAGAGCGGTCGATAGCCTGGAAGAAGTCCCGGAGGTCCGCTTCATTATGCAGGATCGTTTCCAGCGCGCCGAGGAGCATGATGTTGTCCTTGCCGTCGTATCCGCTGCGGGAATCAGTCTTATATCCCACGCAGCGCCTGCCGTGAGCGAGGCAGAATCCCAGCGCGACGCAGGCGCCTTCATCCGGCACCCGTCCGTCCATCAGGAGCAGAAACATGTCGCATCCTTTCAGATTCTCGCAGTCCTTCCGGAAAACATAAGTCTCCTTCGGCATGCCGTCGATGAGGTCCGGCATTTCCGCCACGATCCCGCCGTCACGCTGCGGCAGATAGGTCTCATGCCCGCATTCCCGGATGATGCTGTCGATCTTCAAATTAAACGCCCGTTCCCCGTCGCTGAACAGCGGTCCCGCAATGTAAACCTTCATTCTTTCACCCCTTTATGATCCTTTTCTCTTATGCAGCTGTTCAGTATCGACGGCGCACCAGGCGTTCATTCTGCTGTGCCGCCTTATCGGGCCTTTGTGTGCTCCGTGCCGAACAGATACCCTGTTATTATAAGCTACAAAATGATTTTTATTTCCTTAGGAATCATTGTCTAAAAATTACATTTTCCTTTGATCGTTATTATCATTATTTTCTTTACGAAATAATTCAATTAATTTCGTTAAAGTTTCAATTTATTTCGCGAAATATGGTAAAATAATTTCGTAATAACGAAATTCCGGAGCGAAAAATGGATTATTTATCAGTCATTGAAGCAGAAAAAAAATGGAATATCTCCGCCAGACGTCTGCAGCAGTTATGCAAAAGCGGCGCAATAAACGGTGCTGTCAAACAAGGCCGGTCCTGGCTGATACCCGAAGATGCAGACCTTTCTCACAAAAGGAATACAAAGAGCCGGTCAGGTCGTCTGCCGCTGCCTGTCGGTGTTTCCGGATATATTGAAACTGTCTCCAATTACTATTATGTTGATAAAACGCTCCTGATCCGGGATATTCTTGACGCACTTCCAAAAGTATCACTCTTTACCAGACCGCGGCGCTTCGGTAAAACGATGAACATGGATATGCTGCGTGTTTTCTTTGAGAAGACAGAGCAGGATAATTCCGTTTACTTCACAGACAAGGCAATTTGGGCCTGCGGAGATTATTACCGTTCCTTCCAGGGAAAATATCCGGTGATCTATCTCACATTCAAGGATATTAAATATAATTCCTGGACGAATGCTTTGAAAGCTATTGCTCAAAAAATAAGACTCGAATATAACAGGCATTCCGAACTCACCAACAGCCCAAAATGTAATGCTTTCGAAAAGGAATATTATAAGAAACTGATTGAGGGTACAGAAAATGAAGTAGAGCTGGCGAACAGTCTTATGATGCTTTCCGCTATGCTGATGAAGCATTATGAAATCGAGGTTATGATCATTATTGATGAATACGATACACCGATTCAACAGGGCTTTTCCAACGGCTATTATGATGATGTAATCAGATTTATCCGAAACCTGTTTTCCGGTGCTTTTAAAGATAATCCGAATCTTGCCTATGGCTTTTTGACCGGGATACTGAGGGTCGCCAAGGAGAGTATTTTCAGCGGAATGAATAACCTGGTTGTCAATTCGGTTTTGACGAACAGATACAGCGAATATTTCGGTTTCACGCCGGAAGAAGTACAAACCATGGCTGCATACTATCATGCTGAGAATAAATATCCCGAAATATGGGAATGGTACGATGGCTATCTTTTCGGAAAAACTGAAATATTTAATCCATGGTCCGTTATTAATTATTTCAGTAATGAATGTGAACCGGAAGCATATTGGACATCGACCGGCAGCAATGAAATCATTGGTGATATTCTTGCCACATCGACACCTGATATCACGGAGAATCTCCGAAAACTGCTGCAAGGTGAATCGGTCACAGCTTTTATTGATACCGGTGTTATTTATCCGGATGTTGTGAAGAATCCCCAAAGCATTTACAGTTTTTTGCTGGTCGCAGGATATTTGAAAATATCCGAAACGGTGCTGATGCCTGATGGGAATCGCTTGTATAAGGTATGCATTCCCAATAAGGAGATCGCTCTCGTATACGCAAAAGAAATTCTCAGTCGTTTGAAAACTCCGGAAGCTGAATCTACCGCGTTTGCAATCAGCCAGGCTATTTATGAGAAGAATATTGAAAAGCTGAAAGCCTGCATTGAGAAATATCTGATACAAACAATCAGCGTTTATGACACCGGAAGCGAAGCTTTTTATCAGGGATTGATGCTTGGGTTGTGCGCGATCCTGAACAACCGCTATCAGGTCAGGTCAAACAGGGAATCAGGTTTTGGGCGTTTCGATATTCAGCTCTATCCGCTGTCGGAAGATTTGCCCGGTTTCATCTTTGAACTGAAACACACAAAAGAAGACGCAGATGATCTGGATCAACTCGCTGATGCGGCCATGGAACAAATCGACGAAAAGAAATATGACGCTGAGATGTGTGAATCCGGTATTAAAGAAATCATAAAAGTTGGGATTGCTTTCCATGGAAAGAATGTCTGTGTGAAACCATAAAAGGATTCATATTCCTAAATGCGGAAAAATAATATAATCCGGATTATTATAATTTAAATTATATTTATTCAGGAGGAAAAACATGGGGACAGTTATCCGCTGCCGCGCAGCCGGCTCAGGTTACTGTCATTGTGCTGCGTTGCAGACCATTTATATGTTATTCCTCTGCTATGCCGCACTCTTTCGTGATTTTCGCGGCCACAATTCCTGCTAACAGGTATGGAATTGAAGGCTTTCCGGGTTTAAGACCGTTTCATTAAATGCCGCAAATCGGTCCAGGGCGCGTTTGATCGCATTATCCAGCTTTTTTGTATGACGGACCCCCTCTTCAAGCCATACATTTTTCACCGTCAGACACTGTTCCTTATAATCGGCGGCTGCCTCGACCCTTCCGACAAACTGCTCCCCGTAAAGAACCGGCAGCACATAATACCCGTACTTTCGTTTATCGGCGGGCGTATAGATTTCCCATGAATACCGGAAATTGAACAGCGTTTCGATCAGTTTCCGGTCCCAGAGAAACGGGTCAAGAGGAGCTAAAAATTCGCACCGCTGCTTATATGCGGCATTCGGATTCGCGGCTTCTTCCAGTAAAGGCAGATCTTCCGCAAGGATATAAAAAGGAGTCCGCACACCGATTACCTCTGCGGCGCGGATTTTTGAGTCTCTCATCAATTCGGAAAAAGCGCTGTTCCTCTGTTCGGTGCTCATGGGAATTCCGAGAAACGCGTCCGAACGGCGGTTCTGCAGCATGCCGACCGCCCCGATGCGCCGGAGAATGCGCCACTTGATATGCTCCGTCTCATCGGTACAGGGGTCTTGCGAATTGAGAATTTGCGCCGGGATATGCCTTTCCGCCAGGTCATAAAACTTGCGGGATCCGGCCTTATGATGGATGATAAGGCGGCCATCCGTGTACATCTGCTCAAGGACCGACCGCGCCGCTTTGGAGTTTTTATGCCAGTTTCCGCTCCAATGGATCGAGGAGTGCCAATAAATCTCTCCCTCGACAGGCAATGTGTCCGCGCTGACAGGACCGTTTTTCTTTATGTATTCTGCCGCCTGTTCCTCCAGGGCCGCCAACCCTTCAAACTGCCGTCCGTGCCGGTAACTGCGCTCTCTGTAGCTTTCAAAATACGGCCAGTTTTCGACCGGGAAAATTGACAACTCCTTATCCGGGTAATCCACAAGGAGCCTGTCTTTGTAAAGAAGGTCCTGAAGCATCTTCTTCCGGAACCCCTTAACCCGAGACTGCAGCGTCAGTTCGGCATTTTTCCCGCAGACATCGACAGGGTCGAATTGAATACAACCGGCCTGCCGGATATAAGCCTGTGCGCCTATCTTGCCCGCAAACCGGTAATCACCCAGCAGTCCCTGTTTCAGCAGCAGGTATCTCCTGGCTTGTTCAATTGTAAGCTGCCCCGGATTTTCCATCCGAACTCCATTCCGCAAACCATCCGACGGTGTAAATCCCTTACCATAATACCATGTTTTATTCTGCGGATATTTGATTATTATCATAAGTTTTCGCACTTTTAATAAATTAATTTTGAATTTATAACGCAGAATTATCAATTGCATCTGATCCTGAAACGTATAATTTTCTTATAAGGTAAGCTGAATAGAAGTGAAAATAATCCCTCTATGATGAGATTTTTTAAGAACAATTTTCAGCAGCCCGGATTTTTGATGTCCCGGGCTGCTGAGATATTGATGATCAGTTGTTTCCTGCAAAGGATGCGTGGCGTTCCTGATAAGCAGCCTGTCCCTTGTTGTAACCGTAGGAAGCTTTCGCGGATTCGTTGTACTCACCGTTTTCATAGGCGGATCCGATGCCAAGACCGTTGCTGCTGAAGAATTCGTTCAGCTCTTCATCGCTGAGATCATCACCTGCAGGCATCCCGGCAAAAGCGTTCTTCCGGGCCTGTGCGTTCTGATTGCCGGTGTTGAAACTGTAGTCCGCAGTTTCCGCTTCATCCTTGTTGTCAAACCATTCAGGGGTTTCAGACATACGTGTTTCATAAGACTGCTGCCCGGTTTTATAGCTGTAGGCGGAAACATCGTCGGCCGGATTGGAAGCTGCCAGAGCAGGGACGGACATAATAACGATAGCAAGAACTGCTGAAATGACAACACTGATTTTTGATAATTTTTTCATGATTTTCAATTCCTTTCAAACTATGTTTGTTTTTTACTTCTCTGTCGAAGTATCTTTAGTATAGATCACGAACGTGGAGAGAATTTGGAAGAATTGTGGAAAGTTTGTGGGTTCTAACAGCATGAATTTCGCATGATTTTTCCTTACCGCTTTATCAGAGTTTTATAGATTAAAGCAGAAAGATTAAAGGTAATGATTTTCCCAAGCCAAATGCAGGTATAAGACCATAAGTTTCAATAGCTGTTTGGAACTAACCAGATGCGGTCTGTGCATATCGGAGCGGGATCCGAAATTGTCCCCATCTACTTCACACTGAGTGAATACCCATCTTTTAGAGAAAAGCAATGATCTTTGTCACATTTAATATAGAAAATATATAAATAATACTTGACGTAATTACAGAACAGTACTACAATCTTAGAAACTTTAGAACAGAAAGGAGAATCGTACAGCATGGAAAGCATGAATATGGAAATCATAAATCTGATCACCAACCTTCAATGGGTCAAGGCCAGTCAGAAAGAAAAAGTAAAAGACATGCCGGAAACGGACCTGTACGGTTTTCCTTTTGAGCCCTGTGATGATTTCAGCACGGAACCGCTCAGCTTTTTTGAAACCGCGATGCGTCTGGAAACCGAAGCGTCGCAAACTTTCGCCATGCTGCGCGAGTTCAACCGGCACTCCCCGCTGTTCTATCAAATGTCCTCGGATCTGGAAAAAATCGTGAGCCAGCTTGGCAGCGCCTGCATCACAAAGGCCGTGATCCAAATGCAGGGAGAAAGCTCTGTCGATATGGACGAGCTG
>CADACE010000029.1 GCA_902786265.1 uncultured Chloroflexota bacterium | reverse complement strand
TCGTCCCGGTCGCCCTGGAAAAGGGTTCCAAATTCGCTATCCGCGAAGGTGGTCTGACCGTTGGTGCCGGTACCGTTACCGAAATCATCGCATAAGAAGGGACTTCTAAATGGCTAAGCAAAAAATTCGCATTCGTCTGAAGGCTTTTGACCATCGCATTCTGGACCAGTCCGCGAAGCGTATCGTTGATACCGCTGAACGCAGTGGTGCCCAGGTTGTCGGTCCGGTACCCCTTCCGACTAAAATCGAAAAGTACACTGTCCGCCGTTCAACCTTCATCGACAAGGACTCCCACGAACATTTCGAAATCCGCACTCACAACCGGATGATCGATGTTCTGGATCCGGATTCCAAGACCATCGATATGCTGATGCGTCTGAATCTGCCCGCCGGCGTCGATATCGAAATCAAGATCTGAGTCGGATCTGAATTGAAAACAAAAACCGCTCCCATCTCGGGAGCGGTTTTTGTTTTTTGGGGTTAGGGGTTAGGGATTAGGGTGTAGGGATTAGTGGATAGGTGGAGGCGATAGGCAATAGGCTATAGGCGAAAAAGAATAGGCGATGGGTGATAGGGAATAGGCGATAGGAAATCGGAGAGAGGCAATAAGCGATAGAATATAGGCGATAGGATCCAGGTGATAGGTGGTAGATGACAGACGATAGTGTGAAGAAAATAACCTATGTACAATACCTATCGCCTAAACCCTATCCCCTATACCCTATAACCTATACCCAAATCCCTAATCCCTAATCCCTAATCCCTAATCCCTAATCCCTGAATACTACCTTTCCGTCACCCACTTCCCGGTGATGTGTTCGGGGATAAGGGCGAACATCAGGGTACCGGGGCCGGAATTTTCAACTTCATGTTCTATGTAGGCTTCATCATTTGTGAATTTATAGCTCAGCTTCCGGGCAATATCATATATTTTCTCCCGGTCCTCAACCATTTCGATCTTCCCGAAAACGATCACGCTGCGTATCGTCAGATACCAGTTCCCGTTCTCACGGGTTCCCTCATCATAGACGCAGAAGGAAGCCTTCGGGTGGCGCAGAATGGCATCGATCTTGTGCCCTTTTTTCCCGGAATGAAAATATAGCTTTCCATCCTCTTCGTTGTAATAATGGTTCAGCGGCATCCCGTAAGGGTAATCATCATCTCCCAGCACGGAGAGCACCCCGCGCAGCTGCTTTTTCAGGATGGAGATGCATTCTTCATTGGAAAGGACCTGTTTGATTCGTGTAACATTTCTGAACATAATATAACTCCTGCTGTTTTATGATTAGATTTTAGCATATTTCATCAGATACAAAACGGTCTAAACAAAAAAAATACACCGAAAAACAATTTTCGGTGTATTTTGAAATTCATTGATTTAGTGGTTATTCAGCGGTGCAGAAGATATATGATCTGACCACTGAACACTGATCACGATTTAGAAGTCGTTCATCGCTTCTTCGCAGTGTTCGACAGCTTCTGCGATGGCTTCCGCCGGGGTCATCTGACCGGAGGCAGCGCGCTGGACAAGATATTTGATCTCATCACGGACGGTATCTGCACCCGGGAAGGCCGGTAAGACATGGGCATATTCCATCTGTTCGCTGAGTGCCTGCAGAGCCATGTTGGAAGCAAGGAATTCCTTAAATTCCGGAAGTTCGGCAGCGTCCTTGAAAGGAGTGAAAGCGACGAGGGAAATAGCCCACTTCGCAGCGTTTTCAGGAGTAGTGAAGAATTCAATAAATTCTACAGCAGCCTTTTCCCGTTCAGGAGTTGAGGAAAAGATCAGCGCGGAGCGATCCCAGAACGGAACCCAGTCAACGCCGTCGGTGGTCTTCGGCATCGGGGCTGCGGCCAGTTCATCATCACCCAGATCAAGATACGGCAGACCGGCGGAAGATCCTACATAGGAAGCCAGGGCTTTTGCGCACATATCATTGGAGAAGTAGTTGCCGGTGGTCGGTGCCAGACCGAAATAGCCGGCCTGAACGCCGTCAGCATACCACTTGACGATGGCTTCGAATTCCGGTGTGTTGAAGAGAACCTTCTTGTTTTCAATATCAACATATTCGCCGCCGCTCTGCAGCAGAAGGCTCTGGAAACCATCGGTGAGGGAGTCGAAAGCAAATCCCGGAATACCCTTGGCTTCATAGATCTTCTTGGAAGCTTCGGTGATATCATCCCAGGTCTTCGGGCATTCGAGTCCGAGTTCATCGAAGATGGTCTTGTTGTAGAACATGATCGGACCTGTGATCTGAACAGCGATCGCGTGCAGACCATTGTCGGAAAAAGCAGTGCCTTCATTATAGACGCCGGCGGAAACGCGGCCTTTATAGTCCATGGTCAGATAATCGTTGATATCCGGGGCGAGACCATATTCAACATATTCAGGCATCTTGGAAGCATAATCAAAGATGATATCCGGACCGGTGCCATTGGAAACAGCTTCATAGACCTTGGTGCCGAAACCATCCAGCGGCTGGGATTCAGCAACGACTTCGATGTCATCATGTGCCGCATTAAAATCAGCGATGATGGCTTCAAGAGTATCCTTCTGATCATTGGTGAAGGTGTGCCACCAGGTGACGGTGGTTTTGTCAGCAGCGGCTGCGGCGCCGGCCAGGCAGAAAACCATGACGGCGGCCAAAACAAAAACAAACAGATTCTTCTTCATAAAAATCTCCTCTTTTTTGGAGGGCTGTCCAGCCCTTTTTCTATCCTTCTATTAATCATAACGCATTTTTTCAATAAACAGGGAAATTCCTAAAAAATCTCATTGAAGAATTTATTAAATCTGCTATAATTAATAAAAATCTTATACAAGAGAGATTCGCTTATGAATGGGAACCGAAAACTGCTTGTCTTTTTGCTGGACGCTTTGTGTGCATCGGATGTTGAATTTATCAGAAATCTGCCGCACATGGGCCGGGTGCTGCGTGAAGGAGCCCTGATCGAGCATGTTGAGCCGATCTATCCTTCATTTACTTATCCCTGCCACTGTGCCATCGTTACCGGCAATACCGTAAAAGGGCATGGCATCCCTCATAACGAAAAACTGGAAGTGGAAAACAACAATGCTCCGTGGTACAGTAAGCGCAGTGAAATCAAGTGTGATACCATCTTTGATTACGCGCGGCGTGCGGGGCTGAAAACCTGTTCTCTGAGCTGGCCGGTATCGGGCGGCGCGGATATTGATTATAATCTGCCGATGATCGTTCCCTACCATTACTCCGGTTATGACGCGATGCAGTTCCTGTCCGGAAACGCGACACAGAGCCTGCTGGATGAATATTTCTGGAAATACGGCCGCTTCCTGGTGGGAGAGGAACGCAGTCTGGATCTGTTCACGATGGCGGTGGCGCCGGACCTTCTCCGCGACTTCGGACAGCCGGATCTGATGTATGTCAAGATGTGCGATCTGGACACCAAGCGGCATAATCACGGGCTCTACGCTCCGCAGGTTTACGAACAGCTGCGTAAGCATGATCAGGAATTTGCTGTTCTTGAAGAAGCTGTAAAGCGCTATGGCGATTATGAAAATACGAATTTTGTCATAATGGGCGACCATGGGCATCAAAACATTCAGCATTATGTCAATATGAATATGGTGCTGCGAAATGCCGGGTTCATCCGGACTGACGAGAATAATAATTTACTGGATTATGACGCTTATTGCTTCTCCACCTGTATGTCAGGGTGGGTGAAGCTGAAGGACCCGGATGACAAAGAAATGGCGAAGAAGGTCTATGACTACCTTTTGAGCCTGCGCGATGATCCGGAATTCCCGATCGGTGTGGTGATGACAAAGGAAGAGGTTCTGGAACGGTACGGACTGGAAGGACCGCTGGATTTTGTCATTGAAGGAACCGAAGAAGAGCCGACGGAATTTGAAGCCACGCTTGCGGGAGAAGATATTTTCAAGGTCCATCTGGGACCGGGACTTTATTTCTCAGTCGCCAGCCACGGACATTTGCCGGAAAGAAATGAAACGACCACATTTTTTGCCAGCGGACCATCGGTACGAAAGGGTGCCGTGATCCCGCGGACAAAGATGATCAATGAAGCGCCGACAATGGCGGCTATGGTTGGATTGAACATGGACAAGTGTGAAGGCCATGTGATTAATGAGATCCTCGCGGACTGACGGGGAAGAAAGGTGTTGTGTATCTATGGAAGTAAGACTTGAAAATCTCACCAAACACTTTGGGAAAACAGCCGCGGTTGAAAACTTCAACGCTGTGCTGGATTCCGGAGAGCTGACCTGCCTTCTGGGACCCTCCGGATGCGGTAAAAGTACGATCCTGAACATGCTTTCAGGTATTATTCCCGTCACAAGCGGCAAGATTTGGTTCGACAACCGTGATGTGACCGATATGGAACCGGCTGACCGCGGTATTGGTCTGGTGTTCCAGAATTACGCGCTTTATCCGCATATGTCTGTGCAGGAAAACATCGCTTTCCCGCTGGAAATCAAGAATGTCGCGAAGGATGAACGAAAAGAAAAAGCCTTCGAAATGGCAAAACTGGTGCATGTGGACAACTTCCTTGACCGCAAACCGGGACAGCTTTCCGGCGGTCAGCAGCAGCGTGTCGCGATTGCCCGCGCGCTGATCAAGCAGCCGCAGCTGCTGCTTCTGGATGAGCCCCTTTCCAACCTGGATGCCCGTCTGCGTATCGAGATGCGTGAAGAGATCCGCCGTATTCAGCTGGAAACCGGTGTTACCAGCGTATTTGTTACCCACGACCAGGAAGAGGCGATGTCTATCTCCGACTCCATCATCCTGATGAAGCTGGGTGTCCTGCAGCAGGAAGCACAGCCGCAGGAGCTTTATGATGAACCGGCAAATGAATTTGTCGCGGACTTCCTCGGTACTCCTCCGATCAATAAGGTCTTCGGACATATTGAGAATGGCGGAATCCGGATCGACAGCGGACCGCTTTGCAAACTGAGCGGTCTTGAAAATGTCAAGGAAGGTCATCCGGTGCATTTCTCCATCCGCGCGGAAAGCTTCCTGGTGAACAGCAATGACCCCGTGATGGACGCGCGTGTGATCCGTGTCTTTGTTATGGGAAAGGAAAAGCTGGTTTACCTCAAACTCGGCGATTTTGAAGTCCGCGCTTATATCGACTCTGATCAGGAGCTGAAAGCCGGTGACAGAGTGCAGATCGGCCTCCGCCGCAAGGGCGTATTCGTCTTTGACGCGGAAACAGGGGAGCGTATCAGATGAACAAACTCAGGGAAAAAAACCGCGGGCTTTATAACGCGCTGATGAAAATAAAGCCCCTTTTGTATCTGGCACCGTTTGCGGTCGGTGTGATCGTTTTCTCGCTGTACCCGATCATAAACGTACTTATAATGTCGTTCAAGAAAAATTATAAGTATCTTAACGGTGCTTATGACGGCTTTGGCTTTGACAACTATATTTATGTTCTCAACAGCCGTGATTTTAAAAATGCCATCGGCATCACCTTCAAATATGTACTGATCGCGATCCCGATCTCCATGTGTCTTTCCATCGTGATCGCCACATTGCTGAACAAGAACATCAAGCTGCGGGCTCTGTTCCAGACGGCTTACTTCCTGCCGATGGTGACCTCCGTCACGGCGGTTGGGTTGACATGGAAATATATGTTCAATTACAAGTTCGGTGTCATTAACTGGCTTCTCGGAATATTCCATATTGAACCGGTAAACTGGCTGCAGGAACCAAGCGCGAACTTCTGGGCGCTGGCGATATACGGGATATGGTCGATGATGCCGTTTACGATCATCCTCTTGCTTTCCGGTCTGCAGAACATCGACCCGATGTTTTATACCGCGGCCCGTGTGGATGGCGCGAAGGACCTGCGCATCTTTTTCCGCATCACCGTCCCGCTGCTTTCACCAACTATCTTTCTGGTGCTGATCATCAACTCCATCAGCGCGTTCAAGGTGTTCAATGAACTGTTCCCTCTGTTCTCCGGACCGGGTGTCGGGAAGAACCTTTATACCATGGTGTACTATATCTATGACCAGTTCCGCGGACGGACTCCACCGAAATACGGTTATGCCGCTGCTGCCGCGATCATCCTGTTCCTGATCATCTTTGTGTTTACACAGATCCAGCAGCTGATCCAGAAGAAGTGGAAGTATTAATAGGGATCAGGTTTTAGGGATTAGGGATCAGTAGTTAGTGTATGCAGAAAGTTGTATAGCTTCATGAAAAAGCAGTATACACTGCGGATGGAACTAACCACTATCCCCTATATCCTATACCCTAACCCCTAATGAAAGGAGTTTCGATGAAAAAAATAAAAATCTCTTCGATTTTGACTTATCTCTTCCTGGTACTCGGCGCGATCATCATGGTCTTCCCGTTTTTCTGGATGATCACGGGATCCTTCAAAACCAGCCAGGAGGTCAGTGTTTTTCCGCCGCAATGGCTGCCGAAGTCGCTGTATTTCGGAAACTATCAATTCGCGTTTGAGACTGCTCCGTTCGCGAAATACTTTTTGAACTCACTGATCGTGGTCATCAGTTCCGTATCGGTCTGTACATTCACGACCATTCTCGGGGCATTCGCCTTTTCCCGTCTGCGTTTTCCGGGACGTTCCGCAATATTCGGTGCGCTGCTGGCAATGATGATGGTTCCTTTTGAAATGCTCATCATCACCAACTACCGCACGGTTGTCAAATGGAATATGCATGATACACTCTGGGCGATGATCATTCCGTTTATGTCCTCCATCTTCTACACCTATATTCTGAAGAACTTCTTCGATACGGTGCCGGACAGCCTCTATCAGGCAGCCCGGGTGGACGGATGCTCGGATTGGAAATATCTGTGGCGGGTGATGGTGCCGATCGCGAAGCCTTCGCTGGTGACGATTATTCTGCTGAATGCCATCGCCAGCTGGAACAGCTTCCTGTGGCCTATGCTGGCCACCAGCTCCGCAAATGTCCGCACCCTGCCGTTCGGTCTTTATAACTTCGTGACCGAAGGCGGCGCAAGGAATGAAGTGATGATGGCTGCCGCGACCATCGTGGTTTTGCCGATGCTGATCCTCTTCCTCTTTGCCCGCAAGTACATTGTCAACGGTGTCGCGAGAGGCGGCTTGAAGGGATAATATTCCCGGATCACTGTAATATAGAAAAGCAGGAAGGATCTCGGTATTCTCCCTGCTTTTTTCTTTATAAATTCGTGTTCCAAATGGGGGAAAACAGAGACGGCTCTTATGCTGCGGTAAAGAGCCGTCTTTGTATTAATTGATTTAAACCTGACTGTTACAGAATATTCTTCGTCGCTACAAGCGATATTCCGGTATCGCAGAGGTTTTCGACAACGACATCTCCGATGGCTACCGGGGCGTGTACTTTGACTTTCTTCAATTCCGCGAGGCAGTCAAAGATCTTTCCCTTCGGGATCGGGTTGGCAGTCTTGACGGAAAGCGGTTCCTGACGCCCTTCTACTTCCACCAGCGCGGTCACGGTGCGGACCGGTGCGGTGACCTCTTCCTGCGCGTAGCGTTTGCCGATGTTGCAGGACCAGCCTTTGGAACTGACAAAGTTTCCGTTGTCATCCAGTTCCACTTCGATCTGACAGCCCATCGGGCATCCAATACAAGTCAACATTTTGTTCATCAGGCTGCCTCCTTAATTTCAACGGTAAGCGGTAAATCGGGATTTGCTGCGGTCAGGTCATCTTTCTTGAGTGTAAAGTTGACCATTTCACCCGGGGCAAGGATCCTGGCTTTCTTTGTGTAAAGCGTCTGCTCACCAACGCTTGCGGTGATCACCGCGCCTTTATAGACCGCGCGCGGGCGGAACATCATATGGACGTCGTGATCCGGTGTGAAGGATATCTGCTGCGGGACGATGGCATTGACCCCGTTCCCCATAACGACCTGCCGATGGGAGACGGTTCCCTGCTGAGCCTGTTTCACGTAATTAGCCGCGCTCTTCCCTGCCAGCTCGGATTCTTCCGAAACAAAGTCAACAAGGTCATGAACGTGCAGCACGTTGCCGGCGGCAAAGATCCCCGGAACGGAGGTCTGCAGGGTTTCATCCACGACCGCGCCGCTGGTATTGGGTGAAATTTTGACTCCTGCCATCTCACTCAGTTCATTTTCCGGCAGCAAACCGACCGAAAGCAGCAATGTATCGCATTCGATATATTGTTCTGTCCCGGCGATCGGGTTCATGTGAGAATCCACTTCTGCGATCGTTACACCGGTCAGCCGGTCTTTGCCGTGGATATCGATGACGGTGTGGCTGAGGTAAAGCGGAATGTTATAGTCATCCAGACACTGGACAATATTTCGTTTCAGACCGCCGCTGAAGGGCATCACTTCCACACAGCAAAGCACTTCCGCGCCGATAAAGGTCATGCGGCGGGCCATGATGAGCCCGATATCCCCGGAACCGAGGATGACGACTTTCTTCCCGGGCAGGTAACCTTCCAGGTTTACCAGCTTCTGGGCTGTGCCGGCTGTGAAAATGCCGGAGCAGCGTTCGCCCGGAGTGCCCAGCGCGCCGCGGGGGCGTTCCCGGCAGCCCATGCAGAGGATGATGGCTCCGGCTTTGAACTGCTGCACACCATGCTCACGGCTGACGCAGGTGATGACTTTTTCCGCGTTAATATCCAGTACCATGGAATCCAGCTGGTAGGGAATGTTATATTCCCGGACTTTATCAATAAAGCGCTGGGCATATTCCGGGCCCGTCAGTTCTTCTTTGAAGGTATGCAGACCGAAACCGTTATGGATACACTGCTTGAGGATCCCTCCCAGGGCGTTTTCCCGTTCCAGGATCAGAATATCGCGGGCGCCTGCTTCATAAGCACCGATAGCCGCAGCCAGACCGGCAGGGCCTCCGCCAATGATGACAATATCAACATTTTTCATGATCCGTTCCCCTTTCAATCAAAGATTTTTCCGTAGACATAACGGGAACCCGGTTCTGATTTCAGCAGCGTTTCCAACGGAACACCGAGTTCTTCGGAAAGAATTTCAAGCGTACGCGGTGTGCAGAATCCTGCCTGGCAGCGGCCCATCCCCGCACGGGTCCGGATCTTGATCCCGTCAACATTCACAGCACCGACCGGACGCCGGATGGCTTCCCGGATCTCAGCTTCGGTGACCGTTTCGCAGCGGCAGATCACTTTGGAAAAATCCGGATTCTGTGCGATCAGTTCCGCCCGTCTTTCATTGGAGAGTTCACGGAATTTCGGGATCCCTTTGCGGATCGGGTTGAATTTCGCGTTCGGAGCGGCGTGAAGCGCTTCGGAGACCATTTTCGCAAGGTCCTTCCCGATCGCGGGAGCGGAGGTCAGCCCCGGCGATTCAACGCCTGCGGCGTCAAAGAACAGAGGGGCATCGGCTGCTTCCCCGATGATGAATTCGTTGCGGGTGCAGTGCGCGCGGAGACCGGTGAATTCGGTGATGAAAGCCCTGCCCGGGAGATTCGGCCAGGTTCGGCGCGCTCCTGCCAGTGCTTTCGCGAGCCCTTCCGCTGTGGTGCGCTTTTCGGTTTTGTCGTCGATATCTTCGGCGGTCGGGCCGAGAAGGACGGTTCCGTCAACTGTCCTTGCCACAAGGATCCCTTTGCCCATGGCAGAAGGTACCTGGAATATGGCGGCATGGAAGGTGGACGCGTATTTTTTGTCTACGAGATAATATTCGCCTTTTCTGGCCTGGATCTCGAGTTTATCCGCGGAAACCATGTTGTGGATCTCGTCACTGAAGATCCCCGCGCAGTTCACGACAGCTTTGGCGGAAAAACGGGCCGACGGTGTTTCCACGATCCAGCTGCCGTTTTCTTTGAAAATGTTGGTGACGGGAGTGGAACGGAAGAATGTGACGCCGTTGATAGACGCGTTCTCCGCGTAGGCGGTGGTCAGTTCATAAGGGCAGACGATGCCGCCGTTGTTCACTAACAGCGCGCGGTGTGCCTCCGGATTGATATTCGGTTCCCTGCGCATGATCTCGTCATGATCAATGATCTCCAGCCCGGGGACGCCGTTTTTCAAACCGCGCTCATACAGTTCATCGATCTGCGGGTCCTCATCCGGTCCGAAAGAAACGACCAGGGATGTGTTCCACTCATGCGGAACGTCCAGCTCCCCGCAGATCTCATCGAACATGCCGTTCCCCTTCACGTTGTAATAAGCCTTCAGCGTTCCCGGTTTGGCATCGTAGCCGCCGTGAATGATCGCGGTGTTGGCTCTGCTCTGTCCGGCGCAGATATCCGTGGCCTTTTCCAGCAGGGCGATCTTCAGATCGTACGCGGAAAGTTCACGGGCAACGGCACAGCCGACAACTCCGCCGCCGATTACGATAACATCATAGGATGTTTCCATCATTATTCTCCCCTTCCTCCCTTATTATTTTTGAATTTATCCATTTAGGTTCTTTCAACTTTTCCTGAATCTTATTTTGCCCAGCCGAGTGTTGTCTGGACTGCCTGGTGCCAGCCGGCAAGTTCCTTTTTGCGGATATTTTCCGCCATTTTCGGTTTGAATTCCTTATCCAGCGCCCAGTTCGCGACCACATCTTCTTTGCTGTTCCAGAATCCCACAGCCAGCCCCGCCAGATATGAAGCACCCATCGCGGTGGTCTCCACACACTGCGGACGCTGTACGCGGGAATTGATGATATCGGACTGGAACTGCATCAGGAAGTTATTCTTACAGGCGCCTCCGTCAACCTTCAGCGTGCTGAGCTTCACACCGGAACCGGCTTCCATTGCCGCCAGAACGTCATAGGTCTGGAAAGCAAGCGATTCGACAGACGCGCGGATGATGTGATATTTGTTGACACCGCGGGTCAGTCCGGTAATTGCGCCGCGGGCATAAGGATCCCAATAGGGGGCGCCGAGACCGGTGAAGGCCGGCACAACATAGCAGCCGTTGGTATTGTCTACACGTGTGGCAAAGTATTCGGAATCCGGCGCGGAGTCGATGATCTTGAGCTCATCCCGCAGCCACTGGATGGCAGCGCCGGCGACATAGACAGAGCCTTCCAGCGCGTATTCCACTTTGCCGTCCAGACCCCAGCCGATCGTTGTGAGCAGGCCGTTTTTCGGAAAAATCGGTTTTTCGCCGATGTTCATCAGCATAAAGCATCCGGTCCCGTAGGTATTCTTGGCCTCTCCCGGAGTGTAGCAGGCCTGCCCGAAGAGCGCTGCCTGCTGGTCGCCGGCGACACCGGCAATTTTGATCGGTCCGCCGAAGAATTCCGGGTCGGTTTCGCCGTAGATGCAGCTGGAGGGCTTCGCTTCCGGGAGCATGCATTTGGGAACTTCAAGCATGCGGCACAGCACATCGTCCCATTCGACCGTGTTGATATTGAACAGGAGCGTACGGGAAGCGTTTGAATAATCCGTGGCGTGGACCTTTCCCTTTGTCAGCTTGTAGATCAGCCAGCTGTCGACAGTGCCGAAGCAGATCTCTCCGGCTTCCGCTCTTTCGCGCAGACCCTCGACGTTATTGAGCAGCCAGCGCAGCTTGGTGCCGGAAAAATAGGGATCGAATACCAGTCCGGTCTTGTTGTAGGCGGTGTCGGCGATGTCGGGATATTTGCTCATCAGCTCATCTTTCATGTCCGCGGTCCTGCGGCACTGCCAGACGATGGCGTGGTAAACCGGCTGACCGGTCTTTTTATCCCAGACAACGACAGTTTCACGCTGGTTGGTGATCCCGATGGCGGCGATATCCTCGCTTTTGGCGCCGATCTTCTGCATCGCCGCGCGGGCGACGGAGAGCTGCGTCTGCCAGATCTCATTTGCGTCATGCTCGACCCAGCCTGGCTGCGGATAATATTGGGTGAATTCCTTTTGCGCGGATGAGCAGATCTCACCCTTTTCATTGAAAAGAATACACCGGTTGCTGGTTGTCCCCGCGTCCAGGGCCATGATGTATTTGTTTCCCATCTTTCGTTCCCTTCTTTCACGAATTCGCGAATATATCCAGTTTACTTATAATTGTAATTCCATTCCGTAAAATCATGTGTTTCGTATATGAATTTGTCTCCACAGTTTTCTCTGCTCGAACCCTGTTTGTTCGGAAAATCCATCCGATAAGATAATTATATATCATCTGTATCAATTTTGAGTTTCAGCCTTTACAGCAGAATTTACTAATCCGGTCTGTCCCCTGTATCCTATATCCTATTCCCTAATCCTGCACATTTGTTTCTCATCATCAGAAAATGGCGTTATACTCAATAATGGTTAAATATTGCGAATTTGGGAGAACTATGAGAGTAAATGTAATCGGAATGGGATATATCGGGCTTCCGACAGCCCTGATGATGGCGTCTCACGGGGTGAATGTTGTCGGTACGGACTACAACAAAAATCTTGTGGACGAATTGCAGAAAAACGGTAAGGTCTTTGAGGAAAAAGGCCTCTCGGAGTTGTTTTCTGCCGCGGTCAAGGCAGGCATCCGTTTTTCAACTGAATACCAGAAAGCTGATATTTATATTGTTTCTGTTCCGACGCCTTATCTGAAGAAATCCCGCAAAATTGACCCGAAATATGTCGTTGCCGCCTGCAAAAGTGTGCTCGAGATCTGTGATGACGGCGCGATCCTTGTTGTGGAATCGACCATTTCTCCCGGGACGATCGACCACTGTGTGCGTCCGCTGATCGGCGGAAAGAAAATCCGCCTGGCTCATGCGCCGGAACGCATCATTCCCGGAAATATGCTGCACGAACTGGTGCATAATCCGCGGACCATCGGCGCGGATGATAAGGAAACCGCTGAAACGGTCCGATCACTGTATGCCTCCTTCTGTGAGGCGGAAATTGTACTGACCGATATCCGGACCGCTGAGATGAGCAAGGTGGTGGAGAATACCTACCGTGATATCAATATCGCTTTTGCCAACGAGCTGGCAAAAATCTGCCATGAAGCCGGGATGGATGTTTACGAAGTAATTCGCATAGCAAACCGTCACCCGCGGGTCAATATCCTGAACCCGGGGCCGGGCGTGGGCGGTCACTGTATCTCGGTGGATCCGTGGTTTCTCGTCGGGGATTTTCCGAACCTTACCCCGCTGATCCATTCCGCGCGCAACGTGAACGACAGCATGCCGGAGTATGTGTATAACCGCATCTGTGAGATCATGGCGGAAAAACAGATCAGTTCCTTTTCCCGTGTAGGACTCTACGGGCTGACATACAAAGAGAACGTGGACGACACGAGGGAAAGCCCGACGCTTCAGCTGCTGGAGCTGCTGGAACAAAAGCATTTGGATTCCGCACCGGTCGTTTATGATCCGTTTGTCAATAAGGATATGGTACCGAACCAGGTCCATGATTTACATGAATTTTTGTCAAAAACCGATCTTTTTGTGCTCATGGTGGGACACAGTGAAATAACGAACCGGCCTGAGCTTCTTTCCGAAAAAACAGTTCTTGATACCAGGAATGTCTTTTCACTCGAAGGGATCTATAAATTATGAAAAAAGTACTTGTAATTTTCGGGACGCGCCCTGAAGCGATCAAAATGTGTCCGGTTGTCCTTGAACTGAAAAAATGTCCGGATATTGAGACGAAGGTCTGCGTGACCGGGCAGCATCGTCAGATGCTGGACCAGGTATTGGACGCGTTCGGTGTGAAAGCGGACCATGACCTTGCCGTAATGCATGAACGTCAGACACTGTTTGACATTACAACCACGATCCTGACGCGCATCAAGGTGGTTCTCGAGGAAGAAAAACCGGATGTGGTCCTGGTTCACGGAGATACCTCAACGACCTTTGTTTCCGCTTTGGCCTGCTTTTATCTGCAGATCCCCGTGGGACATGTAGAAGCGGGACTGCGGACTTATGACATCTATGCTCCTTTCCCGGAAGAGTTCAACCGCCGCGCGGTGAGCATTGTGACTCGTTTCAACTTTGCCCCGACCACGACGGCACGGGATCATCTGCTGGCTGAGGGCTGCGATCCGGCTAAGATTTTTGTGACCGGCAACACCGTGATCGACGCACTGAAGACCACGATCCGTGAGAATTACACCCATCCGGAGCTCGAATGGGCGGCTGATTCCCGTCTGCTGCTGATGACGGCTCACCGGCGGGAAAATCTGGGCGCGCCGCTGCACCGCATGTTCCGCGCCATCCGCCGCATTGTTGAGGATTTCCCGGATACGAAGGTCATATATCCGATCCACATGAATCCCGCGGTCCGTGAGGTCGCTGATGAAGAGCTGCGAAGCTGTGACCGTATCCGTTTGATCGAGCCGCTGGATGTGCTGGATTTCCATAACTTTATTGCCCGTTCGACACTGGTCCTGACCGACAGCGGCGGGATCCAGGAAGAAGCTCCTTCGCTCGGGAAACCGGTGCTGGTGATGCGTGATACCACGGAACGTCCGGAGGGCGTCGCCGCGGGAACCCTGAAGCTGGTGGGGACTGATGAAGAAGTCATCTATCAGGCCTGCCGGACCCTGCTGACAGATCAGGCCGCGTATGACGCGATGAGCAAGGCTGCCAACCCCTTCGGTGACGGGCACGCTTCTGAGCGCATCGTTCAGATCCTGCGTGACGCTGAGTTGTAACAGAGTGATCAAATGGAAAAAACAGCCCCTGTCATCAGCGTGCTGATGGGCGTTCTCAATTGCGAAGACACGCTGGATGAAAGCCTGTCCTGTCTGGAAGCCCAGACAGAAAACCGTTGGGAATGTATTCTCTGTGATGACGGATCAACCGACCATACCGCGGATGTCATCCGAAGATGGCAGGAGCGCTGTCCGGATAAAATAATTTTTCTCTCGAATGACCGCAACCGCGGACTGAGTGTTTCCCTGAACCGCTGTCTGGATAAGGCGGCAGGAACTTTTATTGCCCGCATGGACGGGGATGACCGATGTTCCCCTGACCGCTTTGAAAAAGAACTGCGTTATTTTTCAGAAAATCCGGGAAAGAGTGTTGTCAGCACGGATATGCAGTGTTTTGACGCGGACGGTGTATGGGGACTGCGTGCTTATCCGACGGAGCCCCGGCCGGAGGATCTGGTCCATGGAACGCCTTTTTGTCATGCCGGGTGCATGGTTCGGAAAGAAGCGCTGCTGAATGTCGGCGGTTATTCCGAAGCGGAGGAGTATGCCCGTGTGGAGGATTATGACCTCTGGGTGCGGATGTACGCCGCGGGATATCGCGGAGGAAACATCCACGAACCGCTGTACCAGATGCGGGATGACCGGAATGCCGCTGCGCGGCGGAAGTGGAAATTCCGTGTGAATGAAGCCCGGGTCCGTCTGAAAGCTGTGAAATTGCTGAACCTTCCCGTCTGGAAAGCCATATATGCTCTTCGTCCTTTGCTGCTCGGTCTGCTGCCGGGAAATGCCGGCGCCTTTTTGCATCGTCAAAAGCTCAAACGGGGGACAGATTGAAAAAACGGATTTTGTTCCTGATCCACGATCTTGGCCCCGGCGGTGCCGAAAAAGTGCTGGTGAACCTGGCTAACGGACTGGATAAAGAGAAATTTGATGTTTCACTCCGGACTTTGTTTGACTGGGGCCCGAACCGTCAGGCGCTTTCTCCGGATGTCCGTTATTCAGCCTGGGTCTCCCGGAATGTACCGGCGAATTCCCATTGGATGAAGCTTTGGACGCCTCAGCAGCTGTACCGGAAAATTATCCCGGAGGATTTCGATATCGTGGTTTCCTTCCTGGAAGGTCCCTGTGCCCGGGTCGCTGGCGGCTGTCCCGTATCCGGAAATGCCACAAAAGTGGTCAGCTGGATCCATACACCGATCCTCAGTGAAGCAAAATTTACCGAGGGCTTCCGCAGCCGCGGTGAGGCTGAAAGCTGTTATGGCCGGGCAGACGCGCTGGTGTTTGTCTCCGGAGATGTTCAGCAGGCTTTCATCCGATACTTTTCACCGAAAAAGCGGAGCGAGGTCTTATATAATATCTATGACAGCGAACGAGTCCGCGCTCTTGCCAGGTGTGAACCGGAAGGCTTTGAAATGGATCCCGGCCGGTCTGACTGGTGCGGCGTCGGGAAACTGGTCCCTCTGAAAGGCTGGACCCGTATGCTGGAAATTCAGAAAAAACTCCGTGAAGAAGGGCTCCCTGCCCACTTTTACCTGATCGGCGACGGTCCGCAGCGGAAGGAACTGGAGCAGAAAGCTGCTGAATTGGAGATCTCCGATTCAGTTACATTCACTGGGTACCTGGATAATCCCTATGCTGTCCTTTCCCGCTGCATGCTTTATGTGTGCGCAAGTGAACGGGAAGGTTTTTCCACGGCCGCGGTAGAATCACTTTTGTGCGGGACGCCTGTTTGTACTGTGGACGTTGGCGGGATGAAGGAGATCCTGGGCCTCGGGAATGAATATGGAGTTGTGACGCCAAATGATGATGAGACGCTTTATGCCGCGGTTTCCCGCTTTATGAAGGACGCGGCTTTCTGCGGATTTTACACCGAACGGGCAGAAGAGCGCGGAAAAACCTTTGAAAAAGAAAGCGCTCTCAAAGCTGCCGAAGACTTTCTGTTATCATTGTGATCGGGTTTTGGGATAAGGATGCTATGAGCAATTATATTATGGATCTTCGGAAAATTGTCGGACATCGAATCCTCATGCAATGTGCCGCCAGTATCATTTGCGTGAATGATAAGGGAGAGGTCCTGCTTGGCAAACGAACCGATAACCATCTGTGGGGATATTCCGGCGGGTCGGTCGAGCTTGATGAAAAAGTGGAAGACGCTGCAAAGCGGGAGCTTTTTGAAGAGATGGGCCTGATTGCCGACGAGATTTCCCTCTTCTATATCAATTCCGGTCCGGAAGCGCATTATATTTATCCAAACGGCGATGAAGTTTCGAATGTTGAAATCATTTATCTCTGCCGGAAATACCATGGGACCATCACCCGCCAGGAGTCGGAGATGGAAGAAGTACGCTTCTTTTCACCTGAAGAGATCCACCTCGAAATGATCTCGCCTCCGATCCGGCAGGTGATGAAGCTTTATCTTGAAAAATTCGGAAGAACGGAAAATTGATTTTATGGCAGCCAAACAACGCGAGTGGTCTCTTGATTTTTTACGGATTATCTCCTGTTATCTTGTAATTTTGGTCCATACGGCAATGTATGGCTGGTATGATATCTCTCCCCGGACGTATACATGGACTGTCCTGAATTTTTATGATACGCTCGGACGGCCATCCCTGCCGATTTTTATTATGATCAGCGGTTCTCTTTTCCTGCGGAAAGAAAAAATCGACATTAAACGCCTTTGGCTGAACAGCATCCTGCATCTGGCGGTGATTTATTTGGTCTGGGTGGTGTTTTATGCCGCGGCCAACACCGGAATACAGAAAGCCATCGCTGATCCGCAGCTGGTTTGGGATGCCGCTTTCGGACCGAACCCGCAGTATCATCTCTGGTACCTGCGCACGCTGCTCTGCCTGTATGCCATTGCGCCTTTGCTCTGGGTCCTGGTGCGGGCCATGGACGGGAAGCTGTTCCGTTATTTCCTTGTGCTGTTTTTCATTTTCGGCCTGCTGCGCAATACTGTTTTTGAAATGCCCAACACCCCGCCATGGCTGCATGAGCAGATCATTTTATTTGAAGGCATGGATCTGGTAGGGTATTCCGCGTATTTTATGCTTGGGTATTTTCTTTCCCAACCGAAAGCGGAACAGCGTTTTTCCCAAAGAACTTTATGGATCGTTTATGTCATCACGCTGCTGCTGGGTGCCGGCCTGAACCAGCTGATCGCGGTGATCGATAACTGGCCGACACAGGCCCTTTACGGAAGTTTTGCCATACCGGTAGGCATTGAGGCCTGCTGCCTGTTTTTGATATTCCGCAAAAGATTTTCTTCTCCGAAGCTTTCAGCACAGGCGGAAAAGTGGATTATACGGATTTCGGCGAGTACGCTTTTTGTTTATCTGATCCACATGTTTGTGATCCAGCGGCTGCAAATCTATCTGCATTTGTACACGACAAACTATAATGTCCTGTTCTCCGTGCCTTTGATGGCTCTGCTGGTGTTCTGCCTTTCTTCGCTCATCGGTATGGTTCTCGAACGGATCCCGCTGCTCAACCGCATTTTGTGAAGGACAGCAGAGGATGCAGATCGTTTTATTAGCGCTCTTCGCGCTGATCACATCATCAATTGCTGTATTATCCACGCAGCATTTCCTTGAAAGCAATCGGGGCAAAAGCACTGATCTGTGCCTTATACTATGCGGCATTTGTGTCTGCCTTGTCTTTTCTGTTTTGGCGGATTGTGTGATCCGGGCAGGTTCCCCGACTTTTTACTATCATACACATTCTCCGGGAAGAGCTACGGTGAAAGTCTTCGGTGCTGCCTGCTTTTGCGGAGGCACGGTATATGCTTTGATCCTCATGGCGGCGGAACGGAAAAAGCTGCGGAATACAGTCTCCCGCCGGCTTTTTCAATCATTTCTGATCGCTTTTTGCGGAGCGGTGATCCTGGAAATCGGGTATTTTAATTACCGGCATTTTGAGCTGATCGGGGCGGGAACGGAGCAGTTTGAATTTATACCGGAGAGGGTTTTGCCCCACGGTTTCTATTTCAACCGCGCCAGCCGGAAGTTTCATCCCTATTACTGGACCTCCGAACGGGATCTGGAAATATATACAGGGTACCGCAAAGTCCGGAATATCACCTATGAGTTTGATGACGGAAGCCCGAAAACGCGCGTACAGCTTGGGTTCAATGACAGGGCGCATTGGGAGTACGAATGGATCCCCGAGCATGAGTTCATTCAGGGTGTCCCGCGCTCTTTTTCCATTCCGCTGCATACGGTGGGTGTTACCTATTCCATGATGCTTCGCCTGCCTGATGCGAAAGAGCATGACGGCAGTGCCTACGGGATATCGCTGCCGCTCATTGCCGTAAACCGGATCGTTCCGCTGGAAATCAGGCCGGTCCGCTTTGGTATTTGCTTTTTGATCTTATTCTTCCTTTCAGCCCTTTTCCCCGGTTCTCCGTTGTGGCAGGTTCCGCTGAATTTCCATGATCTGTACCAGACAGCCGCTGTAACGGGACTGCTTCTTGGCGTCGGTATTGCTTTCGCCTGGACCGTTTTCAGCTCATATACCGGCTCTGAATTATCCGTCACGGAACAAAAAGCGGTTCTGAATGAAAACTATCAGCAATATACCAAGCTGGTGGACGCGCTGATGGTTCCCCGGTACGCGCTGCTGGATATTCCGCATCATAACCTGGAACAAATTGATGATGTATATGATCTGCGTCAGCGGGAGAAAAAGGGAGACTATGACTACCTTTGGGATACTGCTTATTACGAAGGAAAATACTATGTGTATTTTGGCGTGGTTCCGGCAGTGACTGTCCTGATGCCTTATAAGCTGCTGACCGGAGACGATTTGGATCTGGATTATCCGATCCTCGGATTCTGCTGCCTGTTTGTGATCGGTTTGTATGGGGTTTATTCTCAGATCGTTTCCCGATATTTTCCGAAAATTTCCTTTGGGACATATTGGGCGGGAATGCTTTTGCTTCTGACTGCCCTGAATCTCACCTGGTGCCTGCGGCGGACGCTGGTTTATGAACTGGCTGTCACTTCGGGAATTTGCTTTGCAGTCTGGGGCATCTTCTTTATATTGTTTGCCTCCGGTAAGGGAAAGCTGAGACCGCTTTGTTTTTTCCTTTCCGGGGCCTGTTCCGCTCTGGCTGTCGGCTGCCGTCCGACGATGCTGTTCATTTCGATCGTGGTGTTTACTGCTGCTTTCTGTGATTTGAAAGCATCCGAAGAACCGGCATCGCGGAAAGCTTTTCATATTATGGCTTTTCTGGTCCCGTATACACTGGCAGGACTCGCGCTGATGAAATACAATTATGAACGTTTCGGTGATCCTTTTGAATTCGGGATCACATATCAGCTGACGACAGAAAACCGGGCGACCGGATTGCCTCTGCTGGGCTTTTCCGGAAGGATCCTGAGTATTCTCAGCAGCCTTTTCACTTTCCCCTCCGCGGATATGAATTTTCCCTTTGTTCATTTGAAAAAGCCGGACCTGCCCTATAACGGGGTGATCCTGAATTCGGATACGGTACTGGGCGTTTTCGCTTACCCGCTGACGGGTTTTCTCTTCTTTCTCCCCTTTTTCCGGAAGCGGCTGTCCGGGCACGGCAGGGGTTTGACAGCTTTTTGTGTTTCCTGCCTCATTTCCGCAGCCGGGATCTGCATAACAGCCTCGGATTACGCCATATTCAACAGGTATCTGACAGATTATCTTTTCCTTATCGCTTTGGCTGCTGTTATTATTCTATTTTGTATTTATGAAGCATGTGAGAACACTGCCCTGATGAAACCGTTTCAGGCGGTGATCCTGATCTCCATGGTCATTGGCCTGACTTATTTCGCTGTACTCGCTGTCACCGGTGAAGGGAACTGGTTCAATTTGATCAACCCGCTTTCATATGAACGGCTGAAATATGACCTTTCTCCGTGGCTTTGAAATGAGTACAGGGTAAAATAATAGAAGATTGGATGCGGATGAACAAAAAACATTTGAGTTTTATTGACTGGATATTTGCTGCCGCGGCACTTGTTTGTCTGGTGCCGGTCTTTTGCCCTTATTCCGCGATTAAATCACTGGGGGACAGGCTGGCTTCCGACGGAGAATTGGAAAGCCTGACAGCGCAGAGAGTTCTTGTATTGCGGGGTGTTTTTGCCTTTTTCTTCCTGATTTTCGCGGGAATGGTGCTGTGGAAGCTCTTTGCCGGTGAGAGCAGGAGACGCTTTTTCCAATCATTGTTCCGATTGCCGGGCAGATGTATCCGTGACACAAAACCTTTTTTCAAAGATCTTGGTGCTGCCTTCCGGCCGAAAAAAGCGGAATTCTGGCTGCTTCTGCTGATCCTGGCCGCGGGAGTTACCGTACGGGCTCTGCAGGTGCGGACGCCGCTGATGCATGATGAGGCTTATTCCATGGCGATCTGGGGCCGCAGCGACCTGCTTTTCGCCATCAGTGATTATCACCTGCCGAACAACCATGTGTTCCACTCTGTGCTTGTCAACCTGATCTATCATCATATCGGGAAATCTCCTGCCCTGCTGCGGATGCCGGTATTCCTCAGCGGAAGTCTGCTGATCCTGGCAGTATGGCTGCTGGGCAAACTGTTTTACAATGATTTTGCCGCGCTGACGGCAGCAGGGCTTACCGCCTTTGCTCCGTTCCTGATTTTTTATTCGGTTAATGCCCGCGGGTATGAGATCCAGGCGTTTCTTTCCGTATTGACTGTCGGTCTGGCTGTTTACGGAAAACGAAAACAAAACATCTTTTCCTGGTTCCTGCTGATCCTGTTTTCCGGACTGAACTTTTTCACGCTGCCGATCGCGCTGTATCCCTTTGGCGGTATCTGTGTCTGGCTGCTTTTGAACGTGATCTTCTTTGCCCCGGAAAACCCGGTGTGGCGCAGCCGGTGGCAGCTGATGAAATATCTGATCTTTATGGGGCTCGCGGTCTCGGCGCTGAGCATGCTCCTTTATGTACCGCTCTTGCGTTATTCCGGCTGGGACAGCTTTTTCGGGAATATCTATATCGGCGGGACAGAGGCTTCGACCTTTGGGGAGACAATGATCTCCCGCTTGAAGGATAACGTTCAGGCTTTTACGGAGACTTTGCCGGTTTTTGTTTCTGCGGTCATCGCCCTGGGTCTGGTTTTATCGCTCATCCTGTTCCGCAAAACATCACGTGAAAAGATTTCCTACGGGCTTTCGCTGCTGCTGTGGATGGCGCTGCTGATCCCCTTCCAAAAACCGAACCTGTGGCCGAGAACGCTTTTGTTTCTCCATCCCTTCCTCCTGCTGTTCGCCTCATCCGGTTTGTCCGGTCTGTGCTTGGTGCAGCGGTTGAAGAGGTTCGCAGCTTTGCCGGCTGCTGTTGTGATCCTTGCCGCCGCTGTCTCCCAGTTTCTGATCGCCCGGGATGTTCCCGGTGTAGTCGGACCGGATGAACAGGCGGTTCGTGTGATTCAGGAAAGGGAAGGCGCTAATGCCGGGAATATTTTGTTTGTTACGGCGGCGCAGGATAATGCCCCAATCTGGATCTATGCGGATGAATACGGTTTTCCGCCGAAGATATTTGATAAACGGCTGCCGTTCAACACGGTCTATGCCTTTGTCAACCCGCTGAATGATTCTTATCTCGGTCCTCAGACACTGGAGGACTTACTGGCGCGTTTCGGTCCCGGTGAGAGCTTTATCGATTTTGACAGCGCTGAGATCCTGATGGATGACTCTGCCGGTATCCTTTACCGCTTCAATGGCAGGGAGAGCGCGATCCGCAAAGCTTACGGAGATTTTCCTGAATTGGAATGATCTGATAACCCGTACTGCACGAATCATGAGAGCGGCAGACACAGAAGTCCCAAACCACTGCGATTTGATAGCTTTTGGCAGCGGATGTCGGTTATAATAAAGGTGCTATGGGTGAAATGAAGAAGTTTTACCAAATGACCATTGATGAACGCCGGAATTCGCTGCAGGCGGAATTCGGATGTTCCGAGGCAGATATTGACTCTCTTTCCGGTGTCCCCGGCCTTACCGAAGATGCCGCGGACCGGATGATCGAAAATGTTGTCGGACGCTATGCGCTGCCGTTGGGAGTCGCGAGAAATTTTGTAATTAACGGCAGAGAAATCGCCGTGCCGATGGTCATTGAAGAACCTTCCGTTGTGGCTGCGGCCTCTAATGGGGCAAGGCTTGCCAAAGCCGGCGGCGGTTTTCAGGCGGAAGCGGATGCTTCCATGATGATCGGTCAGCTTCAGGTCCTCGGGCTGCGTGATATGAACGCGGCATGTGCTGCCCTGGAGGCGGAAAAAAGCCAGCTGCTGGCATTAGCCGCAGAAAGCTGCCCGAACCTCATCCGCCGCGGCGGCGGTCCGGCAGATCTGGAAGTCCGTTCTTTCCCTGTTACCGATGCCGGCCCGATGCTGGCGGTACATCTCATCATGGATGTCCGCGACGTAATGGGTGCGAACCTCATTGATACCGCTTTGGAATATATTGCCCCGGAAGTTGAAAAAATCAGCGGCGGAACGGTGCGCCTGCGCATCCTCAGCAACCTTGCGGACCGGCGTCTGGCAAGGGCAAGCTGCCGGGTTCCGGCTGAGACTTTGGCTTTCAGGGAATATGACGGGGAAACAGTCCTTTCCCGTATTCTGGAAGCAGCCGCGTTTGCTGAAGCTGATCCGTATCGGGCGGTCACCCATAACAAGGGCATAATGAACGGTATTGACGCCGTCGTGCTCGCGACAGGCAATGACTGGCGGGCTGTTGAGTCCGGAGCTCATGCCTGGGCGGCAAAAAGCGGGCAGATCCGTCCCCTGAGCCATTGGAAAAAGGATCCCGAAAGCGGAGATCTGATCGGAACCATAGAATTGCCGATGGCAGTCGGAACAGTCGGCGGTGCCACCCGGGTCCATCCGGGAGCCGCAGCAGCTTTGAGACTTTTGGGTGTCCAAAACGCACAGGAACTGGCAGGCATTATCGCCGCCGTTGGACTGGCTCAGAATCTTGCCGCATTAAAAGCACTTTCAACAGAAGGAATTCAGCGCGGGCATATGAGCCTGCACGCGAAACAACTGGCTGCCGCAGCCGGTGCGCAGGGGCTTCTTGTGGACCGGATCGCCGCGCAGATGGTGCGTGAAAATCATATTTCCGCATCCTATGCCGCGGAACTGACGGCAGCCGCAATAAAGGAATCGAACCATGTATCATAACATGACGCATATCATGAAACCGCAAATTCCCGTGGGGATCGTAGGGTACGGGGCGTATATTCCCCGCTATCGCATCCGGGACGCGGAGATCGGACGGGTCTGGCATGACGGGGCAAAAGGATTGATCAAGGAGAAATCCGTTCCGGGCTTGGATGAAGATACCATCACAATGTCCATTGAAGCCTGCCGGAACGCGCTGAAGCGGGCTCAAATCGATCCGCAGGAGCTTCGGGCAGTATGGATCGGGTCCGAATCCCATCCGTATGCGGTCAAGCCGAGCGGAACGATCGTTTCCGAAGCGATCGGAGCCGGACCGGGGCTTTCTGCCGCGGATACGGAATTTGCCTGCAAAGCCGGAACGGAAGCTCTGACGATGGCGATGGGACTGGTCAGTTCCGGAATGGGAAAATACGCGCTGGCCTGCGGAATGGATACGGCGCAGGGACGTCCGGGGGATGTATTGGAATATACTGCCGGTGCCGGCGGTGCAGCGGTCATTATCGGTCCGGCGGAGGAATCCGCTGCCGTGATTGACGGTTTGTTCTCCTTTGTGACGGATACGCCTGATTTCTGGCGGCGCCAGCATGAAAAATACCCGGAACACGGTCAGCGGTTTACCGGGGAGCCCGCTTATTTCCATCACGCGGAAAGCGCCGCTTCCATTTATCTGGATGAAAGCGGAACCAAACCTTCAGATTACCGTTTCGCTGTTTTTCATCAGCCGAACCAGAAATTCCCCATGAAGGTCGCGAAGGATTTGGGCTTTACCCCGGAACAAATCGAAACGGGGCTGCTTTCCCCGATGATCGGGAATACCTATTCTGGTGCGGTCCTGCTGGGAATTTCCGCGGTTCTGGATATCGCGGAACCGGGCGATAAGATTTTTGCCACCAGTTTCGGGTCCGGTGCAGGGTCGGATGCATTTTCGCTGACCGTGACGGAACGGATAAAGGAGATACGGGGGCTGGCTCCGTTTACGCAGACATATATCAAACGCCGCACGGAAATCGACTACGCCACTTATGCGCGCTTCCGCGGTGAATACGTAATGAAATGATCTGAAGAGTGAAGCGTGAATAGTGAAATTAATTCAGATGATGCAGTTATTGCCGGCATCGGACTTTATCCTGTCGGGGAACACTGGGATATATCTCTTCGTACCATGGGTTCCCGTGCCGTACGCGCGGCGATTGCCGACTGCGGCGGTTTGGAGCCTCAGGGGGTATTTGTGGGGAATGCCTTTGCCTCGATCCTCTCCCATCAGGCAAACCTCGCCGCCCTGATCGCGGATGAAGCCGGGCTGAGCGGTGCGGAGGCCTGTTCCTTTGAAGCTGCCGGGGCATCCGGCGGGGCTGCTGTCCGCGCGGCTTATCTGGCGGTGAAATCCGGATTCATGGACTGCGTGGTGGCTCTCGGGATTGAAAAGATCACTGAAAATACGGGAACGAAAGCCGCTCAGACGCAGGACCTGACGCTGAATTATGAATATGAGACGATGGCGGGGATGTCTATCCCTTCCGGGGCGGCCCTGCTTGCCCGGCGGTACATGGTGGAGCATGGGCTGGAGCGGGACGTTCTGGATTGTATGTCAATTAATGCGTATAGCCAGGCATGCGGCAACCCGAACGCGTTTTATCATCTCAGGCTGAATGAAGAAAAACTGCAGAAGCAGGCTCTTGCCAATGCACCTCTGGGTATGTATGACTGCGCGGCGCTCGCTGATGGTGCAGCGGCGCTGGTGATCACCCGTATGGGTAAACTACACGATAATTTCAGCCATCTGCCGGTGCGTATCATCGGCAGCGCCAACGCGATCGCGCCGCTTTCCCTGCACGACCGCCGCAATCTGCTGCATTACGGCGCCTGCGCGGCTTCCGCTGAAAAAGCTTTCAAACATGCTGATATCCCGCAAAGTGAAGTGGATATCTGGGAAGTCTGGGACGCGTTTTCAATCGATGCCATCCTGTCCCGGGAAGCGATCGGACTGGCTCCCTCCGGTGAAGGATGGAAGGCTGACGGCAGATATTATGCTTCGATGGGCGGCTGTCTGGGACGCGGCAATCCCGTGGGGGCTTCCGGGGCTTATCAGGCCGCAGAAGCTGCGCTGCAGATCCGTGGCGAAGCGGGAGACTGTCAGATCGAAAATGTGCGGACCGCGTTCGTTCAGTGTGTCGGCGGGCTTGGCGGTACGGCCGTCACGCATCTGCTTTCAAGATAATGCCCGGCTCAGCAAACACCGCAGCTTTTGATGAACTCCGTGAGGGGAAAATCGGGAAAATAATGCTGCCATCCCGCATTGGTAAGGGTTGACATCAACCGTTCTTTTGTCCAGGGAACACCGGCGAGCGCGTTTTCCATATCACTGATTTCCCCTCCGCAGAAAAAATCCCCGAAAAATCGTGCCGAATGTATCTTATCACCGCGGACATCAGCCCGGAAATCGACAGAACCGGCGGGAGTATGCATCCGCCGGCGGATATTGAATGCGGGCGACTCTCCGTAAGTCCAGGTGTCGCTGCGGTAGCGGCTATTTGCGAGATCCTCAATATTTTTCAAATCAATATCAGTAAATCTTCTTACGGACAGGTTTTCTGCCGTGGCAAAGTGACGCAGTATTGCCTGCTCCAGTTCTTCTGTACTGTAGATTTGCGGCAGGAACGGTTTTATGCAGCAGACCCGGCTGCGGACCGATTGAACGCCTTTTGAGCTGAGCTTTTCCGGGTCAGGCCGGAGTGCCCGGGAGAGGATGCCGAGGTCTGAATCATAAAGCAGCGTCCCGTGGGTCACAGAGCCGAAGCGGTTATGATAATAAGCGTTTCCGGAAAACTTCGCTCCGTTGAGCAGCAGGTCGTTGCGTCCGCTGAGTTCCGCGGGAAGACCCAAATGGTGCAGCGCATCGAGAATAGGCGTCAGCAGTACGGAAAAATCCCCGCTTGCTTTTTGGTCGCCGGGGCGGATCAGACTGTAATTCAGATTTCCGAAATCGTGATAAACCGCTCCGCCCCCGGAACAGCGGCGGACGATTTGTATTTGATGGTCCCTGACATAATCGGGATCAATTTCATCCGGCGTATTCTGGTGGCGTCCGATGATGATGGACGGTGCGTTGACATAAAAAAACAGGACCGGCTCGCGGATCCCGGAAGAGGTGAGAATATATTCCTCCATCGCGAGATTACGGGCCGGGTCGTGATTTGTGTTGGGTATATGGATCATGCCGGACGGCCCATGATGCGGGAGGTTTGGAACGGTTTGAGCGGGTTACGGGGGACAAAGCCTTCTGCTGTATAAATCAATTGTCCGTGCAGACGGACACTGCGTACGAAGTTTTGTTTGTCCGGACCGTTTACAGGGAGTGAATCGTCTATTTCGACAATTGTTTGCGGGTCAAATCTGATCCCGAACAGCTTTGCGGGGTTCACGCAGCAGTGCAGCAGGATATCTTCCGTGGTGAGCATCTCACTGTTCCGCATGGAAATCAGCAGCGGGAGCATCGTGTTGAATCCGGCTCCGTTGTTTCCGGCTGAGAAAGTCAAACCGGATGTACTGAAACAGTCGATATTCCGGAGGTGCTGCCAGAGCGCCTGACGGTCATCCTCCGTCCCCATGCGTTTCAGCGGTCCTGCGGCTTTTGCCGGGTCTTCCGCGCTCAGCATCAGGGAGAGCGGATGTATATCACAGGTGACAGCGATCCCGGACTGCCTTGCTTCATCAATCAATTCCAGCTCTGCCCGGGTCGTGACGGAGCAGACGTGGACCCGGCGCTGATGTACCTGTGCCATGAATATTGCCGAGCCGATCTGACTTTCTCCGCCCATCACACAGATCGGTTTTTGAGCGGGCCAGCGGCTGAAAAGCCTTGTGAGCAGGTTCATCTGCGCAAAAGTACCTGCTTCCCGAAAAGCGGGAAAATTCACCAGCGCAGCCGGAACTTCATCAGCCCATTCTTCCACGGTGCGGATATTTTCCGGTGTGATCAGCCCTAATTTCGCGTAGTCACAAACAGCGTTCCGTGACGCATCCTCAAGCGCTCCGGTGAACTGTGCTTTTTCACTGTAGACTTCATTGTCCAAAGGCGCGGCGATCAACGAAACATAACCGTTTTTCACTGCCCGGCGGGAAATTGTTTTCCAATTGCCGCCGCTGATTTCGGTTCCGATATCAATAAATCCGGGAATACGCAGCATAATCAGGCTCCTGCAGGCAGTGCGCAGTCATTCGGCAGATTCACTCCGCCGCGTCCTCCGCACACAGATGTTTTATCGATCACGCCAAGCGGGGAAACGGCATAAAACTGGTCCCCGTTGAACTGCATTTTCCAGACCACGGGTGTGGTTTGTTTCAGCCATGGGTAATAGATTTCCCCGTTAAAGGTCCTGCCTTTATCGAAAATCGCGCCTTTGACGATGATCGGGTCTCCGTTGGAATCATAGATGAAACCGGTCAATTCTTCTCCGGATTGGTAAAACCAGGCATTCACGGGTACGGTTTCATCGCTGAAGGGTTCGCGCACCATCCAGTGACCGCTCCAGTCATAGGCCTCCTGTTCCGTTTCACCGTTGATCGCAGTCGGTATTTCTGCATCAGGATCCGGGGTCAGGTCCGGCGGGACGGGTGTTTTTGTCGGCAGATCCGGCGTCGGAGTTACCGTAGGTGTGGCAACAAAGAAACGCATCCAGAACGGCGTATTGATGATCTCACCCTTTGTGTTGACCAGGCGGAACTGGATCTGGTAAGAACCGGCATGGAGCGGTGCCCGCAGGATGACGGCAAGATCGACCTTCGTTCCCGGTCCGACATTATATACGCGGTTTCCCCAACCGCCGGGTGTGAAGTCGATCCAGTCATTTTCCTTGACAAAGATCGCTTTCACGACAGTCGGCATATCCGTGTTGAAAGTCGTATCCATCATCAGCTTTGTGCCTTCTTCCCAGGTGCTGTCTCCGCTGTTGGTCATACGCCACGATTTGATGAAAAGCTGTCCGGGCAGTAAAACGGTATCATCCGGTATGGTAACGTCAGATACCTGATTAATGCTGTCCCTTGCGGAGATCGGGAGAGACTGGGTTTCCAGGACCTCAAAGGTAGGTGAACTGTAATTGATCAGCGGACGCGGCGTCAGGGTCGGTGTCAGGGTCTCAGTGGGTTTGATGGTGGCTGTCGGTACAAGCGTCGGTGTGGATGTGTAGGTGGAGGTGACTCTCACCGGCATGGTGATGGTCGCCTGTGAGAAGAGTTCATCTTCAATGTGCAGGATGAAATAACGGATCCGCGTTGGGTTCAGCACGGAGCAGCCTGTGAGAAACAGAGAGAGGAGAATAATGACTTGGAATCGTCGGAATTTTTTCAGCATGCCAGCAGCTCCTGTGCCGGGATAGCGCCTTCCCGGAGAACGACTGCCTCTTCCGGTTCACAATTGATGACAGAAGAGGGAATCCCGCCGCTTGAAGGACCGCCGTCAATGATCAGGTCAAGTTTGGAACCGAGGAGCCCTGCAAATTCATCGATGGATCTCGCAGGCGGCTGGCCGGAAATATTGGCAGAGGTCACTGCCAGCGGACCGGTGCGGCGGATGAGTTCTCGGGTGAATTCGTGATCGGGAATGCGAAGGCCTACCAGATCATTGGATGTGAGGTTGTCCGGCAGGTCGGATCTCTTCCGGATAATGATGGTCAGTGCTCCCGGCCAGTATTTGTCAGCCAGACGCCGGGCTTTGGCAGGAAATTCGTGTGCAACGAGATGTGCCTGCTCCGCGTCCCCCAGCAGTACGGCAATGGATTTGTTCTGGCTGCGTTCTTTGATCTCATACAGTCTTTCGATGGCATCCCGGTCATGAACCGCTGCCGCAAAGCCGTACACGGTATCCGTGGGAATGGCGATCACTCCGCCTTTTTGAAGAGTCTCCGCAGCCGCAGTGAGGGCTGTGCGGATTTCTGTATCGTTTGCAATTCGGTAAATGTTGTTCATTGTCCGCAGTCCGCTTATCATCCTCTTTGGGAATTGTCCCTTCACGGGACTGTCCCGGGATATACTCTCTGATCAGATATTCTGATTTTTTATTCTCAAAAGTCTCGGCTGCCCTGCCAGATCTTTCAGCACCCTGATCTCCGCGTTCGGGAAAAATGCGGATGCTGTTTCCAGTGCTAAATCCTGCTGCCGGTATTCGATCTCGCAGAGAATCAGGCTTTCTGCCTTAATTTTACCCGATAATTGGGAGAAAAGCATCCGATAAAGCCGGAATCCGTCTTCACCTCCGTCCAGCGCGGAAAGCGGTTCAAAGCGGGACGGTTCGATGGTTTTACAGGTTTCTGTGGGGATATAGGGCAGATTGGCGCATACCAGTTCCGCACCCGGCGCAAATGCAGAAAACAGATCCGCCTGTACCGGGAAAAAACGTTCACGGACCCCGTGACGGTCCGCATTGCGGCAGGCGGTGCGAAGCGCGTTCCGGTGCAGGTCAACCGCTGTCACCTGCAGGCCCGGGCGTTCGCACAAAAGGGAAACTGCGATGCATCCGGAACCGGTACCGATATCAAATGCCGTGCGCACGCCCGGATGAGATTTGAGCCATCCCAGCGCTTCTTCGACCAGCAGTTCCGTTTCCGGACGGGGAATCAGTACAGACGGGTCGACGAAATACGGCCGTCCGTAAAATTCCCATTCTCCGAGAATATAGGGCAGCGGAAAGCCATATTTGCGCCGCGCGGTCATCGCTTCGATCGCGCTGAATTCAGGTTCGGACAGCTCCCGCTCCGGATGAGATAAAAGAACAGGCCTTGAAAGGCCTGTCGCTTTTTGTATGATCAGCCGTGCTTCCAGGCCTGCATCATCAGAGATGTCTGTCAGTGCTTTTGAATAATTCTTCAGCGCTTCGCTGATTTGCAGCCTTAACTTCACTCTTTACACTTCCAACTTCACTCTTGATTCGATACCGCCAGCCGTTCTGCTTCATCCCGCAGGATCAGCTCATCAATGAATACGTCCAGGTCGCCGTTCATGACGCCGGCCAGGTTGAAGGATGAAACGTTGATGCGGTGATCGGTCACACGTGACTGCGGATAGTTGTAGGTTCGGATCTTCTCGGACCTGTCACCGGAACCGATCATGGCACGGCGTGTGGAGTCAAGCTCTTCCTGCCGTTTCTGCTGTTCCATATCATACAGGCGGGCGCGCAGGATGGACATGGCGCGGGTCTTGTTTTGAAGCTGGGAACGTTCGTCCTGGCAGGTGATGACCATGCCGGTGGGAATGTGGATCAGGCGGACAGCTGTCGAGTTTTTCTGTACGTTCTGGCCGCCGGCACCCGCGGATTTGTAAACTTCAATGCGGATATCCGTTTCAGGGATCTGGATGTCGAAATCTTCCACTTCCGCAAGTACCGCTACGGTCACTGCGGAGGTATGGATGCGGCCCTGGGACTCGGTGACCGGTACACGCTGGACGCGGTGGGTGCCGGATTCAAACTTGAGGCGTGAGTACGCGCCTTTCCCTTTGACCATGAAGGAGATTTCCTTGTATCCGCCGACTCCGATCTCATTTTCGGAAAGGATCTCGATATGCCAGCGCCGGGCTTCCGCGTAATGCGTATACATGCGGAAGAGGTCCGCGGCAAACAGCGCGGCTTCATCACCGCCTGTCCCGGCTCGGATCTCAACGATCACGTTCTTGGAATCCCGGGGATCCTTCGGGATCAGCAGGGAGCGGATCTCCTTTTCCAGCTCTTCAATGCGCGGTTTGAGCTCTTCGATTTCCATCTGCGCCAGTTCCGCCATTTCATGGTCCTGGCCGCCGGTAAGCTCTTTGGCGTCTTCCATCTGCTGCAGCGCGGATTTATATTCCCGGCCTTTTTCAACGATCTCTTCGATATCGGACCGTTCTTTCATGAGTTCGTTGGTTTTGGTGTAATCATCAACACTCTGTTCGATCAACTGGTTGATCTCGTTATAGCGTGCTTCAATTGCATTAATTTTGTCGAGCATAGTTCACCCTGTTATCTCTTATTTTTTCACATTATAGATTATATCATACCGCGGCCTATTCGGGTGACATATCTGAATCATACGTATCATTCATAAATAGAGATGCATTTAATTGTGATTGTGTACTAAATATTTTGTAATTATAAGAAATATATTAGAAAATATTATAATTACTTGACAAATAAAATAAATGTACTACTATAATTAAAAAATAAAAAAATATCAGAAAATCGCAGACAGAAAATTATCGGAAAGGAGGCTGCTGAATGATGGATGTCCGTATTACCGAATCAATTCCGGAGATAAATGATCCCCGGATGGCTGATGAATATTCCCGATCTTTTGCGGACAATGACAGCATGGGACATCCCATGAACATCAGCAGCACGGAATTACCGCCGGAACGGTTGGATGAATTCAGCACGGCTCCTTTCGGGTTTGAAGAATCGGCGTCCTATCTCTGGGAGGATACGCAGCTCACGTATCAGCATGCCTGTCTCTCCAACCGTTTTTCGGAGGATTATCTGAAGCTTTGCGGGCGTCTGGAAAAGAACATCAAACAGGTCGGGAGCATGTGCGTGACCAAAGCGGTACTGGAAAAGAAAGGCATTGCTTTTCCCGGTCTGGAAGCGATGAATATCGATGAATTGATTGGGATGGTTTCCTTTCACCTGCGCAAATGCCACGCGGCATTCCGGACGATTTACCGGGATAACAATTATCTGGGGATGTCCTACCTGAATTGGGAATTCCGCTGGGTGGAGCTCGGCAGCCGGCTGAAAACGACCGGTGCGAAAATACTGGATATCCTTGCGGGCAGAGTCAATGTCGACAATATCTTGCAGCGGGAAGCCGTTGCGTCTCATGCTGCGGTTAAGAAGTCCGATGCTGTAAGACAGCCGCGTCCTCTTCCGTCCAATCCGTCCGCGCTGCCGGTCAACGGTTCGCTGGTGAGGCAGATGCTTCGTGAACAGCGGAATGCGGAGAAGCGTGAGAAAGAATACGAAAAACAGTTCTGCGATTTGTATAAAATATGGGGAAAGAAACCGGAAATCCCGCCGGAATTAATGGGGATGGTGAAGGTTGAACCTAATTTTCCGATGTCCGTTGAGAAAGACGGAAAAAGACGGACTGAGTTTATAGAGGCAGAAGAATCCCGGAAAATCCTGATGGAGGATGCCGAAGCAAGGGGCGACCAAAAAGCTCTGGAGGAGATACCTTCGGAAAATGCAGATCAGTTGGGAAGCAGATGGATTGATTATCTGGAAGCCAATCCCGGCAGCATCTGGCATCCGCCCGGATGACGGAGCGGGGGATTCGGGGAAGATTTTATTGTCCTTTTTTGAAAAAAAATTATTACCAAACAGATAACCTCAAACCGGGCGCGGCGGGGATCATTCTCCGGCTGCCTGTTTTGGGTTTAACAAAGCAGAAAAACTGATTATTGACCATAACAGCCGGGAGGGCTGCTGATGCGTAACCGTCCCCGAACCGTTTCCTAAAGGTTGATGAGCATAATATATTCTTCGGGATTGTCTACAACGATACTGAATCCCAGGGTCTGGTACATTTTTACCGCATAGTTTGCTTTCTGTACGGAAAGCGAAGCCCGTTTGTAACCGGCATCTTTCAGCATTGAGAGCATACGCTTCATCATCTGTGTGCCGATCCCTTGCCCGCGGTAATCTTTATACAGAGAAATGGCAAGAGAAGGCGTATCGTTGTCGATATGCCCGTAATCTTTCATAACACGGGCCCAGACTGCCCCGATGATTTTCCCGTCTGATTCTGCTACAAGGCATTTATGGCCGAATTGCCTGTTGAAATTATCAATGTAAACACGCAGTTCCGGGGTATTGATGATGTCCCTGGCCGGAGGCTCCATTCCCGATGGAACATATATCGCTTCGTAAAGAAATTCATTCAAAATGCCGTATTCCGTTTCTTTGATTTCACGAATTGTGTAGTTCATTTGCCGGCCCTTTCTTTCAGATGAACTGCGTTATTGATTTTTCCGCGGCAGTAATTTCAGCTGGGATCGATTTGTTTTAATACATTACTCTTTGTTGAGAATGATACTTCCTCAGATTATTATATCCGAATTCAGGATATAATTGCAGCTATATCTTTTTGTAAAGGAGAGTAACACTGTGAAAAAGTTATTATTCATCGGATTAATGATAATATTGTCACTGACCGTTTTCCCGGTTTCTGCCGGAGCTCCGACCGAGTATGAAATTCCCGAAGTCGGAACTGAGATCAACGGATTCGTTGTGACGGACGTTACCTATTGGGAACAATACGCCACAGATGTGGTGAAGCTGGAGCATCAAAAGAGCGGTTCAGTTCTTTATTGGCTGGCCAATGACAACATCGACCGTTCCTACAGAATGTCATTCCGCACCCCGATCAACGATAACACCGGCATGCCGCATGTGTTTGAACACGCGACATTGGGCGGTAACGAAAAATATCCCGGCGCGAACACTTTCTTTGAGCTGATGAACAAAACCAGCTATACCTTTCTGAACGCGCAAACCGGACAGTTTTATACCATGTACCCGATGGCTTCCACTTCGGAAGAACAGCTGCTGAAATATGTTGATTATTACATGAATGGTCTCAAGGATCCGCTTGCGATCGAAAATAAATATGCCATGATGCGGGAAGCTTACCGCTATGAGCTGGACGATCCCGAAGGTGAAATCAGCCTGCAGGGTGTGGTTTACAGTGAAATGCTGGGAGCCCTTACACAATCGCGCTGGGCAAATATCAACTATAACCGTATGATCTGGCCGGGCAGTTATGTTACAACGGTTTCCGGCGGTGATCCGCTCTATATTCCCGACCTGACGATCGAGGCGCTGCGCGAATTCCATGAGACGTATTACCACCCGTCCAATGCAACCATGTATCTGACCGGTGACCTGGATCTGCCCCGGTTTCTTGACCTGCTGGATAGTGAGTACCTGAGCAAATTCGAAAAAAAGGAAATTACTATTGAAGACAGCAATTATCAGCCGCTGGAACCGGGATATTATGAGCAGACTTTCGCTTATCCTGTTGAAACCGGGACCCCGACAGAAAAAGCCGCGATTATTTCTTACGGTATGCCTTTCACTATCAGTGATTACAATGACATGGAAGTTTTGGACTATGTCTGCAATTATATGAATGACGAATCATCTCCGCTGCAGCGCATCGCAAAAGAGAGACTGCCGGAAGCTGAAATTTCCATGACGACCTCATGGGATCCGGGCGAAAAAGTCGCACTGGTTTACCGGGGTTCTTCTATTGATGCCGCAGAAAAGGATATCTTCAAGAAAATTTGTGATGATGCCCTTGCGGAATTGCTGGAAAACGGTGTAAATGAGGAAGTTCTTCATGGCATGCTGGTACGTAAACGGTTCGAAGAACTGACGGGACTGGATTCCTCCTCTGTTTATCTGAGCCTGACCCAAAACATGACTGTTTACTGGGGAATTTTCGGTGACCGTGACGCATGGAAGAAATCCGCGGAATTTGAAAGCCGCATCAGTGAACTCATAACGGTGGAGAACCTGAATGAAACTGCCCGCAAATACTGGACAGAACTGAATACCGCTGTAATTGCCATCACTGTCCCGGAACCCGGGCTCAAAGAGAAAAATGATGCCGCTCTTCGTGAAAAGCTGGACAAGATGAAGACTGACATGACACCGGAAGAGGTGGACGCGCTGGTGGCGGAGACGAAAGCTTATAAAGCATTCGTTGAAGAATCCAATGCCATTCCCATGCCCGAAGAACTGAACGCGCTGAGCGTCGAAACACTGCCGGAAGAAGTATCATACAAACCCGCTTCCGAAACAAATATCGGCGGTGTCCGTGTGATCACATCTGAAGTTGATACACCTCTGATTCGTGTGTCCTTCCGTACCGATACATCCGCGATCCCCTTCGAAGATCTCTTCGATTTTGCCGAATATACCTGGCTGCTGGAAAACCTCGGGACGGAAAAGTATACCCGTGAAGAACTGCCGGCAAAAATAGCGGCAGTTTCCTCAGGGATGACCATGTATAATAACAACACGGAAGATCCTGACACGCGCGCGATCGAAAGTTATTTTCTCACAAGCTGGTTTGCGCTGCCGGATACACTGGAAGACAGTTTTGATCTGGTCGAGGAGATCCTGTATCATACCGATTTCAGCGACTATGATTATATCCGCGCAGACGCTGCAACCAATTATGCCCAGACCCAGCTGTATATGGATTCCAATGGTACTTCATATGCTGTCATGGCAGCGGCTTCCAATTTTGCTCCGATCGCGAAGCTGAATTATTATTTGAATACGGAAGCGCAGATGGCCTATTGGGATAAGCTCAGCAAGTATACGGATGAGGAAATGGACGCGCTGGTGAAGAAATTCGAAGGCTTCCGTGACATTATGCTGAACAAAAACGGCGTGATCCTGACCGTTATGGGCAATACGGAAAACATCATGCGTTCCGCTGCTCTTGGGTATAACCTGATCTCCAAATTTGATGATACGATCCGTGAAAGCGTCGATTATGTCGCCAGAATCGAAGATCTGCCGCTGCATACCGCGATCGTGACCGGCGGCAATGTGGTCTATAACTTTGCTGCCGTGGATCTGGAAGCAGCCGGCTATGAGAAAAATGACGGCGGTACGAGGGTGATCATGAAGATCATCAACGACAAGCTGCTTTATCCGGAGCTTCGCGTGAAGAACAGTGCTTACGGCGGATATTCGCAGCTGTTCACTGATTATGTGTTTGGATATTACTCTTACCGCGATCCGAAGGTTGCCGAGACCTTTGATGTGTATGCGTCGGCCGGAGATTTCCTGCGGAATCTGGAAATATCTGATTCCGAACTGGAAGGTTATATCACCGCTGTTTATGGTGATCTGACCGCGCCTGTGGGCCCCCTGAGTGCAGCACTCATAGGTATCAATGATCTTGTGTCCGGCGAAAATACCTATGATAAGTCCATGAAGATGATCCGGGATATCAAGGCTTTCAAGACTGAAGATATTGTGAAATACGCACCTCTCGCGGATGCCGTGATCTCCGACAGCGGTTCACGCTCTACAGCCGGTGCGAAGTCCATGATCGAGGCCAATGCCGCGCTGTACGATTACATCAACGATAACCTGATGAGCGGTGAGGAAGCGGAAGAAACCGCATCCGCAGCAGATGATGAACTGATCGCTGCCATCGCGGCTCTGAGCCCGAAGGAAATCGAAGAAATGGCTGCAGGTATGGATGATGAAGATCTCCGTTCCGTGGTCAGCTATGTCATCGACTATTTCACCGATGAAGATGGCAAGGTTGATGAGGCAAAGGTCTTTGAAATGGTCGGCGGGTTCATGAACGATAAATGGTCCGATGCCGAGATCGCAGAAGCGGTCGAAGAACTGGAACCGGATGAAGATGAATCCGTAACGGATCCGGAGACAGTTGACGGATGGAAGATGATTTTTGATTCATTCATGGAAAAACTGAATGAAGAAGACGTGACTGCCTGGATGCAGAAATTCTTCTCAGAACCTGCTGAAACCACAGAAGATGGCGGATCTGAGCCTGTGGAGAGTGGCCTGAGCTCCCTGCTGCAGGGCATCTTCGGTGCCTTTGTCGCTGAGACGAACGATTAATATATAATTCAGAAGTACATGACAAAAAGCCGCTCGGAAAGAGCGGCTTTTTTGTCATTTTAATAAACCAAATCAGGATTCACCAACGAGTCATGAAAGTCAGAATCTCTGACACCTGATCTCTGAATCCTGCCCCCTTTTAAATCAATCCAAAATGCCGTAAAGCCTGTGTGATCCCTGCCTGTTCGGGAGGAGCGGTGACATAGTCTGCCAACGCTTTGACGTTTTCCGCGCCGTTCTCCATGGCAACAGCGATCCCTGCGGCCTCCATCAGGTCCAGATCGTTCTGTCCGTCCCCGAACGCCATCGTCTCTTCCGGAGAAATACCGAAATAAGCGCAGATATCACGCAGTCCGCTGCTTTTACCGATCCCATTGGGGATCAGGTCGATCAGATCTTCTGTGATGCGGGCGGTCCAGGTGTGGTTCAGGTGCGGAGTGAGCCAGTGGGACTCATCTTCCGGAGAGGCATGGATGCATAGCTTCGGAATGTCGATGATGTCCGGATCCATCGGACGGATCTCGGGAATCGGCAGTCCCATATGAGCCCAGTAGCGTTCCACACGGAAGGTCAGTTCTGTGAGATGGTTGACGTTTCCGACCCGGTAGAGCATGGAAAGGTGATGCGCCTCACAAGCTGCCCGCAGCGGCAGAAAATCATCATTATGGATGGGATGCAGGGATATCTCTGTCCCGTTCGCCAGTGCGCAGTGCTGACCGTTGACATCCACAAAGCCGGTCAGCCAGGGAAGAACCGGCTCAAGGATCCGCGCTTCCTCCGGGATAAACAGATCCCGTCCGGTTGCAATGAATAATTTCAGCCCTTTGTCATGCATGATCCGGAAGCTTTCAATATCAACCGGATTGATCACATGTTCGCGCGGGCTTGCCAGCGTGCCGTCTATATCGAAAAAGAGTGCTTTGATTTGCTTCGGATCGATCATCCCTGCTCCATTGTTTTTTCTTTTGAAAAAGTTCCGGTTGTCGGTTTTTTGAAGTATACTTCAAATATAATTATTGAAGAATACTTTGGTTATATCTGTCTGAAATCGGGAGAAATCCGGAAATCAGAAGGTACATCTGCAGAATATATCGAGCAGAAATATTTATCATAATTGTTATTCAAAAAGTGTTGAGGGATACTGATATTCGGTCCCTAAACCGGTGAATATGTGAAATTATCAAAAACAGAAAAGAGGAGTTTATGAAACCAACACTGACTTTAATCGGACATGCTTCCATGAAAATCAAGACCGCGGAAGGCGTGGTGATTTATATCGATCCGTATTATGACGGTGATTATTCCGAACCGGCGGATATCGTTCTTTCCACCCACGAGCATTATGATCACAGCAAAATTGAAATCGTGACGAAAAAGCCGGATTGTGAGGTCAAGCGTGTGGCTGATGCTTTAAATCCGGATCTGTCTCATAACAGTTTTGATATCAAGGGCGTGAAGATCGAAGCAGTTACAGCCGGCGGCAACCAGAACCATCACCCCGATAACACCGTCGGTTATCTGCTGACCTTTGATGGTCTGACGGTCTATCATCCGGGCGATACCTCAAAGATCCCGGAGATGGAAGCACTGAAAGACCGGAAGATCGATTATGCGTTTTTCCCGATCGACGGTGTCTACAACATGGGACCGGAAGAAGCAACAGAATGTGCGGACCTTATTGGTGCGAAGCATAACACGCCGATGCATTTCTTCGATGCAGACCCGATGAAATTCACGCCGAAGAATCTGCTGCGCATGAATTACGGGGATACGATCGATCTCGAATAAAAACCGTAAAATCGTGAATTATAAACGGAAAGAGTACTGAATGATCGGTACTCTTTATTTATTCCATAATTCATAAAACAATAAGTAATTATGAATTATGACAACCATCAATGATATAATTCCGCATGTGAAAAATAATAAATGGTCTAAATTCTTTTCGTATTATAAGCCTTATAAGGGAGCATTCCTTTGGGATATGTTTTTCTCTATTTCAGGCGCTGCGATCATGCTGGTTATTCCGCTGATCGTAAGGTATATTACCCATAACGTAGTATATTTTGAAGCCGCTGAAGCCCGCAGGGAAATTCTGCGGCTGGGGATACTCTCTCTGATCCTGATCGCGGTTGAATACGGCTGCAACTTCTGGACGACTTACTATGGTCATCGCATGAGTTCCCGCATGGAATATGACATGCGGGCGGAATTGTTTGAACATTATCAAAAGCTTTCTTTCAGCTTTTTTGATGACCAAAAGGTAGGACACCTGATGTCCCGGGTCACAACCGATTTGTTTGAGATCAGTGAGCTGTTTCATCACGGTCCGGAAGATCTGGTTATTTCCGTCATCAAACTGGTCGGTTCTTTTACGATCCTGTTTATCATCAACTGGAAGCTGGCTCTGGTCGCTTTTGTGCTGGTGCCTCCGATGACAATTTACGCGATCAATCTCAATAAGCGCATGAAGATTGTCTATAAACAGAACCGCAAAAGGATCGCTGAAATCAACGGCCAAATCGAGGAAAACCTTTCCGGTATCCGTGTCGTAAAATCTTTCGCGAATGAGGAAGTTGAAAAGCAGAAGTTTAAAGTGGGCAATGACGGATTTCTGGAAAGCAAACGTCAGAATTATTTAGTCATGGCGCAATACCAGTCCGGGATCAACGGGTTTACCACACTTTTGAATATCCTGGTTGTGATTGTCGGCGCTTACCTGATCACCGAAAATGCTCTGCCTGTGACGGATCTGGTGACTTTCCTGCTTTATATCGGAAATGTCACGGAACCGATCCGGAAGCTGGTAGCCTTTACCGAACAGTATCAAAACGGAATGTCCGGTTTTGACCGGTTTTATGAAATCATGAATATCCGGCCGGATATTGAAGACAGCCCGAATGCGGTGGAAGCTGATCGTTTTGGAGGAAAAATTGTCTTCAAAGATGTTTCCTTCAGATATGAGAATATGCAGCAGGATGTGTTGTCTCATGTGAATATTGAAATCAAACCGGGAGAATATGTGGCGCTCATCGGACCCTCCGGCGTGGGAAAAACGACTTTATGCAGCCTGATCCCGCGTTTTTATGAAGTCAGTGATGGCGCGGTTCTGGTTGATGACCGCGACGTCCGGGAATATACACAGAAGAGCCTGCGCCGGAATATCGGCATCGTTCAGCAGGATGTTTACCTGTTTTCAGGCGATGTGATGGAAAATATTCGTTACGGACGTCCGGACGCTACGGATGAAGAAATCATTCTCGCTGCCAAGCAAGCCAATGCGCATGATTTCATTATGGAACTTCCAGATGGCTATCATACAGATATCGGGCAGCGCGGTGTGAAGCTTTCCGGCGGACAGAAGCAGCGTATTTCTATCGCCCGCGTCTTTTTGAAAAACCCTCCGATCCTGATTTTTGATGAGGCTACTTCCTCATTGGATAACAAGAGTGAAAAAGTCGTGCAAAAGTCCCTTGAAGCTCTGGCTGAAAACCGTACGACGCTTGTCATCGCGCACCGTCTTTCAACGATCCGGGCTGCCGGAAGGATCCTTGTCCTTTCGGAAAACGGGATCACGGAAGAAGGTACTCATGAGGAACTGATGGCGAAAAATGGAATCTACGCGATGCTTTACCGGCTGCAGTTTCCTGAATTATCGGAGGAGGATGGTCCGGCTCCTTTAGCGGAAATGGCTTTTGCTGACTGATCTGGGGTGTTCCGCTTATGATGAGTAAAACGCATATAGCTGTCGGGATCGCAGCGTCTCTGGCTGCTGCTCCCGCAACTGCTGAAGGTTTGAGCTTCGCTTTGATGGGCGGAGCGATCGGAAGCCTGATTTGTGATATTGACCGGAGCTCAGACCGTCCGTCCCGTGATGTCAGACAGGGCTGGGGCATTGCATTTACGGTTTTCTTCACCGCTTTTATGCATGAATCCTATGTGTACTGGCAGACTTTCAGAGCGGAAACAATATTTTCAAACCCGCTTATACTGGTTTGCCTTGGATTGCTGGTGGTCCTGCTTTTATTCGCGATCAACGGAGCCCATCGCGGATTTTCCCATTCCCTCCTGATGTTCTTTGCTTCTTCCGTTCTGGTTTTCTTCATCAACCGTCAAACCAGTCTTTTTTACGCTATCGGGTTTTTGACGCATCTGTTTCTGGATTTGCTGAACAAAAAACCGGTCCGCATTTTCTACCCTGCCAAAGGAATTTGTCTGGGATGGTTTTATGCAGACGGATTGGCGAACCGCATCCTGCTTTTAACCGGTACCGGCGGCTGTGCTGCGCTGCTTATATTGAAATATCAGATGTACGGGAATCTGCTGCGGGTCATCCGCTGAAACCAAAATAATCCATTTCTCGTTTAATGGTATAATAATTTATCTGTAAGACTTCTATTGGTTCAGGAATTTTTTATATCCGGAAGAGGTTCCCGAGCTAATAAATTTTCCGGTCTTATCTGTATTAATGAGGCTTATATGACATCGAGTCCGAATTATGAAATGCCGGAGCATTTTGCGCACCGTATCGGATTGAAATTTAATGATTATATGCTGCTGTGCCGTGCACTGACGCACAGCTCTTTTTTGAATGAACACCCGGATGCCATCGAGGATAATGAACGGCTGGAATTTTTGGGTGACGCTGTTTTGGATTTCATGATCGGAGCGTGGCTCTATAACAAGTTCCCGGAAATGAAGGAAGGGCAGCTTTCCAAATATCGTTCAGCTTTGGTTCAGACGTCCACCCTGGCTGAATTCGCGCGTTCGATCGATTTAGGCCAGGCTTTACGTCTGGGACGCGGTGAGTATCTTGCCAGCGGAAAATCGAAAACAGCTTTGCTTTGCGATGCGTTTGAAGCGCTTGTCGGGGCTTTATATCTGGACCAGGGTTTTGAAGCTGTCCGCTCATTTGTGATGCCGTTTATGGAAGGGGCAATCGACGATATTATCCTGAACCATAAAGATGATGATGCAAAAAGCCGTCTGCAGGAGATCCTTCAGTCAAAGAATATGCCGGTCCCGCATTATGAAGTGGTGCGTGAATTAGGTCCGGATCATTCCAAAATTTATGAAATTGAAGTTCGGGTCGGAGATAAAGCGCTTGGTATCGGTCAGGGCTCCAGTAAACAAAACGCTGCCAAACAGGCTGCTCAAAATGCTCTGGAAAACCTTGGTTATGATGTATATGGCGGCGCTTCGGGTTCCGAAAATCAATAAGATCTGTATGAACAGGTGAAATAGTGCCTCCGCGCATGAAGTCAATTGAACTGCAGGGATATAAGACCTTTGCAAATAAGGTCTTTTTTGAATTTCCTCTGCCGATCACAGCTATTGTCGGACCGAATGGCTCCGGGAAATCAAATATTTCGGACGCTATCCGCTGGGTGCTGGGAGAACAATCCTATACAGTTCTGCGCGGACGCCGGACAATGGATATGATTTTTTCCGGGTCTGACAAAAAAGCCCGGGCTTCAATGGCTTCCGCGACGATCACATTCGATAATTCAGACCATTGGCTCCCGATGGATTATGTTGAAGTGGCGATAACCCGCAGGGCATATCGGGACGGACAGAATGAATATTTGATCAACGGACAAAAGGTGCGCCTGAAAGATGTCAACGAAATGCTGGCTCAGTCAGGTCTGTCCGAGCGGACTTATACGATCATCGGTCAGGGACTGATCGATAATGCTCTCTCCGCCTCTCCGGAGGACCGCAGACGGTTTTTTGAGGAAGCTGCCGGTATCGGTCTGTTCCGCAGCAGACGTGAAGAAGCCTTGATCCGGCTCAAAGAAACAGCCAGAAATTTAGAGCGTGTCAACGATATTCTGAGTGAACTTGAACCTCGAGTCCATTCACTGGAACGGCAGGCTAAACGGGCTGCGGAATATGCCCATGTGACGGATGAGCTGAAGCTTTTGCTGAGAGAATGGTATGGCTATCACTGGCATCACGCCCAGCAGGATCTGCTTGTTGTGCGGGAAAGATTTGCACAGCAGGAAAAACGTACGAATCAGGTTCGGGCTCAATTTGAAACACTTGATGAGGATTTGCGGAAAAAGCAGGACAGTATTCGTGAACTGCGTCTGAAAATTTCTGAAATACATAACCGGACTGCTGAAATTCATAAATGTATTGAACAGCTGACGCGTGAAAATGCGATCCTTGATGAACGAAAGAATTCTGCACTGGCTCAGGTGCGTTCCCAACAGGATGAGTCTGCGCTGCTGGATGAAGAGCTTCGGCTTATCGAAGAACGCGGAAAAGAACTGGAAGCTTCTCTCGTGACGCTTCAGAAGGATGAAAAAGAAGCGGCCGAACAAAAAGCCTTTTATTCATCAGAATTGAACGCACGTATGGCGGAACTCAACGAATTGCGCGCATCTCTGCGGTCAAAACGTGATGAGCAGGACAAACTGGAATCAAAACTGATCCGGCTGAAAGCCCGTCGTGATGATCTTGATGAGCGGACAGTTAAACTGGAAGAGTCTCTTCCCGGTTTGCGGATAACGTTGGAACGTCTGGACACCGGATTACGGACATTCCAGCGTGATAACCAGAAATTCTATGATGCACAAAAGCAGAATGAAGAAAAACTGGCTGCGGTAAATGAGGAGATATCGGAGCTTGAAAAACAGGTAAATGACAGCGAATCCTCTTTGAGGGAATTTCGGAGCGAAAAAAACAAGATCGATTCTGAACTTTCCAAAGTAAGTGCAAGAATGGATGTGTTGATCGATGCTGAAAAACATTTCAGCGGGATGAACCGCGGTGCTCAATATGTTGCGCAAAGTGCTGAAAAAGGGTTGATCCAATCCAAAGTTCGTTCATTCCAGAGTTTATTGGATGTACCGAAAGAATATGAGACCGCAGCAGCCGCTGCGCTGGGTGATGAACTGGATGCGGTTCTGCTGGATATGGAAGAATGGGACCGGACAATGTCCCTGCTGAATCAGGCTCAGAGCGGCAGGGCAGTCCTGCTTCCGGACGAAAAGGAAAGCAGAACAAAAACCATTGATGTTTCAGACGGATTTGAAGGCACTATATCATTGATTTCCGTATTAAATTGCAGTGAGGAAATTCGTCCTGTGTTGGAACGTGTGCTGGCAGGTACATGGCTTGCGGAATCGCGGGAAAAAGCCATGACACTTCGGAATCTTATAAAGCCGGGCGAAAGAATTGTAACAAAAGAAGGCGATTTGTTCCGCAGTGACGGGTCTGTGGTTTCCGGCAGTGAAGGCAGACAAAAATTACTGTCCCGTACGCGTGAAATCAAAGAGCTTTCTGAGGAAAAGAAAACAATTGGAGATAAATCGGCTTCGTATTCACAACAAATTACCGAAACGGAAGCAGCGATACGGCAATTTCGTGAATCGCTGAAAATGCGTCAGGCGGAACGATCAAAATTACAGTCATCAGGATTGGAATTGCAGCGAAAACTGAACCAGCTGGCAGTCGAGAAAGAAAAACAGACTCAGGCTGCAGCTTACCAGCGTCAGCGCTTGAATGATGCTTCCGCACAGATAGAAGAAAACCGCAAACAAATAGAAGAAATGTCTGCCCAGGTGAGTGAGTTTGAAAACGGCCGGGAGGAATTCCGTTCTGATATTCGGAATATGCAGGATCAAATCAATAAAATCCAGCTCAATGAATTGCAGGACCAGGTTCAGCATTGGAATGTGAATTGTGCGGTATTGAAAAAATCAATATCGGAAGCGGAAACCCGGATCCGGGACAACAAAGCTGAAGCGGATAAGAACAAAAAGAAGAAAGAACAGCTGGCAGCACGAATTCTCAGCGGTGAACAAAGTTCTCAGTCTCTTGACGAGCAGATTTTAAAACTGAAAGAAAAAATTGAAGAAGAAAACCAGCATTCCGCGGAAATTATTGAAAAAACTGTTCCTATGGAAGCTGAATTGAAACAGGGTGAAAATCAACTGAATATCGATCAAAAGGCATTCCAGGAAAGACAGCAGCTTGTGGTTTCCGCTGAAAGGATGCTGGCTCAGGCTCAGGTCGAAGTTACCCGTCAGGATGACCGTCTTGAAGCGTTGAAAAAACGTATTGAAGATGATCTCGGTATGGTTAATTTTATGTACGATGAAAAAATTGAAGGACAAAACACCCTGCCTCTGGGCGATATGGTTTCAGAACTCCCAAAGGTTGATATTCTGAGCGAGAACATAGAAGATCAGATCCAGCGCCTGAAAAATCATCTTCGTCGTATGGGTGCGGTAAATCCGGAAGCGATCACAGAATTTGCCGAATCCTCAGAGCGGTATGAATTTCTGAAAACACAAATGGCTGATTTGAAAAAAGCAGATGCGGATTTGCAGCAGGTTATCGCCGAACTGGATCGTATGATGGAAAACGCGTTTCTGGCTACTTTTGACAAAGTGCAGGGAGAGTTCAAACAGATGTTTGTTCGTTTGTTTGGCGGCGGAGGTGCGCGGCTGGTCCTGACTGATCCGAATGATGTGAACAGTTCCGGTATTGAAATAGAAGCTAAGCTGCCGGGACATCGTGAACAGGAATTATCTTTGCTTTCCGGCGGAGAACGCAGTCTTACTTCTGTTGCTTTGATTTTTTCCCTGCTTCGGGTTAGTCCGACTCCTTTTTGTGTTATGGATGAGGTCGATGCGGCACTGGATGAGGCGAATGTCGGGCGATTCTGTGATCTGTTGAAAGAATTGAGCAGTGACACGCAGTTCCTTTTGATCACGCATAACCGGAATACTGTGGAAGCTTCTAATGTTATCTACGGTATTACGATGTCTTCAGATTCAACATCTCAGGTTGTTTCGTTAAAACTGGATGAGATCAAAGGCGATCTGCTGAAGTAAGAAATATATTAATATTTCTATTCCCTATTGACAAAATAATAAAAATATTCTATAATATTAATGTAAATGAAATTGATGAATAATCTGAAATATAAAAAAATTTTTAAATAAAAAATATTTTATTTCAGAATAAATTCCATCGTAGTGGATTTGGGCTTGAATCCCATACTGTCGTAGAATTTCCGGGCGATGTCGTTTCCTTCCCAGACATTGAGTGTGATCTCGTAACATCCCATAGCGGAAGCTGCCTGACAGACATATTCAAAAAGTTTTTTGCCGATATGCTGTCCGCGAATTGATTCATCTACGCAGAGATCATCAATGTAGAAGGAAGTGAAGGGAACCAGGTTGTTCCTGTTTTTCTGATCCCGAATTTCGCAGAACGCGTAACCGAGGACTTCATCCTGATCATCAACGGCTACATAGATCCTTCGGTTTTCATCTGCGAACATTGTTTTGAGTTCATCATGCGTGTATTTTGTGGTTCCCGGGATAAACAGATCCGGCCGGAGAGCAGCATGCAATTCCAATACTTGAGAAAGGAGTTCCAACACCCTCTTTATATCTTTTTCCTGTGCAGTTCTGATGATCATGGTACCTCTTATTTTCAGAAAAGAAAAAGTTTATTGTTCAATTTCGTATAGCGAAAGAATTACCGAAGCAACAGCTGCAGTTTCCATCCGGTAGATCCTTTTTCCCAGAGTTACGGGAAGCCATCCGGCTGATAATGCTGATGCGGCTTCTTCTTCCGAGAATCCGCCTTCAGGTCCGATCATTATGGATAAATTCCGGACGGAATTGCGGATAGGTGATAATATTGATCGGAGCGAGGTTTGTTTCTCATTTTCCCAGCAAAACAGAGCTTTGTCTGCATCAATACCGGATCGTAAAGCCTGAGCAAAATTTTCTACAGGGGAAAGCGCCGGTATTCTGCCTCTGCCGCATTGTTCCGCTGCTTCTTTGAGGATCTTTTCCCAGCGCTCCTGTTTGCCGGTGACGTCTGAGGACTTTCGGATCAGGGATCGTTCAGTGATGATGGGTATGATCCTTCCTACGCCTGCTTCTGTACACTTTTGCAGGATCCATTCGAATTTTTCACGCTGCGTCAGTCCGATGTAAAGTGAAACACAGCAGGCCGGTTCCCCTTCGGCAACTCGTTTTTGAATGATTTCCGCTGTCAGATTCTTTGGATCAAGGTAATGGATATTGCATTCATATAACCCTCCGCGGTTATCAAGAAATTGAACCGCGGTTCCTTCTTTCAGTCGCAGTACTTTGCGTATCTGCGCAGATATCTCTTCCGGAATATGGACTGTAGTCCCGTCAATGGCTTCCGGTGATACGAAGAAGCGGTTCATGCGGCTTCTTCCCCGGGCTCGGAGCCGTCATCAAACAGCGGGGAAAACTCTACTTTACTGTTCTCCGCGTTGATGACGATGCAGTATTCTCCCCTTGGTTCTTCGGCAGAGAATTTGCGGATCATATCCGAAATGCGTCCGCGGTCGATAAGCTCGAATTTTTTTGTAAGGTCATTGCATATCGCGATGGATCGGTCACCGTAGACAGCGAGGGCATCTTTGAGAAAAGCGAGCAGCCGGTGAGGACTTTCGTAAAAAATCAGGGTATGAGGGGAATCTTTGTCAATTTCAAAGAAATGCTGACGCTGTCCGGATTTACGCGGGGCGAATCCCCTGAATGTAAATGAGTGTACCGGCAGTCCGGAGAGTGTCAATGCTGTTATGAGTGCAGTGGGACCGGGTACCGCCGTGATTTCGATATTATTCGCTAATGCCTCCCGAACCAGGATAAACCCCGGATCGGAAATGGATGGGGAGCCCGCGTCCGTCACAATGGCTACGTTCTCGCCTGCTGCAAGGTGTTCCATGACTTTCGGCAATGCGCGGGTCTCGTTGTCTTCGCGAAAAGAGAGCAAAGGCTTCTTGATCTCATAGTGGTGCAGCAGCATACCGGTCTTTCGTGTATCTTCACTGACGACCAGGTCAACTTCCTGCAGGGTTTCCAGTGCCCGAAGGCTGATATCTTTCAGATTTCCGATTGGGGTTGCGACCAGATATAACATGCTTCTTTTAACCTTTTTTTCATAACTTCGATGGCTTGCGGGTTGTTGTCAATCAATATACAATCCCGCCCTAATTCCTGACAGACAGCCCCGGTTGTCCCGCTGCCGGCAAAAAAATCCAGTACCTGATCCCCGGGATTGGATGAAGCGGAAATAATGCGCCGCAGGATCCCTTCCGGCTTTTGTGTCGGATATCCGGTTTTTTCTTTCCCGGTTGGGGAAACGATCGTATGCCACCATGTATCTGTAGGTGTTTTGCCCTTTGCCGCTTTTTCAGGGCCGACTAATCCGGGCGCCATATAGGGAATGCGGTCGATTGCGTCGTAATTGAATGTATAGTTTTCGGGGTCTTTGACATAATACAGGATATTGTCGTGTTTTGCAGGCCATTTTTTTGTGGTCCGTGCACCATAGTCATAGGCCCAGATAATTTCGTTGAGGAAAGAGTCTCTGCCGAAGATTTGATCCAGCATGATCTTGCAGTAATGGACTTCACGGTAATCTATGTGAAAATACAGCGCTCCGTGCGGTTTCAGAACACGGTATGCTTCGCGCATCCGTGGTTCCAGATAATCAGGAAGGTTTTCAAAAGTGTCATTATAGCTTTTTTCTCCGATGGTTTCCGTCCGGTAATGTTTTCCCTGGAAACCGATGCGGGTACCTTCTTCCGCCTGGACTGTTTTTATTGATGTGCGGCGCTGTGTTTTTCCTGTGTTGAAAGGGGGATCTATGTAAATCAAATCGATCGATTCGGATTCGATTTGCTTCAGTAATTCGAGGTTATCTCCATAACGAATGTCTATCATGGGATTATTATAACATTTTTAGAGACAAGTCTCTAATACTCAGGTGTATTTTCATTCCGCCGAAATATGTCCCATGCATCGTAGAATTCGGGGTTGATCGTTGTTTCATAATGATAATTATCACAGAAATATTGGTAGACAGCTGTTTTATATTCAGCCCCGGCGGGAATTTTGCAGCTTGAGCCGGTGAGTTCTATGAACGGAAGTGCTGTATCATGTGTATATATGATCACCTGCGGCGGATCCGTCTGGATGTCGGATAACAATTCATCCCACTGCGCCGACTGGATCTCATCCGGAAACAGATAAAGAGGCCTTTCGTTGAAATAAGCTGTTGGTGCGTACCGTCCGCTCATTACATATATTGCCGACCGGCTGCCCCAGACAAGAATTGGTTCATCCGGTGTTGTCTCTCCAAGAAGGTAATCACGGGTTTTTGTGTAGGAAGAGGGTGTTCTCGGCATGTAGTTATCACTGAAAAATGTCGCTATCGGCAGCGATGCTGCGCATAAGCCAATGATAATGCCGGTTTGAAAAAGCCACTTTCTGTAAGCGATCCGGCGTGTGATCTTATCTATAAAGCTGCAGAGGAGGATTATTACGGGAGTGATGCAGAGAATGAAATAGTGCTGATAATTCATGCCGGACAGTCCTGCCAGAATCAGTTCTGCCGGCAGCGCGATCAGTGCCCATGCTGTAAGGTCGTTCTTATCAATAAAATTGCGGATCCCAACTTTAAAACAGTTTACGCAAACCGGGATCCAGGAAAGGAATCCCGTCAGCAGATAAAAGCTTACGGAAGGGAGAAATGTCAGTGTAGTCCATGCGCAGGCGAGACGGCTTTCTGTACTTTTATCAGAGTATATGAAGTTAAATCGGAAGGCAACATCCCAATACGCGGAAAGAGCGTTGTTTTTTGCAAAGTAGATGACCCAGACCGCATTAAGCGATAGAAACCCTAACGCAGAGTACAGCCAATAATGAATGTATCGTTTGAATGCTTCATTGTTATTTCCGCGGGGCAAAAATCGCAGGGTGTCAAGTAAAAATAGAGCTGCCCAGCAACCGATGGTATTTTGTTTGCTGGTAAAAGCCATCCCGCAAAGGAAACCATTGATGAATCCGCTGAGAGCAGTGTAACCGGATATGGGATATACGGTAAAACGCAAACCCAAGGCGCATAATACGAAAAAGAGGGAGGCTTCCTCCGTGTAGTTGCCAAAATCGAGGACACGGACGTAGTGCAGCAACCCCAAAAGCAGAACAGGGAGACTGATCCATTCCGGAAAACGGCGTTTCAGAAGTCTCAGCAAAATCAGCGCACCTGTAAAAAATGCAGCGAATTCCAGGAGCCAAATGCCGAGCAGGGAACCGCCTGTAAGCTGTAATCCAAGCGCGTTCAGGTAAAAAATCAGAGGCGGCTTATGATCCCAGAGTTCTGTGTACGGCATTTTTCCGCGCAGAATTTGCTGCCCTATGTATGCAAAGATGGCGTAATCGTGTGATGGATAGTAGTTAGCACGAAGGGGTATAAATGCTCCGAACACAAGAAGACAGGCCAGAAATATGAATATGAATTCCGGAATAATGTGGCTTTCCGAAAGCAATATTCGGAGCGGATAAGTTTCGTACTTGCGTAGTGTAAAAACCAATAAGAGTGCTGAACAAAGGTTTTGCACGGCAAAAAAGACAAGGAAAGATTCTCCCTGGTGAATTACAGCACCTGCTGTATAAGCAATGCCTTCTTTGATCATCAGTCTTTTTCCAATGGGAATTAGGACAATTGAAAGCAGCGAAAGAAACAGACATAACTGAAAAAGAAATGCCCTGTATCCTTTTTTTCTGCAGATATTGCCACACTTTTTGTATAAAACAAGCCAAAACAGGCATCCAATGAAAACAAGTATCAGGTAAAAAATCCGGGTCGTCGTCAAATGTGCATTGCCGGCGATTCCGGACAATTGGATCAGTGCAAGGGCAGCTGAGAGGAGAACCGGAATATGGAGAAAAATGGTCTTGTTTTTCATTATGCTTCTCTGCTTAGAAAGGATCAGGCGATCCAGTAATAGTTTATCCAGCCGCAGAACAGCAGCACCTGCAGAGCTGAGAACAATGCGCAAATGAAATAAAATACTTTTTTCCGCCCTTTGAGTAAGTCCGCGGCAAATATCCATATCGGGAAAATAACCGCGGTATACCGCATCATTGAATAGAGATTTCCTGTCCCTATTAGTACCAGCGTGCAAACCAGGGCGTATATGCCATATGCCTTGTGGCGGCAGGAAATCAGCATCCATATGCTTAATATCAGAGATGTGACGATCATAATAAGGTCGATCGTAGTGGGCCGGTTGTGCCTTGTAAAAAGCGGTTCAAAATAAAGCTTAAGAGCTGATGTGTCGGTCAAACTTCGTCCCCAGGCTGATTGCGCTTTGAAAAATGCAAAAAAGTCTCCGGTTAATCGATAGAGCCCGAAAAAGAAGGCAAAAATACCCGCGGGTACGAGCAAATACCATAACCATTCGGTACCGATTTTTCGAAAATCCCATTTCCTCGCTGACATATACAGGTATATGATCGGAAATAATACCAGTACGCCGTGCGGACGGCATAGCGCGGCACCGGCAGCGCAGAAGGCGCTCCACTGCCATTTTTGTTTTTCGGCTGATAAAAGTGTGTAAACGATCAAAAGCAGAAATAGACTTTCTCCATAGAATGCGCTGAAATAAAAGGCACAAGGCAGGCAAAAAACCAGCAAAGGTGTGATGGTGGCTGTTTCTTTTGAAAAGAGGTGCCCGGTCAGTTTGCAAAGCCCGTACATTGCCAGCAAAAGACAAATATTGGAAATGATCAACCCAACCAATAAATATACACTTTCTGTCTGCAACCGCTTTGGCAGCCAGAATGTCAGCAGTCTGATCAGATATGGGTAAAGAGGGAAAAAGGCGATGTTGCTGTATCCGCTGCCCAAATTTTCCGGCGCAACATATCCCCATTTGACAATAGATAATTGCCATTCACTGTCCCACCGGCACCAGATATCAATAAGCCATTTCGGAGAAAGAAAATAGCCCTGATCAAGATATCTTTGATAAATGACATTTCCCTGATAATATTCAGAAAACCAGGCTGTCATGAGCAGAATTAAACGGGACCCAAGAAAAAGTTCAAGTATTTGGAACCACAGTGTTCTGTCGGAAAAAAAATAACGTTTTTTTGCAGTCTTATCCATGCGTCTATTATAATCATAATTGAAAAATGTATGCGTGTTAATCGTACTCTGGAACAATAACGAGTGCAGAAAGGTATGAACAAGTTGTATCAAGACATCTGTCGTATCAAATAGAGATGATTTTGAAACCGATAATATGAAAGATAAGAATAAAAGTTTCCATTTCACAGAAAAGTCAGTTCCATTACTCTTGTTGCTGTTTACAATTGCTGCCTACCTCCCTTTAGTAAACCGGCTGGGTTTTTATTGGGATGATTGGCCGATGCTGTGGTTTAAAGTTACAAAAGGAGCGGAAGGATTTGCAACTGCTTTTGAATCTGATCGTCCGTTTCTTGGCTATTTATATCAATTAACCGCCCATTTGGATAATAATCCCCTTGTCTGGCAGGTTCTTACTGTTTTTTTCAGATGGACCGTGACATTAGCATTTTGGTGGATGCTCCGTCAGCTTTGGCCGGAAAGAAAGCGTGAAGTATTCTGGATCAGCCTTTTGCTTGCAGTGTATCCGGGTTTTAAACAGATGCCGATCGTCTATGTGTGGATGAATGCTTTTATTATGCTGTTGGCATATGTACTTTCATATGGTATGATGCTCAAGGCAATTAAAAGCGGAAGCAAAAAAGGCTGGCTCTTATGGACGATTCCTTCTGTGCTGCTTTTCACCTTCTGTACGATCTCTACTGAATACTATACGGGTCTTGAAATCTCGCGCGGACTGATCATTTGGATATTCCTGGCACGGGAAGCCGGTTTTCGTGATCTTGGATTCTGGAAGAAGCTTTTACGCATTATTCGAGAATGGCTGCCGTATCTTGGCGTGATGGGCGTGTTTATGTTTTGGCGGGTCGTGATATTTCAATTCCCGAGCTATAAGCCGGTCTTAATGGAGCAGCTTGCCGTAAATCCGCTGAAAGCCATCCTGAATCTGATCATTCGGATCATTGAGGATGCCTATACGGCGACCTGGGGCGCCTGGACAGAGTATTTCCGTTTCCCCAACCATGTCGATTTTGAGGTGGCTTCCGGTAAGTTATTCTGGATCCCGGTGGTACTCAGTCTTGCAGCTGTTTTATTCGTCGGGCATTTTTTCAAGCCGGATGAATATCAGATCGGCGAAAACAAAGAAGAGGCAAAAGCCTATTGGATATGGTGCGTGATAGCGACAGGGCTTGGATTATTCATGGTGATATGTCCCGGCTTTCCCTATTGGGTCACGACACTGCCGATCCATCTTTGGTATCCGTATGATCGTTTTCTTGTCGCATTTATGTTTGGCAGTTCAATTTTCATGACAGGGCTGGTTTCTTTTGTCCTGCGGACCCAATGGCAGAAAACCATAGCTTTTTCGCTGCTGATTGCCATGGCTGTGGGCGGAAATATCCTGAACGCGAACAGTTATCGAAAAGACTGGATGATGCAGCATGATTTTGCGTCTCAACTTGTGACGAGAATTCCGGAATTAGAAGCGCATACGATCCTCATGACTGATGATAATCCTTTGCAATATGAATCGGATAATTCACTGACGGGACTGGTAAATTTAGCCCTGAAACCGGAATTGGAAGGCGATGAATTACCCTATAGTGTGATGCATTTTTCCTCCAGATTCGGTTCGATTGACGAATTGGAAGCGGAAAAGGATGTCTATTTTGATTTTCGGGGCTCCCTGTTTTGGGCAAAGAATGATCAGATCGTAGCCTATCATTATTCACCTCCGGGATGCCTGCGTGTCCTGGATCCTGATATCCATGCGGGTTTGACGAATTTGCCCGAAAGCTATTCGTATTTTATGGATTTATCCAATCCCCGGGAGCGGATAAATCCTAAAGGGACAGCTTCGGCATTTATCTTTACGGAAGTCTTTGACCAGCCGATAGAGAAAAACTGGTGCTATTATTTCCAGAAGGCTGATCTTGCCCGACAGACGGAAGATTGGGAAACCATTGCCGCTATCGGTGATGAAGTACTCTCAACGATGAAAGCAGGGGAAGCTTCCGAATATTTTATTTTCGCTGAAGCTTATATCAACCTTGACCGCTGGGAGGATGCGTTTGAGCTCTTCCGGCGCATCCACACCGAGGAAAAAGGACTGGATAAATCCCTTTGTTTCTATATTCATCAATGGATCGAAAACCATGAGCCTGAGAATGAAGTTGTTTTTCCTCTCATAAATGCTATGAACAGTGTAGGCTGTTCATTCGCTAAGGAATGATGCTATGAAGGATGAGAAAGACTTAAACCCGAGTGCAAGCGTTATCATACCTGTTTATAACGGAGCTGAGACAATTACGCAGCTGACCGAAAGACTGCTGAAAGTCCTGCCGGATCTGTTCGCGGACTATGAGATCATTTTGGTTGATGACTGCAGCCCTGATGACAGCTGGAACGTGATCAAGTCTCTCCAGACTGCCAATCCGGATACGGTTCGTGTGATCCACCTTGCCCGTAATTATGGCCAGCACAATGCGACCTTATGCGGCATCCGCGCCGCTCGCTATGAGATCTGCATTACGATGGATGATGACCTTCAGCATCCGCCGGAACAGCTGCCGCTGCTTGTCAGTGAATTGGAAAAGGGCTATGATGTTGTTTACGCAGTCCCGAAAAAAATGCCGCATTCCTGGTGGCGGAATCTTGGCTCGAAGATGACCAAGATCATATTGGGAAAAATCATGGGAATTCCGATCCGTGAAATCGGAGCGTTTCGTGTATTTAAAACGTATTTGCGGAATGCGTTTGCGGACTACCGCAGTCCTGAGGTTTATATTGATCCCCTCCTTGCCTGGGGAACGAAGAACTTCAGCCACGTTTATGTCGAAGAGGACAAGCGGGAGATCGGCGAATCCAATTATTCTTTCGCGAAACTGGTGAAAGCCAGCCTGCTGATTCTGACCGGCTACAGCACGGCTCCTCTGCGGTTTGCGAGCATGCTGGGGTTCCTGTTTATGCTGTTCGGGTTTGCCGTGCTGATATATGTACTCATCGTAACATTTTCGCTCGGCTCGACGCCCGGGTTCCCCTTCCTTGCCTCGATTATTTCGATTTTTGCCGGGGTCCAGCTGTTTACGCTCGGCATTATCGGGGAATATCTGGCCCGTGTGTATGACCGTGCCAGTGACCGGCCGCCATATGTGATTCGGGAATCTGTTGACAGATACCAGAAAGAGAATGAAAATGAATGACCTGACTCCGATCAAAGATTATTTCCAGATGCGATTTGAGCAGCATGGAGAGGATGCCACCGGTGTGGATTGGAATTCCGCTTATGCCCAGGAAACCCGTTTTGAGCAGCTGGCGAAAGTGATTCTGCCGCAGACCCCGTTCACGGTTCTTGATTTCGGCTGCGGATACGGAGCCATGGCTGAGTGGTTCCGCCGAACAGGACTGAATTTTGCCCATTATTACGGTTATGACATCGTTGAAAAATCTCTCACAGCCGGACGGGCTAAATACGCCGGCGACAATCAAATATCTCTCCATTCATCTCTTGATGAGATCCCTGTGTGTGACTATCTGGTCGCTTCCGGGGTCTTCAACATCAAAATGGAAGCGGATTATGAAGAGTGGACCGCTTACGTAATAGATAACCTGGAAACCTTCAACAAAAAAACCTCCCGCGGGTTTTCCGTGAATTTTCTGACTTCCTACTCAGATGCGGATCGAATGGCGGAACGGCCTGACCTGTATTATGCCGACCCCTGCCGGATTTTTGACTATTGCCGCCGTCATTTTTCCCGCAATGTGGCTCTGCTGCATGACTACAAGATCTGGGATTTCACGATTCTGGTTCGCAAAGAGTTTGATTAGAAACACGCCGGAATTGAGAATTCAGACATACTGAATCCCTATTCCGGCAATAAACTTCGATCCATCTCCTGGCCGCTAATCCCTGATCCCTGATTATGCCTCTTTCCGGCAATAGAAAAGCAGCGTGGTTGAGCCGTATTTCCGCTCGTCGAACAATTCGTAACATTCCAGTTCCAGATCTTCCCGTTCGATCGGGTGGATCTGGACGATGATCCATCCGTCATCGGTCAGCCAGCCGTCGTTTTTGTCCAGAACCTCCATGATGTGTTTCCACATCTCTTTATATTGAGGCGGCGCGACATAAATATATTCAAATTCCCGGTCCGGGATCCCGCGCAGGATGTTAAATACATCGCCGAAATATGCCTTTGCCTGCTTTTCAAAGCGGGTCAATTTAATATTGGAAACCAGCGTATTATAGGCATTGCGGTTGGCGTCGCTGAAGCGCACATAGGAAGCCCCCCGGCTGAGCGCCTCTAAACCGACAGACCCGGTGCCCCCGAAAAGGTCGAACATGGAGGCGTCCACGATATCCGGACCGATAATATTGAACACAGCCTCTTTGACCCGGTCTGTTACCGGACGGGTGCTGTCTCCCGGTACGGCATTCAGCCGCATACCTTTTCTGCTTCCCGCAATAATTCTCGGATTTGCCATATGACCTAAACCCTAATTCCTATTTCACATCATTATATGTCCAGAGCCGGTTGGCGAAGAAATTCCACATCATGACGATGAAGACCGCGATAACCATGGTGATGTTATGCCCGGCTACGTCAGGACTTATGAAGAAATCTGCGGGCAGGATCCGTTCTGCAAGCGAAATGATCGGCCGGTCTATCGTGAGGAACAACAGATACCGGATCCCAAGCCCGATGACATTGATCAAAAAGAACTGTCCAAGCTGCTGCACGACGGGCTTTTCCCGTGAATCCGGATAAGTCCAATACCGGTTCCAGAGAAAATTGCTGATGACCGCGGCAATAAATGAGACAGTGGAAGCAAGCCTCACATTGCCGGTGAAATGCAGCAGCAGGTTCATAACGCCGAAATCGACGACAAAACCGATCACGCCGACAACGCAGAATTTAAGAAACCTGGTGCGTTCCGCCGGGTTTTTGATGAATTTATTCATCCTGCGCCATTCTCTCTTTGAAATAGGGCAGTGTCTTCCGGATCCCTTCCGCGAGGCTTACTTTGGGCTCCCAGCCGAGAATGGTCTTCGCCCGGGTGATATCGGGACGTCTTCGCTGCGGATCGTGACCGAGGCGCAGTTCCTTCTTAACGATGATCCCGGCGGGATTTTCTGTGATGCGGTTGATCTCCTCTGCCAGTTCCATAACCGTGTTTTCCGTCGGATTCCCGATGTTCACCGGATCATGCTCATCTGACATCAGCAGACGGTAGATCCCGTCGATCAGGTCGCTGACGTAGCAGAAGGAACGTGTCTGCTGCCCGTCGCCGTAAACGGTCAGCGGCTTTTTATCGATCGCCTGCTTCAGAAAGTTCGGCACCACACGCCCGTCGTTGAGATCCATGCGGGGACCGTAGGTGTTGAAAATGCGGACGATGCGTGTCTCAACGCCGTGGAAGCGGTGATACGCCATGGTCAGTGCCTCCGCAAAACGCTTGGCTTCATCATAAACCGAGCGTTCCCCGTTCGGGTCTACATGTCCCCAATAATCTTCCCGCTGCGGATGGACCTGCGGGTCACCGTAGATCTCGCTGGTGGAGGCAAGCAGGAAGCGGGCTTTATTTGCGCGGGCCACGCCGAGAGCGTTATGTGTTCCCAGAGCTCCCGCTTTCATGGTCTGGATCGGAAGATTCGTGTATCCGTAAGGGGATGCGGGATTGGGACTGGCCGGTGAAGCAAAGTGCAGCACGGCGTCCACATGTCCCGGGACAAAGATAAAATCGGATACATCATGACGGATAAAAGAAAAATCCGGATTGCCGGCCAGATGTGCCAGATTCCGGGCATGCCCGGTGATGAAGTTATCCATCCCGATGACCTGATGCCCTTTGCTCAGAAATAATTCGCATAAATGTGACCCGAGAAAACCGGCCGCTCCTGTGATTAGAACCCGCATATTTGTCCTCCGATATCATTCTCCTAAAGTTGAATCTATTGTACCCTAAAATAGCGTCGAATGATAAAATGTCAGTCTTTCATTTTTTCCGTAACGACAGCAGGATCAAAACGGCACCGAGAATGAGGAAAATCAGACTGCCGGAGGAACTGTCGCTGCCGCTTGCGGCACAGGCTCCTGCCAGCAGAAATTGTACCCCGAGTATCCTTTGGCTCCATACAGCCTTTCCCTTCAGCGGCAGACCCAGATTATCTTTGAAGCTGTTGTTCGCGATACTGATAAGGTCAAACAGTGTACCGAACCCGAAAAGCCCTCCGGTAAATAAGTACAGAATGCCCTTTCCCCAACGGTTGACATAAAAGAGGTGTCCTCCGAAAATGCCCAGAAACCAGCATAACAGAAATGCCGTATCTTTGTTTTTATCCGAAATGTAAGCAGTTCCGGCAGGCTGCTGAACATAAATATATTTCGGAACTTCAACGACCTGAACATGGTTCTGAGGGACGATCTGCGTCTGCGTTTGAGGAGGCTGTGCGTAATAATAATTATTGGTAATGTTATGGGTCACGGTTTCGTTGTGCACAGCGTTTGGCGCAGCGTGAAGATCCGCCTGCGGGTGAGGCAGTTCAGAACCGCAGAAAGAACAAAACCTTCCTGTTACATCAGCTCCGCAATGTGGACATTTCATTTTTCGATCCTCCTTCCTGATTTAGGGATAACAATAATAATTTTAGCATAACTCATTCCTTCCCCGGTTTTACGATTTAAAACGATTTTGCTCTTTTCATCATGGAAAAATTAGGTATAATTAATCCAGAAAAACCGAAAGGAGTTTATATGAAGAAGAGTTTGATCTGTGTTGTTCTGGCAATGCTTCTGCTTGCCTCTTTCTGCGGTGTTTACGCTGAAGATATCGTGATTCTCTATACCAATGATGTCCACTGCGGTTATGAAGATAACCTCACTTACAGTGCTGTAGCAGCGATGAAGGAATTCTACGAGCAAGTAACACCCAATGTATTGCTGGTGGACAATGGCGACTCCATCCAGGGTGATGTGATCGGCGCTGTTTCCGAAGGTGAATTGGTCATCGACTTAATGAACGCCGCGGGTTATGATTACGCCATCCTCGGCAATCATGAATTTGACTATGGTATGGACAGGTTCGCAGAAGTTGCCGCGAAGGCTGATTTCCCCTATATCACCTTAAATATCAGTTACACCGGTAAAAATGAGAATAAACTTGACTTTTTACTTCCTTATGCCGTCCACGATTTCGGAGAAACGAAAGTCGGTTTGGTCGGTGTAACGACCCCGCTGAGCATTGCGACCTCCACTCCGGCCTTCTTCCAGGAAGACGGAGAATTTGTCTATGATTTCGGTCAGGGCGAAAACGGCGCTATTTTATACAAAAAGGTTCAGGATGCTGTTGATGCAGCCCGGGCTGAAGGCGCCGATTACGTTATTCTTCTTGCACACCTGGGTCTCAAAGAAGATACAGATCCATACCGTTCCATCGATGTTATTGAACATACCCATGGTATCGATGCCTGTCTGGATGGCCACTCCCACAGTGTTATCCCGTCAATGATGGTTCCCAATGATGAAGGATATCTGATTCCATTGTCCTCCACCGGCACGAAACTGCAGTATATCGGTGTGCTGAACATCGCTGATACCGGTGTCATCACCACCACCATCGTCAACGGCACGCTGCCACGCAGTGAAAAATTCGATACTGTTGAAGCTGAAATCACCGCTGACTACGAAAATATCATCAACCAGGTATTGACTTCATCGAACGTCGACCTGTGGATCAGCGATACCGACGGCATCCGCATGGTCCGCTCCCGCGAAACCAACCTCGGTGACCTTGTTGCTGACGCCTATCGCTATGCTACCGGTGCCGATATTGCCTTCGCCAATGGCGGCGGTATCCGTGCCAACATGGCTGCCGGCGACCTGACCTTCGCTGACATCAAAGCCTGCCATCCGTTCGGCAACCAGCTCTATGCAGTCAAAGCCACCGGTCAGCAGATCCTTGATGCGCTCGAATGGACTGCCCGCAACACCAAGGCTGAATACAAGACTGTTGACGGCAATGCAACCGGTGAACTTGGCGGATTCCTCCAGGTTGCTGGTCTGCGCTATACCATTGACACCTCCATTGAATCCCCGGCGATTGCTGATGCGAATGGTATGTTCTTCGGCTTCATCGAAGATGCTCCGCGTCGTGTGGTTGATGTGGAAGTTGAAAAGGACGGCGAATGGGTCGCGATCGATCCCGAAGCTGAATACCTCCTCGCTTCTCATGACTACATGCTGCGTGATGGCGGCGATGGTACCACCATGTTCCAGGACGATGAAGTTGTTCTGGATCCCGGAATTATGGACTATCAGGTCGTCGTCAACTACATTGTCCATCTCAACGGTGACCTCAGCGACTACGCTGAACCGCAGGGACGCATCACCATTAAATAAGCTGAACACGATTCAGATATGACTTTGGAACAGGCATGATTTCGGTCATGCCTGTTTTTTTGCGGTCAGCAGGCAGCAGTCGGTAGTTAGTGACCGGTGATCGATAGTCGGTGGCTGGTAGCTGGTGTCTGGTTCCTGGTGGGTGGCTGGTGGTTGGTGATGGGTGATCAGTGGCCGTTGGTCAGTGATCAGTGGCCGGTGACAGGTGATCAGTGTTCGTTGGTCAGTGATCATTGGCCGGTAATCAGCAGCTGGTGACTGGTCTCTGGTTTCTGGCGACTGGTTCCTGGTGCATGCCCCTTTACTCCTTTCACTTTAACCTACTCCTTTCACTTTAACCTACTCCTTTCACTTTTCACCTTAACCTTCACCTTTTTCCACCGACCACTGGCCACCGATCACTGATCACCATATTTTTCCCTTTTCACCTTTCACCTTTCACTTTAATCTACTCCTTTCACCACCGACCACCGATCACTGATCACCGACCACCGGCCACCGATCACCAGACTCCGCTTCCTCCATAAAGCAGTTCCCTTTCCCGCTGCCTGGCGATCCGGGCGAGCATTTCATAATGCGCGTCGTCATCCTCGTCGAGCACACGCAGCGGCAGGTTTCCGTTCTCAAACACCGCCAGCGCCGCGGACATCACCAGGTCATCGTGCAGGATCCGTCCTGTGGCGTGGTCGCGCGTGCCGTCCTTCACGCCCCAGCGGACGTTGGAGGGATTTCCTGTCGGCTCCATGCGGCACCCGCGCAGCTCGCGGAAGAACATCTGCTGCAGCAGCTCCGGCTCCTTCAGGATCTCATACGGCTCCCTGCCCGGCACAAATCCGGACTTCAGCACGTTGATCTCATCACCCTTGTGTTCCTGCCAGCGTCCGGTATCCACCATCGCAAGGAAGTCCCATGCCATCCTGGATTTATTGGCGCCGGTGATGTCGATCGGGATCACCTTCGACTTATATTTGCTCACCAGCATATCGCTCAGCATCGCACCCAGTCCGGAATGGTCGACGATGATATGGGAAGCGCGCCAGTGATCGATGTCCTGGCAGACCCGCTCCTCCAACATTTCCGCCCGCAGGTTGCGGTAAAGCCGCCGCGCGACCACCTTCCAGACGAAATTCTTCGCGTTGTATTCTTTGCCTTCCGGCAGGGAAACGTCGCAGATGGTCACCACCGTGGCGTCCCGCCGGTCGGAAAAGCCGTTGGCCTTTTTGCTTGCCGGGGTGATTTCATCCGATCCCGCCACGTCGATCAGCACCACATAGCAGCGGTCCTGTTCCGGGGCGTAAAGCGGTTCATGATCACATTTCATCTTCTCGATGCGCTCCGCGGTGAACATGGAAGTCAGGTCGGTGATCTCTTCACAGAAAAACTGTGTTCGGATCGCCGGATGGTCCCGCCCGAGCAGCTCGATCTGGCGGCGCACAAAGCTTTCATATTCCGGCACTTCCTTCCCGACCTCCGCGGCGGTGGTCATAAAGACATGCTTCCGCCCGTCCGCGTCCGCCTCTTTCTGGGCAAGCTGCATTTCCCGGTAAAGCAGCGTCTGGTCGTCCCAGGCGGTACCGTAAAACACCTGCACCGCATTTGTGGAGGCCGCCATCGGCGCCGCTTCCCGGTCGAACTTGGATGACGCCACCATCTGCGCCTCATCCACCTCCAGC
>CADACE010000028.1 GCA_902786265.1 uncultured Chloroflexota bacterium | reverse complement strand
ACGATGTATGCGCGAAGCTGTTCACGAAAGTTCAGTCCGTTTTTGACCTGGCTGTCAAATACAACCGTCATTCCTCTGACTATCTCAAAAGCCTTGCCCTGCTGGAAAAGGGCATCAAATATCTCGGCGGCAGCTGTTTGCAGAAGTATGCTCTGGAACAGAAAAAGCATGTCTTCCCGGAGCTGGCACAGCTCAACACTGCCAATCTCTATACCATGACTGCCGTCCATTTCAATAAAATCGACCGGGCTCTAACCGAATATATGGATCTGCATCAGGCTGTGGATGACGCGCTGCTGGATATGGAATACCGTTACTTTCACCTGATGGAACGACTCCGCGCCACGGAAGTGAAGATCCATAATTACAATCACAGGCTTTATTCCGAAAACGAAGACTACGATCCGGTGATCCACGGTCTGGCATTTTCCGGGAAAAGCTGGACAAAAAGCACCCATGAGCATGACGCTCCGATGGCTTTTCAGCGGGCAAGGGCGTTTTCTTTTCAGGGTTCAGGGGCCAGGGACCAGGGATCGGTTCAGGATTCAGGATTCAGGGATCAGGGATCAGATCAGGTGTCAGGTGTCAGGAATCAGGTGTTAGATGTCAGCAGTCAGCCATCTGCGGACAGTGGGATGGTGCGGGAGCAGTTCAGCAGGAAAGAAGCTGACAGCAGTCGGCCACCGGCTGACAATAACCAGACATCAGTCACCGGTCACCAACAACCTGCAGTCAGTGAAATGATGCCGGTTGAAGATTCACGGGATCTGCCGGAAGTAGAAATTCCTCAGTGCATCCGGATCCTGGAACAGGTGACCATGCGCAGCAGGATCCGGGGACTGGATTACCTCGGCTTCACGGAAAAGGAAATGAGACTGCTCGCCTTTGACCCGATATTCGATGATTACCAGCCGGAGATGGCGGCGGAAATGCGCAGGGCACTTGTGGAGGTTGACTCCGGATAGTGGCTGGTGGCTGGTGATTAGTGGCTGGTGGCTGGTTGACGGTGGCTGGAAGTTTGAGACGATACAAACAGCGGTGAAAAATCAATATTACAGGATACAAAAAGCGTTGGGAGGGGGCTTTCAGCGCTGTGATCCGTTAAGTGAGTCACGGGGACAGGTTCATAAGAGGGAGTACGGAAACGCCAAATCAGGTATAATGAGTCTTATGAAAAATGTTGATATGATACCGGTTGTGAATTTACTGACCTCTCCCGCGTGGGAGGATTACCGTTTATTAGACAGCGGAAACGGGCGGAAGCTGGAGCAGTTCGGCCCTTACCGCCTTATCCGTCCGGAAGCGGAAGCTGTCTGGTCCCCGATGATGGATGAATCTGAATGGCAGAAAGCGAGCGCGGAATTTATCCCTTCCGCGGAGGAAAACGGCGGCCATTGGAAAGTCCTGAAAAAGCTGCCGGAAAGCTGGAAGATCCGATACCGTGACCTGACGTTCAAGGCGATGCTTTCCAATTCCAAACAGCTGGGAATTTTCCCCGAGCAGGCCTGCCATTGGGACTGGGTGACAGAACGGATCCGGTCAAGAAAAGAACCGGTGAAGGTGCTGAACCTTTTCGGTTATACCGGCGCCATCTCGATGGCCTGCGGAGCGGCAGGGGCAAAAGTGACGCACCTGGACGCCTCCAAAAAAGCGGTCGCCTGGGCGAAAGAAAACCAGGCGCTCTGCCGGGTCCCGCTGGACCGGATCCGCTGGATCCTTGATGATGCTTTGAAGTTTGTGCAGCGGGAAGCGCGGCGTGGTTCGCTTTATGAGGGCGTGATCCTGGATCCGCCGAAATTCGGACGGGGACCGAAAGGGGAAGTCTGGGAGTTTTACAAAGGCTTTCCTGCCCTGCTGGAGGCATGCGCCGGTGTGCTTTCCGAAAAAGCGGATTTTATGCTGGTGACAGCTTACGCGGTCAAAGCTTCCTCCGTGACGCTCTATAACGCGCTGAGTGAGGTCAACCGAAAGCGTAACGGCAGTGTTTCTGTCGGGGAAGTATGCAACCGTGACGATCACGGCAGAATGCTTTCCATGGCGGTTTACGGACGCTGGATGGCAAATACCGGGGAAGAACGTAAATGAAGCGTATTCTTTCGGCCGGTATCTCCCTGAAGGTTTTCAGTATCCTTGCGCTGCTGGCGCTGGCGGTTCTGCTGGTGCCGATGCTGAAGGCTGCCCAGTATGACGTTCCGAGCGCGGATGATTATTCAAACGGGCTGCCTACTTTCCGTGCCTGGACTGAGACCGGATCGCTTCCTGCGGTTTTTAAAGCCGGATGGGAGCGGGTCTATTCACTGTATTTTGACTGGCAGGGTACTTTCAGCGCGATCTTTCTCTTCACACTGAACCCGATGATTTTCGGTGAGCGGTGTTATATGATCGGCCCCTGGCTGATCCTGGGTGTTTTGCTTCTCGGCATTTTTACCCTGACTTTTGCGGTATGGAGCGGTTTGTACGGCGCTTCAAAGAAAGAAAGTACCATTATTGCTGCCGTATGGTCGGTGCTGTGTACGCAGTTCCTGCCGCGGGCAAGCCAGGGAATTTACTGGTATACCGGGGCTGTTTATTATACCTTTTTCTTCGGTCTTTCCCTTGCTGCCTGCGCACTCCTTCTGCGCTTTATTCTTCGTAAAGAAAGCGACCGCGGGATCGGGAAACTGGTCGCAGCCGGACTCCTGCTGTTTTTTATCGGCGGCGGAAATCTGGTGAGCGGTTTGACAATGACAGTTCTGCTCATTACCATGGAGCTGCTGCTGATACTGCTGAAAAAGTCCGACTGGAAGCCGCTGCTGATCCCGGTTCTCTGCTTCGCTGTCTCCTTTGGGATCAATGTCGCGGCACCGGGCAACGGGAAACGCCAGGGCTATTTTATCCAGCCGGGGATGTTTGAATCGGTGACGGGTTCCTTCCGGGTGTCTCTGCATTATTTTCTTGAATGGTTTACGCTGCCGGTGATTGCGCTGACGGTGCTGCTGATCCCGGTCCTGTGGCGTGCCGCTTCCAAAACCGGGAGACGTTTTGTTTTGCCTGGTCTGGTGAGCCTTTATTCCGTTTGTCTGAGCGGGGTGATGTTTTTCCCGCCGATTTACGCGATGGGAGAAGGCAGCCTGAAGAGCCTGGGCCGCATTACCAATATCATCTTTTTCGGCGTGTTGTTTCTGGTGATTTTCAACCTGTTTTACTGGATCGGCTGGCTTGTCCAAAAGGGCATGCTTCCCGAACGACTGTTTCCCTGCGCCGGGAGAGGAAAGTACAGCCTGGTTTACCTGGCTGTTGTGCTGCTGGTTTTCGGTTTCGGTATGACCCGCATCAAGTGGTTTGACACGACCGCCATCAGTGCCTTTCGCACGTACCGCAGCGGCGAAATGGGAAACTACTGGCATGTTTATAAGCTTCGTCTTGAAATTTTAAAGGATCCGGAGGTTAAGGACGCGGTGCTGAAGCGTTTCCCCTACCGGCCTTATGTTTTGTTTTATCAGGAGTTATCGGAATATCCAAAGGAAAATTCCATGATCGCTGAATGGTATGGAAAGGATTCGGTAATTATCCAATAAAGCGGGAGGTGTATTATGGCAAAATTTGCAGTGATCGGCGCCGGAATGATGGGCAGCGCTATTGTGACAGGGATCATAAAAAACCAGGTTTTGGAACCCGGAGAGATTTTTATCAGTGATCCGGACAGCGAAAAAACAAACAGGCTGCATGAACAGCTCGGTACAAATGTTGCCGCGTCCAATACGGATGCGGTGAAGGCAGCGGATGCGGTACTCATCGCTGTGAAACCGCAGTTTTTGGAAAGCGCGTTCAGGACTATCAAGGATACGCTGCCGGGTGACGCGCTGGTGATGACGATCGTTGCCGGTGTGCCGGTCAAGCGTTATCTGGATGAACTGGACACGGACTGTGTTGTGCGTGTTATGCCGAATACGCCGGCACAGGTCGGTGAGGGCGTCTGCGCCTGGTTTGCGACAGACGCGGTTACTTCGAAACAGAAGGACCTGGCGGTGCGGATCCTTTCCGCGCTGGGAACGCAGTTTGAAGTAAAACGGGAATCGGATCTGGATCTGGTGACCGCGGTTTCCGGTTCAGGCCCTGCTTATGTTTACCTCTTTATTGAATCCATGGTGGATGCCGCGGTCCAGATCGGGATCGCCCGGCCGCTGGCGGAAAAGATCGTTCTCCAGACGGTATACGGATCCTCTGTTTATATGAAGCATGCCGGGAAGCATCCGGTGATCCTGAAAAATGAAGTCACTTCCCCCGGCGGTACGACCGCCGCTGCACTTGCCGCGATGGAAAAGGAAGGCCTGCGCACAGCTGTTACGGAAGGTATGCTGGCCTGTCTGAAGAAAACGATAGAATTGGGGAAGAAATAGGGATCAGGAAATAGGATATAGTGGATAGTGGTTAAGGCTCAGCCGACACTGACTGCCAGCCACCAGCCACCACTGAATTATGAAAGTTTTTTTTGATACGATCGGATGCCGGCTGAACCAGGCCGAAATTGAGCGGTACGCGGCGCAGTTTGCGGCGCGGGGACATGAATTGGTCCCTGACGCGGAAAATGCGGATATGGTGGTTGTCAACACCTGTTCGGTGACGGCTGCGGCTGCCTCCGATTCCCGCGGGAAGATACGGAACGCTGCTAAAGGCGGTGCCCGTGTGGTCGTGACCGGGTGCTGGAGCACAATGGAGCCGGAAATTGCTGCCGCGATGGACGGCGTGACCCGGGTGATCCCCAATGCAGAAAAGGATTCACTTCCCGCCGCGGTCCTTGGTCCGGCTGAAGAGGATTTTGACAGGGAACCGCTGAAGCGGATCGTCCTGCCGGGGATCCACGCGCGTACCCGGGCGTTTATCAAAGTCCAGGACGGCTGCGATAATCACTGCACGTTCTGCGTGACGCACCTGGTGCGGGGAAAGTCCCGCAGTGTTTCCAAAGAACGGATCCTGCACGATGTGCAGGCAGCGATAAATGCCGGCGGAAAAGAGATCGTATTTACCGGAGTCAACCTGGGTGCCTGGGGGCTGGACCTGGACCCTGCGGAAGAGCTGGCAGACCTGACCGAATTCCTTTTGCGGGAGACAGACATCCCCCGCATCCGCCTTTCCTCGCTGGAGTCATGGAATGTTTCGGACCGTTTTCTGCATCTCTGGGAAAATCCGAGAATGTGCGCGCATTTCCATCTGCCGCTGCAGTCCGGTTCCAATTCCGTCCTGAAACGCATGGCGCGCCGGACGACATTAGCTGAATTCCGGCGTCTGGTGGAAACGGCCCGTTCCATTAATTCGGATTTTGCCATCACTACGGATGTTATCGCGGGTTTCCCCGGGGAGACCGATGAGGAACACGCGGAGACAATGGCTTTTATTGAATCTATTCCGTTCGCGGGCGGTCATGTGTTCCCGTATTCGCCGCGTCCCGGAACGGCTGCCGCGCGGATGAAAGAGCAGGTCCCGAAAGCTCTCCAAAAGGAACGGGCGAAACAGCTTCGCGATTTGTTTGAGAAAAAGACCGAACAGTTTGAACGATCCTTTGTCGGGTCGGTACAGGAGATCCTTTGGGAATCTTCACAAAAAACGGAAGATGGCCGTTGGGAGACGCATGGCCTTTCCGGAAATTATCTGACCGTAACAACCTCTTTCTCCGCTCCGGTGCGGAACCGTATCGATCGGGTTCTTATAAAGAGCCGGGAGAATGGGAAACTGATGGGGGAAGTCCTTCCGGCTTCCTGATAGGAGTGTAAGATGAGCGAGTTTAAGTTTGCTGAACCTTCTGCGACGATCCAGATCGAACTGCCTGACGGACGCCTGATCGAAGGGCCCCGCGGCAGTACGCTGGAAGACTTTTTGAATATCCTGAAACCGGAATTGAAATCGGAACTGGTTGCCGCGGTTGTCAACGGTGAACTGCGGGAGCTGCGGTATCCGCTGAATTACAATGCGATTGTGACCCCGTTTACAATGTCTGATTCGAGCGGGCTGATTATTTATAAACGTTCCCTGGTCTATATGATGGCGGCTTGTTTTGAAAAGCTCTTCCCGGATTTCGATCTGGAGGTAAAACACTCTATCAAAGGCGGCGGTATCCTTTGCAATGTGGAAGGACCAAGGGATTTTACAGCTAAAGATCGTCAGAAGCTGGAAAGGCAGATGCGCAAACTCGCCGCGCAAGACCGGGAAATCATCCGGAAAGAGATCCCGATGGAAGAAGCCTATCAGCTTTTTGAAAAGAAACACCAGGCTGATAAATATGACCTGCTGAAGTACCGCAAAAAGTCGTACCTGACCACGTATATTCTGGATGATTTTCAGGATTATTTTTACGGGTATATGGTTCCGTCAACCGGATATTTGAAGCATTTCCGTCTGGAAGATGCCGGGAGGAAAAATCAGTTCCTGCTGCGCCATCCGGACAGCGGCGATGACCTGCGGATCGGTGCTTTGGAAAAATACAAACGCATGCGTCCGATTTTTGATGAATACAGTACCTGGCAGAAAAATCTGAATGTTCACATGCTGAGCTCCATCAACCGGGCTATCGAAGAAAACCGTATCAGCGATTTGATCCTTGTTTCCGAATCGCTCCAGGACCGTCAGTTTATGAAAGCGGCAGAGGCAATCGTCTCTCACAAAGAGCCGATCAAGATCGTTATGATCGCCGGGCCTTCCTCTTCCGGAAAAACGACCTCATCCAAACGTCTTTCGATCGAACTGCTCGCTCGCGGCATTTCCCCGATCCCGATTGAAATGGATAATTTTTTCCTGGACCGTGAGCTTACACCGCGGGACGAAAACGGTGATTATGATTTTGAAACAGTCTATGCGCTCAATATTGACCTGTTCCGGGAATGTATGGGAAGGCTGATAAAGGGTGAAACCGTTCAGCTGCCGAAATTTGACTTTGTTACGGGTAAGTCTCTTCCCGGAGAGACATTGCAGCTGCAGGAGAACCAGATCCTTATCGTGGAGGGCATCCATGGGCTGAACCCTGTCCTTCAGGAGCATCTGCCGGTTGAAAACATTTTCCGTATCTTTGTCTCCCCGATGACGCAGGTCAATATGGATCGGTATAACCGGGTCTCCACACTGGATGTCCGCCTTCTGCGGCGGATCGTCCGTGATTTCCGTGACCGCGGTTACAGCGCTCAGGAAACGATCAAACGCTGGAAATCCGTGCGGGCGGGGGAACAGAAAAATATCAGCCCGTATCAGAACCTGGCGGATGTGTTTATTAACACCTCCCTGGTGTATGAGGTGTCCGCGCTGAAAGAGCTCGCGGATATCGCGCTGCGTATGGTGCCCTTCGGTGATCCTGAGTATATTGAGGCGAAGCGTCTGCTTTCTTTCCTGGAATGGGTGGAACCGCTGGACCGCGAACTGATCCCGGATAATTCGATCCTGGCGGAATTCGTCGGCGGCTCCAACCTTAAAGATTTTATTTCATGGAGAAGCTGAGTGGCGGAGCGTATCGTACTCTCGGGACAGCAGAAAAACCTGATCGAAGCGGATCCCTTCAGCAGGATATGGCTGACAGGGCCCGCGGGATGCGGCAAAAGTACAGCGGCAGCAGAACGGGTGCGCTTCCTGATGGAACAAAGCGATGCCTGGCCGCAGATCCTTATTTTCACACCAGGCCGCAGCTATAACACACCCTATCAGGAGCTGCTTTCCCGGGAGGGGATCCGTCCGCAGCTCACCACCTATAACAGCTTTGTGCAAAGCAGCCTGAAGCTGTTCTGGCCGCTGATCACCGGGAACACGGACTTTGAAAATAAAAATTCTTATCCCATGTTCCTGACCATTGAAGCCGCTCAGATCATCATGGCGAAACTGATCCGCTCCAGGCGGGAAGACGGGTACTTCAACGGGCTGACAGCCTCTCCCTCCCGCGTATTCAACCAGGTGATGCTGGCAATGCATAAATGTGCCGCTGCCGAGATTCCTTTTGAACAATATGCCGGTTTGATGCAGGAAAGCTGGGTCGGTGACGGGGCTCTTCTGCCCATTTTTGACCAGGCACAGGAATGCGGTATGCTGTACCGTAAGGTCTGTTTTGAGAATAACCTGCTGGATTATTCCCTCCAGCTGGAAATCTTTACGAAATATCTGCTTCCCCATCCTGTTTTCCGCAGCTGGCTGGAAAACAGAAAACTCCATTTTGTTTTTGACAACTTGGAGGAAGAGGTTCCCGCCGCTCACCATTTTGTCCGCGAGATCGCTCCGCTTTGCCGTTCCATGCTGCTCATCACAGACCGGAACGGCGGATTCCGCAGCTTTATGGGCTGTGATCCCTTATCGGCGGAAACGCTTCACGATCTCTGCCCGGCGCAGATGGAATTTGAGCAGTCTTTTGTCAGCAGCCCCGCCATTCAGGCGATGGAGCAGGTCATCAGTGATCCTTCCCTTTCCAACCGGGATCTGCCGGTCAGCCCGCGTTCCGCTTTCAGTTTCGCGTCCGGGCATAATTACCCGGAGATGATCAAAAAGGCTGTGAACGATGTGGCAAACCTGGTCTGGACACAGGGTGTGGCTCCGAAGGATATCGTCATCCTCGCGCCGCTGGTTTCGGATGTCCTCTACACGGAAATGGAGCGCGGTTTGTGGGAACAGGGAATCAAAGTTTATCTGCACCGGCCGTCCCGTCCGCTGCTGAACGAGCGGGTCACGCGCTCCCTGCTGATATTGTGTCAGCTCGTCAAACCTATCCCGGGAACGCAGGTGCGTCTGCTGGATATCGTGCAGATGGCACAGTGCTTTATTGAAGGACTGGATCCCATCCGCGGGCAGCTGATCGTGGGCGGGATGTTCCGTGAACGGAAGCATGATGATCCCAACCCGATCGAGTATGATATCCGGCCTTTCGCTTCGCTTTCCGAAGAGAAAAAGAGCCGCATTCCGGCTGAGATCGCTGCACGGTTTGAGATCCTGCGGAACTGGATCGAGCACCAGCGGAAGAACAAAGCCCTTTCACCGGATCGTATCATCTCCGAGTTTTTTACCGATGTGCTGATCCATGAAGGGTTTATTACCGATCCGGAAACCAATCTCGGGATCCGCAAGGTCGTGGATTCCATGGTAAAGTACAAGGCTGTGCTGGACTATCTGGACGAAAATAAGTGCAGATCCGGTTTCCGTCCGGACTGGTCGGATTATTTTGAACTGGTCGGTCTCGGGATGATCAATGCTAAATATTATGAAGAGCTTTACGCCCAGCCGGAAAATACGGTCCTGATTTCCCTTACCTCCGCTTACCTTTCCATGGATCGTCCCGTGGATTACCAAATCTGGCTGAATGTCGGCGCTCCGCGCTGGTGGGAACGGTTTTACGGTGAACTGACGAATGACGCCGTGCTGAGCCGTTTCTGGCCGCCTGAGAAAAAATGGGACGCGCTGACGGCCTCGGCCTATAATGATTCACATATGACACGGCAGATCCGGGGCCTTTTGCGGCGCTGCCGCGTTCAGGTCAGGGCTTACGCGAGTGAGCTGAGTGAAGCTGGTATGGAGCAGAAATCAAAATTGCTCTATCTTTTCTCAACCCTTACGCGGCGGTTCAAGTTTGACAAACCCACCGAACCATATCCGGATGTTGAATTTATTCAGGAACTCCGGGAGGAGGAAGCGGTCTATCCGGGTGTCACGGACGCGCCTCCAATCGAAAAACTGCTTCGGGACTCCGGCGCGGTTATTCCTATTGAACCGGAAGGAGGTGACTGATGCCTTTCACTCCGCGTGAAGAACAGCAGAAGGTGCTTTCCTACACCGGCGGGACGATGGGAATTTCGGCTGTACCGGGAAGCGGAAAAACATTTACGCTTTCCGCGCTGGCCGCGGACCTGATCGAAAAGCTTGTCCGCAATTCCGCAACACCGGAGCCGGATCAGGAGATCCTGATCGTGACTTTTTCCAATGCCGCCGCATTGAATTTTTCCGCCCGCATCGCGGGTTTTCTGGCAGAACGGGGTTTGCTCCCGGGGATCGGTTATAAGGTCTGCACACTTCACAGCATGGCTTTGGATATTATCCGCGGCCATACCCAGCAGCTGGGGATCGAGGATGATTTTGTGGTCCTGGATGAAACCGGTTCTGAGGTCCTGCTTCAGCGGGCAGTCGATCTTTGGCTTATGGAGGATGGGCGGAACATTTTTGACCTGGTGATCAATCCCGGCTACAGGCCGGAAAAACAGGATGAGTTTTACCGTGACAGATGGCGGGATGATGTGACGGATATCGTCCGCAATGTGATCTCACAGGCAAAGGATTATCATATTACGCCGGAAGAACTGCGGAAAAACCTGGAATTGACGGATGACCGTTTTGTTCGCCCTTTGCTGGAGATGGTCTGTGAAATTTACGGGTTCTATCAGACTCAGCTGCGTAATTACCCTGCCATGGATTTTGCCGACCTGATGTTTTATGCCTACAGGTTATTAGCCTCAGATCCCGGTTACCTGGCTTATCTGCAGAACCGCTGGCCGTATATTCTTGAGGATGAAGCACAGGACAGCTCCCTGATCCAGGAACAGGTTTTGCGGCTGCTGACAGCCAAAAGCGGCAACTGGGTGCGGGTGGGAGATCCGAACCAGGCAATCAACGAGACTTTTACCACCGCCAATCCGAAATATCTGCGGGATTTTATTGAAAAAGCGGATATGAACGTCCCGATGGAAACAGCCGGCAGGTCGCAGCGCAGCATCCTGGCGCAGGCTAACCGTCTGGTGAATTATGTCGTCGCTTCTCATCCCAATCCTGCCTGCCGCAATGGACTGGCACCGACTTATGTCCGTCTCACCCGTCCTGATGACAAACAGGGAAACCCGCCCGATGACCCTTCCCGTATCATCTATGATCCGCAGATCTATTCGACGCGTGAAGAGATCGATACCGTCAGCCGGCTGGCAGTCAAACACGTGCAGGCTCATCCGAATGAGACGGTCGCTATTCTTACCCCCGGCAATGATTACGGGAAAGAATTTGTGACCCGGCTGGAAGATTTTCCGGTGGAAGTGGTCGAAGTGCTCAAAAGTACGAAAAAGGCGCGAGCGTCTGCCGATGTGATCGCGGCGGTCCTTGACTGGCTTTCCGTTCCGCTGAACCGCAAGTATTGCGTCTCCCTGTTCCGGATCCTTTACAATGAAAGGGAAAAGGGTGAATTCTATCTGACGGAAGCCGACCAGGCGAAAACCATTGCCTTTTTGGAGAATCTGGAGCATCCGGAGGATCTGTTTTATCCGATGACTGATGACGGTCTGCAGAAGGTGCTGGACAGCTTCGAGGCGGATGAAATTCTGAAGGAAACATTGTTCCGCTTCCGTTATTTTCTCAAACGCTGGCTGGAGGGGCGGTTTCTGCCGATCGACCAGCTCATCCTTCTTATCGGGCAGGATCTGTTTACCACATCGGAAGATCTTTGCTGTGCCGGTCAGATCGGCATTCTCCTGGCGCAGATCGTACGGCTGAATCCGGAACTGAACCTCAGTTCCATGGCAGCGGAGGTGCGGAAAATTGCGTCGAATGCCAACCTTTATGCGGGGCTGCGCGGTTCGGATTCTCAATTTGACCCGAATGATTATCCGGGAAAGATCGTTGTTACGACGTACCATAAATCAAAAGGGCTCGAATGGGATCAGGTGTTTCTGACAAGCTGCAACGCTTATGATTTTCCGGACGGCAGCGAGGCTCAATATAACAACCGCCGCTATAAGCCGCGTTATGTACGTGATAATCTGGACCTGCAGGCGGAAATTCTGCAGGCGCTGAAAGTGGTTTCCCTGCCGGATTCGGGTCTGCAGTATCATCGCGGGGAAGGAAGCCGGGAAGCCTGGCTGGACAGTGTCAAAGAACGTCTGCGCCTGCTTTATGTCGGGATCACGCGGGCTAAAAGAGGCCTGTATGTTTCCTGCAACAGCGGCCGTTATGGAAATACCACGGAAGCAAATGTCGTGATGAAACTGCGGCAGACATGGAATCATTAAAATGATGAAGATATTGACCCAAACTCAAATTTCCGCGTATGAACGCTGCAGGTATTTTTATTACCTGCGGAATGTGCGGAAGCTGGTCTGGCCGATCGAAGCGGGCGAAAGCAAAAATGTCCGTCAGGGTGATGATTTTCACCTGCTTGTCAGGCAGCTGATCCTTGGTTTTCCGGTGGGATCCCTGATCGTTCCCGAAAAAGATGAAAATGTCAGGCGCTGGCTTGATGTTTATTGTTCCGTGCAGCCGTTGGGCAGTCCGGAGCAGGTATTCGCGGAAAAAGAGGTTTCCGTTCTTTTTTCCGATATTTTATGGCTGGGAAAATTTGATGCCTTGACGGTGAATGATGACCGGCTGACGATTTATGACTGGAAAACAGGATCTGCCCGCCCTGAGAAGGAAAAATATCAGAACGCTCCCCAGACGAAACTTTATCGTTTTCTGGCACGATCCTGTGCTTCCCGTTTGATCGGTGCAGGGCTGCATGCTGTCCCGGCTGAAAATATCGAAATGGTTTACTGGTTTCCGGAATATCCGGACCGGGAGATCCGGCTGCCGTATTCGGAGGAAGAGTATCAGCGTGATATGACCTGGATCAAAACAAGAGCGCGGGAAATGTCCTCCGTTGATGAATCGGATTATCCGCGGACACAGAACACACGTCACTGCCGGTTTTGTGCTTACCGTACGTTTTGTTTCACTGAGCCGGATGTTTCTTTTCAGGAAGAGGAAATACCGCAGGAAGAACCTCCGGAGTTATCGGAGGATATCTGGCAGGCGGGGTTATTCTCTCCTGAATCATTCTCAGAAGATGAGCCTGAAGCTGTCAATTTTTGACCGATTTAATTGAAAGGATAATACTTAATTCATACTTAACCGGAGAAAATAATTTCAACTGATATAATAAACAGAGAAAAATACGGGCTTTATAAGTCGTTTTTTTTATTTATTTTGAAGCCATGCAATTTCGGAATGGCCAGGTGCAGTCGGTTTGTTGATTAATAGGACCCTGTATGAGAAGAAAAAATCGTGTAGAAACCCTCATAAGCACGAATAATGATTTCGATGCTTTCATAATAAAATCTCCTGCAAATATTGCGTATCTCATTGGGATCACATTCCCTTTCCCGGACCAGTCTCCGTTTTCCGCAGCTCTGGTGGGCAGCAGGGATAATCCGTACTATACGCTGATCGTTCCCGCGGAATGGGAAAGCATCCCTAAGTCTTTTTCATGGAAAGGGAAAACAAAGGTTTATACGCTCAATGAGGGCTCTCCCCATGAGGCATTTTGCAAAGCCCTTTGCGATGTAATAGAAAAAACTGAGATTTGCGGGAAAAAGGCAGCTGTTGATTATTCCGTATGGACAGTAGCTGAATTATCCTTTTTGAAAGAAAACTGCCCGATGATGGCGATCATGGATCTGGATCCGGTAATTGACAAGATCCGTGAAATCAAAACAGAGGATGAGATCGAGTGTATCCATGCCGCAGCTCAAATCGCGGACCGCGGTCTTATCGGTGCATTAAATCATGTTGAAGGTACGATCGGACTCGGTAAATGCACACTTTCGGAATTTTTGGAACGTGTAAGGGCGAATGCGATAGAATTCGGTGCGAATTGGATCGGTTATCTGAATATTTGTCAGGGGCGCAAGGGACGTTCGTGGTATACACCGATTTATGATTTATCCTTTGCCAAGGAAGGAAAAAGTGTCCGTATTGATTACACGCTGACTTATAAATCATATTGGACAAAATGCAGCCGGATGTTTTTTGCGGGAAAACCGGATCAAAAAACGCTCGATGCTTATGCCAAAAATGTGCTGCTCAAAAAATTCGCTGTTTCCATTCTGAAACCCGGGATCCGTGTCTGCGATTTTTGCGAGGCAATGCGGCTGAAAGCGGAAGAGGAAGAAATTGACCTGCTTTATGATGAAGGTTTTGGCCATGGTATCGGTACATCCGAATATGAAATGCCGATCCTTTGCCGGGATAATGAAGAAATTCTGCAGGCCGGTATGGTGGTCGCGCTGGATGTCAAAACGATCGGAAGCAAGGATGAGATCATTCATTCAATCGATATTTACAGTTTGACTCCGGAAGGAAACCGGAACCTCAGCGATTTTCGCAGCTGGGATACGATGTATTTGATCAACGGCATACAATCGGTACATTAAAGGTGGAATTATGTCTTCAAAGGGTAATATTACAAAAATCAATCAGTTTATCAACGCTTTGCCTGAAATAGACGGCGTTGTGATCACTGATCCGGCAAACCTTGCTTATGTGACCGGTTTGAATTTTCAGAGACTCGCGAGTGTGAGGCACCTTTGTGTCATCGCTTTTTTCAGCGCTGAGAAACGCTTCATCGCCTGCCCGAAAGTGCTTGCTTCAGCTTATCAGAATGCCGGTTGGCATGACAGCATTATTACTTACGCCAACAGTATCGATACGGAATTGGCTGCGGTAAAGATCTCGGCAGCTTTTATTTCCGAATTATTCGAAGGTGTTCACGGAACGCTTGGCTATATCGGGGATGAAATGACGCAGCGGTTTTTTGAAAAACTGATGAAGCAGCTTCCCGGTTTTTCTTTCGCTGATATTTCGGATGAATTCAGCCGGCTGCGTCAGGTGAAAAGTCCGGTTGAAATGAGGATCCTGGAAGATGCTGCTTCCCGCACGGATCACGGCATTGCCGCGGCGATCCACCATATTTCCCGCAACGGTGTTTCCAGTGAAAAGAGCCTGACGGAATCGATCCGTTTTCATACACTGGAGCGGGGCGTCCCGGTCCACGGCTACCGTGCCGTGGCTCAGGCCGTTTCTGAAGATGATGCGGCAGTTCTCTGGCCTCATGCCCCTTATTACGCGGTCGGACGCGACGGCAATTTCTTTGAAGGAAAATTTATCCGTTTGGAAATGTGCGCGCAATTGGATGGCTATTGGGCAAATGATTCCCGCATGATGGTCAAAAGTGCGATGAATTCCAACCAAAAATTCTTTGCGGGAAAAATGACCGAGCTGAGGAAATTCGCCTGTTCCCAGATTCGCCCCGGCGTTGCCGCGAAAGAGATTTTCGCCGCCATCAATCAGAAAGCAATTGAAATGGGTGTACATATCGCCGAAGAGTATGGCTTTGGACATGGTATCGGCGTTACACCTTTTGAGCCGCCTTTTATTTCCGCCGCGGACGATACGGTTCTGGAAAAGAATATGGTGGTTGTCCTCTCGCTTGCCGCCCGGTATCATACCGGTGTCAGTGAGATGTATATTACCAAGGATACCCTGTTTATTACGGAAGACGGCTGTAAAATTGTGGGCTGGTACGAAAACTGGGACTATCCGTATACAGCTGCTTATACATTCTGAGATAATTTGGTATTTAAAAAACTGCCGCGGATTTCTGCGGCAGTTTTTCTTTAAGGTTAGCTGAGATCAGCCTTCGAATTTGAATTCGGTGTGGTGGTAATAGGTCTCTCCGGGACGCACGATGGCGCTCGGGAATTCCGGTTTATGGACACAATCGGGGTAATGATGCGGTTCCATGCACAGACCGCTCATATTATGATATTCGGCATTGGCTTTCCCTTTGCGGTCGTTGATGTGATTGCCGGTGTAAAGCTGCATTCCTTCCATATTGGTATAAGCTGTCATGGTCAGTCCGCTCTTGTCCCCTTTGAGAACGGCAGCCTGTTTGAATTCACCCGGGTTGCCGAGGGCGAAGTTGTTGTCATATCCGGATGTGGGAAGCACACGAACGGCATCAAAGTCGGTGCGGATCGCTTTCGGCGTGCGGAAATCATAGGGTGTCCCTTCCACAGGAAGGATCTTTCCTGTCGGGATCAGTTTGTCATCGGTTTCTGTAATCCCTTCTGCATTGAGCTGCAGGGTATGGTCCATAATATCGCCGGAGGCATGGCCGTTCAGATTGATGTACCAGTGATTGGTCATGTTGATCGGGGTGGCTTTGTCGGTGACGGCACTGTATTCAATGACCATGCGGTTATCTTCTGTCACAGTGAACTTCGCGCTGGCAGTGACTTCGCCGGGATATCCTTCTTCCATGTCAGCGGATTTGACAACAAAGGTGACACTGTTGTGATCCGGGTCTGTGGTGTAGTTCCATATTTTTTTACTCCAGCCCTGGATTCCTCCATGAAGATGGTTCGGTGCTTCGTTGGCTGCCAGTGTGTAATGTTTTCCGTCAAGGTCGAAAGCTGCTCCCTTGATGCGGTTCGCGAAACGGCCGACGGATGCGCCGAAAAAGCCGCCGTTTGTCATGTATTCTTCAATGGTGTCATATCCCAGACAAACATCGATCTTTTTTCCGTCCGCGGTCGGTACGATGACGGAACGGATAGTCGCTCCGTAAGAAAGAATGGAGACCTCCATCCCGGCTTTATTATGGATCGTTACTTCGGGAATGGAAATTCCTTTGATTTCTCCAAAAATACGCTCTGTTATCATGTATTACTCCCTTGTTTATGGCGTTTTATATAATTATAACGGTTAAGACGGAATTGGAGAAGAGTGTTTTCGGCAATTTTTCCTGAAAGTATGCAGGTTTATAACTGACAGCTGAAATAAAGAACATTCTTCATTATTAACCCATGATTGCTGTGTTTTGCATTATAATCCAGAGCTATGAAGCATTATTTTCGTCTCGCGATCCTGTTTGTTTTTCTGTTTCTCCCATTGCGTGTATCCGCGCAGTCTGCGGAAGCGCTGATTAATGAAGTGAATTCGCTGCGTGCCTCCTATGGGCTTTCCCCTTATACGGTGGATGGAACGCTGATGAGCCTGGCCCAGCAGCAATCGGATTATCAAGCCTCTGTGCATATGACGACCCATGATCGGCCGGATGGTTCCGGTACATCCGCGCGGACGGAAAATGTCTGCGGCGGTATCGGCGTCAATGCTTCATACTGCGTGAATTCCATGTGGACGGACGATCTGCATCGGTTTACGATGATAGGTTTGGCCGATGGGACAATCGGCGCAGGGTATGCTCAGTCTGAGGGGAATTCCTATTATACGTTGATGGTGAATAGTACCGGCGCGGAAACCGGATTGATCTCTTTGAATACGGTCAACGAATATCAGAGACCCATAGACCCGGATTCAGCCCTGGTGCGGCCTGATGAGATCTCAACCGCGACGCCCATGCCTGATGGATCGATCTATCATACGGTGCGCTCCAATGAAACGCTCTGGTCGATCGCGCTCACCTACAACATGACGGTTGCGGAGATCCAGGCGCTGAACGGTATGGAGGAAGACGATACATCTGTTTCGATCGGACAGAGGATCCTGATCCTGTATGTCGGAAACACGGTAGAACCGACTTTCACTCCGACCATAACACCGCTGCCTGCGACAAATACGCCGAAACCGACATCTACGGCGACGAATACACCGATCCCGCTTCCGACGCTGACGCCTACTCCGACAAATACGCCGACACCTGAGCCGCTGATCCCTCACATCCGGTTTTTTGATACACCGGGTGCGCGGACGCTTGGGCTGGTTTTGGTGATCGTATGCGGTCTAGGATTGCTTGGCACCCTCTATTTTGGCTTTATCCGGAAGAAATAGCAGGCATCGTTAGGCATAAAATGCGTCGGCTGATCCTCTTTTTCCTCATTTTCGCTGCTTTGCTGACCGCCTGCACGGTGGTTTTTGCGGATGAGAATGACAGTTTCCGCGAAGGTCTTTTGGAACAATTGAACGTCCTGCGTAAGCATTATGGCTGCGGGACACTGGTATTTGACGATCATCTGGAAACAGCTGCGCAGCATCAGGCGGAATTTCTTGCCGAAATTGGCATGCTGCAAAGCGGCGGTCCGGCAGGTGAGACAGTTCGCGAACGGGCTGTTGACGCCGGATATGGCGGTGACAAGGCTTTTTCAATTCGCGAGACAAATGCGATGGTCTGGGTGGATACGGATATTGATTACCTGATCGAAAACGTTTTGCGTCCGTCGCAGGCATCTGTCCGGGTGATTTTTGACCCGGCGCTGCGGCAGATCGGTATCGGGATCGGGGACGCGCCGGATAAGCATCGCTATATCGTTTTGACAATAGCGGGTTTGGATGACGGTTCGCTGGATTATTCGATGACGCGGCCTACCTATGATTACCGGACGCCGAAACCGACCATTTCCGTGACTCCTTCCCCTGTGCCGTTTATGACATCGACAGCAAACCCCGACGGCGGCGTTTATCATGTCGTTCAGGAAGGGGAGACTTTTTCGGAAATCGCGCTGGCATATGGATTGGACTGGTATACGCTTTCCATCCGCAATAATATAAAACTGAGCGATACGACTCCCGTTGTGATCATGGAAGGACAGGTTTTGGTCATTGAGCCGACTTTTACGCTTACACCGACGCCGACACCGACAAAAACACCGGTTCCGCCGACGTCAACGCCCCGACCTACTTTTACGGCAGATCCGAATATCGTCATCAATCCTCTGCCGACAGCGGGCGGAAAACTTCCGGCTCCGGATTTCAGCCGGCTGCTGGATCGTACGGCATCCTGGAAGCGTACTGTCGGGTGGATCCTGGTCGGTGTCTGTATTCCGGGGCTGTTTTTCTCTTTCCGGAAAAAATAATACGGCAGGCTTATGCAGCCGACGTTTCTGGTCAGAATATGCTGATGGCAGCTAAAAAGAGAGGTGTAAATATGAAATTCAGGAAACTGCTTTTTGACGCGGATGGTACCTTATGGGATTTCAACGCATCTGCCCGAATTTCGATCGTAGAAGGCTTTAAGCGCCGTGGACTTTCCTATTCCGATCACGTATTTGAACGCTATGATGTGATCAACAACGGGCTGTGGGAACGCTACGAACGGGGTGAGATCGCACGGGATCGGGTGCTTGTGGAGCGTTTTGAGATATTATTTGATGAACTTGGCATTCATGAAGATGCGGCCGCTTTCGAAAATGAATTCCGGCAGGGATTGGAGGAACATCCGATCTGGATGGATGGCGCGGAAGATTTGCTGCTGAAGCTGCGTCCAGCGTATGAGATCTATATCGTGACCAATGGTGTGGCTTCCACCCAGCGCAGGCGGATCGCTCTTACCGGGCTGGACCGCTATGTGGATGACATCTTTATTTCGGAAGAGGTTGGCGCACAAAAACCGCAGCAGGCTTATTTTGACCATGTCCTGGCGCATATCGGTCCCTGCGATAAGAAAGAGGTTCTGCTGATCGGGGATTCCCTTTCTGCGGATATCCTTGGCGCGAACCGCGCGGGGATCCCAGCCTGCTGGTTCAATCCGGGTGGATTGCCGCCCCGCGGTGATGCGGTGCCTGATTTTGAGATACATGCGCTTTCTGAGTTGAGCGGAGTTCTTGCATAAGCACGCGGACGCTTTTATTTTGTCGAAAGGAATAATTCTTCTTCCGATTTTTGTCTCTTCTTTAAAAACTGTGTTACAATAGCTATTACTGTTGGGATATAGTTCAATGGCAGAGCAACGGACTTTGAATCCGTCCATCGTGGTTCGAATCCACGTATCCCAGCCTTGACAACAGACTTCCGTGGAAAAGCGGAAGTTTTTTTATTCCGCAGCCGCCAGGAGGGTGACAGAGCTTTATATTCATGCAGGCTCCACCGATGTCCTCCTGCGTGAAACCGGGATAGCGTCTCGTGTCCGTACAGAGGAATAATGACGCAGCTCGCCAATTCATGCGGCTGCTGAATGCTGCGTATGGGTTTTGTTGTACAGATATGATAACTATCCTGGGAAAGATTTTTTTATGGGTGCACAAGCAAAAATACAGGTTTAATCTTTTGAGCATATAAAAATTTGTAACAATTATTTTTGGTGGTATATATTTAAAGTCAGAATATGACAATAATATTTTGGCTTAAATAATGCAATATTTATTATAAATATGGAAAATTTTGGGATTCTGGTTTGTACGAAAAACATATGAAATCAGATTATCCGAAAATTTTGTGATACAATATGGTAGCATTAGCGGACTGTCTCAGCCCGTTTATGATGTTGCGGACGGATGGTGTGATCTGCCCGGTTTACAGAGAAGAGTATTTCTGACAGAGGTGATCAGCAAAAGGGTTGACATCGATCTGTCGGAAGGTTTTATGGATGGTGATCGGATCCATGCGGTTTCCGGACTTCCGGCGGAATGGCTTAGTCATTCCGGAAAAATCTCTCTTCATCGGATGATCCGGACGTTCACCGAACGTAACAGCATGCCCGGAAACGCTGTGTTTGCGGGCTGAAAATGTGTTGATTGCATAAGTTTTCCCCGGCGGCTGAGGCCTGTCCCGGGGAGGGAAGACATGAAACCAAAAGCGGAATGCCGTTGCTGATACTCTACGGCACGTGCTGATGGCGGAGAGAGGAGCGAAGCTCCCACATTGCTTTCGTTGGGCGGAACCCGCGGCAGTCGGTGTGGGAAATTCGTGAAAAGCAGGCGGACTGAAAGCCCCGCGGATGGCGGAGCCATGCCTGTTTTTCGGGAAAAGCAGAAAAGTGGTTAGTGTTTGGTGATCAGAAAATTATGAATACCGCGAAGCGGTGTCCTTATATCTCTGATCCCTGATTCCTGAACCCTGATAAGGAGCGAAGCGGCAGATGTGGTACGTACTTTGGACCAGCACCGGAAGGGAAGAAAACATCCGGCAGAAGATCTATGACTACGCGGATTCTGCTTTGTATTCGCGCTGCGCGATCCCTTACCGGCTCAAGCGGCATTACTTCAAAGGAAAAAGCCACATCGCGAAGCTCATCCTCTTCTCCTCTTATGTCTTCATCGAAACAGATACCATCAAAGAATTTGCCGACAACATCAAATGGTTCCCGGGCTTCAACGTTGTCCTTCATACGGATGACCTCTACTGCCCGATCTACAAACACGAAGAACAGCTGCTGATGAACCTGATGAAGGATTCGGAAGTGATCGATATTTCCGAAGGCTATATGGAAGGCGATCAGGTTTATATCACTTCCGGTCCGCTCCTCGGTCAGGAAGGCATCATCAAGCGGGTCAAACCCCGCCAGGGCGTGGCTGTGATCGAAATGAACATTTTCAACCGGACGACAGAGGTTTCTCTCGGCTTGGAGTTGATCCGGGATAGCAAAAGCAGTCGATAGGGGCTGGGAATGCACTTACTCTTTTATCTTCATCCTGATCCTGTCTTCTGCAGACTGAAATCGATAATCTGATATTGTCTATATACAATCAATTGGAGAAGTACCCCGTATGGATGAGTTCAAAATCAATGTGACACGGTCTTCCATGCCTCCGCTGGAGGAATATGTAGAGGAAATCAAACCGCTTTGGGAGAGCCGCTGGCTTTCCAATCATGGCGCAATTGCGCAAAAACTGGAAGCGGAATTGAAAGAAAGACTGGGTGTTGCGGATATTTGCACTTTTGTCAACGGACATATGGCACTGGAAGTTTTGATCCAAAGCCTTTCTCTGCCTCGCGGTGCGGAAGTTATCACGACACCGTATACGCACATCTCCACGACTCATGCCATTACCCGCAATGGGTTGATTCCGGTCTTTGCGGATATCGAACCGGTTCATTATACGCTGGATCCCGATCGGATCGAGGAAGCGATCACGGAGAAAACGGCAGCTATCGTCGCCACCCATGTCTATGGCTTCCCCTGTGATGTGGAACGGATCGAGCAAATCGCAGAGCGTCATGGGCTGGTTGTGGTCTATGACGCGGCACACGCTTTTAATGTGAAATACAAAGGTGTGGGGATCGGGAATTTCGGGGATTATTCTATGTTCTCCTGCCACGCGACCAAGGTGTTTCACACCATCGAGGGCGGGCTGGTCACCTGCAAACCGGAGCATGCCGCGGAGCTGCGCCGCATCCGGCAGATCAGCAATTTCGGCAACGTCACTGAGGATGATATATCATATGTCGGCCCGAATGCCAAGATGAATGAGTTCGCCGCTGCCATGGGGGTCTGCAATCTGCGCCATCTGGATGAGATGATCGCCCTGCGCAGAGCTGCCGACGCCCGCTACTGCGAGCGGCTTGGAAATATCGAGGGCATCCATCTGCCCCGTCCGGACGGGGATACGGAATGGAACTGCATCTACTTCCCCGTTGTCTTTGACGGGGTGCGATTCAACCGCGATGTTATCAAGGAGCGTTTAGCGGAACACGGCATTTATGCCCGCAAATACTTCTACCCGCTGACCAATACGGCGAACTGTTATGTGGAGCAGTACGGCGCTGCTGATCTCCCCGTAGCCCGGGAAGTTTCTCAAAATGTTCTCACACTTCCCATGTTTTCCGATCTTACACAACATATTGTAGATGAGATATGTGATATCGTATTACAAGGTGAATGAATTTAAGTGAAAAAAATTTTATTATTGGGAGGGTCTGCACAGCAGGTTGTCGCAATTGAAACTGCGAAACGTCTCGGCTATTTTACAGTTTTATGTGATTATCTGCCGGATAATCCCGGGCAATTTTTTGCTGATGTTTTTTATCAGGTTAGTACAACCGATAAAGATGCAGTTTTACAGGTAGCCATCAATGAAAAAATTGATGGCATCGTTGCATATGCATCCGATCCTGCGGCTCCAACTGCGGCTTATGTTGCGGAAAAGATGGTGTTACCCGGGAATCCTTACAAGACGGTAAATACATTTTGTCATAAAGATCTTTTTCGAAAATTTTTGGCTGAAAATGGTTTTAATGTACCTAAATCCAAAGGCTTTTCAGATGATGATTCAATAGATATATCCGAAATGAGTCTTCCGGTTATCGTGAAACCTGTTGATTCGAGTGGCAGTAAAGGCGTAACTGTAATTTATGATTTATCAGAGTTAACAGCAGCTGTTGAATTTGCTTTTTCCTATACCCGGTCGCATCGTGTCATAATAGAAGAGTTCATTGAAAAATCCCACCCTTATTTGATTGGTGGTGATATTTTCGTTATTGACGGAAAAGTAACACTATGGGGTCTTTTGAATTGTCACAGAGATGATACTGTAAATCCGCTTGTACCTGTAGGGAAAAGTTATCCGCTGAATCTTTCTATGGATGATGAACTGCTTGCGAAACTGACACTTCAGCAAATGGTTACCAGATCAGGGTTTCAAACAGGTGCTATGAATGTTGAACTTGTTATTGATAGAAACCATCGATGCTGGCTGATCGATATTGGTCCCAGAAATGGCGGAAATATGATACCGGATTTGTTGGGATATATTTTCAATATTGATATCATTGAAATGACGATTCGCGCGGCTATGGGGGATAATTTAGCACAAAATGAATATTGTTATGCTACACATAATCTGCATACGGATAAGGATGGAGAATTTTTAAATGTTTGGTTCAGTCCGGAAATTGAGCCATTTATTGTTCGTAAGAATATATATAAAAAAACGGGTGATCCTGTTCATTATTTCAATAATGCATCTGATGCTATAGGAATAGTTTTTTTCAAATTTCAAAATCAAAAAGTGATGCATGATTTCATTGATAATATAAATCAGCATATTCATGTAAATATAATTGAAAACAAATAAAGAAAAGACAATATAAAGAGAAGATAACATTGGAACGATCAGACTTGACAAAACAAATGCGTTGGTATGTTGCAGATCGTCTTGCAGAAGACAGACTTCCTGATATCAACAGCCATTTGGATGAAGTATATCCCAAAAAAACATTTTATTCTGAGAACGGGAAAAGGATCCTTGATGTTGTAATATCTGCGGTGGCTTTACTTTTTACCGTCCCAATTAATTTGTTTATTGCAATTGGTACGTTTCTTGATGTGGGGATGCCGCTTTTGTTTCACCAGGAGCGTTTGGGACAGAATGGAAAAATCATTCATATTGTGAAATTCCGCAACATGAAAAATACCCGGGATTCCAGAGGTGAATTACTTCCGCCATCGCAGCGGATCACAAAATTCGGAAGGCTTATGCGTAAAACATCGCTTGACGAATTGTTGAATTTTTGGTCAATTTTGAAAGGCGATATGTCCATTATCGGTCCTCGTCCCCTTGTTCCTGAATATTACGGCAGGTATAACAAGCGTCATAAAATGCGAATGGCTGTCCGTCCCGGGTTGGAATGTCCTCCGCGGAAAAATTATGGGCATGTATGGACCTGGCAGGAACAGTTTGAAAATGATATCTGGTATGTTGAAAATGTAAGTTTTTTGACGGATATTAAAATGTTGTGGATGTTGCTTCGCTTTACTTTAGACAGAAAAAGCAATGCAGCACGGGCTAATACAAGCCGGGGCACTTTTTTCGGTTATTCTGAAAGTGGTGAAGCAATCACATTGGATGATGTTCCTCAATGCTATATAGATGAATGTGAAAAGCATTTTATTATAAGTAAGGAAAATAATGGCTAAGTTCAGCGGAAAAACACTGCTCGTTTTAGGTACGAATATTTATGCTCCGCAAATTGTTGATTACGCACGGGCAAACGGAGCTCATGTTATTGTTACCGATTATTATCCGCCGGAAAGGTCAGAAGCTAAACAACATGCGGATGAATATGCTGATATAAGCACCGCGGATATTGATATACTGAAGAAATATTGCTTAGAAAAAAAAGTAGATGGTATTTTTAGCGGTATTCATGAGTTCAATCTCCTTTCCTCAATGAGATTGAGTAAAGAGTTGGGGCTGCGTTTTTACTGCGATATTGAGCAATGGGAACAAATAGAAAAAAAAGATAAATTTCGCAGTCTCTGTGAAATGTGGAACGTTCCCTGTCCCAAAAATTTTTTTTCCGGTTCAGCTATTGAGTTAAACGAGAAAGAATTTGAAAATTATAATTATCCGGTTGTTGTAAAACCGGTCGACTGTTCAGCATCAACCGGTGTTGCTTTTTGTTATGACAGTTCTCAATGTAAAACAGCGATTTCTGAAGCTGAAAAACTTTCAAAGTCTCATCATATTATCATCGAAGAATATGTTATCGGATATGAATTTACGGTTCATTATACGATTTGCAAGGGGAAAGCAGCTTTGTCCTGTATCGATAACCGGTATCCGGTCAAGATTCATGAAGGCAATGTTACAACTATTCCGTTAGCCAGAGTTTATCCTTCGCTGTTTCTCGATAAATATAAATCAGAAGTTGATCCGCAGATGATCAAATTATGTGAGAGTTTGGGAATTGAATACGGGATCCTGTTCGCGCAGGGATTTTATAACCCGGAAAAAGATTCTTTTTCAATTTTTGAGGCAGGACTCCGAAGCGCCGCGGAGTGTCCCTGCCGTTTTCTTGAAAGAATTACAGGCCAGAATCATATTCATATGCTTGTGGATTTTATTCTTACCGGATCCAGTGATTATGATTTGAAAAAAGAGTCTCCTGAACTTTATGGAAAAACTGCCGGCATTATATCTTTTGCGACAGTAGGCGGTGAAGTTGGACGAATCGAAGGCTTGGAAGAGACTATATTGAAAGTTCCTTCCATTATACAATTTGAAAATCGCTATCCTGTCGGAACCATAACTCCGGACGGTAATACTTTGCGTCAGTTGATGCTGCGTTTCATTATGATCTGCGAAAACAGGAAAGAAATGGTAAAAGATATTTCTTATATTAATGAGCATATCAATGTATATGATATTGAAGAAAATAAAATGGTTGTAAGGATTGATCCAGCACGTATTTTGGATTTGAAATAAAAGGTAATGCTTTTGTGAAAACCGTTATGATAACAGGTGCTTCCGGATTTTTAGGAAGGCATTTAATTGAAGATTTATTAAATATGACAGAACACAGGGTTATTGCGCTTACTTCGCAAGCCGAAAAGCTGCATGCTTTGTTTCCATCATTTAATGATCGCCTTTCAATTGTTTCTTCTGAAGAATATTCTTCATTGTCCTATAGAGAAGTTGATGTACTTGTGAATTGTGCCTTTCCCCGAAATGAGGATGGGACCAAAATGGCGGAAGGATTGCATTTTATTGCCGGGCTTCTAAAAGCTGCAGCGGATGGTGGTGTCGGTGCGGTTATTAACATTTCATCCCAAAGTGTTTACAGTCAGCAAAGAACCGAACCGGCAACTGAAGAAACATCGTTGAATTTGGAATCGAAATATGCGGTGGGAAAATATGCATCAGAACTTTTGACGAACATAATATGTGCCGATATTCCGCATACGAACCTGCGTTTGGCAAGTTTGATTGGTGTCGGATTTGATCAACGTATCACGAACAAACTGATAGATCAGGCTCTTTCCGGAAATGTTTTGCATATTATGACAGGTAACCAACATTACGGATTTCTTGATGTTCGTGATGCCGCAGATGCAATTGTGAAAATGTGTGAAAATAATCCATTTCAATGGGATGAAATATATAATCTTGGTACAAACAATTCTTATAATCTGTATGAAATTATGGAAGAAATATGTGTTATATATAATACTTATTTTGAAAAACCTCTTTTCTTTTCTACTGAAACCAACGAAAAAGTATTTAATTCTTCTATCGTATGTAGAAAATTCATGGAAACATTTCAATGGAGTTCAACATATCCATTATCTGCTACTCTTCAATGGATTTTTGATTCTAAACAAAAAATAATAACAAGATAAATTAGAGGAACGAAAAATGATTATGAACAGGAGATTAGTTTATTTTATTCGGACCAATATGCCAGAAAACCAATGGCTTCATGATCAAATTTCAAAATTGAAATTAAGGCAATTAAGAAAAAAGTTGATTCCGGACTCATATATCAAAAAAGCAGAAACTGATGCTTCTTTGATTCCGTATATTGTTTGTGAATTTGAACAAAAGCGACCAAGACAAACCACAGAATTAAAAAAAATATATGAAAATTATTTACAAAAAGCAGAAATCAGATATTCCGCTGAAGAATTTTATGAGAATCAAATCCAAATGCTTTTTAATTGTCTAGCATATGGCTTTTCTCCTGATGAATATGAGTATTATAGATTGAAAGAGCGAACTCCTGAAGATAAAAAGACTTATGTTACTGATCTCATGCGTTATGAATTACAATATATCATGAGTGATTTCAAAGATTTGCTATATCTGTTCGATAAATTTGTAACATATGAAAAATTTTGTAAATATTTTAAGCGGGATGTAATTTGTGTCGAAAATAATTCGGATTTTGAACAATTTGTTGAATTCGCAAAAACGCATAACGATTTAGTTATCAAACAAGTCAATTCATCTTGTGGAAAAGGTGTATGGATTGAAAAGTCTGAGAAAGAACATCTTCAGCAACAATTTGACAGCATTTTGAGAAGAGGTAAATGCGTTATTGAGGAAAGAATCACTCAACCTGATATATTGAAAAAGTTCAATGAAACATCCATAAATACCGTCAGGATTACAACTTTCAATACAAAAAATGGAATTGTTATTGGTCCGAGTTTTTTAAGAACTGGCCGAAATGGCTCTGTTGTAGACAATGGCGGTTCAGGTGGAATATTTATTGGAATAGACAGAAAAACAGGTATTTTAAATAGTAATGGTTGGGATGAATATCTGCATCAATACATTGAGCATCCGGATTCAGGCATCAAATTTCTTGGATTTCAACTGCCGGAATGGAATAAATGCGTTTCATTAGCAAAAGAACTGGCTGCTCAGATCCCGAAAGTCGGTTATGTAGGATGGGATTTGGTTTATTCATCTAATGGTTGGATTTTGGTTGAAGGTAATGCAGCAGGACAATTTCTGTCACAAATTGTGTACGAGTGTGGCTGTAAGTCTGAAATAGATCAATATATTGCAGATAGGAATATATCATTTTAAGGATAAACTTTGTGGATAAAATAGATTTTGTTATTCTCTGGGTCGATGGTTCCGATCCTGCATGGCTTAAGGAAAAGAATAATTATTCAGAAACTAAAGTTGATGTGACTGTCACATCTTCTGTGAGCCGCTATCGCGATTGGGATAATCTCCAATATTGGTTTAGAGGAGTTGAAAAATTCGCTCCCTGGGTCAATAATATTTTTTTTATCACTTGGGGACATCTGCCAAAATGGCTTAATACAAATCATCCAAAATTAAAAATAATTAATCACATAGATTTTGTTCCTGAAAAATATCTGCCTACTTTCAATTCCAATACTATTGAATTGAATCTTCACAGAATAGACCAGCTTTCAGAACATTTTGTCTTGTTTAATGATGATGTTTTTTTGATAAGAAAGACTGTTCCGGAAGATTTTTTTCTGAATGGAAAACCGGTAGATCAGTTTGTGCTAAATCCTATAGTGCCTAAACCAGATATGCCAATAATTCCTCATACTATTGTGAATAATACAAGAATTATCAATAAATATTTTGATAAGAAAAAAATTTTCAAAAAAAATATTTTTAAAATTTATAATTTGAAATATAGAAGTGGTTTAATTCGTACATTCCTTTGTTCTCAATGGAATGGTTTTCCCGGATTTTTAAATCCACACCTTTCCCAAGCTCATTTAAAAAGTACATTTGACGTTGTTTGGGAAAAAGAATTTTTTGAACTTGATCGAACATGTTTCAATAAATTCAGACAATATAATGATGTTAATCATTGGGTAATGCGATACTGGAATCTTTGCAGTGGAAATTTTGAACCCAGAAATTCAAAATTTGGAAAATATTTTAACATTCCTGACAAAGAACTTGCAGCACTGGACTATATTGAAAATCAAAAAGGAAAAGTCATTTGTATCAACGATACAATAACAGAATTTGATTTTCAAAAATCTGTGGATCGTTTCAAATTAGCATTTGAAAATATTCTTTTTAAAAAATCAAAATTTGAAAAGATGGAATTTTAAAATCTTTTATTATTAATACTTTATTATTTTTTAAGACCAGTATTTTATTGTGTTTTCTGAGGTTTAAGTTTATATTATGAATAAAGATATTATCTTAGTTTCATCTGAGTTCACACAATCAGGAGTATATCGGATAGAAAATCTCCTAATCAAAGAATGGGAAAAGCGGGATTGTACGATAAGTAAGATTACTTCCCGCGGATTAATCATTCATGATAGTTTTAATAGTGTTGAAATTCTGCCCAGACAAAATGAATCCAATTTATTATTTCTCAGATTATTTCGCAGGATGATAAGGCTGCGAAAATTATTGGCTCATCATCAGGATGCAACAGTAGTTGCATTGAATCTGCCTGCCGGCTGTTTTGCTTCGATTCTGTCTTTATTTATAAAGAACAAAGTTGTAATATCTGAAAGAAATTCTCCTTCTCATTATCCGGAATCCCGGCTATATAGAAAATTTCGTAATATTTGCTTTACTTTTGCTGATGTATGCATATTTCAAACTGAAGAAGCAAAGGAGTATTTTTCAAGAAACGTTCAAAAAAAAGGTGTAATAATTCCCAATCCTGTAAATGATACAATTCCGGTATTCAACAATATAAGAAGGGAAAAGAAAATTGTCTCAACAGGAAGATTAAGATTGCAAAAGAATTTCCCTTTGCTAATAAAGTCTTTTGCAAAATTTTGCCAATATTTTGATAATTATACATTGGAAATTTATGGCAATGGTCCATTAAAAGATGATTTATTAGAACTCATAAATCAATTAGGATTATCTGAAAAAATAATACTTTACGATTTTTGTGATGATATATTTCCTATTATTGCTGGAGCTTCAATGTTTGTGATGAGTTCTAATTATGAGGGAATCTCAAATTCAATGTTGGAAGCTTTGGCAATCGGAACACCAACGATTTGTACAGATTGTCCTGTGGGCGGTGCAAGGGCAATGATTGAAAATAATGTGAATGGTATTCTTGTTCCTGTCGGAGATGTGGATGCTTTGGCTGATGCAATGTGCAGGGTCGCCGGTGATCCGGCGTTCGCTGAGACACTTGGCAGCAATGGTCAAAAAATAAGAGAGAAATATCCAATTGAAAAAATTGCCCAGCAATGGATTGATGTAATGTGATTGTATTCGAAAGAGCTATCTGTTCCGGAATGATTTTTGAAATTAAATCAGCCTTATTTTGGGGAATAAAATAAATTCGAAACAGAAAACAATATGAACATGATTACCGGGAATATACTAAAATAATTGAGAGAAAAAGGTATATGCAAAAATTTATAAAAACAAATATGCCTTCCAAATTATTTCGTCTAATGAGTGATCCTGATTACAGATTTCTCTGGCTTGCGATAAGAGGCTTTTATGATACTATGCCCGACGAGGAATATCTGAAGCGGATGTACCATGCCAAAACAGGTTATGATCTGGATCTTGAAACCCCGCAGACGTTCAACGAAAAACTGCAGTGGCTCAAACTTCATGACCATAATCCTTTGTATACAACCATGGCGGATAAGTACGAAGTAAAGAACTATGTTGGGGATATCATTGGGGAGGAGTATATTATTCCGACACTGGGTGTATGGGATTCTTTCGACGATATTGAATTTAGCAAACTGCCGGAAAAGTTTGTCCTCAAATGTACACATGATTCCGGCGGAATTGTAATCTGTAAAGAGAAAAAAAAACTGGATATTGAAACTGCAAAGCATAAAATCGATAAATGCTTGAAAACGAATTATTATTTGAAATGGCGTGAATGGCCTTATAAAAATGTTCCTCCAAGAGTTATTGCTGAAGAATATATAGCGGAAGAATCATCGGATGGATTGACAGATTATAAGATCCATTGTTTTAATGGCGTTCCGAAGATAATTTTAGTCTGTAAAGATCGTTTCGGGAAAGAAGGTTTATCAGAGGACTTTTTTGATTTAAGCTGGAAGCATCTTGATGTCAGGCGTCCCAACGCGAGACAATGTCTTACTCCATTAGAAAGGCCTGCCGAATTGGATCGAATGCTTGAAATTGCGGAAATTTTTTCGAAGGACATCCCATTTTTACGAGTTGATTTTTATATAATCAGAAAAAAGATCATGTTTGGTGAGTTTACATTTTTTCCCGCAAGCGGTATCAAACCATTCATTCCCGAATCATTTGATTTGGAGTTGGGAAAAATGATGAATATAAAGGACCGGTAAATATTCAATTTGTACTTTTGTTTCGTTTTTCGAATATTTTATTATCTGGGAAAAAATAATTCTGCAGTCTTACAAATCAGGTGTATTTAAAAAGCCCGGATTATATTTAAAAAGAATATTCAGATGTATCTGCTAAGAACGAACCGGGTATGATGTCATAGTAAAGCCGGAACAGAAGGACTGGCGCCGCAGAGTGCTGAATAGTAGCATTCAGATTTTTCAGTTTTCATTCGGCATTTTCTTTCATGATATGAGTTCGTTACGGTTTATTGAGGGTGGTTGATGAGTATAAAAACAAAAAATGCAATAATAAGTTTTATTATGTTGGTTATTCTTATATTTCCAACCTCTTATTTTCCAAGCAGGATCACTAATCTTTTTTTTGTTAGATACAAATATTTTATCAGTTTCCTTTGGGCAATTCTTGTTTTTTTAACATGCGGTCTGATAAAAAACAAAATTCTGTTGCCTGTATGGCTTTTTCTGTGTGCGGGCGGTTTGGCGACGATTGTAAATGCAAATGCATACAGCGTTTATATTCAATTATTCATTACAACATTTTCGAGCGTTGTCATAACTTTTTTTTATATCAAATTGCGGGGTTTTCATGGAATCGAAAATATAAGCATATTATTTGTTTTGATCATAATCATTAACACGATCACAGAAATTTTCGGAGGTACCCTCAAGCCAGCTACGAATAATTTGGGAATCACAACATATAAATTTTATTATTTTATTGGAACGCGTGTTCATATAAATAACATATTTATTTTTTCTTTTATTTTGTCATTGATCATAGCTCTGGACAATTCTTTAAAATATAAGGTTCTTGCTTTCACCGGAATTTTGGCAGGTCTGTATTTCATAATTTCTTTGGCTGTATCGACGGCAATTGCCACTGTGATCATTTTTGTGACAGTTCTGATCGCTACAAGGATCATAAGAAGCGCAAAAGTATGGCGTAATATTTCGACTTTTGTTCTTGTTTTAGCGATCCTTTTTTATTTTGTTTCGGTCAATTCCGAATTATATGCCTGGTTTATCAACGGATTTCTTGACGAGAGTCTTACTTTTAGCGGGCGGACATATTTATGGGAACAGGCGATCAATGGAATGAATGGATGGCATTGGTTGCTCGGTAACGGAATGAGAAGTACTTATTTCACCTTAGGCTCAACATTCAGCGTAAATACTGCGCACAGTCAGTATTTGAACATCTTATATTATTTCGGTTTTTTGGGTTTGGCCGCATATATTTACCTGATGTATAATCAGTTTAAAGTAATCGGCAAAATTACTGATCAAAGAATAAGGTCGATTCTTATCGCTGGTAATATTGCTATCGTTATTATGGGTATTCCGACAACGACATTTATTGAAGATTATATGTATATTTTTTTTGTGATCGTCTCCATCCTCCCCGGTGTCTTTTCGAACCGGGGCATAGAAACATTAAAACTATAGATTCAGGGTGAAAAATGAAAATCATTATTGGAGCTGATTTCGTACCGACAGAATCGAACACTCCCGATTTTGAAGAGGGTAATGCCGAAAAATTATTCGGTAATGAAATTTGTGATATCCTAGATAAAGCCGATTACCGCATCTTCAATCTGGAAACGCCGCTTACAGATTCGTTGTTTCCAATAAAAAAATGCGGTCCAAATCTTTCAGCACCAACAAAATGTATCCGGGGCTATCTGGCCGCGAAAGCCGATCTGCTGACGCTTGCCAATAATCATATTATGGATCAGGGTGAAGAAGGTTTATATTCAACAATAAAAAAGTTGGAAGAACAAGGGATCTCATATGTTGGTGCCGGAAAGAATATTCATGATGCTGAAAAACCTTTCATCTTAGATATTAATGGGGCAAAAGTTGGCATATATGCCTGTGCGGAACATGAATTTTCAATTGCGGATGAAACTCATCCCGGTGCAAATCCTTATGATCCGCTTGAATCTTTTGATGCCGTAACCGAAATAAGCAGACAATGCAATTTTACAATTGTTTTGTATCATGGAGGAAAAGAGAATTATCGATATCCAACACCTATGCTGCAAAAGCGCTGCCGAAAATTTGTCCAAAAAGGCGCGCATCTGGTTATCTGTCAGCACAGTCACTGCATCGGCTGCGAAGAAAAATATATGAATGGGACGATCGTATATGGGCAGGGAAACTTTTTGTTTGATCACAGTGAAAAGGAGACCTGGAAAACAGGATTACTTATCGAAATAACAGATAATCAAATAAACTATATCCCGATTTGTAAGTCAGGTTGCTGTGTGCGAAAAGCTACCGATGATGAAGCAGATGCAATAATGTTCGGCTTTTATGAAAGATCTGAAAAAATTATAATGCCTGGATTTGTTGAAAATGAATTTAGTAAATTAGTAGATCAACACTATTATGATTATGTAGAAAATCTGAGTGGAATAAGAGATTTGTTTCTATATCGTGTAATGAGAAAAATGACAAAAGGTAGACTAAATCGTTTTATTATTGATAATTATTTAGACTTAATAAAGAGATTGCGTTTTGAAAATTACATTGATTGTGAACCACACAGAGAATGTATTCTGCAATGTATAAAAAATAAAAATAATATGCAAAGGCAATGATGTATTATGTTTCTTATTGATAGAATCAGAGGATTATTTACGTACATAAATAGAAATATTCATATCGATGAGCCTTTTTCAATGAAATGGGGATGCGAGGTTAGATGTAATAACGGGAAATTAGTTATCGGAAAACATTTAAAGATAGAATCTAATGTCCATTTGGTATCGGTATCTGGCGGTTTTTTACAAATCAATGATAATGTTTTTTTTAATAGAAATTGTATAGTTATTGCCAGAGGAAAAACTTATATTGGCTCAAATACGAGGTTTGGTCCAAATGTTTGTGTTTATGATCATGATCATCTCTTTGATTCAGATGGAGTATACAATGAATTAAAAACTGGAAAAATCGTGATAGGAGACAATTGCTGGATTGGTGCAGGCAGTATTATTCTGAAGGATACCGAAATTGGAGAAGGATCTGTTATAGGGGCTGGTTCCGTCGTAAAAGGCAAAATACCGCCACATTCCCTGATAACAAATGATAGAAATTTGGAGATAAGAAAAATAGAAAATAGAAGCTAAATAGCTCTATCACATGTGTTAGCTTTTAGTGAGTTATTATGGATAATATTTTATTTAGTATTCTTGTCCCTGTATATAATACTGAAAAATACATAGAACGATGTATTGATTCAGTTATGCGGCAAACATACAATCATTGGGAACTGATTCTTGTAGATGACGGCTCTACAGATAATAGCGGAATTATATGTGATCGTTATTCTTTGCTTGATAAGCGTATAAAAAGTTATCATAAAAAAAATGAAGGCCAGATTTCTGCGCGGCAATATGCAGGGAATCAAACGAATGGTGATTATTTCATTTATTTAGATTCAGATGATTTACTAAAAGACAATGCGCTGACTGTAATTTATAACGCTATCCAAAGAACGAAGAGTGATTGTATTATCTATGGTTATGAAAGATATTATAATAATACGACATATGGGAAAACGATCGAACGGGAAGAGGTAACTTATACAGAATCCAAGAAAAAAGAATTCTATAAAAAGGTGTTTCAAAATCACGGATATAACAGCATGGGGCGTAAAGCTGTTCGGGCAGATATATTGAAGGGTTTACCATATAACGAATATTATAAAATAAAATACGCGGAAGATTTGATTCAAAGCATAGATGTATATAAGAGATGTAAAAGTATTACTGTAATACCAGATATTTTATATGTATATGTTATGAATCCTAACAGCATGATGAACTTAAATAATAAAAGAATTGAAGCGCAGACAGATTATTTGGTTCGGGAAAAGGTTTTGGTTTTTCTGCAAGAGGAGAATGTTTTTTCCGAGCAGGATTATTCTGAGTACCGAAATATTTGTCTCTCATCACTTAATCGACAATTGGCAGAAATTTCAGGAAGTTCTTTCGATGACAAGAAAAAGTGCGAGTTGTTTGAAAAAATTAGAGCAAGTAATTATTACAAGGATTTCCTTTGTGGTTCAGATATGAAACATATGTTATGTACTCTTCTGCGTGATAGAAGAGATAACGAATTGATTCTCCTTGGAAAAGTAAGAAGAAAATTATCATCTGTGAAAAAACAGGTAAGGAAGCTTTCTAAATGAATATATCAAGTAAAAAAATTGGAATAGTTTCGCTTGTTTACGGATCAAACAATTATGGTGGAATTCTTCAGGGATATGCTCTCGCTAAAGCTTGTCAAAAATTAGGATATGACGCAAAACAAATTTCAATTGAATTTTCAAAAACGACGGAGCAACTAAAAAATTCAAAAGAAAAAGACTTATTTACTCGTTTTATTAAAAAGAAAACAGGATTAAAAAAAAGATTCTCTAAATATGTTTATTATCATTTATTAGATGGAAATAAAAGAGGATCAAAATTTAACTCCTTTTATGAATACAATATTCCTCATACAGAAAAAGTGTACTCAATTTCTAACATCAATGAAACGAATGAACTGTTTGATTCATTTATCTGCGGAAGTGATGTTATATGGCAGCAGAATAACCCGGGTATGATCAAGGATATTTATTATCTGGGCTTTGTGGAAAATGAAAAGAGGAAGATAGCTTATGCTCCGAGTTTTGGAAAAAACTTCATTCCCAAAGAAAATTATTCAAGAACCCGGGAATTGCTCTCAAGATTTGATGCTTTGTCTGTGCGTGAAGAATCCGGGAAAAAAATTCTTGCTGAATTAGGTCTCGATTCAAAACTTGTTCTTGACCCAACATTATTGATTTCGAAAGATGATTGGTTGCAGCTATGTAGTCATGGTGATTATTTTGAAAAGAAACAGCATTATGCTTTTGCGTATTTGTTGGGTGAAATACCTCAAAACCGAAAATCAATTACTTCTTATTGTAAGAAGGCTAACTTGAAACTAATTACAATTCCTTATGGAATTAATCGTTTTCGATCAATGGATTTTTCCTTTGGAGATCAACAAATATTAAATGCAGACCCGATTGCTTTTTTGAATTTAATTAGAAATGCTGATATATTCTTTACTGATTCATTTCACGGAATTGTTTTTTCTTCGATTTTTAATGTTAAATATTGGGCATTTCCGAGGAATAAGTCTCAACATGTAAATTCCCTCAATACTCGCTTGGAAAACATTGTCGAATTGCTGGGAACAAAGGATCGTTATATTAAAGCAGATGATTTATATTCAAAGAATGATGAGTCAATTAATTGGAGTCAGGTAAACAGGAACATGGCAACTGCTATAAATAATTCTAAAGAATACCTGAAAAATGCTTTATCAGAATAATAAAAATTTTTGAAAGATACCTTGTCATATGAATCAAAAAAAAGCAGGTATAATTTTATCTTATCTCTCCGAAGCGATAAAAATTTTATCTTCTTTGTTATACACACCCATTATGCTTCGTCTTTTGGGTCAAAGTGAGTATGGGTTATATCAGTTAGTTCATTCAGTTGTTTCTTATCTCAGTTTACTCAGTTTGGGGTTCACAGCTGCATATGTAAGATATTATTCCCGATTTAAAGCTGAAGACAATGAAGAAGAGATATCACGTCTGAATGGGATGTTTTTGACCATTTTTTCCATTATTGCTTTGATTGCGGTCATATGCGGTGCGGTGATGATAAACAATATCGAAGGCATTTTCAGCAGCGGCCTAACAGTTGAGGAATACGGAAAAGCAAGAATCCTGATGGCCTTAATGATATTTAATCTCGCATTAACATTTCCGAACAGTGTTTTTACCTGTATCACAGGGGCTCATGAGCAATTTTTCTTTCAGAGGATGCTGACGGTTCTTCAAAATCTTCTCAATCCATTTTTGACGCTTCCTATTTTATTAATGGGATATGGGTCTGTTGGAATGGTAGCGGTTACGACTGTCCTCACTATTGCAAAGGTGATCGCTAATGTTTATTATGTGTTTCATAAGATGCATGAAAAATTTATTTTTTCTCATTTCAAATTAAGCTTGTTTAAAGATATATGGGGATTTACTTTCTTTATTTTCCTAAACCAAATCATAGATCAGTTAAACTGGTCTGTTGATAAATTTATGTTAGGTCGTTATTTAGGAACGGCAGCGGTAGCAATATATGGGTTGGGTAGTCAAATAAATACCATGTATAAACAGTTTTCTACGTCGATTTCCTCTGTTTTTGTTCCGCAGGTGAACGGCATCGTTGCTAAAAATAATGATAATCATGAGCTTTCAAATGTATTTATCAAAGTCGGTAGGGTCCAGTTTATTATTCTGTGGCTGGTTTTGAGCGGGTTTATATTCTTTGGAAAACCTTTTATGTATTTCTGGGGCGGAAATGGATATGAAGATTCATATTATATCGCTTTGCTGCTGATTATTCCCGTAACTGTGCCTTTAATTCAGAATATCGGTGTCGAAATACAGCGTGCAAAAAATATGCATAAAACCCGTTCTGTCGTTTATTTCTTTATTGCGATCGGTAACGTTATACTTTCCTACTTTCTAATTCAGACAATGGGAGGTATTGGTGCGGCCTGGGGAACTGCCATATCATTATTTGTTGGTAATATTCTATTTATGAATTGGTACTATGATAAGCGGATCGGTTTGGAAATTGTTCGTTTCTGGAAGAATATCATATCTTTTGTCCCTTCACTGATACTTCCGGCTGTCATAGGTTTTTTGATTATGAAATTTATAGCAATTAAAAATCTTCTTTCTTTGGTGTTATTTGCTGTCCTGTATGCTGTCGTTTATACTGTATCAATGTGGTTATGGGGTATGAATGAATCAGAAAAAGGATTGTTATTAGGCTCTATCAGAAAGATAGAAAACAGATTAAGCAAATAGTTTAAAAGAGATTATTATATGTCCACTGTAGAAAAAACACGTTTATACAATATAGATTTATGTCGTATTTTTTCAATGTTGGGATTTCTAACACTTCATTTTAATCGGACTGGAATTCTTAAAACAGCTGAAAAAGGAAGTTCTGTATATTGGTTTTCTACAATTCTGGAAATTATCGCTTTTAGCTCGGTCAATATATTTGCAATAATTTCTGGTTATCTTGGATATAAAAAAGATGAACAAAAAAGTTTTCGGATAATCGAATTATTGTCATTTGTTTTGATTTATTGCATTATTATAACAATTATTTATATTGTTATTGATCCTTCTGTTTTTACGGGAATAAAAGATATTATTATTTCCATTTTTCCTCCTCTAAAAGGGAGATTATGGTATATAACTTGTTATGTTCCACTATTTTTATTTCAACCTTATTTTAACAAAATGCTTTGGTCTTTATCAGTAAAACAAGAAAGGAACTTGTGCATAATTTTTTCGACTTTACTAGGAGTTATTCCGGCCTTGTTGAAAGTTGATTTTTTTGATATAAACAATGGTTATTCGTTTCTTTGGCTTGCAGTTTGTTATGCAATAGGTCACTATTTTCACAGATCTGATATCAAATTGAGAATTAAATCAGCAATATTATTGATAATATGTGGGGGAACAATTCAGCTAATTATTAAAATTATTTTTTTTTATTTCTTTCATAAGAGTTCAAATTATCTGTTGAAATATACAGGCCCCTTTATTATTATAGAATCGATTGGTATCTTTATGTTGTTTAATACATTTACAATAAGAATTCACAATAAAAAATTTGCTGATCTGATTACATTTTTATCCGCATATTCTTTTGATGTTTATATTTTGCATTGTCATCCATTAATTTTAGATAATATTTTTGGTGGAAGATTTAATTGGATCAAAACAATTCCTTCTTTTATAGTGTGCTGGTTAGGTTTTATTTATGTTTTGTATTTTCTTTTTTCAATAATTGGGTACATAACTCATATGCTAACTAAAAATCTACATATTGATAAAGTATTTCTATCTTTATCTGTTATTCTTGATAATTTTATGAATTCTAATTAATAAACTTGTTGGGATTATAAAAATGATAGAAATTGTTGGTAAAAAGTGTTGTGGTTGTGGTGCATGTAAAAATATATGTCCTAAGAAAAGTATTAATTTTGTAGTAAATACCGAAGGATTTTTGTATCCAGAAATAAATTATAATTGTTGTACTCGGTGTAACCTTTGCGAAAAAGTCTGTCCAATTCTTAATCACAGCTACGGTGAAATCAATTTAATAGAAGAAGCTTGGGGCGCAAAGGCAATTGAATATCAGTTACGTTATGAAAGTTCTTCTGGCGGAATATTCAGCTTACTTTCGGAACAGATTCTTACCAGAGATGGGGTAGTTTACGGTGCTGCCTTTACCAATAAATTCCGTTCAATAGGACATGTAGCTGTAACAGAATCAAAAGAATTATATAAACTACGAGGATCAAAATATATTCAAAGTGATACCGGCATTTGTTTTTCGGAAATAAAGAATCATCTTGAAAACAGACAAAAAGTTTTATTTACAGGAACTCCGTGCCAGGTTGCAGGTTTGAAATCTTTCCTTCGTAAAGACTATGAAAATCTTTTTTGTGTTGATGTAATCTGCCATGGAACACCTCCGGCTGCATTATGGCAGAAGTATCTGGATTATATTGAAAAAAAACATGTTGGAAAAATCGTTTCTGTCAATTTTCGCCATAAAGAAAAAGGGTGGAAAGAATTTGGGTTTGATCTTGAAAAAGAGAAAATTCGATATTACCGAAACATGAGAGACGATCCTTATATTCGGATGTTCCTAAAGAATTATTGTTTGAGAGAGTCCTGTTATCAATGCGAAATAAAGAACAGCGGTTATCAATCTGATATTACGATTGGTGATTTCTGGGGTGTTGAGACTGTTGCTCGAGAAATAGCGGATGATTTAGGAGTTTCTCTTGTTATCATTCATACAAATAAAGGAAAAAGCTTATTCGAAAAAATCCAGCCATTTATAAAAAGTGTTTCGGTGGATACAACTCAGGCTGTTTCCCATAATTCCGCATATTTCAAATCTGTAACTCGTCCGAATGAGAGAAATTGTTTCTTTGATGATATGAATATGCTGACATGGGAACAGCTGACAAAAAAATATCTAACTGAAAAAATTAAAGTAAGAATAAAGAGACAAATCAAAAGATTCGTATTAAACCTGAAATCTACGAAGGGGAAAGAAAATTAATTTTCTTACGGTTTGTTAATAATTAAAGATATATCGGAAAAACCGAGTTGAATCATTTTTATAAATATGGATAATATCGATTTTATAAGAAACTGGTTTTTTTGTTGTAGAGGACAGAAAAAAATATAAAACATCAACTAAAAGAACTTATTGTTTTCTGTTTTGCTCATACAGACATGAATGTGATCAGAAATCAATATACAGGGAAGCAAATTTTTATGTCTGGATTACTAAATAATATTAATGAAAAAAATATTCTTGTTACTGGCTCTCCAGGGTTTATCGGATCTCACCTTGTACGGCGTTTGTTATCCAAAATGGATAGCGGAACAGTTATTTCTTTTGATTCAATGAATGATTACTATGATCCGCGTTTGAAAGAGTACCGCCTACACCAAATTGAAAGTACCACCGAAAAATCCACATGTAAACATATATTTATTCAGGGTAATCTTGCGGAGAAAAGTGAGATCAAGGATGTATTTGAGAAATATCACCCGGATATTGTTGTGAATCTTGCAGCTCAAGCTGGAGTAAGGTATTGTATTGACCATCCTGATTCCTATATCGAGTCTAATATTATTGGATTCTATAACATTCTCGAAGCCTGCCGGCACCATCCGGTGGAACATCTTGTCTTTGCTTCCAGCAGTTCTGTTTACGGCGGTAACCAAAAGGTTCCTTATTCTACGGATGACAAAACTGATACCCCATATAATCTCTATGCGGCAACAAAAAAATCCAATGAATTACTGGCACATGCCTATGCAAAACTTTACAATATTCCCTGCACCGGGCTGCGGTTTTTTACCGTTTATGGGCCGGAAGGACGTCCGGATATGTTTTATTATTCCGCAACAGAGAAGCTCCTAAGAGGTGAGACCATTAAAATTTTCAATTACGGAAATTGCAAACGGGATTTTACGTATATCGATGATATTGTAGAAGGTATTGCCCGGGTGATGAATTGCCCGCCCGAGAAAAAAAATGGTCCTGACGGGCTTCCTGTGGCTCCTTTCAAGGTTTATAATATCGGCGGCGGAAATCCGGAAAACCTGCTTGATTTTGTAGATATTCTCCAAAAAGAATTGGTACGGGCAGGATTGCTTCCGGCAGATTACGATTTTGAAGCACATCGTGAGCTGGTTCCTATGCAGCCAGGTGATGTTCCTGTAACCTACGCTGATTCCGGACCATTGGAACGGGATTTTGGTTTTACCCCAAAGGTAAATATTCGGGAAGGTTTACGGAAATTTGTGGAATGGTATAAAGAATATTCTCAATCTGAAAAAAGAAAGGCAAAATGAACTTATGAAAATTGCCGTAGCGGGGACAGGGTATGTCGGACTCTCTTTGTCCGTTTTATTGGCGCAGCATCACTGTGTTTATGCGGTGGATATTCTTCCTGATAAGGTTGAAAAGATTAATCAAGGTATATCACCGATACGGGATGCGGAAATTGAGCAGTTTCTGAAAGAAAAGCGACTAGATCTCCATGCAACATTAAATCCTGAGATTGCTTATTCAGATGCTGATTTTATTATTGTAGCAACTCCTACCAATTATGATGTTGATTCTAAGAAATTTGATACATCCTCTGTTGAAACTGCCATCCATACGATACGAAAATATAACAAACAAGGAACGATTGTTATTAAATCAACGATTCCTATCGGTTTTACCCGCAGGATGCGGCATGAACTTCCGGATAAAAACCTATTCTTTTCTCCCGAATTTTTGCGGGAAGGTCATGCGTTATATGATAATCTTTATCCCGGGAGAATAATCATCGGAGCGCGTTTGGAAGATGAATCTTTGCTTGAAAAGGCAAAGATTTTCGCTTCCTTATTGCAGGAAGGTGCAGTAAAACAGAACATACCTGTTTTGTTCATGCACTCTACTGAAGCCGAAGCTGTGAAGCTCTTCTCCAACACCTATCTGGCTATGCGGGCGGCATATTTCAATGAGTTGGACAATTTCGCAGAGACTCGAGGATTGAATACCGATGAAATCATCCGCGGTGTTTGTCTGGACAGCCGTATTTGCGACTTTTATAATAATCCCTCCTTTGGGTATGGTGGGTATTGCCTACCGAAGGATACAAAACAGCTTTTGGCAGAGTATGCGGATACACCCCAAAGCTTGATCAGCGCGATTGTAGAATCTAATGACATTCGAAAAAAATTCATAACCGATCAAATTCTTTCTAAAAATCCGAAGTGCGTCGGGATTTATCGGCTGACCATGAAATCCGGCTCAGATAATTACCGTGAAAGCAGCACGCTTTATGTAATGAGGAATATTGCTGCTTCAGGTACGAAAGTTATTATTTTTGAACCTACCTGGAACAAACCGGATTATGAAGGATTTGAGATCGTCAATGATTTTGAGTCATTCAAAAACAGATCTGATATAATAGCCGCTAACCGGATCACAGGAGAATTATCGGATGTGAAAGAAAAAATCTATTCTCGGGACATTTTTCGCCGCGATTAACATCAGGCAAATAGAAGAGCATAAAAAGACTATTCTTTGCAATCTCTTTTTTCTCACTGTTTCTTAATAATTTTCCCTTCCCTTATTTTATTATATAAAATGTTGATTTGTTATTTCGATAAGAATTTAAAATAAATAATACTATATTAAATATATAATATCGTAAAAATTCGTAGTTGGTATAAAACTTGCATTTTTTGTAATAACTGTATTTAGAGTTTTGGTAATCAAAACCCTTTGAAGGAGAGTATTATGGGTTATTTACGTAAAATGCAAGTTTTGTTTTTAATGGTCCTTGCGGGGATCATGATATTGTCAGCTTCAGCGTTCGCGGAAAGTGTTCAGTTTTATGACAGCAGTGTCATAACAGGTTTCGAACGCGCGGATTATGAAACAACGATCGATACGGAATACAAGTACGCGATGATTGAACTTGAAAAAGAGTTCCCCTCACAGCTTACCGTATGGCTGGGTGGAGAGGCTATCTATGAGGAGAATCCGGGAGGTTCCCGCATCCTCACGAGTGTAAGCGGTTATGTCACACAGACTGTCGATGTCACCTGGATTTGCCGGGAAGACTACAATGAAAAATTGGAAGTCTTTCATTTCTTCCCGAATTTCGGAGAATATAAGTTAGCTTCCGGATTGGAGCTTCCGGAGATCATCGTTAATGTTCTCGATACACTTCCCATTCCTCCGCGGAATCCTATCTCTGAACAAGAGAACCACCCCATTGTGGTAAAGGACAAAGGACTTGAGGGGAATGAACTTGAAGGAAATGAACTTGAAGAGAATACAGCGCTTCCGTCGAGCTATAACGGATATACAAAAGGCGTCCTGCCCGCGATCCGCGGTCAGTATCCTTATGGCACCTGCTGGGCGCATGCCGCGATTGCAGCTATTGAGGCAGACCTGATTCATGATGGCAATGCCACCACCAGCATTGACCTTTCCGAGCTTCATCTGGCTTATTTTTCCTATCATCAGTTTACTGATGAAAAGGGATTAAATACCGGTGATACCATCTCCGGCGTTCCCTCCGGAACCGATTACCTCAACCATGGCGGTCTTGCCAATAGAGTTGCAGACACGCTTTTTAATATGCTTGGTCCGGTCAAGGAATCCGCTGCTCCTTACAGCAGTGCCGCCAGCTATGCGCCGGCTGCTTCCACAGGCCGTAACGGAGATTATACGATCACCGGGATTTATTATTATGATATCTTAAGTGACAGAAATGCTGTCAAACAAGCCATTATGGATCATGGCGCGGTAGTAATTGCTTACTATTCGAGCCAAAATTATTACGATGCCATCAATAATTCTTTTTATGTCCCTACTGAAAGCGGTACGGATCATGAAGTTACGATTGTTGGCTGGGATGATAGTTTCTCCAAAAGTAAATTCAGTTCCGGAACGCCGGAAGGCAATGGTGCCTGGCTCGTCAGGAACAGCTGGGGCGGGAGCGGCTACAGCATGTACAGCTACTTCTGGCTTTCTTATTATGATAAGAGTCTGGATCAATACGCGTATGCATATGACGCGAAGCCGGGGCGCTATGACCATATTTACGCTTACGATAACAGCCCAGCTTATTACTGGACGAATGCCTCCAATGGACTGTCACAGTCATTTTATGTGGATGGCGGCGAGTCGATACAGGCCATCGGATATTTCACGGAAGAATCGGATTTAGGTCTTAAATTTACCGTGAGTGCCGGAAGTAATTCGGTAACGAAGAGCTTTACCACGGGCGCGCCGGGGTATTATCTGATTCCGCTGTCAACACCGTTGACGGTTTCAAGCAGGACGAAGGTTACTGTTTCATGTACCATTACCAGCGGATACTTATATGCTTATTATGAAAATGGATCAACAAGTGGTTCTTATACTTTCACCGCGGCAACAGGCAGCGATGGTATGATTGTCAATGGCTCCAATATCGGCCGTGACGGGAAGGTCAAACTTTTCACAAATAAGGCATCTGGTGGTTCGATGAGTACACTATCGATATCCCAAGGAAATGTACTTGGAACGAATGCCGGTATTACTCTAAAAACAGCAAGGGACAATGCAGCCAGCGGCTATAAAATAACTGTCTATGATATAGACGCAAAGAAAACCGTAAGTCCCACAATTAAGGCTACTCAGTCTTCTTCTACAACAACGATAGATATTAGCGGAAGCGGCATGGTCAATGGACATGTGTACAAGCTGACAATTTACAAATATGATTCAGCAGGCAACAAGAGCAATACAGTAACAGTGTACGGAATGCCGAGTGGTACAATATCGAAACTGACAGCGCAGCCGGTTTCATTGGGTGTAAAGCTGAATTCCCAATATATGAGCGGTATGGATGGCGTAAGTTATTACATAATTGACGCATCAACAGGGAGCCGTGTGGCGAAAGAGACATTAAGTGGGAATAAGACGGTTTTAAATTATTCAGGGTTGGAAAATGCCAAGCTTTATTATGTATATGCGAGACCCTATCGGATATATAACAACAAGACGGTTTTGGGCGGAAAAGGAAAGCCCGTATATTTTGTACCGGTTGCAATACCAAGTGAAGTGACAGTACAGTTTACAGATGCGACCACAGCAGTTATCTCAACGAAAGAGAAATCCACTCCGAGAGGAATTCGGGTTCTATATCGGGAAGTCGGCGGCAGCGTGAAGAATGGCTGTTTGAAAGCAGATAATTATTGTTCTATTGGGAATCTGTCCCAGGCAAAGAACTATGAATTTTATGTGATGCATTATAACATCATCAACAACGTCAGGCATTACGGTTCCGGAGTAGCGGTACAATACACGGCGCCAACAGTTTCCGCAATGTCAAGACCTGCTGATGCCAAGATCCATGCGGGAGATCCGACCTGGACCTTTACGATAACAAAGTCATCTGACGCTAAAGGTATTTCGGTGTTATACCGTATTAATGAAGGAAACTTCCAACAGTGCTGTGAAAAAGAGGGTGTAAGCTGCACGAAAGACCTGACAAAAGACCAACTATATACTTTCTATATTATGCAGTACAAAACAGTCAACGGAAAGAAAGTCTATTCTCCGGGTATAACGGTGAAGAACCTGTATGGTACGAAATCCATTGATGGCAGTGACCTGGCAACAGAATTTGTACAATCAAATGAGATTGTGAATACCGATGAATTCTATACAGTACTGGAAGATTACCTGACAGAGGAAGATCTGTTGGAACAGGAAGCCTTTGAACTGCTTGAAGCGGAAGAGACGGCAGAATATCCGGATATCCCTGAAAATGAATTAGAAGAACCAGAAGAGGAATTCGATGAAATGCCTGAAGATTTTATGATGGCATCGGAAGGCTTCGATGACTTCGAACCAACCGAAGATGATTTTATCGATGTCCCGGTTGATGGAACTTCGGAGGATGGCTTCGAATTGAATAACCCCGAGCAGAAGGGTATTGCCACCACCGCTGAACCTGTTGGCGAAGAATCTGCTGTCGAAGAGTCTGACGGTATCGATTTCTATACCTTTGGCAGCGATACGGAACCGTATTATGGCGCTCCGTCATTCAATAACAAGTAACCTCTGATAAAGTAAATTCATTTTATCAGCAACAACAATACGGAAGAAGGCTTCATACCTTCTTCCGTATTTCTTTAAAAACCGGCAGCGCGGGAAGGTATTACGTTGATCACCGACAGCCAGCAGCACCGGTATCCGCGCCGGACAATTCATGCGGGGAGCTTCCTCAGCTTCATTTTCCGCATGATCTGCCGGATTAGCGAAGCAAACATCAGAAGGGACAGTCTCTTTATGGGGCTGTCCCTGTTTTGATGTGTTCATATCATCTTTCAGAAGGATGATGTTTGTCACTATTTTAGAAAATTCATAGAAAATCTGTTGACAGATCAGAGAATGGCGATATAATGATATAAAATATAGAAAATAGATACTATATATCGTGGCTGGTGTCCGGTTGTTGGTGACTGATGTTTCCCCACTATTGGCTGACTGCTGACAGATGATCACCCGCCAAGCAGGAGAGAGATGTACCCGATCCACAGCGTTATCCCGATGAGCAGCATGACGCCGGAAGAGCTGAAAGAGCTCTTCGGCATGTCCGAGCTGCCCGAATCCGAAAAGAAGCTGGATCCGAACCGGCTTCCGGATGAAACGCTGGAAGAATTCTCCTATGACGGGCTGGAATTTGAGGAAGCCGCGGAACAGATCTGGAACCATCTGACCATCCTGCATAACCATGCCGGCACTTTCAACCGGCAGTCCGACTGGTTCCCGGTCGCCTGCAGGCAGCTGGAGAAGATCATCCGCGTCGCAGGGAGCTTCTGCCTCACCAAAACCGTGCTTGAAGCCGGCGGCGCCGAGTTCCCCAAGCTCAAGACCATGAACCTACCTGCCCTCTACGGGCTGACCAGCTACTATTTCCGCAAATGCGGCAAAGCCTTCGATGAAATATATGATAAAGCCGGGCTCATCAGCATCCCGATGCATAACTGGGAGCTGCGCTGGTTCGCGCTGGGTCAGCGGATCAAGGCGACAGAAGATAAGTGCCGGAAGATCCGCGAGGGCAAGATCAAAATCGAAACGCTCCTGGAACGGGAGCGGCAGTGCAGTGGGAAAAACAGCGCCGGTCCCAGCAAGCCGGTCAGTCAACCCAGAGTGCTGAAGGTGTGGAACAGAGCCCTGCCGCTGCTGGACAGCTACGCCCGCCAGATCAAGCGGGAACGGAATCATGAAGCCCGCGTGCGGTATTATAGTGACAAGATCCTCCGCATGCAGGAAGAACAGCAGCGGGAAATGGTGAAGGAAGAAGCAGGAAAGCAGAAAGCGGAAAACAAGGCCGCTTCCGGCGGTTCCGCGGCGCCTTCCGATTCCCGGAAAAATGAGAAATCCGCTGAAGCCCCGGATAAGAAGAACCAAAGCACCGCCGAAAACATGAGCCTGCCGGAACTGAGAAAGGCGCTGATCGAAAAAGCAAAGGAGCGGGGAGAAGATTCCGAGATCATGCAGATCATCGGGGATCCGCCCGAAAAGCTGCACGACCGCTGGCGGCGGTACCGGCAGGAAGACGCGCGGCGGAAGAATAATATACAGAATATTCCAATAAAGAAAAAGAGGAAGAAACGGAAGTGAGCGGCGGTCTGCTTTTCCGTATTCAGGAGCGTTCTTTTCATCACCGGCTGACGTCCGCGCGGTCCGTTCCGCACGCAAAAAAAGAGCGGCGTCATGTCGGAATGAGCCGCTCCGTGATTCTTCCCTCTCAGGATTGTTTACCAGGTATAGAAGAAAATATCCTTCCATGTGCAGCGGGTACCGAAGTCCTTGTTCGTCCCGGAAAGCGTGCTCAGCCCTACGCCGTCGCCCATGATCGGCAATTCGGCTTTGCGGACCACACGTTCCCCGTTGATATAAACCGTCGCTTTGTCATTGTCGACAGCGACCACAAAATCAGCGGACCCTTTTATCGAGTTTTTCCCGTAACGGTAGGTGCCATAGGAAAGGTAACTGCTGTTCCGGAAACCGGTGAAATAGATCATGCCATCCATGCGGATCGAAGCCAGCAGGTGGTTGGAATTCCCGTTCCCGATGTTGAACATCAGCCCGCATCCGGATTCGAAATTGTTCGGGGTCTGGGAAGCAGAATCCCAGGAAACATTCGCGGAAAAGACAAAACGGTTCGAATGTTCGAAGGTGATCCACTGGTACCAGCCGATCTGAGCCCACTCGTCCGTGTAGTCTCCCCAGTAGGTGGAATCGCCGTTGGTAGTGGAAATGATTCCGTCTTTATTCAGCTTTTGGAGCATGGATTGAAAAGCCTTATCCGCCTCTTCCGGGACATCCTGCGCATGGACCGGATGGATCATGGCAAAGGAGGTGATCAGACAAACCGCAGCAAGAACTGCAAACAATACTTTGTGTGAAACTGATGTATGGATCATGTTCTGCCCCCTGTCAGGTGTTTTATTTATGATCCAATTTTATCAGGAATATCGGAAAATCGCAAGATGAGTTTTTTCGGGATACAGGCTTTGTTTATTCCGGTCGTTTGCCTATGAGAGAATCGATTTGGGTGTCGCCTGCCGAGGAATACAGATCTCTCATTAATGCGTATAGTTCTCGGTATGATTGACCGGGTGTAAGGCGGTATGATTCTTCGGTGAGTCCGGGCCTCCATATCTCCTCAGGCCGGGCATATACGGAGACCTCCCAGCCGTAGTCAAAGCCGTATTTGTTTTTCCTCGGGCGGAAGTCTGAGACCACGACGTAAAGCATGTGCTGCAGTGCAGTGATCGTTCCGTCGAAGTTCTTTTCTCCCGTTTTCCCGAATCCAGCCTCGCGTTTCAGCTGCCATCCGGGCATTTCCGGGATACCGGTCAGGCAGTCCATGATCTTCTTTTGACGGAATTGGGCGCGGCCGGTATACCAGTAATCCTCAAAATCATAGCCGTTCCGGCGGAAGGAGAGGAAGAGAGGGAGCCATTCCCGGGAAATCATCCCCGCTTTGCCGCCAAAGAATTTTCCGTACGCCATTTCTCGGCTCCGTGCGGCATATTTACGCCATTCCCATGGATCCCGCTCGCTGTCACCGGTCCACCAGTAGTGCGGATTCGCATGTTCTTCAACGGAGAACCCTTCGATTTCATTACGGAAAAGAGGAAGGAATCCGACCCTTTCGACCAGGGTGGTCATTTCATCAAAATTATGGACGCATTCCGGATCATCATCGGGCAATCCGTACATGATCCATTGACCTGATTCATTCCCCATTTTTCGGATTCCCTTCAGGTGTATTATAGCATCGTTTCCCTGCTCAGGTGAACAAAGGCCGTATTCAGTGTATGTCTGAAATCTGCCGGAATGTACAGGTGAGAATGTAATGAAAAAAACTGATATTCTTGACAAGACAGGCCGAAAGTATATAATAATTCTTGTATGCGCTGGTGCTGGAACTGGCAGACAGGCATGGTTGAGGGCCATGTGGCGCAAGCCGTGGGGGTTCGATTCCCCCCCAGCGCACAATCGGGAGTGCTCGCTTCCGATTTTTTATTTAAGTTTTCCTCTGTAAAGCCGGAAAATATCTTTGTATTACCGCTTGATGAGTGATTTCAGCATCTTCAGTTCATCCACCTTCAGCAGGACGCATACGAGGAAATAGAGCCCGATACCGATCACAAGCCCGCCAGCCACGGTCAGCAGCGCTCCCGCGTGTACGAAATGCTGCCAGATGAGCAGCCCGATGCTCATGACAACCGCCGCGGCAGTGCATCGCAAAACTCCGTCCCAGATGCGTCTGCCTTCCAGCCCGACAAGCTTTTTATTCATAAAATACAGCAGCGCGCACATTTCCAGAGCGGTAGCAATTGAATTTGCCAATGCCAGGCCGCCGTGCGGATAGGTTCCCAAAGCGCCGAATAATCTGGAAAGCACGATGTTCAGCAGCATGTTCAGAACCATGGATGCAAACAGTATCATCACCGGGGTCTTTGTGTCATGCATCGCGTAGAAGGCACGGGATACGACTTCCACAACGCTGTGTCCGATGAGCCCGACGCCGTACCAGATCAGGGAACAGGCCACCATATCCGTCATTTCAGGCGTAAAGGAACGCCGCTCAAAAACAAGACGTACGATGGGCGTGCTCAGGATCACCAGACCGGCAGTCGCAGGTATTGCCAGCATCAGCACCAGACGGAGCGCGGATGCCAGTGAGGAGCGCATCTCTTTGGTTTCCCCGCGGGCAACCTGCACGGAGAACATCGGCAGCGAGACCGTTGCGACGGATTGGGCAATGGCAGCCTGCGGCATCAGCATCAGTGACAGTCCCCAGCTCAGAGCGGAGATCGATCCGGGAGCAAGGAAGGATGCCAGATAGTTATCCACAAGGAAATTCAGCTGGACAGCCGAAGCGCCGATCTGCCGAGGGATCATCAATTTAACGATTTCCCTCACGTTGGGATCTTTCAGCCCGAGGGATGGATAGTAATGTGCTCCTTTGATGCGCAGCAGGTGCGGAAACTGGATCAGGAAATGCAGGACAGATCCTAATACAGCACCCAGTGCCACCCCGACAATTCCCAGCGGTTTGGAGAGTACCGTGACCCCGATCATAATGCCCACCTGGTACATCGCGGGAGCCAGTCCGGGGAAGAGGAAATTCCCGTTGGTATTCAATATTCCCATGATCAGTCCGCTGATGCCGAAAACCAGTACGGATGGCAGCTGGATGCGCAGAAGTCTGACGGTCAGTACCTGCAATTCCGGATCGTGCAGGGAAAAGCCCGGTACGAGTATGTATTTGACTACCTGTTCGGCGAAAATGAATCCCACAACGCACAGAAACAGTAAAACCAGGAACAGACAGTTTCCGATCCGGGAGGCTAACAGCCATGCTTTTTCTTTTTCGTTTTCCTTGTCAAGCATGGCGCTGAAAGTCGGGACAAACGCGCTGGCAAGCGCACCTCCTGCCATCAGGTTGAAGATCAGCTCTGTCAGACGGTTTGAAGCCAGGTAAGCATCAACATCCGACGAGGCTCCGAATGTTGAGCCGAGTATCGATTTTGAAAGCAACCCGCAGATTTGTGAAAAAATCATGGCACAGCCCAGGATCAGAGCTGAGCGTGCGACCCCATTTATATTTTTTCCGTTGTTTTGGTTTTCTTCCATATTATTCTCCACAAATCAATGAGCTGCTATATATTAAAGTTATTATACTCCTGAAAGTGTATGATTTCCTCTCTGTAAAAAACAATGGATTGGGTATATACTTAAAGAAATACGGAATGCTGTCTGATACATTTTGGTGAACTTTCCTGATTTGCACTTAAACTTATCAGAGATTTTACCTGATGTATTTATATAAAATTCTGCGCTTCCTTAAAAAAATCGGAGGTGATTATGAAGGAACAAAACGGAACCCGGTTAACCAATGACGGGAAAAAAATTTACACAAAAACATGGCTGCCGGATAAGACGCCGCGGGTGAATATTATCCTGGTTCACGGGATCGGTGAATACTGTGAGCGGTATCAGCATGTCGCGGAGTTTCTGACCGGGATCGGATGCGGTGTATACGGATTCGACCATATCGGTCATGGAAAAAGTGAGGGAAAGCGCGGCTGTATGAAGTATGAGGACGCCTTTTCCATCATCAGCAGCCTGAAAGCGGAACTGCTGGAACAATCGCCTGATATCCCCGTGATCATTTACGGACATTCAATGGGCGGTGGAGTGGTGCTTGCATACGGCACACAGTATCCGGAAGGGGTGACCGGGATCATCGCGACCAGTCCGGCGGTCGGCATGGCAAACCCGATGAAACCGGCAGTTGTGAAAATACTGCGAACCTTAAAGAAAATAGCGCCAAACCTTACCGTTTCAAACGGTCTGCCGGCGGATGGAATTTCCCACGATAAGAATGTTGTGAATCAATATCTGAATGATCCCCTGGTTCACGATAAAGTATCCGTAACACTGGGATTAGACCTGATGGACTGGGGCGACTTTCTTTCATCCTACAAAAAGGAATATCCGGTTCCCCTTTTTGTGGCACAAGGCACGGAAGACAAACTGGTCGATCCGGTCGCCGCTGAAAACTTCGCAATCAACCTTAAAGGAAATGTGACATATAAATGCTTTGAGGGCGGTTACCATGAACTCCATAACGAACCGCAGAAACAGGAACTCTTCGATGCAATTTCCGAATGGATCGACAGAACTCTTTCAGTATGAGGTGCCGCAATGAAACACGATATCCTTATCAAATATAAGCCGGAAATCTCCAAAGCCCGGAAAGCGGAATTGATTCCGGAGATCCAGGCGCTCTTTGATCATACTACAGAGCTTCCCGGTATCCATGCCGTGAAGCTTTATCCGAATGTGGTGGAGCGTGATAACCGTTACGACCTTCTGATCGAAATCGATATGGAACGGGAATCACTGGATGTTTATGACCATTCCGTGTGGCATCAGCAATGGAAAGACCAATACGCAGATATCCTTGAGAAAAAGGCAATTTTCGATCACGATTAAGCGGTCAGAATACGCTCAGGATATGAGCGTATTCCGGATATTTTCCGCAAAAATGTCAAGTTTTCCGTCGATCCCGGGCAGAGCGAGCGCTTCACCGGGATCGTTTGCTGTTTCCAACAGAGCGAAATGCGGCGGCAGGTAAAAAGATTTGTTCATGTTCAATGCGGAAATCAGCTGACGCGCGAGGATATCCCCTCCGGAGTAACCGGAAACGATAATGGAGAATACGGCTTTGTCATAAAAGCGTTTCTGCCGGAAAAGACCGGTCAGCCGGTTGATAAAAGCTGTCAGATTCGCTGATAGTGCGTCATTATAATTCGGACAGAGCATTATCAGTGCATCAGCTTGCAGAACCGCCGGCCAAATTTCTTCCTGCATCAGTCCGCCGTAAAAGCATCGTCCTTTTTCACCGAAGTGGATGCACATCGTATAAGGGCAGCCGGAACAATCTGAAATCGTGCCGTTCCGCAGTCCGATTTCATTGATTTCACAACTGTCTTCCAGCCGTTTGGAAACCTGTTCCCAAAGCTGCAGGGTATTGGATGTACGATGAGATGATGCATGCAAAACCAGCAGGTTCGGTTTTTCGTGTTTGGGCAATTTCATTTTGACCAGGCGGTCTATCAGATCCCGTACAGCCGCAAGATAAGCGCCGCGATTGTTGACGCCAAGTACTTTGGCCTGGACACGGTAATTGTAAAGCGATCCGGTTCCTTCAACGAGAGGCCTTCCGATAATCGCGGAACCGGCAGCATTCAGAGCAAAAGCGAGTTCTGTTCCGGTTGATTTCGTATAAAGCTCACTATCCCCGTCAATCAGGATGGCGGATATACAGCCTTTCAGAAAATCAGTCTCCGAACGCAGTTTGAAAAGCAGCCGAGTATAAGTGCTGTTTACACCGTATTTTCCCAAAGAAACAGCGAATAACATCCGCGCACCTTCGATCTGCGCAGGATCTATTTCATCCACACTATTTATGGTAGTGTATTTAAAATCTCTCAAGGCGGAAGTCAATACACTGTCAATTCGGGTGTTGTCTTCAGAATTTTCTGTGTAAATCTTAATAATATACAGAGCCATGGATAAACCTCTCTTTCAAATAATCATTTTCAGTGCATTGACTGCATCCTGCAGATGTGCATAAAGCGGATCGGGAATGGAAGGAATCAGTTCAGTTTCGATTCCATAGGGTGTATATCGATTTCTGCATCCCATATAGACCCCATCCAAAAATACAGAACCATAATGCCACTCCCCGCGCAGTGTCAGCAGCAGGGATAAAGCACCCGAAGAGAGCGCCGGTGCCGCATAAGGTTTAAACCCAAGGTCACGCATTTTCATATTGGCGGTCTTTGCAAGTTCTGTCAGCTCACGGGAAAGTTCCTCATGGTAATCAGACGGGGAATCTGCGATCCATAAACCCTCTCCATGCGGACCGAATGCGCGGCCTTCTTTCAGAAATGAAGCGAACCGCTCATCCTTTTTCGCGTAATATGCCGCGCGGGCATTCATGACGCCCAGCCCGTATCCCTGTACCTGTTCCGGCAGAAACCCCAGCCCGTCCCAGTTTCCTTCATCATCCAGGTTACTATCCAGATAAGCTGTTTTTGCCAACGGATCGACCGGATCGGAAACGGCAGCCCATAATCCTTTGAACCCCTGCAGCCGGGCTTTCCGGGCATACGAACATACCAAAGCGGCATTGGCCCCGAATTGTGCCATACGGACATCCTGCACTTGTGAACCGACCGGCGGAATGCCTTTCGAAGCGACGAACACCAGTACATCACAGTCGAATAGATCTTCCGGCTGAACTACAACGACTTCCGGAAAGGCATCGTAATCCCAGGGAAGGGCTACCTGCCCCATCTCAAATTCCCAGCGGGCAGTGAGCTTCTCCGCAATGTCGCAGATGCCGATGCGTGAGATCACATCCCCTCCCAAAAGTTTGAGTCCCATCATCAAAGTCGCTCCGACATCACCGATAGCGAGGATATTGACCCGTTTTTTTCCGAAGGAAGGCGCTTCCAGCATCTGTTCCCAACCGATTTTACCACAATTAACGACAGTTAATTTCCCTGCTTTCAGCGTATCGGATAAGGTTTCATCCAATGGAAAGTTTGGAAGCCGCGAGGCATCCAGCACTGTCAATCCATCCGGAGCGGCCAGCTGTCCCGGATGCGCAGCACGGAAACTTCCGCGTCCTGTGGCCGGGTCTCCGTCTCTGAGGTAAAAAATATGTTCTCCTTTTCGAGGTGCAGCAACTTTCAAATCGGGGCGTTCCACGGCACTTGCCAGCAGCCGGCCATTCAATTCATAATAGAAAAAGCTCATCGCACACCCCGCATCAACTGTTCAAGGTCATTTTCCAGGTAAACCGAAGCGGCCAGGTTTGGATCATAATGGAGGCAGGCGCCTTTATCGGGGCACAGCGGCAAAATGACCGCTTCGCTGAGCCTGCTGAGCGTCAGGTTACGGGCATAATGTTCACGGTAGACCTGTTCCAGCATCAGCATCACATCATGTGCGGATTCGATGCAGCAGCGTGAAACCTCAAATACCGCGTCTCTGGAGCAATCCGGACCGAATTCAGGCTCAGCATAAGGCTGGATGAAATTGATCCCCGGCAGCAGCCCCGGAACCGGTTCATTGTCGCGCAATACCGTGTCACCGCCGATGAAGGGATACAAGGTGGATTCTACCAGATATTGGCGCAAGGTCGGCAGGTAATATGCTCCGTCAACCGGCAGGTTCCGTTCTTTCATCAGGTCCTTCCCATGACCGGAAAGAACTCCGACAAGTACCAGACGGATATCGATATTTTCCTGCTTGAACAACGGGTCAAGCGCCCGGATGCGGTGTCCCGGATGCATAATGTCATCCACAAGGATCACAGGCCGGTCGAAGGACTTGATATTCCGGATCTGGTGAGGGATCGGCGGATAGTAAGGAAATGCTTCAATCGTACGTGTACGCAGGTCGGGAGTATAAACCTTGTCGGTGTGAATGGTTTTGGTGACCGTATTGGGCAGAATTTTACCCCGAAGCATCTTGCCGAAAGGAACGCACATGCATTCCCCCAGTATACGCGGCGTTACCGGAACACTGGGTACATGGTTGAAGGCGGTGATCTGTTCCAGCAGACGCTGGTGGATCACATCGGATGAAAGCGTAAGAACAAGGGATCCCGGATACAGTCCGGAAAGCGCATGCTGTAAGCGCGCATGGCAGCGGGAGATGACCTCCCGGATACGGATATCTCCGGAAAGAGGTTCCTGGATCGTTGTTTCAAGATTGCGGATCAGGACCAGCGGCGTGTGCATATCCACTTCCAGGTAGGGCGCCGACCCTTCATAACGTTTAAATCCCTGCCGGTTCAGCAGATCTTCCAGCTCTTCCGTAATTCCGCTTCGCGGATGGCAAACAGCATAAACGCATTCATCCTCAAGCGAACGGGCTATGACTTCACTCAGCAGAAGCTGGGCATCTTCGCTGTGAGCGGAGATGCCGGTAATGAACAGAATTTTCCCTGAGGCGCGCAAACGAATCCGATCCGCAAGCGCCGCATCCTTGACGGCCCCAAAAAGATCGGAAGTACCGAGATATCGCCAGGAAAGGGCTCCGACACAGCTTGCACTGCGCCTCATAAGGAGCAGTTTATCACCGTCGCGTTTGGCTTCTGCGGCAAGTTTCCCGATTTCATCCGGAAGACGGAAAGCCGCATTGTAAGGCGGAGTGAGCCAGTCAAAGGAAATTTCCGATGCCGTCAAAAGCGGTTTATCCTGGCGGTCGCGCAGATAGAGCCCGTTTTGATAAATGAAGTCCTGGATCGCAGGATCAATGAAATGTGAAATATCACGGTTTTGATCGACATTATCGCGGATACGGGTTGAGCTGATATCCTCCAATTCCGGGGGCAGACGCAGTTCAATGATGTCACCGGTCATCTGCAGCGTTTCTTTTGGAGGCAGGGCAGGCTGATCGGGACGCAGGAAAATCACATGGTTCATGGAATGGATGGACCATGGCTCAGGTGCTTTTTTATAAGCAGATGCATTCACGATCACATCGGCACCGGCGACAATATAAAGCTCCATGTTACTGAATAAATTCCGCAGACGCTTCAGGTCATGGGGGTTGGCAATATTGACAGGGATCTCATCCGGGAACAGATGTACATGAAAATCGCCCGCGACGGACATATTGATGATCTGCCTGCGGATCAGATGAGGCTGCGGTTTCTTTGACCAGGAAAACTCATCCACAGCCAGATAAACCTCAAAACCGAGTTCCCGGATCTTTCGGACGATGCCTTTATGAGAAAGTGTAAACGGGTCAAAAGTTCCCGGGAAGAAAGCGGCTTTGGTCGGATGTTCAAAGGGAAAAGACCTGTGGTCAATACGGAACAAAGCCAGAAATCGTTCGATATGGGCAAGCGCGGAAGCGCGATAAAAGAAAGTGAGACTGTCCTGATCCGGTGCTTTTTCCAGCAGGAACAGCAGCTTGCGGCAGCAAAGCGTGAAGAGATCTACCCGTTCTCCAAGGGTCAGGATCTCTCCGTCAAACAGCTGCGCGATGACAATCAGTGCCTCCTGGCGGATCGCTTCACGGTAATGGGCAAGTCCCTGGAACAACAGACCGAGAAGTTCATACCGCCGTTCATTGTATTGTTCGATCGGTTCTGAAAAACGGCCGCGGTAGGTGCCGTAATATTGCAGCAGAACTCCGATGGTCCGCAAAGCACCGTGCACGGTTGAATCTGCCGGGGAACCGAGGAGCGTGCGCAGCCAGATAACCTGTTCGTTGAGTTCGCTGGGATGCAGCAGCAGGGCTGCCCGGCCAAGATAGTCGGGAATATATTTGGAAATCTCCGTCTGTCCAAGTTCGATTCCCTTTCCCAGTTCCACAACCACTTCATTACGCTGTTCACGCCGGAGCAGCGGCAGAACGGTGAGAAGTGCTTCCCCTGCCGCATGACGGACCACGACCCGTTCGGATACTTTGACGAGATTGGAAAAATGGGTGCAGATATGCAGCATATTGTCAACATGCCCCTGTTTTGCTTGTGCTTTCAGAATCTCAATGCTGACAATTTTGCTGACCCACGGAGTAGCGGTTTTCAGATTGTCCAGGAAGATATCATCGGCGACTTCCTGCCTGTAAAAGAGGGTAATATCCTCTGCGCTGCGGTCTCCGGCCCGCTGCAGGATAGAAGCTTTCAGGTAGCGCAGGGTGAGACTCTCATCTGTGATGTTGTTAGCGACAGCTGCGATCCGCCGCATTTGGTCGGAAGCCTGCGGCAGCGGACGCTGGGCTTCACGCAGGAAGAGCAGTGCCGCGGTCTGCAGACGGGTATCTCCATGTTCGGCAAAAAAAGCGGAAAAGTCGATAAGCTGTGACCGCTTGTCTTCGTCGTAATATTGCGGAGAAAGACTGCGGATCGCGTCCAGCAGGGTGAATGCCGTGTCGTCATCAAGTGTCTCCGGGTCTTTGTAGTGCGCGAGCAGCGCGCTGATAAACCGGGCTTGTGACTCAGCGAGACAATTCCGCAGGAGCGCGTCGATGACGATATGAAGCGTAAACCCGATTTGGGAACGCTGCTGGGAAGTGATTTTATGATCCGGGCGGATGATCTTTTCCAGATATTCATTCCAAAGCTGGAAGGGAACTTCCTCTGCCGGGTCCGACGGAGCATCCGCGGGGATACTTTTGCGGTAAACCAGGTGGAAACGGGCGATGACTTTCCCGAGCAGCAGGGCTGCCTGCCGGCGGATGTCGCCTTCACGATGGCTCAGCAATTCATACAGAAAGGAAAGGGCCTGCATCTTTTGCCTTGCGGAAAGGTAGGTGCAGTATTCATCAATGATATTCAGGTACACCCGCAATTGTTTCCAGCTGCGGGAGGCATGAGCGGCTTCAATGATGTTCCCGAACCTACGTTCACTGGAAAGCTGGTGCATCAGGCGCAGGTGGTGTTCCATGGAAAGGTTTGTGAGACGGACGACAGCCTCATCAGCCTGAAGCAGGACAGGGTCTACAGCTTCCGGCGGCGTTGTTATTTCGCCGCTCAGGTCCACATCTGCGCCGAGAGAAATCAGATAACTTTCGAAATCCTGCAGACGGCGGTAGACCAGTTCATAACGGCGCTGCTTGGCCGCGTCCACATTTTCCAGCTTTTGAAGAATAACGTCAAAAGCGTCATGCAGCGAAAAAATCACCGTGGTTTCCCGGCCGTTCTCAAAACGTGATTTGCAGCGCATGTCAGCATAGATCAGGCAGAGAGATTCGGCGGACAGGGCATCCAGTTCCAGGTCCCAGGTGGAGTGGTTGGAGGCAATGTGGCTGATGGCCGCCATGCCGCGGTTTTCCAGCCAGAGCCCGGTATAGTAATAATGCAGGTGAGGGACATTCTCCCCCGGCCGGCATCCGTACTTTCCGATATCATGGGCGGCTGCTGCCGCGGAAACCAGAGACAGATCGATGTTTTCTCCAACGGCATCGATTGCCCGGGCAACGGTAAGGGCAACGTGATGCACTCCCGCGATGTGGCTGAGCGTGCAGAAAGGTGTGACTTCGCTGCCGACTCGCATCAATTCATAGACGTATTCCTCACGGAAAGCATCCAAAAAACGGCGGTACTCATCTGCCCGGTCGCATTTCTCATATTCTTCGGGTTCCAGAAAACGGAAATCCCATGCCGGATCAAAAGGAAAAACACTGCGTTCATAATCCAGCAGTGTCTGGAGAATAAGCAGATACGTCCGTAACCCTTCCTCAAATCTATCAGTATTGGGGAACGGATGAATTTGAGGAAACATACGGGCTCTCAGAACCTCATAACAAAGTGCGCACCACCCTTTGTCCGGCGTATCACCCAGCAGAGGCATACAGGCATCAGCCACAGCGCCCGGAGAAACACGGTTTTGCAGCGGGAGCATTGGTTCCAGACATTGTACGATCGCTGCTGCTCTGGCAGCTGCTTCTTTCCGGTCAGAAACCATATCCCGTGTTTCAAACGCGGTTATCAATTGTTTAGTCAGTTCGCGGACTGCTTTCCGGCTCATCGCTGTTCCTCCTGCGTATTTGGAAGAAAAAGTATACCTTATCATTCTATCACAGAATCAACTGACGTGTTTCCCTGCCGGGGTGTATCACGGAAAAACAGTGAACGGTTTGTGAGGTGCCGAAGCATCTCACAAAACCGTTCCTGTAAAGAATCAGTTGTTGAACGAAACGAATCAGTCGGTCACGTAAGCTGTCTTGAGCAGAAGCGCGTTGGACGGAGTCACGAAGTAACCCTGAACGTTGTCATGCATCAGCATGGTATTGGCCTTGTAGTACATCGGCAGCACCGGATATTCGGCAGCGGCGATGGCTTCAGCCTGGCGCATCACTTCAAAAGCTTCTTTCGCGTCGGTCATATTGGAAGCCTGCTTCACCAAGGCATCATATTCCGCGTTGGAATAGAAGACATTGTTGTTCGCGTCGCCGGTGGTGAAGATCTGCAGGAAGGTCATCGGGTGGACATAGTCACCGGACCAGCCCATGGCGCCGATATCATAGTTACCGGCAACATGTTCATCGTAGTAAACAGCCCAGTCGGCGTTGCTGATCTTGATCTTGATGTTCAGGGCATCCTGCAGCTGGCGGGCAAGAGCTTCCACGACCTTACCGACGGTTTCATTGGAATAGTAGCTGAGGGTGATTTCCGGGAAGCCTTCACCATTCGGGTAACCGGCTTCAGCCAGAGCTTCCTGAGCACCTTCGATATCGGCTTCTTCAGAAAGATCATTGTCGCTGGCGGCATCCATGAATTCCTCACCGTCGACAACGTAGCCGGGGGACATGAAGGAATAAGCAGGATCAGCTTCAGTCTGGACAACATCTTCGATGATGGCAGTGCGGTCGACAGCCATGCTGAAGGCCTTGCGGACCAGAACGTTGTCGAACGGGGCTTTGGCGCAGTTGAAGTCATACCAGACGGTACCGTAGGACGGGGACATTACCACACCGGCGCCTTCAGCCTTCAGGCGGGCCATATCGGCGGAAGGAACAGTGGACATACCATTGATATCGCCGTTTTCATAAGCCATCAGGCTGGTGCCCAGATCAGCAATGAAGCGGAAGGTGATCTTTTCCAGATTGACCTTGTCAGCATCATAGTAGTACGGGTTCTTGACCAGGACGAAGCTTTCGCCGAGGTTGATTTCGGACATCTTGAATGGTCCGTTGGTGACATAGGTGTCGGCGGAAGCGGTCCAGCGTTCGCCGTTGGCGGCAACAGTAGCTTCCTGAACAGGGCTGAAGGTCCACATGGTCAGAATGTCAAGCCAGTAGGGAGCCGGGGCGATCAGGGTCAATTCCAGGGTCTTGTCGTCCAGGGCTTTGACACCGACGGTATCGAAACCGAGGGAGTTATCTTCATAATATTCCGCTGCACCGGCAACATAACCGAGCAGGAAATCAACGTAGCGGGCACCGGTGTTGGGATCCAGAATACGCTGCATGGCGTAGACATAATCCTGAGCGGTGTGATCGCTGCCGTCGGACCATTTCAGGCCGTCGCGCAGGGTGAAGGTGTAGACGGTACCGTCATCGGAAATCGTCCAGCTTTCAGCTTCGCCCGGGATCAGGGAGCCGTCTTCAGAAGAATAGGCAACCAGACCTTCAAAAACGTTGTTGAGGATCGGGGACGCGAAGGAATTGTTCGTAATTCCCGGATCAATACCGTCCGGCTCATTGGCCAGCGCGTAGGTGATTTCCTGAACAGCGGCAGACGTCGGAAGAACGGCGGCGGCCATGATCAGGCACAGCATCAACAATAAAAATTTCTTCATTTTTTCCTCCAAAAATTTTAAACGGAACTTCTCCGTTTATTATCAGCAGTCAATAGTCAGCGGTTTGTATTTCTTACTTCTTACTTCTTATTTACTCTGTGGCATGCCACAAAATGTCCCGGTGCCGCTTCAACGAACGCGGGGGTCTCTTCGCTGCAGCGTTTTTCCGCGTAAGGACAGCGGGTATGGAACCGGCATCCGGCAGGCGGTGCAATCGGGCTGGGGATATCTCCCGCGATCCCGGCATTTTCCTTCTTCCTTGCCAGCTCCGGGTCCGGGATCGGAACAGATGAAAGCAGCCCCTGTGTATAGGGATGCAGCGGATGGGCGTAAATCTCATCCGTCTCACATTTCTCCACCAGCTGGCCGAGGTACATCACGCCGACATCGTCGGAGACATAGCGGACCATGGAAAGGTCGTGCGCGATGAACAGATAGGTCAGCCCCTGTTCCTCCTGAAAAGTGCGCAGCATATTGACGACCTGTGCCTGAATGGAGACATCCAGCGCGGAAATCGGTTCGTCGCATATCACCAGCTGCGGATGCAGGATCAAAGCTCGCGCGATTCCCACACGCTGCCGCTGCCCGCCGGAAAACTCATGGGCGTAACGTCCCGCATGTTCCTGGCTGAGCCCGACCTGATGCAGCATTTCCGCTACCATTTCCCGTTCTTCGGCTTTGTTTTTGCAGATCTTATGGGCACGCAGCGGTTCGGCGATGATATCCTGGACCGTCATCCGCGCGTTGAGCGAGGCATAGGGATCCTGGAAGATCATCTGCATTTTGCGGCGGTGGGGCAGCAGCTGCTTTTGAGAAAGGTTCGTGATATCTGTCCCGTCGAGAATGATCTTCCCCCGGGTAGGGTCGTAAATGCGGATCACTGTCCGGGCACAGCTGCTTTTTCCGCATCCGCTTTCGCCGACCAGTCCCAGCGTTTTCCCTTTGGTGATCGTAAAACTGACATCATCAACAGCATGCACGACCTTCCCGCCTGAAACGGGAAAATGCTTGGTCAGATTTTTCACTTCGAGTAATACTGCTGATGACGCTGCTTCTTTATTCATATCTTTAATTCCTGATTCCCGGTACCCGGTCCCTTACTTCATTTTCCGGTGCTTCCGGATCCAGCAGCCAGCACATGGAGCGGCGGTTTTCACCGGTTTTCACGTATGGCGGCATTTCTTCCGCACAGATGCGCATCGCGTAAGCGCAGCGCGGCGCGAAAGGACAGCCTTTCGGTGGATGGATCATATCCGGCGGTGAACCGGGAATCGGCTGCAGTTTTTTGCTCTTGTCCTGGTTCATATCCGGGATGGAGGCCAGCAGCCCCATGGTGTAGGGATGTTTCGGACTGCGGAAGATGTCGAAAATATCAGCTTCTTCCATGATCAGCCCGCCGTACATCACTGCCACCCGGTCCGCCAGTTCCGCGACCACACCGAGGTCATGGGTGATGAACATGATGCTCATTCCCATTTCCTGCTGGAGAGAACGCATCAGTTTCAGGATCTGGTCCTGAATGGAAACGTCCAGGGCTGTTGTCGGTTCATCCGCGATCAGCAGTTCCGGACGGCAGGCCAGTGCCATGGCGATCATCGCCCGCTGACGCATCCCGCCGGAAAACTCATGCGGATAGGATTTGAGCCGTTTTTCCGGTTCCGGAATGCGGACCATACGGAATAGCTCGACGACCTTTTGATCACGTTCAGCTTTGGACATCTCTTTCTTATGCTCCCAGAGCATTTCACCGACCTGGTCGCCCAGGGGAAGCAATGGGTTCAGGCTGGTCATGGGATCCTGGAAGATCATGGCGATCCGCCCGCCGCGGATGGCTCTCATCTCTTTCTTGTTTTTCGAGGTGAGTTCTTCTCCGTCCAGTTTGATCGAACCGGAATTGATTTTTCCGGTCGTGCCAAGCAGGTTGAGAATGGAGAGGCTGGTAACACTTTTTCCGCTGCCGCTTTCGCCGACGATCCCGAGAGTTTTCCCTTTCTCGACGTCAAAGGACACGCCGCGGACAGCCTGTACCTCCCCATTGGAGGTCAGGAAAGAAGTGTGTAAATCGCGAACCTGTAAAATCGTTTCCATAATCTTTAAAGTGGTCAGGTGTCAGGGGCCAGGGGCTGGAGACCAATCGTCAAGCGTCTATCCCCTATATCCTAATCCCTATAACCTATGGCCTATCGCCTATTCCCTAAATCCTAAATCCTGAACCCTATATCCACTATATCCTAATCCCTAAAATCCTACTTCTTCAGCTTCGGGTCCAGCGCGTCGCGCAGGCCGTCGCCGACAAAATTGAACGCGAACATGATGAGGCAGATCACCAGCGCGGGCAGGAACAGCTGATAGGGGTTCGTGCGCAGCGCTTCGGTGGCGTCGTTGCACATCGTGCCCAGCGAAGCCAATGGCGGCGCGATCCCGATACCGATGAAGCTCATGAACGCTTCCATGAAAATTGCGCTCGGGATCAGCATGGTCACGGTGACCAGGATCGGTCCCATCGCGTTCGGGATCAAATGGTTTGTCAGGATGGCAAGCGTGGAAGAGCCGATCGTCCTTGCTGCCATGACAAATTCCTGATTTTTGAGGCTGAGCACCTGACCGCGGACGACCCGTGCCATATCGACCCAGTACACACTGGAAAGTGCGATGACGATGGAAAGAAAACCGTCATCCAGGCAGACCTTGATCAGGATCACATAAAGTGTCAGCGGGATGGTGGAAATGATATCCACAATGCGCATCATGACCGCGTCTGTCTGTCCGCCCAGATACCCGGAGATACCGCCGTAGAAAATACCGATGACCATGTTGACCGCTGCCGCAATGAAGGCAACCAAAAGCGATATGCGTGTTCCGTACATCAGACGGCTCAGGATGTCACGGCCAAGATGATCTGTTCCTAACAGATAGGTATGATTCCAGATCTTTTTCCCTTTTTCGATGCGGTTCCCGTCTGAATCACGGACGGTCGCAGGCATAACGGTGTAATCCAGCGTGACCGTCATATCATCTTTATAGGGAAAAACGGTGATTTTTTCCTTGGAATTGTCCTTCCCTTTTTTGAGTGAGCGGACCAGATTCCCGTCTTTGTCCACTTCGATGAGTTTCAGCGCTTTGGTGATGTAAAGGTATTCACCATCCGGAGCGGGGAAAACCTCCATGACCGGGGGTATATTTGCCATTTTTGTGTTTTGGTCGTCATATCCGTAGGGGGTGAGATAAGGGCCCGCGATCGCGAAGAAAAGCAGAATGACGATGATGACCAGGCCCAGCAGAGCGGTCGGTTTGTGGCGGAAGCGGAACCAGACGTCCTCAGCAAAGGAGCGCGGTTTGGAGTAAAGCCGGTCCGCTTCCCCTTCCAGAGTTATCCGTTCCCATTTGTTTTCCGTCTGTATCATACCTGTCATTATCTCCCTGATACCTGACACTTAGTCATACCTGATCCTCGGATCGATCAGACAATAGAAAAGATCGACGATAAAGACCATCGCGATCAAAAATGCCGCGTAAAATACGGTCATGCCGACGATCGTTGTGTAATCACGCTGTGTGACACTGTTGACGAAATATCCGCCCATTCCCGGGATCGCGAAAATCTTTTCAATGACGAAGGAACCGGTGAGCAGATTGGCGACAGTCGGACCGAGGACGGTGACCACCGGGATCAGGGCGTTGCGCAGCGCGTGTTTTACGATCACGCGGGTCTCACTGATGCCCTTTGCCCGGGCGGTGCGGATGTAATCCTGCCCCATGACGTCCAGCAGGGAGGAACGCATCAGACGGGCAAGGAAAGATACGGAATAACCGCCCATCGCGATGACCGGCAGAATGAAGCCTTTCCATGTATCAACACCGTAAACCGGTGTCCATTGCAGTTTAAAGGAAAAAACATAGATCAGGGCGGTCGCGATCACGAATGAAGGGATCGTAACCCCGATGGTTGCCAGCGCCATCAGCAGCATATCCTGCCATTTTCCGTTTTTGAGCGCGGAAATGATGCCCATCGGAATGCTGGCTAAAAGGACGAAGATCAGTGTGATTCCGCCGAGCTTTGCAGAGTAGGGAAAACCGTTTTCGATAAAGTCGTTTACCGTCTTTCCCTGATATTTAAAGGAAGGACCCAGGTCGAAGCGCAGGAGCCCGCCCACATAATCAATGAATTGCTTCCAGAGCGGGTCGTTGAGTTTATATTTTTCGTTCAAAGCATCCAGAACCGCTTTGGAAACCTGTTTTTCTCCGGTGAAGGGGCCGCCCGGTACCGCGTGCATCAGGATAAAGGTCAGCAGGGTGATAAGAAACAGCGTGATGAGCGACATCGCTATGCGTTTTGCCAGAAACTTAGCCATCTTCCTTTCCCTTTCCGCGTATTTTTGTAAATTATCAAAACCAGATACCGGTTCATCATGAATTGTTTGATAATGTTATTTACTTTATCATGATAAAGCACGCAAGTAAACAACAAATTCCTATTATAACTGTCTATGACCAATGCCGCAAGAGTCAGCCCCAAAAAAGTGAGTGAATCACGGGGACGGATACGCAGAAACGGGGACGGTTACGCGTCAGCGGAACTATTCCCCTGATCAAACAAAATACCCATAAAAGCGGAAGCCTCCTGTTCCGATTGGAGCTTCATCCGGGCAGGAGCCTCAATAAGGTTCAAAGGGACGTCGGCACCTGATACAATGTGTACCGCAGCAGGCGAAGCTCCTGCACCGAATCAATAGGCGCAGCCTGTTCCTTACGGTGCAGGCCAGTATCAGGTGCCTGTGTCCCGCTGCTGATCAAAGTATCGGCGCTTGTTCTCTGAAGATATTGCATCAAATCTCCCGCTGTGGACCAAATTAAGCGCTCATCCTGCGATGCGGGAGGGCGGAGCTCCCGCTCCGAATCCAATCG
>CADACE010000027.1:8843-77228 GCA_902786265.1 uncultured Chloroflexota bacterium | reverse complement strand
TAGTGCCTTTCTTTGGTTTGTTTGGCGACTTAATTTTAGATTGGTTTCTATTCGCTTCTTTATTTTTGTTATCTGTAACATATCAATGGTAATCCTACACCGAGAATACAATCAGCAGAAGAAGAGGACAGAAACGGAGCTATCGTATTATAATAGAATTGCTTAATGTGGATGAATTCTCACAGCCTGCGGAACAGGTGAGCTTCATTTTTTGATAATACCGGGAGGTTTTCATGGATATTCGGAGTTTGATCGGGAAAAAGATGCTTTATTTTGACGGCGGACTGGGAACGCTGCTGCAGGCAGAGGGTCTGCAGCCGGGCGAGGAACCGGAACGCTGGAACGTTGAACATCCGGATATCATTGAGAATGTCCATTTCTCCTACTATCAGGCGGGCTGCCATATCGTCACGACCGATTCCCTCGGCTGCCATGAGCTGAACTTCCCGGATGAGGGGACCTACAGCGTGGAAAACATTGCCAAAGCGGCGGTGGATAACGCGAAACGGGCACGGGCTCACGCGGATGAACTGGACGGTGGGGCGGAACCGCGCTTCATCGCCTTTTCCATCGGGTCGCTGGGGCGGCTGCTGAAGCCGCTGGGTACGCTGCCCTTTGAAGAGGCGTATAAAGTTTTCGCCCGCACGGTGCGCGCCGCGACTGCCGCCGGGGCGGATATCCTTCATTTTGAGACCATCAATGATCTCTATGAGGTCAAGGCGGCGGTGCTGGCAGCGAAAGAGAACAGCGACCTGCCGGTATTCGTCACGATGACCTATGACGCGGGCGGGAGGCTCATGACCGGCGGCGACGTGCCCGGCGAAGTGGCGCTGCTCGAAGGGCTGGGCGTTGACGCGCTCGGCATTAACTGCGGACTCGGCCCTGCCCAGATGAAACCCATCGCGCTGAACATGCTGGAATACGCGTCCAAACCGGTGATCGTCAACCCCAACGCGGGGCTGCCTTCCACTGTCAACAGGCGCACGGTGTATTCCGTGGGACCGGAAGAGTTCGCGGAAGTGATGGAAGAGCTTGTCCGCGCGGGTGTCTGGATCGCCGGCGGCTGCTGCGGGACCACACCGGCCCATATGTCAGCCATGATCGCGCGCTGTAAAGATATCGAACACAAACCATTGACGAAAAAGAACCGTTCCCTGGTCTGTGGGACCTCCAAAACGGTGGAGATCGGTCCGGAACCGGTCATCATCGGGGAACGCATCAACCCGACGGGAAAGAAAAAATTCAAGGAAGCCCTGCGCAGTCATGACATCGAATATATCGTGCGGGAAGGCATCAAACAGCAGGATTCCGGCGCTCATGTGCTGGACGTCAACGTCGGGCTGCCGGAAATCGACGAGACGCAGATGATGGCGGATGTGGTCTATGAACTGCAGAGTGTCATCGGGCTGCCGCTGCAGATCGATACCACCAACCCGGAGACGATGGAAAAAGCGCTGCGGCTTTATAACGGCAAGGCGCTGATCAACTCCGTGAACGGCAAACAGGCTGTCATGGCGCAGATCTTCCCTCTGGTGAAAAAATACGGCGGTGTCGTGTTGGCGCTGTGCCTGGATGAGGACGGGATCCCGATGACCGCGGAAGGACGTCTGGCCATCGCGGAGAAAATTTACAAGACCGCGGAAAGCTACGGGATCGAGAAAAAGGATATCCTGATCGATGCCCTTGCCATGACCATCAGCTCCGAACCGGAAGCTGCGAATGCCGCTCTCGGTACGCTGGACGGGATCCGTGAACGCTATAACGGGCATACCATTCTGGGCGTCTCGAATATCTCCTTTGGGCTGCCTCAGCGGGAGATCATCAATTCCGCTTTTTACACCATGGCGCTTTCCCACGGGCTCAGCGCCGCGATCATCAACCCGAATTCCGAGCCGATGATGCGGGCTTATTACGCCTATCGTGCCCTGGCCGGGCTGGACGTCAACTGTCAGGAGTTCATTGAAAAGGCTCCGGCGATGGCGGCTGCCGCACCTGCGGCTTCTGCTGCCGCGGCACCTGTTGTTTCAGCGGCAGCTTCATCCGCGGATTCCCTGGGAGCCTGTATTGAGCGCGGGCTCAAGGACGGCGCGGCTTCCTATGCCGCTGAGATGCTCAATGATCATTCCGCACTCGACATCATCAACAGCGAGCTGATCCCCGGACTGAATAAAGTCGGTAAGGATTTTGAGACCGGGAAGGCTTTCCTGCCCCAGCTGCTGATGAGCGCGGAATCCGCTAAAGCTGCCTTTGAAGTGCTCAAGAGCCATATGGCAGGCACCGGTGAGGTGAGGGAAAAGAAAGGCACCATCGTCCTGGCGACGGTCAAGGGCGATATTCACGATATCGGCAAGAACATCGTCAAGGTGCTGCTGGAAAATTACGATTATGAGGTCATCGATCTCGGTAAGGACGTGGATCCCGCGGTCATCACCGATACCGTAGTTGAGACGCATGCCAAATACTGCGGGCTCAGCGCTCTGATGACTACAACTGTCCCCGCGATGGAGGAGACCATCAAACAGCTGCGGGAGGCCGCTCCCTGGTGTAAGGTGATGGTCGGCGGTGCCGTGATGACGCAGGCTTATGCCGACATGATCGGCGCGGATGCCTACTGTAAGGACGCGATGGCGGGAGTCAATTTCGCTGAGAGTAATTAAGGATCATATATGAGAATAATCATCTATGGTAAAGATGAAAAATTAAACCGGATCAAATGCCGTGAATTTCTGTTTCCGGACGGAAATCCGGAAGAATGGCGGGGTATCACGGCTTTCGGAGATTTCAAACCGGGCAGCCCGGATGCTGATAAATGTTTGTTTGACAGGGTAAGGAAATCCGCGGATCAAGCCGGCGATAAGGCTCAGCTGCTGCTGATTGGGAACGGTCTTGTGGAAACGGCAAGAAAATATTACGGGTATGTGGACCGGGTGTTTGTCTATGACGATCCGGCGCTTGAGAAGTTTGATCCCGAACAGCATATCGCTGTGATTTGGCATTTTATCGAAAATTATAAACCCGCTGCCGTTTATTTCCCGGACAGTGACGCGATGCGGCCGGTCATTGACGCCATTATTGACAAAACCGCTGCTTATCTGAATTCCGCGCCGGAAGCTTCGGAATTTGAACTGACCTGTACGGAGCAGGTTTACGATGGCTCCCATCGCGGGGAGCTGGTCATCTGCGAGATACCGGACGGGATCGGCTGAGTATGAACATACAGATCATTATCGGACTTTTACTGCCGTTTATCGGGACGTCGCTGGGCGCCGCGATGGTGTTTTTCCTGAAAGATTCGATCTCGAAGGGACTGCAGCGTATTCTGACCGGGTTTGCCGCGGGTGTGATGGTCGCCGCTTCATTCTGGAGCCTGCTGCAGCCGGCGCTGGAAGGGTCCGAACATATGGGAAAGCTTTCCTTTATCCCTGCGGCTGTCGGATTCCTGATCGGTATCGGTTTTTTGCTGTTCCTGGATGAGGTGACGCCCCATGTCCATATGGATAACGCGGAGGAGGGGCCGCAATCCAGCCTGAAGCGTACGACCAAGCTGATCCTGGCTGTCACGCTGCATAACATTCCGGAAGGGATGGCTGTGGGTGTTGTCTATGCGGATCTGATCGCCGGGAAAGGTCTGGTGAGCGGGGCGGGAGCCCTGGCTCTGGCGATCGGTATCGCGATACAGAACTTCCCGGAAGGCGCGATCGTCTCCATGCCGCTGCGGGCGGAGGGAATGCCGAAGAAGACGACTTTCCTGTATGGGGTCCTGTCCGGCATCGTTGAGCCGATCGCGGCTGTGATCACGATCCTTGCCTCCGGTTTCATTACATCCCTGCTGCCGTATCTGCTGGCATTTGCCGCCGGCGCAATGTTCTATGTCGTCGTGGAAGAGCTGATTCCGGAAATGTCTGAAGGGGAACACTCCAATTGGGGCACGATCGCTTTCAGTATCGGTTTTGTCCTGATGATGATCCTGGATGTGGCGCTGGGGTAAGAAAATTTCAAAAGCGATGGTTATGCCTGCCGTGCAGAGAATGCGGCGAAGCAGCCTGTTCTGTTCACTCAGAATGAGTCAACGAAAACAGGCCGCTTTTGATTAAAACAGCTGAACAGGAAAAATTCAGAAATTCGGCGATATATTTAAAATATTAGCATTCAGCATCCTGCCATAAATTATTATTCCTGATGAATGCAGTGAACGCCTTCATCAGGAAAAACATACCCGGCGGGATCATGCAGTGAGGCCGGTTTTGATCCGGATATTAAAGCAGAGTCTGTGATCAGCATCACCGTGCAGGGAGGGTATTATGGATCTGACCGGTATAACATTCAGTCAGGATTCAACATTTGGAGATCATTTATACAGGCGCAAAGGCCAAATAGCCGAAATCATATTTTATAACAAATCGCTCGATATTCAAAAAGTAATTGTTGATGATTCCGGCCTCATTGTTGACTTTCCCGGAATAGCTCATCCGGACCTGATATCTCGCTATTCCGGCTGGTACGAGGATCACCGGGTCAGATTTCATTCCTTTATCAAGGAGCTTGACGGTCACTATGCTTTTATCTGGCAGACACAGCCGGAAGGCCGTTACTGGGATGATTCAGATGGCTTTGGCGGTACCTTGGATCCTGAAATCAACCTGTATGCGAGTATGGATGAAACAGGTTCTTTTATTGAGCCATTTCGGTTTTACAGTATCGAAGATGAAAAGCTCTATGGTACTTCTTTAGAAGAGGAAATGGTTCAGATACTTGAATCAAAAGAAGATCCTCTTGCCTGCCTGCTTGGGCAGGTGCCTCGGATGCTGTCTCAAATGAGAAGTTATCTTGAAAAACCGGAAAAAGGAATGGTTTCATATTTAATTCCCGGAACTGTTTATGAGGCATCCTTTTCACTGAAGAGAGAGGGCGGTAAGTGGTATGTTGAATTAAGCCTTACAAAACGGTTCTCGGGCGTTTCTTATTCGTATTTTCTGCGATTTGCTCCTTTGGAGGAACTGAAACAGTTCCTGAATACTGAAGAAGCGGTGAAAAAGGCTGAAGATATTTTGAGTTATCTGTTCAGCCGTACAAAAAAATGAGGTGGTATATGAAAAAAAGTGTTCTTATGATATTCGTTCTTTTCGTTTTGACCTTTACCGGTTTGTGTGCCGCTGCTGACGATCAGCCCTCGGATTGGACTTATGAGATTCAGGAAGACGGCTCTGCTATGATAACTGCTTATGCGGGAACAAGTGCTGATGTCACCATTCCGGATGTCCTGGACGGGCATGAGGTCACCAAACTTGCCAGTGATGTATTTTGGTTTAATGAGAACATTACTTCCGTTGAGATACCGGCAAGCCTGACGTCTTTCGGAGATTATGTTTTTCTCCGGGATAATGAGAAATTTGTGGATTTTTATCGTGATAACGGGAGGCCGTATATTCTGGTCCCTGAAATTGCCAGGATCCTTGCAGATGATTTTGCCGTTTATGCGGACGTGAAACAAGTCAACCCGTTTTTGGGCTGTTATAATTTGGAAAAGATCAGCGTTTCTTCGGAAAATCACTCTTTTGCCGTGATCGACAATTTGTTGATCAACAAAATTACAAATGAATCAATTTCCTATCCCGCCGGCAGCGCAGAAAAAGATTACGTGGTTCCGGAAGGCATAACTTCAATCGGATTTCAGACTTTTTTCGGCAGTAATGTGGTATCTGTCTCCTTACCTGAAAGCCTTATCGATATTGCGCAGAATCCATTCAGCTTTTGTGTGGATCTTGAAAAGATTTCTGTTTCTGATGATAATTCTCACTTCACCATTCAGGACGGGGCTCTTGTAAGTAAAGACGGAACACTCATTGCCTATCCGATGGCAGCGGATGCGGAAACGTATTCAATTCCGGAAGGGATCAAAGCTATCGGAGACGGGGCCTTTTTCAATAATAAGGCTTTGCATCAGGTCATTCTGCCCGAAGGTGTCGCTTCAATCGGGGGACGGGCATTTGACCATTGTGAGGCACTTGAATCCGCTGTTCTGCCGGAGGGATTGCTTGCCATTAAGAATGACGCTTTCAAAAACTGTGACAGACTGAAAGAGATCAATTTGCCGGGTACGATCACATCTATTGATAAAATGGCTTTTTACAATATCGGGAAACAGCTTGTCTTTACAGTTGAGGATAATACCTATGGAGCGCTGTGGGTTAAGTCCATGCAGTATCGTTATCATTTTCCCGGTGAACCGGAGAATAAATCACGTCTTACACAGGCATACGATAAACTGAAGGATGAAGACGGAATGATAAGGAAATTTCATCTGAATTATCGCGCAGAAAACACGGCTAACGGCTATTGGTTTACACGCGATGTATTTTATCTCAATGGCAATACATATATCATTGATGAAGATGAAGCTGATGGCGTTGTGGTCACTATGTTCAAGAACAAAGTGTATTATAAGCTGGTTCCGGACAGCAAAACAGGGACAAGCGTGGAAAATGAGACCATGTATTTTGAATATGACGGTATCATCAATGAATACAGAAACTTTTTTACGATAATCCGCAGTCATGTGAACCGAACCGACTACACGGCAACTTCCCGGACACTTTTGGGTAAAGCTTACCTTGCTGAAGTTTTCCCCGAATACAGCTCCGGACCGGAAAGAGCGTTTTATTTTGATCGGGCAGGAAATTTTGTTTATTGCTATGAAGAAAAATACTATGGCGTATCACCGGTAGGCTATGGAAAAGGTGAGATCCTGTTTACCGTAAACACATTCGAAAAAGATTTTGACGAATCTGTCTTCGACATTTCGGACTATGAAATCACAGAACTTCCCCCGCGGGAGATCATCCATATTTCCGATAATAATCAGAAAATGGATTTAGATAGAATGTCAAAATAAAAAGCGTACAACAGCTGTGAAGTAAAGATATTGATCCACAGCTGTTGAAATAATCTATATTGAAAGCAGTCGTGTGCTATGATAAAGAAATTTTTATTCATTTTATTTCTTATCTTTTTTTGTGTGGTCTTCTCGTCATCCGCAGAGACCGATACCTTCTTTTCGGCTTTTGATGACGCGATAAAAGCTATTAAAGATCCGATCGATGAGACCTGGGAGCAGTCATACGATGAAGTAATGGAGACGGCCGGCACACTTGAAGAATATACCTGTGAGTCTGCTGATAATAAAATTTCCTGTGAAAAAACTGATTCCACCGGAAGCTGCCGCATTGAATTTGATTTTATCGATGGCAGCCTGGCCGCAATCGATGCTTATCTTTCAAATGATAAACTCAGCAATTACGATATTTCCTCAAATACGGAAAAAATCACATATCCGGGATATTATTCCGAAAATGACAGAGTCTTTTTTGCTGATTTCCGGGTCGATGATTCAATTATCGAAAAGCTGACCGGAAAAACATTGGAGGATGCCGCTAAAGAAAATATTGTGGATGTGTCATTAGGAGAGAGAATTCTGCCGGGGGAAGATACTGCATGGTCTGAATATTTCTTTGAATTTCCGGAAAATACGTTTGCACAGGCGGGATATCGGAATGTGTCAGAAATAATCCCCGAATTTCAGCTCAGGATCCTTGCTGCCTCCTGGAAATATCTGGTACAAAACCGTACCCGATACGGCCGGAGAGATTATTATGCCACAGGCATTATCTATGAAAAAGTAACCGAAAACACCAATGGATCCTATACCGTTACCGGCTATTACGATTCCAAAGGGGAACCGGCAATTCATCCTGAATACGGGTATGTAAAAAGTATCAATTATTATGGAGAGGATATTGCCGCCGCGGCAGGGCTTCCTGTTTCTCATCCGGATAAATTAACAGTTTATTACGATCTGAACGATCATGCTGTGAATAATTCGTCAGGATATGCATATCGGACAGAGGAAATTTCTGAAGACGGGAATACCGGTACGTTCAGATTTTTTGACACAGAAATGAAACCGGTTCCCGGCCCTCAGGGATATGCCGCCTATACACTGGAAACAATTAAAAAAGATGAATTGAGTAATGAAAAAACAATTATCTACAAGTATTATGATGCTGATATGGATCCTTTCACCATGGAAGAAGGCTATGCCGGTAAGTCTGTTACCTCTGCGCCTCCTTTGTCTCATACTGTAACCACCAGATATTTTGATGCAGAGGGGAAACCGGTAATGATCAGCGGAGGATATGCATCAGAGGTTCATTATAGTGACAAACTTAGTGCCACTGAGTCTTATTCATACTATGGAATTGATGGCGAACCGGTCCTGACTGATAATGGATATGCTTCATACGGTCATGAACCGGACACAAAGCGGCAGGTAATGATCTATTATTATCGGGGAGTAAACGGCGAACCTGTTATCGGCCCTGAAGGTTACGCTGTCAGAGAAGAGAACCGTTTCGGAAAAGGAGATCCTGTTACGGAAGTTCGTTTCCTTGACACGGACGGCAATCTTGTTCCGGGTAAAGACGGGTATGCATATGCTGACCGGACAAAATCAGAAGGCGAATCCGTTTTATGCTTCTATGATGCAGAGGGAAACCGTACGATTGGTCTGGATATCAACGCTTCAAAGATCCATACGGTTTACGATCCTTCCGGAAAAGCAGAACGAGAGGAATATTTCGGCGTTAATGATGAACCGGTTCTCAATAAGCTCGGCTATTTTGCAATAGAGTTCTTCAAAGAAGAAGACGGAAAGTCCGAGGTGGTTCGGTACCTGGATACAGAAAACAATCCGGTTCTCAATGAGTATGGCTATGCTTATTCTGTGAAAACTTTTGCGGATAATGAATCTATGCTGTGTTACTATGACCCGGAAGGACATCGTGTCGTTAACCGGGAAACGAATGTCTCTGCTGTTCATTTCTTTTACAGTCCGTCCGGAAAGCAGGAACGGATAGAATATTTGAACGTAAATGATGAACTGATTCCTCCGGATAAGCTTGATTTCTGGCTGTTATACCGTGAATATGTGTTGAATAACGGTGTGATTTATTCAAACTGGGATTAGGATTTATCTGTAATTTCGAAAGCTGAGGAAACACTGAATGCTGTTTGTCTCATAGAGAATGAGTCGGTGCAGTCTGTGTTTCATTAAATAAAAAAACAGCAGTCAGCAGAACCGAAACGGTCTGCCGGCTGCTGTTTTTGGCTGAAATTATTGATAATCCTCGCCGGTGATGTAGCGGTAGAAGGCGGGATTGACGATGACGGTACGAGGTGTTACTACCAGATCCGCGTCGACCGAGGCTGCGGCCTGGGCAACTGCCTCTGAATTCTCCGGCAGACTGAAGGAATGGATCGCGTAGGTATCACCCTCAAAGGAAATGACATTGTCGGTCACTTCTTTGTATTCCTCATTTTCCATTCCCGTTGTTGAATAATACAGCGGCTGCCAGAAGGAATCGGCAAGCAGCGGTTTGACCGGGTTGCCTTCCTCATCAAAGCAGGAATCATATTTTTTGGCGTAGGTTTCTACAATGCTGTGGAAGCCTTCTTTTTGGGCTGTTGAATCAAATTCGAGCACCAGTTCAAATTCAAGGGCAAACGCGAAATACCGTCCTTCCTCAACTTCTTCAACCCTGTATGTGGGGGTCGGGTCACCCGGGGTTCCCCAATCCAGCAGGTATTCATAAACAGAAACCTTCGGCTCCACCTGAACATAGGCATCCATATCGCCGGATTTCAGCAGGGCAGTCAGCTGCAGGATGTGGGGGATGCTGTCATGCCCATAGCGGATGGTTTTTTCTTCCAGAAAACGGGCATCATAGCCTGCGTATTTCAGGGAAAATCCGGTGGTGGCTTTATCGAGGATGATCTGGATCCCCGCATTACTCAGGGTCTCATCGTCAAATATTGCGATCCCGCTCATGAAGGATTGAAGCTTCTGCAGAATATCATTGTCGGAAAGGCGGCCGATATAGTGACGGCCTTTTCCGCTGAGTTCCGCGGCACGGTACAGCAGAACCGCGGCATCATCCGCGCTGACAGGCCCGGTCAGGTCTGCGTCATCAGCGACCCAATCCTGCATGATCGCGAAATAGATATAAGGTGTGTAAGACGCATCCACGGGGAGTTCGATGCCGGCCTGGACTCTGTCGATCACATCCTTGTAGACCACGGACAGCTCTTCCATATCCGCCAGGCGTACGGCTCCGACGATCGCATCCGCCAGGGTCAGGGTGTCGGTTTCCAGCTCATCAGCGCCCATCGCGGACAGCGCGTCATTGTATGCTTCTGCGGTGACTTCGCCGTCAAAAGCGATATCAAAGTATTCTTTCAGATATTCCGCGGCATTTTCTTCTGCCCACACGGAAGTCTGAACAAAAACGAGGCACAGAACGGCCAGCAAAATTACAAATAGATTCTTCTTCATAGCTCTCCTTTTTCTGATTCGGTTTGAACCGTTGACAAGAATATTATGACCCATATAAAGTAATAATACTCTGATTTTGGGCCTTTTTCCTTCTTTTCCTGCTATCTTCCCAGAGGCGGGATGGCCATCACGTCATATGGTGTGGTCTGATAGACGAAATAGTTCAGCCAGTTGGAATAAAGCAGGTTCGCGCAGGAACGCCAGCTGCAGACGGGCTTTTGCGTGTCATCATCGTTCGGGTAATAATTTTCGGGAACACTGATTGGCAGCCCCGCATTTTTATCCCGCAGGTATTCCAGCTCCAGGGTGTTCGGGTCGTATTCCGCGTGACCGGTGAGGAAGATCTGGCGTCCGCCATTCGTGGAGACTGCGTACACGCCGGCTTTATCGCTTTCCGCGAGGATCTTGAGCTCCGGAATATTTGCGACAGCTTCCCGGGCAAAAGTCGTATGGCGGGAATGCGGAATATTAAAAGTGTCGTCAAACCCGCGGAATAGGATCGAACCTTTATGCGTCACCTGATGCTCAAACACGCCGAAAAGCTTTTCGGGAAGCGGGATCTTGGGTACGCCGTAATGGTAATACAGCCCGGCCTGCGCTCCCCAGCAAACGTGAAGGGTGGAATAAACATGGCTCTTGCTCCATTCCATGATCTCACAGAGTTCATCCCAATAATCCACATCCTCGAAAGGCATCTGTTCCACCGGGGCACCGGTGATCACCATGCCGTCGAAGAATTCATTTTTGACCGAATCAAAACCGCGGTAAAAAGCCAGCATGTGTTCCTGAGAAACATTCGCCGGAATGTGGCTGCTGACACTCAGCAGGTCCAGCTCGATCTGCAGCGGTGTGTTCCCCAGGACCCGGGCAAACTGCGTTTCCGTGATGATTTTTGTCGGCATCAGGTTCAAAAAGAGGATGCGCAGCGGGCGGATATCCTGGTGGACAGCCCGGTCAATGGGCATGACAAAGATATTCTCATCCAGCAGGGTTTTTGCTGCAGGCAAATCGACAGGTATTTTTACAGGCATGGTACCATCCTCCTTTATTGTGAGACAACTTTGTCCCGTTTGAATTTCGTTACCGCAAAGATCATCAGAGCAGAACCGATCACGGAAACGCAGACTCCCATCCACAGCAGAAAACGGATGTTGTAGTGGTCCAGCACGACACCGCCGATGAGGCTGCCGATGGTGAACCCGATTTCTCCTGCGCCGATCAGCACCCCCTGGGCCATTACCCGGTTATGGGGCCGCACTGCCTGATTCGTGAAATAAATCGAAGCCATGGAGAAGACCGCGTATGCCGCGATCTGCATGGTTTCAGACAGCAGGATCCCTGCCGCGTTTTTTGCCAGTGTGGTGGTCAGTATCTTGATCGAGAAAAATACGGCGGAGATATACAGCAGCGTCATGGGAGGAATTTTTTTACTGATTTTTGTATAAAACATCATCGGGATCAATTCCAGAAAGGCTGCCAGACTGTTAGCCGCGCCGGTAAAATCGGCACCGAGTCCGAATTGAGCGGCGACATTCGGCAGGTATGTGTTGAGGATGGAATGCGCGAAAAAGAGCAGGATCTCGGCAAGTGTGAATAACGCGAATATGTGGTTGCCGCGAAGGAATGTGAGCATCTTGTCAGACGGTCCTTCATCCTTTTCTTCTTCGCTTTGTTCAGCAGCTCCGATGAGCCCGGGCTCGGGCAGTGTGATGAGCAGAATTGCCAGCAGGACCATCAGCACGATGTTCAGGATGTGGGAAACGGATGATCCGAATTTCACGATCAGGAAACCAAGCAGAAGGTTGGCCGCGGCGTATCCGACGGATCCCATACCGCGTCCCAAACCAAGGTTGACCGGTATTCCCGCGTTGACATATTCCATCCCGACGGAAACCATCAGCGACTGCAGTCCGATTTCAAATAAGCCGAAGAGAACATACAGGGGAATAAAAAAGATCATCCGGGAAGGGAGGACAAAGGTGATCAAAGAACAGGCAATAGCGGGCACACAGCAGATAGTGATAAAACGATGCAGACCGAGTTTCGGAAAACGGTCCAGGATCTTTGAAAATTCAGGCTGGACTGCTGCTGAAATAAACATATGGACCGCGGTAATGATCCCTACCTGTGTGTAATTGAAGCCGCGGTCAAGCAGGTATACGGAAATAAAACTGCGGACCATGCAGAACGCGGCAAAATAAATAAAGAAAGCAGCCGCGTAGTGGACTGATATTTTTTTTGAATTCTGTGTGATATCTTTCATATAAAAAACTGTTTTATAGAAATAAGAAGGCGCAAAGCGCCCTCTCTTTTCTATTATTTTTAATTATTCCGGATAATTATGAAACCGGAACGCCGGTCCAAATGAAGGTCCGGGACTCGGAGCGGGCTCCTGCCGGCTGGTAAGAAGACGGACCGCCGTCAGAGGACAGAGACTGCCGGACCGAGGTGACATACCAGCGGATAACGTGCGGTGATGTGTCACTGGACGGGCGGAAGTCCATCGGAACGATCAGTTTCGTGTCGGTCACATATGTGATCAGTTTGCGGCCCTGGCCTTCGGTGACGTCTTCGATGACAACTTCATATGCCTCATTCGGGAGCAGAGATCCGACGCCTGCCCATTGGAGCGTGATGGTTTCGCCGCTGACGTTGTAGGATGCTCCGTCTGCGGGCAGCAGCAGGTTAGGTGCAGGATAAGGCGGCGGTGTGGTCGGTGTAGAGGTCGGTCCCGGGGTTACCCGTTCGCAGAGCGGGATCTTGATGGTGGTTCCGGCAATGACGATATCTCCCGTCAAACCATTGTATTGGCGGATGATGTCGGTTGTGACACCGTAATTCAGTGCGATGCCGAAAAGGGTATCCGTGGCAGTGACCAGATGGTCATAGGAACCGCAGGCTTCCAATGTGGCCTGTTGGCTGGTCAGTGTACCGGTCGGCTGTGGTGTCGGGGTAATCGTCGGCTGCGGGATCAGCAGGGTCTGCCCCGGTGAGAGGTAGCAGCTGGCGGAAAGGTTGTTCTGCAGAATAATGCTTTGGACGGATACGTCAAAAACGGCAGCGATGGAGGCACACAGGTCACCGTCTTTCACGACATATTCGATCGGCTGCAGCGGGGTCGGTGACATGACCATGGTCGGTGTCGGTGTAACAGTCGGCGGCAGGGTCGGTGTCGGGCTGAGCGTTGCTGTCGGCAGCGGTGTCGGTTCCACAACACGTCCGGTTTGCTGCAGCAGCACAAATGCGACGGCCGCGCCGATGCCGATGAGCAGCAGGAACAGGCCGATAGCGATCGGAATACTGATGGTGATGTTTTTCAGACGCGGTTTTTCAATGCGTTCATTGTCGCTGCCGGGCTGGGCGCTGTTCCGTCCCCCGGTTTGTGGCTCGTTTGTAAAAGTCCGCCCGCAGACCAGGCAGCGGGTAGCTGATTCATTCATCCGGGTCCCGCAGGTCGGGCAGATTTTTGTCCTTGATTGTTGGTTCATTTCGTTAGCCATGCAATTACCCCTTATTTCTATGATGAAGATTATAACATCCTTTCGTATTTGATTGTTATGAAGAAAATAATGGTGTGATTTTTCTTTAGAATTTAAGATTATTAAAAATGCTCTTTATAATGCTATAATATTGTACAAAAGGAGATTCATCATGATACAGATAAAGCCAATAACAGACTTGAGAAATACAACAGAAATTTCTGACCTTTGTCATAGCAGAAAAGAACCGATTTTTATCACAAAAAACGGATATGGGGATATGGTAGTGATGAGTATTGAGTCTTATAGTGAGCTGATTGATATGATTCAAACGGATAATGCAATTCGTGAGGCGGAGGCTGAATACAATGAAAATGGAATTCTGTTTGACGCGAGAGATACATTGAAGACATTGCGGAGAAAGCACTTTGGATAAATTCACAGTAAAGCTGTATTCAGCCGCTGTAAATGATCTTGATGGGATCTATTCTTATATTGCTTCTTCATTGAGGGAACCTGAAGTTGCGGAAAAACTGATCGATGAATTGGAAAACGCAATTATTTCTCTGGAATTTTTCCCTGAACGAGGGCCTTTTCGGAAAATTGGCTCATATGCGGGACGAAAATACAGACAGTTGTTTGTAAAGAACTACATAATTATATATAAAGTGCTGTTGAGTGAAAAAGAAGTTCATATTGTTACAATCAGATATTCTTCGAGCAGTTTTTAATCATTGGTATGGAACTAAATACATCACTTTATATTCACATCCCTTTTTGTAAAACCCGATGCTTTTACTGCGACTTTAATACTTACGCCGGAAAGGAACGGCTGATGCCGGAGTATGTCAACGCGCTGTGCAGTGAGATCACCCGGCAGAAACCTTATGCCGATTCATCGGTTCACAGCGTCTATTTCGGAGGCGGTACACCTTCCCGGCTGGATATGGCTGATGCCGCGAAAATTATGGATGCTATCCGGCAGACCTTTGTGCTGACAGATGACGCGGAGATCACTTTTGAGATGAATCCCTGCGATGTGACGGGTGCTTATGCGGCTGAACTGGCAGGAATGGGGATCAACCGGATCAGTCTCGGAATGCAGTCTGCCATACCGGAGGAATTGAAACGCATGGGCAGACGGCATACACCGGAACAAACCGAAAATGCGGTATCGATTCTGCGGGATGCCGGGCTGAAGAACATTTCGCTTGACCTGATCTACGGCTATCCGGGACAGACGACGGAATCCTGGAAAAAGTCAGTGTCAGCGACGCTTGACCTGAACGTTCAGCACATTTCGCTGTATGCGCTGAGCGTGGAAGAAGGCAGCGCTCTGCGGAGGCAGCTGGAGATGGGAAAAGTGTCTTTGCCTGATGAGGATCTGACCGTGTCTATGTATGAACTTGCCGCGCGGAGCCTTATGGAGAATGGATTTAGTCATTATGAGATTTCTAATTGGGCAGCGGATGAGGCACACGAGAGCCGGCATAACAAGCAATACTGGTTTGTTTCTCCCTATTACGGCTTTGGTGCCGGTGCTCACGGCTGGATCTCCGGACAGCGGATCTGCAACGTGAGCGGAATTGAGGAATATATCCGTCTGGTGAACAGTTCCGACAGCCGTTTCCCTGCCGCGGTCGAGATCATCCCGCAGGATCGTCACGTGGAAATGCAGGATGTGATGATGCTGGGACTGCGTATGCTGCGGGAGGGGATCACGGAAGAACGGTTTCATGAACGTTTTGGTGAAGATATGCGGAAAGTTTTTCATCGGGAACTGCGCCATTTGGAGCAAAAAGAACTGGTGCGGTGGGCGCCGGACGGACGTCTGCTGCTCAGTCCCGATAAAGTGATGGTCGCCAATCAGGCTTTTATTGAATTTGTGGATTGAATGTGAATAACCGCCGCCAGCTGCCGGTTTTTCAGGGTGGAAACCGATCCCTGGCAGTTCGTGATTCGAAACAGAGGTTTTACATAACAAACCTAAGTTGGTCTATCGTTGACAATTTGTCAAAATATAAATATAATTCTATTAAACATTTTTTCACAGGAGGATTCAAGAATGTTTGATTTCACAGGTAAAGTTGTAGCCATTACCGGTGCGTCAAGTGGTTTGGGCAAGCAGATGGCAGAAGGTTATGCTGAACAGCACGCGAATCTCGTCTTACTGGCAAGAAGAGTTGAAAGACTTGAAGCCAGCGCCAAAGAATGGGCGGAAAAGTACAACGTTGATGTGCTCCCTGTCGCGTGTGACGTAACAAGCGCGGAATCGATCGCCAACGCTGTTAAGACCGTAAAAGAACACTTTGGTCATTGCGAAGTTATCGTAAATGATGCCGGCGGTGAAAAGGGTACAGGTACCCCGTTGGTTGATTACAAGAGAGAAGACTGGGATTTCACCCTGAATCTTGATCTGACATCTGTCTTCGCGGTTACGCAGGCTTTCGTAAACTTTATGAAAGAAGCGATGGCGGAAGGCAAGCAGACTTACGGCCGTGTGATCAACATCGCCTCTATTTACGGTCTGGTCGGCAATACGGCGATCCCGACAATTGCGTACCATACGACCAAGGGTGCGGTTGTCAACTTCTCAAGAGGTGCCGCTGCTGAATTAGCTACTTCCAACATTACTGTCAATACGATCTGCCCGGGCTATTTCTATACAGAATTAACCACACAGACCCTGGATTCTGATTATTTCCAGGCATTTGCCAACCAGTCCGTTCCGATGAAGCGCTATGGCAAACCCGGCGAACTGAATTCCGTGGCAATTTTCCTGGGTGCCGAAGAATCAAGCTATGTAACCGGTCAGGCGATCGCGGTTGACGGCGGATATACCTGCGTCTGATGAATTTTGGATTGATCCCGGATATCAGGCTGAATAACCGGCTTTGTCCGGAGCAATAGAAAAAGGCGGAGCAGAAAGGACCTTTCATCTGCGTCCGCCTTTTTTATCTCTCCGTTTTTATTGAATCAGCGCTCCTGCAGGTTTTCCGTAATCTGCGAATTCATTGTTCAGTATTCATGCTGTTTTTAACATGTTTACTCCTTAAATTTCAATCATACTGCAATTTAAGGAGCAAATATCTGATTTTTGAAAATGACTTTTTGCTTTTCGGATTGATGTTTTTCTTAAAATAATATTATTTCCTTCCTTCATGGAACAACGGTTACGGGATAACGTATGATTAATCAAATACAGGCAGCTTGTATTTTGGACAGAGAAGGAGGATTAATGAAGTTACAGCATTTTGTATTTACAATAATGACGGCAGTAAGCATTTTGTTTAGCTGTTTCAATTTCGTTTTCGCGCAGGAGGAACCCGATCCCGAAAAGGTGACAATTGTCGGCGGAGGAGGTTTCCCGATCGAGAATGAGAAAATTTACAAGGGCGGAGAGATGAATGATTTTGGTACAGTCTATTCCGCATCCGATGATCTGCGGATCTCGCTGAAAGATGTTTACCTGACAAATAACCTTGCTGTGTTCACAGTCTCATTGGGAACTTCAAGTTCAGCTTCCAATCATATCTCTTCCGGTTCGGTTTATATCAACAACGAACAACGCCTTGGCGGCGGCAATGCAGGTGAATTTACCGGCGCGCCGTATGAGCAGACCATGACATTCGCATTCTATGGCGGATTGCAAAATATTTCTCTCGGTACAAAATGGAACAGCCTGCGGATTTCCTTTGATGATCTGTTTTTCACTTTCAGTGACGGCAGGGATAGGAACAGCCTGGTACCTCTTGAGAAGTACAATTGGTCATTTGTGTTTCATAATCCTGAATCAGACAATTACAAAGGGCCGACAGTTGATGAAAAGGGAATCCACACTCCTGGCAGCAGTGCTGACCTGTGGTTGGGACGCAGTGCGGTGATCTTTGATAAGCTTTACCTGCATCTGGTAACGAAAACAGACCGGCTGAATGATGAAATCATGGAAGAGCGGCTTTGGGTAGATACTGTTCGCGGAACTGTTGATGAGGAGCTTATGAATCTGGTAGTCTCCGATGATGCTCATTTCACCCGAAGGGATCAGTTTGAGCTGTCTGTTCCGGACGGCTTCCTTTCGATGTATGATCTGGGTGTCTGGGCGCAATCCGTCAGTTTTGAACTGGAGTATTTTGATGCGGATGGGAATCTCCAAAGCTGGAGCACTGTTTTGAACAATAAAGACACTTTCCCGAAACAGGTCGTCCGCTTTATCCATCCGGAAGCCCGTCTCCCGATGCCGGAGGATAAGGCTTTGTACTCCGTGACTCAAAACGGCATTACGATGGATCTCGTTTCGCTCGATATCGTCTCAGTTCCGCAGACACGCCGGTCAGGAATTTGGTCAGAAACAGGATTTTATGATATGCTGCTGGCCGGGATCTGCTTTACTGCGCCGGATGACGGGGAATGGAAGGTAATACCGGGCTCGGCTAAGGCGGGTGGGATTGAAATTATGGCAGATACATTAGCCATTGGCGGTGTAGTTCCGGCGACTGCCGAAAGACCCGGCAGGATCTGCGGGCAGCTGGGCTATGATATCACTGGTCTTGAATTAGAGTGGGATAAATCGATTAACCTCACTGTTCGAAGCCTCTTTGCCCAGCCCGGGGAGGGAAGTCCCTGTTCGGATATCCAGCATCGTTTTGAAACCAATTCACAAGCGCAGTCAATGGGCATCAGGCTTTCCTGCACAGATAATGTCGATAATGAATGGATAAGGGGACCTGAGAATTATACTTTGACTGTTGAGGATTGGGACCACCAAAAGTGGACACAGGCGGAGGCTCAGGAAATGATCGAGAACATTCTTGATCATGCTATTGAAGGAAACTGGAAGTTTGAGATTCCGGGTTCATCATTAGTCCATTGAAAAATCCGGTCTTTTGTTGAACAGACTTTGAGCGGAAAAAATAAGACCGGAGCTGCATCTTCATAATCTCCGGTCTTGAATGTCACTTTTAATATAGAATGCAGGAATCATTCGCTCCTCAATCAGAGCCTTGACATCATCGCGTTTTGCATAATCGCCGAAACGCTTATGACCTATACAGTAGAAAAATTACCGCTGTTTTTCAGCCAGCAGCTCCAGTGCTTCGATATAGGATCCGAAGCCTTTGCCCATGACGGTGGCGATGCAGGCCTGGCGGATGTAGGAAACCTGGCGGAATTCGTCGCGGGATTTCACGTCGGACATATGGACCTCGACTGTCGGGATCCCCACAGCTTTGACCGCGTCCAGGATCGCTACTGAAGTATGCGTATAGGCCGCAGGGTTGATGATGATACCGTCGGTGTCAGGGTAAGCTCCCTGGATCGCGTCTACCAGATCACCCTCGTGATTGGACTGCATAAAGGAGATTTCCACACCCAGTTCGTCGGCCTTTTTCTTTAAGGTTTCTACCAGGTCAGCGTAGGTCTGTTTCCCGTAAATATCGGGTTCCCGCAATCCCAGCAGGTTCATATTTGGTCCGTTAATTACCAGTATTTTCATTGAAATCCCTCCAAATTCCTTCCACAGTCTCCGTAACTGTCCCGTTATTGTCGATCAGGACATCCCGGAAATCCTTATACAGCGGGGCACGCTGACGGTAAAGCTCCGCAGCGCTTGTTTTCTGTGAGATCGGACGCCCGTCGACCGGCAGAACCGAAAGGTCCCGCTCCAGCTGATAGATCCGTCCGTTCTGGTGCAGCGGGGCATAATTCGCGCTTCGGGTGACAACGCCGCCGCCTGTCATGATGATCTTCCCTGTTTCCTTTCCGGCTTCCCGGACAGCTTCCATTTCCAGCTGCCGGAATTTCCCTTCGCCTTCTCGCGTAAAGATTTCCGGAATGGAACAGCCGGCGGATTTGACGATCTCCGCGTCAATGTCGATCATCTCCCTGCCGGTCTTTGCAGCCAGAGCCGTTCCGATCGTGGTCTTGCCGCTGCCCGGCATGCCGATCAGAACGATATTTGTCATATCCCGGCGGAGCATGGCGGTGATGCGTTCGATTTCGCTGTCCGCTATTTTTCTGCCGAAGAACTTCTCTTCCGCAGCCACAGCCTGTGCCACCAGCATCGGCAGCCCGCCGCTGTGAGGGATCCCGGCTCTTTCAGCCTGCATCAGCAATTCGGTCTTTGCCGGGTTGTAAATGACATCCAAAACGCCTTTCAAAGCGTCAAATTGTGCCAAGGAGACCAGACATTCTCCGTTGTGCGGGTACATGCCGACGGGGGTCGTGTTGATCAGTATATCCGCATCGCGGTGCTCATCGATATTTTTGTAATTGACTTCACCGGACCGTGAAACGACGACAATTTCCTGCGCGCCTTCGGTCCGGGCAACTGCCTGAGCGGTGAGCGATGTGCCGCCTGTACCCAGAATGACGACCTTCGCGCCATTGAAGCTGATCCCCGCTCGCCGGGCAATATATGAGAGTCCCAGCGCGTCCGTGTTATATCCGTGGAGCTTTCCTTCCGCATCAGGTACCAGTGTGTTGACGGAACCGATGGATTCCGCGTAGGGATCCAGTGACGCGCAGAAAGGAATGACAGCTTTTTTATAGGGGATCGTGACGTTCAATCCGCCGATGGAATTATTCCTGAGAAATGTTCCCAATTCATCCGGTTTTAGTTCGTATAGCTGATAAACCTCGCAGCCCAGCGCGTGATGGATCGGTACCGACCAGCTGTGTTTCAGCGTTTCCCCGATAAGACCGTAAATCATTTCTGTCATCCTATCCTCCGATCAACAGGTCCAGCAGGACCAGCGCCGTGACAGCTTCAACGACCGGAACAGCACGAATCGCGATGCAGGGATCGTGGCGTCCGTGAATTTCGATCTCCGTTTCTTCCATGCGGGAAAGCGAAACGGTCTTCTGCATGGAGGCTATCGACGCGGTGGGCTTCATTCCGACCTGCAGAATGAGCGGCATGCCGTTGGTGATCCCGCCCTGGATGCCGCCGGAGTTGTTGGTTTCGGTCCTGACCCTGCCGTCTTTGATCATGAACGGGTCGTTATGTGCGGAGCCCCGCATGGATACGCAGTCAAATCCGGAACCGAAGGAAACCCCTTTTACCCCGGGAATACCGAAAAGCGCGGATGCCAGCAGACTTTCCACGCCGTCGAACATGGGATCACCAAGCCCGGCGGGCAGTCCGATAACGGCGCATTCGATGGCGGCTCCTACGGAGTCCCCTTCGGAAGCCGCGTTTTGGATCGCTGTCTGCATTGCAGCTCCTGCCTGAGCGTTCAGGACCGGAAAATTAGATGAGGTAAGTTTATTAAATAATTCCGAAGTCGGATACAGCGGGAATTTGTCATCCCGGATACCTCCGACATTGGATAAATGCGCTCCGACATAAACACCCTTCCGCGCAAGGATCTGCAGAGCGATCCCGCCCGCCACGCAAAGCGGCGCGGTGAGCCTGCCGGAAAAATGTCCGCCGCCGCGCATATCGGCAGCGCCCTGCCATTTGACAGCGGCAGTGTAATCCGCGTGGGAGGGTCTGGGTGTGTCTTCAAAACCCTTGTAGTCACCGGAACGCTGGTTGGTGTTGCGGATGACCGCGGCAAAAGGGGAGCCTGTCAGGACATTATCACGGATCCCGCTTAAAAACTCAGGAATATCCGCCTCTTTGCGTGCAGTGGTCAGTCTGCTTTGTCCCGGCGCACGTCTGGCAAGGAAACGCTGCAGCTGCTCCGGATCGACTGCCTCTCCCGCGGGGAAACCGTTCACGACAACGCCGATCCCCGTTCCGTGAGATTCTCCGAAAACACTGACGCGCAGATTTTTTCCGAATTCAGAGGACATGACAGTCTCCTTTCATAGCCGCGAAATCTTCAAAGAAGGTCGGATAGGATTTGTTGACAGCTTCCGCACCATGGATGATGACCGGTTCTTCGCAGATCGAAGCGGCAATCGCGGCGGACATCACGATGCGGTGATCGTTCATGGCGTCAACTGTGCCGCCCCGCAGGTAGCCGTGTCCATACACGATGACCTTATCGGCTTCTGTTTCCACTTCACCCCCGAGGTTCCGGATCATGGCGGCGGTAGAATCGATGCGGTCGCTTTCCTTGAGACGCAGCCGTGCGGCATTGTAAAATACCGTTTTTCCCTGCGCGGCGCATGCCGCAATGGCCAGGTATGGCAGCAGGTCCGGAGTGGGGTCAATATCAATGGTTGTTCCGTGAAGGATCCCGGCGGCAGTCCGCAGCCCTTCCTTCCCGGCGGAAATACCTGCTCCGAAGTTTTCCAAAAAACGAAGCAGATTGCGGTCTCCCTGGGCGGAATCAGGCAGCAGGGACCGGCAAAGGATCTCGCTGCCTTCCCGAAGCATGGATGCGGTCAGAAAGGCTGCCGTGTTGGACCAGTCGCCGCCGGCAGGAATACTTCCGGGACTTTGGTATGAGGTCTGTTCGGCAAGCTGCCAGGCTCCTTCTTTTTGCAGCACCTGTACGCCGAACGCGTTCATGACCTGTGTCGTGATATCGATGTATCCGGAGGAGGCTAAGCTTGTGGTAAGACAGATCTGCGCCTTTTCACTGATCAGCGGCAATGTCAGCAGCAGCCCGGTCAGATATTGGGAACTGATATTGCCGGGAATTTCATAAATACCGCCGGTGGGCCGGCCGCTGATGGTAAAGGGCAGATGGTCTGAGGAGAAGGAAACACCATGTGCCTTCAGTGCTTCAGAGAGCTCCGCGATCGGGCGTTCCGGCAGCCGTCCGCTGCCGCGGAAGGAAGCTTTTCCGCAGACTGCCGCGGCTACCGGCAGAAGAAAACGGAAGGTAGAGCCGCTTTCCCTGCAATCCAGAACAGGGGGCTCTTTCCATTCTTTGTGAATGTCGGCAGGGGTGACAACGATCTTCCCCGGCCGGACGTCACATTTTGCCCCTAATACGGTCAGGCAGGAAATTGTGGCAAGAATATCATTCGGCAGATCGTGCTTTCCGTCATAAGCGGAACCGGATGCCAGGATTTCAGTCGGTCGTTCCGCAAAGGCAGCGCATATCAGCATGCGGTGCAGTTCGGATTTTGATGAAATTGCCTGCAGCGTCCCTTTCAGCGGTCCCGGATTGATTTTTATATCCATTTCGTAATTTCCCTTCTGTCTTGATTTTTTATCCTATCCACTATATTCTGGATCCTGTACCCTATCTCCAGCCCGCGGTAAAGACTTCCAGAAGCTGTTCCTTGGTCACTTCCCGCATGACGCAGTGTCCGATGGCGTCGGGCATGATGATGGTTATCAGTTTCCCGCTTCTTTTCTTATCGGCAAGCGCGGCTTCCAGCAGCTCTTCCGGTTCATAATCGGTAATTACCGGGAGGTTGTAATCTTTCAACAGGGATTCCACCTCTTCGCCTAACGGCTCGGTACTCCAGGCAAGCGCGTCAGCGGCACGGGCCATTATGGCGGTGCCGATAGCGACCGCGCTCCCATGAGAGATCCCGAAGTTACTGCATTTTTCGATGGCGTGACCGGCAGTATGTCCGAGGTTCAGCAGTTTGCGCTCTCCCTGTTCTTTTTCGTCTCGTTCCACGACTCCGCCTTTATAGGCGATGCAGTGTCCGATGATCTGGGGCAGACGTCCCTCTTCCGGACCTTCCATCAGCAGCTCGTATAATGCCCCGCCATTCAGAATGCCGGTTTTGATGGCTTCCGCGCAGCCATCGGCAAAGACTTCCGGTGTAAGAGTTGAGAGCGTATCAGTGTCACAAAGGACCAGAGACGGCTGATGAAAAACGCCTGCCAGGTTCTTCCCCTGCGGCAGGTCGACCGCGCATTTTCCTCCGACAGAGGAATCGACCATGGAAAGTACCGTGGTCGGGATCTGCACAAAGGGGATCCCGCGCATGTAACAGCCGGCGGCAAAACCGGTGATATCACCGCAGACACCTCCGCCCAGCGCGATGGCAAAATCCTTGCGGGTCAGATGGGCGTCTGCCATGGCATTCAATATCATCCCGAAGGTGCCGAGCGTTTTTTGATCTTCACCCGCAGGGAAAACGAAGCTGCTTACATGCAGGCCGGCTGCCTCACAGGATTTTTGGACTGTTTCCAGATATAACGGAGCGACATTGCTTTCTGAGATGATCATGCAGTTCCGCATGGGAAACAGATCGCTGATAAAGCGTCCGCAGTTTTCCAGAATGCCGCTGCCGATATAAACATCATAGCCGTCACCGACTTTGACGCGAAGGTGTTGTTCGATCTTCATAATACTAATTTCATCCTTATTTCTACCACCGGATGTTTTTCCCCTCTATTCTAACCGCAAACTTTCCCGATCCCTGTTATTTACCATCCAATATCTGACCACTTACCGCTGATTATCGGTAATTATTCCCATTCGCGGATCGGCTGGGTCTTGACGAATTCATGGGTGGTTTTCAGCATTCCGGCGAGTTTATCAAATTTATCCGGGCGCAGGGATTGTCCGCCGTCGCTCCAGGCATGCTGCGGGTCGTTGTGGACTTCGATTTCCAGACCGTCAGCTCCGGATGCCACCGCGGCCAGTGCCATGGGCGGAACGAGGAAGTATTTCCCGGTGGCATGGGAAGGATCGATGATGATCGGCAGATGGGTGAGCTTGCGCAGAACCGGAACACAGGTGAGGTCCAGCGTGTTGCGGGTGTAGGTTTCGAAGGTGCGGATGCCGCGTTCACAAAGGATGACATTGTGGTTTCCCTGAGACATGATGTATTCCGCGCTCATCAGCAGTTCTTCATAGGTAGCGGACATGCCGCGTTTGAGCAGGATCGGTTTGTCCAGCTTCCCGACGGCTTTGAGCAGATCGAAATTCTGCATGTTGCGTGCGCCGATCTGGATCACGTCCACATCTTTGAAAAGCGGGATCTGGTTGATCTCCATCAGTTCAGTCACGATCGGCAGTCCGGTTTCCTGTTTAGCGGTCACCAGATATTGAATGCCGACTTCTCCGAGACCCTGGAAGGAATATGGTGAGGTCCGCGGTTTGAAAGCGCCGCCGCGCAGCATGGTGGCTCCGCTGGCTTTGACAGCTTTGGCGATGGTGACAAGCTGCTCTTCGGATTCCACGGAGCAGGGACCTGCCATGATCGTCAGTGTTCCGCCGCCGACCTGAGTATTACCCACCGGGATGACTGTATCCTCCGGATGGAATTTGCGGTTCGCGTCTTTATATGGTTCGACGATCCGTTTGACGTCCTCAACAATATCAAGGGCTGCGATCAGGCCGATATCCAGTGACGCGGTATCACCGACCAGACCGAATACCGTTTCGTTGACACCGACGGATTTATGAACGGAAATTCCTTTGCCTTCCAGCCAGGAAATAAATCCTTCTACCTGTTCAGGATTTGGATTGGGTTTTAATACGACGATCATGGACTTTTCCTCCTATAAAAAAGACCTGCGGTTTTGGCTGCAGGTCTTCGTTTTTCTGAAATTTGTCTCTTCAGAGGTTTCTTTTACAGCCAAACCAATTAACGCCTTGAGTAATAATAGCCAAAGCGGAAATAATAGGTATAGGCGGTAAAGATATTATTCATTGAGTAACCTCTTGTTCAGATGTCTTTAGCTTACCACTGTTTTGCTGAAAATCAAAGTGATTCTGAGAAAATATTCCGAATTTGTGACAATTCTTCTATTTGTCTGACAAATATGTGATATTCAGATGGAAAATACCTGATATTTGGCTATTGTCCGCTTTTGATTCTTCGGTAAAATTAAAATTACAGGTAATATGTATGCGTGAGTCTGGGAACCTGTCCCCGTGACTCATTCTGACGAAAGAATAACGGAGGGAAGCCAATGTCAAATAACGTTACTATCATCAAAACCCCGAAAATGCTGCTGCCGAACGCCTCGGTGGATATGTCAAAATGGGCGGTGATCGCCTGTGACCAGTACACTTCCAACAAAGCTTATTGGGACAAGGTCGAAGCGCTGGTGGGCGATGCCCCGTCCACGCTCAAGATCACTTTCCCGGAATACTATCTCGGGAAGATCAATGAAGAAAAGAAGATCGCTGATATTCAGGCGGAAGAGCGCAAATATCTCGCGGAAAATCTCTTTGATGTCCATCCGGGCATGATCCTTGTCGAACGCCATATCGACAACGGGATCCGCTGGGGGCTGATGCTCACCATTGATCTGGAAGATTATGACTATACAAAGACTTCCACCAGCTGGATCCGCGCCACAGAAGGCACTGTCGCGGAACGTATCCCGCCCCGGGTCAAGATCCGTGAAGGCGCCCCGCTGGAAGTCCCGCATATTCTCGTCCTGATCGATGACAATGAAAAGAAGCTTATCGAGCCGCTCATCGCGCAGCGGGAGAAAATGAAGAAGGTCTACGATTTCGACCTGATGATGGGCAGCGGCCACATCACCGGTTATTCCCTTGCCAAACCGGAATACGAAGAACATATCTACAAAACGATCGCCGAGCTGCAGTCAGATGAGACCATCACGAAGAAATACGGCCCCGCCTGTGACAAAAACCGCATCCTGTTCGCGATCGGTGACGGCAATCATTCCCTGGCGACCGCCAAGACGATTTGGGAAGCCCATAAGGCTGAATGGGGCATGGACCATCCCGCCCGTTACGCGCTGGTGGAGCTGGAAAATCTCCATGATCCCGCGCAGCAGTTTGAGCCGATCCACCGGGCAATTTTCGGGACGAAGGATTCTGCCGTTTCCCTGTTCGAAAAGGAACTGGGAGAGAAAATCAGGATCGAAGCGGCTGCGGATGCAGAGGCAATGTTGAAGAAAGTCAATGCCACCCCGGACGGAACACAGGCCTTTGGTATTCTGGAAAACGGGAAAGCCTTTGTCGCCACATTTGTGGAAGCGCCTTCCGTGATCTGCGTCGGTTCCATCCAGCAGATACTGGATAAATGGCTGGGCGAAGGAAAATATGAGAAGGTCGACTACATCCATGGGGCGCAGGACCTGATTGAGATCGCCGCCGGCCAGGACGTATCCGGTTTCTATCTGCCGCCGGTTTCCAAGAACGGATTCTTCCAGGGGATCATTCACGACGGTGCGCTCCCGCGCAAGACCTTCTCTATGGGAGAAGCACACGAAAAACGCTTCTATGTTGAAGCACAGCAGATTCTGCCGTAAAAGACAGTTTTATTACTCTGTAAATAAAATGATCCCGGAAAAGCGACAGCAGGTTTCCGGGATTTTTTGTGCATTTAGGTCATATCAAAATGATTGATCCGGCTGTAAATTCCGGCAGTTTTCGAAAGAAATAAAGTTATTTCGGAAAAGATAACAGATACAATCACGCTGAAATACGCGAAGAAGGGTATCTGACTGAGAGTGAGTCAGGGAACCTGTCCCCGTGACTCACGTTTCGAGATCAGGAGCACCAGGAAAACAGCGTATATCCCGCTTATGAGGGCAGCGGCTTTCCAGTACCTTGGCGGCCGGAAGGCGATTTCGATGTTCCCTTCATAATTCGGCGGGAGCATGAGACTGACAGATTTATTTTCTCCGTCATAGATCCTGAATTCTCTGCCGGTTTCATCAATGGCTTTGAACCCGTCATAATTGTTGATCGGCATGGTGACTGTTCCGCCGGTATCTTCGGTTTTGCAATGGATCTGCCATGTGGTGCCGTTTTTACTCAATTTTTGTACGGAGACGTTTTCCGCGCCGATATCGTATGTGTAATAATCCGGGTCGGTGCCGTGCCGCAAAATGTGATAGGGCGTGACAGTGCCGACAGGGATCTCATTGGTATTGAAAAACCGGACGCGACCCCATCCGGGGGTATAAGCGGAGGCAATATGTACGGATTCCATAAATGATATAAAGCAGATCAGTACGGACAGACAGATGTTCAGCAGTTCTTTATGTCCGGAGATACGCGTGGAGACGGGGTCGAGCAGCGGCGCGGCCTCTTCCAGAAGGGTGCCGAGTGTCAAAACAGCGAACAAACCGGCAAAGGTCAAAAATCGCCAGGGAAATTGGATCTGGGTGAAAAGAACACCGATCCGGGAATGATATGCCAACCCATCCCAGGGGAAGAGTGCTGAGGATAGAAAGAGACTGAACCAGGACATCACAGTGAAAAGGATCAGCTTTTTCGATCCTTTTTTCCGGAAGATCACTGCTGCCGCCGCGGAAATGGAAAGCATCAGGGTCAGTCCGATCGAAAGATACATGCGGGATTCAAGTCCTGAGTTGGCTCCGCTTCCGAAAATCTCTTTGGTAAAGAGGAAAAGCTCTCCGGGCTGGACACCCTGCTCCTGAATGGCAGGGATCACCCTTTCGATCCCCATTTTGATTTCTGTCTCGTTATTGAGGTAAAAGTCAATGAAGGGAATCAGGAAAATGAGCGAAAGTACGATCGTGTTGAACGCGGCTGCCGCAATTGACAGGATCCTGCAGGGTTTGACGAGCTTCCTGCAGAAAAGGACCGACAAAAGGATCAGCATGGCCAGAGTCATTTCCGTGGTCAGGATATGGCTCAGAAAAACGCCTGTCATGCCGAAGGAAAGGCAGAAAATGTACGGTTTGTAAGCGGAAAGCTTCCTGCCGCTCTGCGGAGGCTCCGTAACGCAGATGCCGTAAAAACCGGCGCATACCAGCGGCAGGAAGGTAATGGCGCAGAATTCGCCGACCGCGCTGCGGACGTAGATATCGATGAGCCTGTAGGGAAAGCAGGTGTAAACAAACGCCAGCACATACGCAGCGGAATCCTTTTTGAAGACCTTCCGGAAAGAGATATAAGCGAGGACCGCGGTAAAAATATTGACAGTAAAAACAAAGATCTTGAATGCTGAATCGAAGGAAAATCCGATGAGACGGAGCAGGGCGGGAAAATATAAAAAGATGTCGCTGTAATAGAGTGAGACGGGATAGCCATAATCCCCGATCCACATGGATTCCATGTATACGGGAAACTGGCCGTATCTCAATTCATTCGCGAGGCCTTCGATCCGCATAAAATGGTAGGTGAAGTCATGCCCCGGTTTGATCCCCGTGAGCATGTAGGGGAGGAAGGCTGTCAGGGCGGCAAGGAGCAGGATCGCGGCTGTATTCAGCAGGTGCGGTCTTTTTGCCCGGCAGATAAAGGCAAACTCAAGCGCGGAACAGAGCAGGAGCACGCACAAAAGGTTTTTGTACATGCCGGCATTGGAGCGGGTCAGCACCGGTTCAAGAGAAAGCGGACTGCTGCTGCTCGCGGAGACAATGATCGTGAAGTTGTTGACGGTTTGTGTGAGCGTGATATCAAAATGTGCCCGGTTCAGATGCGGGTCGAGGAAAAGCCTGTTTGCTTTGATGTAAGAATTATTTGAGCAGGAAAAACTGATTTCTGCTTCATTATCGGGATCTGATTCATATTCAATGATCCCGTGGTAAGTACCCTTTTGCAGCTTCCCGTAATTCAGTGAGAGCACAGCGGTCTTTTGCGGTTCCTGCTGGAGCGTATCGGGAAGGATATACCGGCCGCTTTCTTCATCTTTTTCCATCATGCCGGCAGATTCCGTTACCGGTATCGCTTTGTTCCTGTCCGGAATTCTGAGACCGGTAAAACATATGGCAAAAAGCAGGACTGCTTCTATGATGAAGATGATGATCAGTTTTGTCTTTAGAGTCATTCCGCGCTGTATCCTTGTTTTCAAGTGTCTGTTCAGTGTAAAGAATATGAGATCAGCTGTGAATTCTGCCCCGCCGGGTACTGAACAGTTACACTAATTATACGATATCTCCACAATTTCTGCCGCTGATTCAGCGCTATCGATGAGGCGGAAGATGTCTGACATATGTCATATTTCATGAATATACCATATCATTCCATCAGGTATAATTAAAGAGTGGTTCGGACGGCTTTTTGATTAGATTACGGAGGATGAAATGTTTGCTGTCGGTGACAAAGTTGTCCATTATGATTATGGAATGTGTAAAATTATCAATATTTCCAGACGTCGTTTTCCGGGCCAGGATGAAAGAAGTTATTATGAAATGGTTCCTTTGGCTGATGACGGCTTCGGAACGACTTTCTTTATCGATTTGGAACATGACGGGAGGCTTCGTCCTCCGATGGAACGAGATCAGATCCTGGAAATGATCGATGCCATGCCATCAATGGAACCGTTGGAGATCAAACCGACGGGAAACCGGGTCCTGGACCAGGAAAATGTGAAAACGGCTTATAATTCCCTGATGCGTTCCGGCAACCCGAAGGACTGGGTTCTGCTGCTGCGGACGATCTACCGGAAAGGGAAACAGCTTTCCGCGCAAAAGAAGCGCATTTCAGAATTTGAATCTCATGCCCGTGACAGCAGCGAGAAGCTGCTTTACGGGGAAATTGCCGGTGTGATGGATATTCCGGTACGTTCAGTGGAAAGCTTTATTACCCGGAGGATCGAGGAGAAATAACGGGACATTTGAATGCAGAAAAGGACGGTCTCTGCAAAGCGCACAGCTGCGCAAAAGGAGACCGTCCTTTTATATTCCTGTTCAGAACCGGTGAGTTTCGTTCTGAATTACCCGATGATTTCGGTACCGAAGGGCATAAGGGCGAGCTTCGCCATCTTGAAGCACTGTTTCCCGAACGGGATACCGACAATTGTGACGCATAAGATCAATCCGATGATCAGCGATTCGATTGCCATAGGAACTCCGGTGATCGCGATCCAGATGATGTTCAAAATCAGTGAACCGGCACCGCCGCCGTATCTGACTTCCTTTCCGAAGGGGAATAAGCATAATTTCGCGAATTTAAAGCACTGTACGCCCCACGGAATACCGATGATCGTAACACACCAAATTAAACCGGCAAGGAACCAGCTTGCGCCCATGATAAGCCCGCCGAATATAAACCATAACAGATTTCCAATGAATTTCATCGTTCCGTCCTCCTTGTTTTTCGTTTTCAGCAGTCAGCTCCGGCATTTTGCTGCTTTTGCGTCTGCCGAATATAATCATACAATATTTTTTACAGGTCTCTGTGTTTCTAATCTGATTCTAATTGAATGGATATGGATCAGTCAGGACTGTAAATGAGGTTCTTGCACGGATATCCCGGTTTACCGGACTGACGGCAAATGCGCAGTTCCCTTCCGGACATTCCGCGGTTACGGGGCTGCCGCCGTCAAAAAAGCGTAATTCTGCCCTGCTTGTCCCGTTATTCTGCGGATGGAGAATGGTGAGCGAAAAGCGCTGCGGGACAGATTTTTGGATCTTTGAAAAGCCTTCTGCCTGCCAGCCTTGTGTTTCCCCGGCGCTGTCACGGAAGCCTGTGGCCCTGATTTCGATATTGTCCAGCAGAATGCCGTCTCCCACACCTGAGGTATCTGTCAGGTAGACAAAGGTCACGCGGATCTTTTGCCCGCGCCATTGGCTCAAATCGATTGCTTCATGAATGTCGCCGCCTGAATTTCCTGTGGAACCGCTGCCCAGATTCAATTCAGCAGGGTCATATTCCGTCGCGGTGGAGGGAGTGAGCCGGTGAACTTTGCCGGCTTCATCGGTAAGTATCAGATAATAAAAATCATATCCTTTTTCTATATCATAAACGGTGTCGTATTCCAGCAGTATGGGCTCGGATGCATCTTTTAAATCGAATTCATGGCTCAGAAGAGACATGGAATTACTGTAAGCTCCTCCCCACCAGGCGGTTTCTCCGGATGGGATACTCAGATTTGTGACAGGACTTTCAGCCTGTCCTTCCACTGTGATCCGGAAGCTGCCCGGACAGGTGCTTTGGTAGAAACGGATGCCATACTGCGCGGTTTCGTGGATCTCTGAGACGTTGCAGTAAAGTGTTTTGATGTCACGGTATATTTCCTGCTGGGGAAAAGCGTAGTTCGGGTAATTCCAGTCCTTTACCGGAGAGCGCAGCAGCTGCCCGAGCAGGGCCGCTGTCCATTGCTGAAACACATCATCCGCGGAATAAGGCTGCCGGCAGCGCAGCAAAGCCCGGTCAATGCCGTTCAGTCCGTTTTCCTGACGGCGGACCAGTTCATGAATGAAATCAGCTCCGAAGCGGTCGTAAAGGTAGGTACAGAAGAGGAAGGATGACCCGTAATACGGCGCGTTATTGCCGCTTTCAGGCCACCAGATCAGAGAGCGTCCCGTATCATACAGGTAATTGCGGATAAAGGTATCCCTGACGATGCCGAGCGCAAGATATTCTGCCAGCCCCGACAAACCTTCATTGATGAATGTCTGTTCATTCTGGTCATAACGGTAATGGATCATGTGCTGGGATTCATGCGACAGGGTATTGATCACCGCGTTATCTCCCTGTGTGAACAGCGCCGTGTTGAGGATAAGCAGATCCATCCCGTTGGAGCCGGGCCGTATGCGGGGATCAGCCGTATCTTCTGATGAAAAATAACCGTTGTACTGTTCACCGATCAAATCTGTGAACAGTACGTGGAAACGGTGATCATTATCAATGCCCGGTTTGTTCTCCTCGCCAAAGACGCTGTGGAGCATCGGCAGTGTCTCCCTGTCAAACCGCTGCAGACGAAGCCGGATCGGCTCCGGAACGGGCTGCGTTTCCTTTTCGTCGAGCCAGAAAACGATGTTATCCGTAATGAGAAAGATGCGGGCACTGCAGAATTGCAGTGCACCGCTCGCGACGTTCATGACGCGGAAAAGATGCGTCATTCCGATTTCCCAATCCGGAGGGGGTGTGAGGTTGGGAGCTGGTACCGCTGGAATATTTCCCAATAGTACAGCTGTCATGCTGTCGTTCGGTTTGGGATCATCAGCCGCTGAAACTTTTTGCATCGGGACCGCGCACAAAAGCGCCAGTGCCGCGATAAACATAATGCGCCGGAAAAGGAACTGCCGCATCTGGTGCTGCGTCATAACTGTCCTTCGTCTTTAGTCTTCAGGCTCATAATGGCTCCCGCGGCGAGCCCGGTGCTGAACCAGAGATATGGCAGCGCGTAAGTGTCCAGGCTGAACCCTTCCAGCAGAAAGGCTAACAGTGTGAAACAGCCCATCCATGCAGCGGTACTTTTTGTCAGGTTGTCAGACCGCAGCTCCGAGGCGGAGACAAGCAGTCCGCGCAGATACCAGACAAAGAAAAAACAAAATCCGATGATGCCGCTTTCCGCGAGGATGCGGATCCAGAGGCTCTTGATGTTGAGCAGTGTATTGGATCGGAACAGCAGATCTCTTACTTCCACCAGCCGGAAGGCATAGTCATTCAGCAGGTCCGGCAGGTAATAGCCTGCATGTCCGACACCGACGCCCAGCAGCGGATGTGCGTTGAATACGCTGACTCCGCCATCCCAGTAAACAAACCGGGCTGCCATACTGAGCTTTTCCGCAATGTAAAAAACCGGATCGGAACGGCCGCGGAAGTTAATATCCAGCAGTCCTGCCATGCGGAAATCAAGTTTCATCAGCAGGCGTATGATGCCGTAAGCGATAAGAGCGAGGAGAAGCAGGAGCAGAAAATAACAGGCAAGGGTAATGATCCGCTGCCTTTCTTTCGGAAAATTTCCTGCCAGTTTTTTTACGATACGTCTTATAAATACGAGGGCGCAGAACGCAGCCGTGATCAGGAAGGCTGCCAGCCCTACACGGGAAAGTGTCAGGAAAAGAATAAGAAGACCTCCCGCGAAAAGGATACGTTCGACGGTCAGAAATTTCAGCCGGACGCGGAACGCGCTGTATCCGGTTACGGAAGCGGCGAACCAGAACGGCAGATAGAGCAGATTCAATTGGTGCGCCAGCCAGGAGGGCTCCAGCGTGAACCCGACGAAACGCTGACGGTACAGAGAACCGATAGAAAGCGTGAACTGGATGGTCTTCATCCATTCCGGATATCGCTGGTACCGGTACCAGAAAAATGCCTGTGCGAAGGTCCAGAGGCAGACAACGGCTCCGCTGATGCTGATGAGCCGGAAGGTGAACCGCACCTTTTCTTCTTTGCTGTGCATCAGCACGGAAACCAGGTAAAAACTGAACCCGATGAACAGGGTCAGGATCGCTGTTGCTGAACTGCGGAAGGGATCATTGCCTTTATAAGCGGGAATTTGATAAAAAAAAGATATGGTTGTGGCTGCCAGGGAGATCAATACAAAAAAAACAAGAGGAACAGCGCTTTCGGGAAATTCTTTATGCCTGATCACAAAAGGAACCGCAAGAAATAAAAGGAGGACAGGCAGCAGCAGTGCGGAAGGTGCGGCTACAACGTCCGAATGGGCAAGACGGACGATGACGGGGACGGATGTAAGCGGCAGAAGCAATACGAAGACTGCCCATATTCCTTTCAGAAGTTTTCCTTCTGAAATCCGCAGCATCAAATCTTTCATTTTTGGCCGCTTCCTTTCGGAAACCAGCAAAGGGCAAAGGCCGCGATGAGCCCGCAAAAGGCTCCGAGCATTGTATCCGCCGCGGCGGAACGGGAAGCGGGACGGAGTTCTGTCTGAGACGGGTCTTTGCTGCCGATCCGGATCGCGGTCGAAAGCCCGCGGGAGGCTTGCAGTTCCTCCCGGATATTCTGCGCATAGTCGTCAATTCGCGCGGAGATCTCCTCAGGATCATCCGGACAGCCGGCAGGTGAAGCTGTGCGGGCGGTATCCTGAATGCAGCGCGTGAGCCCATCGAGTTCATTTTGCCAGGATTCCGCAGAAATGGCATGACGCAGTGCATCCATCAGCGCGTCCCAGGCGCTGTCAAGCCAAATAACAGAAAGTTCCGCGGTTTCCTCCGGGTCTTTTCCCGTGACGGCAAGGCTCCAGGTTTCATTGGTCCTGGTCGTCCTTGTCCGGGCAAAAAAGGTTTGATAATCATCGTCGGAGGCTTTCGCGAAAACAGGTTCCATTACGCTGTCGGAATGGATGATATCTTCCGTAATGCCGAGCAGCCGGTCTTCTTCAAGATCCTCCAGCTTCCCGGTACGGTTATAATCGATGCTGACGCTCAGCCTGGTGACAGCGGTGTAGTATTGCGGGAGAAACATCCAGAGAATATAACCGAGTACTGCTCCCGCGAGCATGAGGATGACTGCCCTCATCCAGTGTTTGATGAATCGTTCGATTTGCTCCATAAATAACAGTATATCATGCCTTTTCGGAAAAACAGCGGGGAAAGCGATTTTTTGAAATTACGGCGAATTTTTGATTTCCGTATATTTTTCAGTGTAAATGTGATATAAATATTTAAACATCTGTTCAAGGTATTTCACGGGACATCAGTGAATTGGTACGGATCTGAAAGCTGCTCCATAACAGGTATCGGCTGAGCTCAGTTCACCGGCTCCCGAATGATTTACCGGTTTATGCGGTTATTCCGCAATGATTCTGATAAGGAGTGAACTAATGGCAGCGAAAAATACCGATGCAAACACTAATCCGAAGAATTCTCTGATCGATATCGCCGCGGACCTGATCGGGAACAGCGGTATTGGCCTTGATACTGTGGTCGACCTGGCAGCGAGTGCTGTTTCCGGCAGCTCAAAGAAGAGCGGATCTTCCAGAAAAAAGGACAGCAAAAGTGACAGCCTGATTTCCAAACTGATACCGGAAAAAGTTGATTACCCTCAATTCAGCGAAAAAACCTATTGGGCTGTTCGTGAAAAGTTCCAGAAAAGCATCCCGGAAAAGGTCACTGCTTCCACTTTGACAAATGCGACCGGTCTGAAAGCGGAAACGATCAAAGCCAGCGTGCTTCCCGCTTTGGCGCTGCTGGGCCTGCTCAAGGATGGAAAACCGACTACCAAGCTCAAAGCCTGGGCCAATGACGCGAAATATGTTGATACCTGCCTCGCCATCGCTGAAGCTGTGTATCCGGCCGGCCTGAGAAAACTGGGCTTCAGCACGGCTGCCCAGCAGGAATCCGCTCTGAACTGGTTTGTGAAAAACGCGGACGTTTCCTCTGCCACGGCGAAGAAAATGCTGGGCATTTACCTGCTCTTTATTGATCCGAAACTGAAAGCGGCTGCGGACAAAAAAGCTGCTTCCGCGGCGAAGAAACCGGCTGCTTCAGCGAAAAAACCTTCCGGACCGAAATCTTCAGTTGATTCTCTGAAAGTGACAAAAAAGGGCGGAACAGCGACGATCACCCTCAAAATTGTTGCGGATGAGAACATTACGAAGAAGGATCTGACCGCTCTGTTTTCCGATGCGGCAGCGGAGGCTTTCAATCAAATAAAAGGATGAGCAGCACGGCGGAATGAGCCGTTTGCGGAATTTTTTATAAATGAATCAGGGAGACGATTTCACCGGGAGATGTGTCCCGCGGAAATCTGTCTCTCTTATTTTAATCACCGGTCTCATTTATGACCGTGATCGCGGACAATCGGGAGTGATCAATTCGGAACAATTCGGAGCGGAACTGCGTCTTTAATTCATGACCTACGGAAAGATCCCGTACAGTGTGAAAGGGATCACCGGAATTTAATACAAAATCCTTTATTTGGTTCAGAACTTTATTTATAAAGTAGAATTAAAATAAGATTTGAAGGTGTCGGAAGCGGCTGAACTAAATGGTTTCGTCTGAAAAAGCCGCTGCCGTTTCCGAAAAAATGAAAGGGAAATTTGCTCAAAACAAAATGGTAAGTTCCGCAGAAAACCATGCTGGACCCCGGTGGATTTCCCGAATATAGAATAAGAGGCATGATATGATAAAAAAAATAAGCATTCTTATGATCATTCTTCTGTCGTTGTTTATCTGCGCATTTGACGCAGTTTATTTTTCTGAAATGGAGACTCCTGAGGTATATCAGGAAAACGAATTTTCAGAAAATGAAACGGCTCCCGGTGAGGATGATAATGCCGAAAACGGATGGGGCGATCCCGGTTTTTCCGATGAGCCCGCTTATCAGGATGACACTTACCAGAATGAAAATCTGGTCGATCCTTTCCTGAATGGTGAGGAAAATCAGAATAGTGAAAACATCTCTGATCCTACAGATGCTGCAGTACAGAATAATGAAGTAACTGGAGAACCGGAACCTGCGGAAGAGCCCGCAGCACCAACCTGGATGGATATAGATGAAGATCAGGTAGAAATTCTTTACGCGCTTTATTCCGCTATGACAGACAGCGGGAAAAGCATATCCGGATGGTTCTCTGCTGATGATTATGCTCCATGCACCTGGAACGGGATCACCTGTGAAGCCGGACGTGTGACGAAACTGACATTTAAAAACGCCGGATTTTTTACTGTTTTTCCGGAAGAACTTCTTGGCCTTCGGGATTTGAAGGAATTGCATATGGTGGATACGCTCGTGCTCGGTCCCCTGCCGGAAAACCTTTTTTCTGCTCTCCCAAAGCTGGAAGTACTGGAACTCAAAGGAAACTTTCTGACCGGTACAATTCCCGAGCTTCCCGCGGCGTTTGAGTTTTATCCCATGCTGCGCGAAATCACCATCAGTGATAATCTTGAGGATGAACGTAAAACCCGGATGATGCTGCTTCCGGAATATCAGAGCATTTATTATACGTCACTGAATCCGTCGGATTATCCCGAAGTTGATCTCACTCCCGGGCTGGATGGTGAAATCCCGTCAAATTGGAATCTGCTGCCGAGCCTTTCTGATATCGATCTTTCCGGCAACCGTCTGACAGGTTCTGTTCCTGAGAGCTTTGCCTGGATACAGCTGAAAAAACTTGACCTGCGGGACAACGCGCAGCAATTCATGGCTTCACAAGAACTGTATAATAAACTTGTCTCACTCGGGAGCCCTGATATTATTTTGGAAGGAATCCAAAATCCTTTCGATTCCGGAATAAATCAGGGGGATAATCCTTCGCTTGAAGAAACACCCGCGCCGCCTGCTGTAGTTCCTGCTGATACGCCGGATTATTACGCAACGGCGACAGCATATTATGATCAGCAGAATTTAAATGCAACAGCGACGGCATATAACGCAACAGAGACGGCATATAATTATCAGCAAACAGCGACTGCATTTTTTGAACAACAGAATTTAAACGCAACAGAGACGGCATATAGCGCAACAGAGACGGCATATAATTTACAGCAAACAGCGACTGCATATTTTGATCAACAGTATTTAAACGCAACAGCAACGGCATATAGCGCAACAGAGACGGCATATAATTATCAGCAGATTTTAAATGCAACAGCGACTGCATATTTTGATCAAAAGAATTTTGACGCAACAGTGACCGCATATAGCGCAACAGAGACGGTATATAATTATCAGCAGAATTTATATGCAACAGCGACGGCATATTTTGATCAGCAGAATTTAAACGCAACAGCGACAGCATATTTTGACCAACTGAATTTAAACGCAACAGCAACGGCAAATTATATACAGCAGAATTACTCCCCGACGGCGACGCCATATTATTATCGGCTGCAGCTCTATTACTACCCGACAGCGACACCGTATTATTACCAGCCGCAGCCCTATTATTACCCGACAGCGACACCTTATTATTACCAGCCGCAGCCGTATTATTATCCGACAGCGACGCCGTATTATTATCAGCCGCAGCCCTATTATTATCCGACAGCGACGCCGTATTATTATCAGCCGCAGCCGTATTATTATCCAACAGCGACGCCGTATACAAACTATAATCCGTATTATGTTTATCCGACCGCGACTTCATCGTACCAATATCCGCAGTATGTACAGGTTCAGCCCACCCAGACATCAACTCCGGTTCCTGCGCAGAATCCGGCAGCCGCGCTTGGCTTTACATATAAGCTTGAGGCTATGACAGGAAATAACATCCCGATGACCTGGCGGTATACGGGAATGAAAGAATATTCTATTAACTATCTGGATGCCTCCGGCAACCTGTACCCGGCTTTCGCGATGGAATGGACCCCGGCATCGAAAGTATGTAATGCTTCTGCCTGTAATGCCACGGTTACTGTTCCGGATGATCTGCTGAAACAGGGCAAATTCTCACTGCAGCTGCGGGTCCGCGATGCTGCCGGGAATATTTATATGTCAGATCCGGTGATGATGGAGGTCAGTTTCCAGCAGCCGGCACCGACGCCGGTACCGGAACAGCCGAAGTCCTTCTTAGCCGGCTTTTTTGAATGGCTGTTCGGACCGTTGATCCGTTTATTCGGAGGAAAGTAATTAATCAGGTTTCAGGTTTCGGATGTAAGTAAATACTCCGGCAATTGGCATATTTTTCATCCGGGCACCTGTAAGCATGAAGCTTCGTATCATGTACGGGATCGCTGATCTCTGATACCTGAAACCTGATACCTGAAAATGCTGCCTTATGTTTGTTTATCTGTCAAAAGTGCTTCCAAATCTGGTTTATCCCGCGGGGCTGATCATGTTTATGACGCTCATCGGGCTGATTTTCTGTCGTTCCGCCAGAGCCAAAAACTGTGTTTTGTGGCTGATCCTGATTTTTGTATTGGTCACCGGAAACAAGCTTCCCGGCGGTTTGCTGATCCGCAAGCTGGAGCAGGCTTATCCCGCGTATGATGGGACGCAGACTGCCGATGCTATTGTTGTCCTTGGCGGCGGCACCATCACAAAATCCGCGCCGAGACAGATCGTCGAAGTTAATGGCGGCGGCGACCGCATCACCTATGCGGTAAAACTGTACCGTGACGGTGCCGCGGATAAGCTTCTTCTGGGCGGCAGTTATATCCGCTGGCGTGACGGCGAGGTCCTTTCGGGAGACGCCGTTTCTTCTCCTGCTTCCGAAATGGCGGAACTGATGAAAATGTACGGCATTCCTGAAGAAGCTTTGCTGATCCAGGATAAATCATTGAATACCGCTGAAGAAGCTGCAGAAGACGCGAAGATATTGAAAGAACTGGGCATTTCACGGATCATTCTTGTCTCTTCTGCGACGCATATGCGCCGGGCTGTTCCGTTATTTGAAAAGCAGGGACTGGAAGTGATCCCCGCTCCGACTGATTACAGTTTTTCTGACCGGGAATGGGAAAACTTCCTGCGTTTTGACGCCGCGACTGCCTATACGTTTTTCATCCCTGCTATCGGAAATATGGAGGCACTGCAGAACGCCGTCAAGGAATATCTGGGATATTATGTGTATAAAATGAGGGGATGGATCTGAAAGTTAGATGAAAAAGGATCCGCTGTTTTCCGGCGGATCCTTTTTCATTTAACCACTGTACATGGAACCGACAATTTTGTATGCGAGACCTTTGGGAAGGATTCGGTCCAGAATGCATTCAGCGCCTGAGACAAAATCGATGGTATAAAGCGGTTTGACTCGTGTTTGCAGCGCGATTTTGGCGATGAAATTACCCGCGGTCTGCGGGTCGAGGCCGCTTTGTTCATCCTTTTCCATCTTTGCGACGGAACGGACGATCCTGCCGCCGTATTCTTCATTGCCATCCTCGATCTTTTTCCGGACTGCTGTGAAATCGGTTTTGATGTCACCGGGCTGGACAGCGCAGACACTGATGTTGTAGGGTTTCACCTCATTGATCAGTGCGCAGGTGTAGCTGTTGATCGCGGCTTTTGAAGCTGAGTAATAAGCCTGAAAGGGGATGGCAAAAACAGCTGCCATGGAACTGGTATTGACGATCCTTCCGCCGCCCTGTTCACGCATGATGGTCAGTGCCGGTTTGTTTACATTCACCATGCCGAAGAAGTTCACATCCATCTGGCGTTTGGCATCTTCCAGCGGAGTAAATTCGATGGCACCGGAAATGCCGAAACCGGCGCAGTTGACGACGATATCAAGATGCCCTTCAGTGTCCCGGACTTTGCGGACAGCGGATCCTGCCGCCTCGGGGTCCGTGACGTCAACGGGAATATGTGTAAAACGCGGATCACCGGCAGACCTGCGGCTGAAGGTATAGACCTTACAGCCCTTCTGCTGCAGCGCAGCAGCGGTACAGAGACCGATTCCGGATGTTCCGCCGGTGACGATCGCGATTTTATCAGTCATTATTGATCACCTCTGCGATGATATCCGCGGCTTCATCGACCAGAGCATCTGTCAGTGATGCCATCAGGCTGGTGCGGATCATACATTCCCCTTCCGGTGCAGCCGGAGGCAGTACGGAGTTGACGTATACGCCGCCTTCATAGATCTTGGAGCATTTGTCCAGTGTGCGGTAAGCTTCATAAGTGAAAATCGGGACGATCGGGGTCTTGGCCTCGATGATATTCAGTCCTTTTTCCTTGAGCCGGGCGCGGAAACGATCTGCCAGTGTATTCAGGCGGGTGACAATTTCCGGATGGGCTTTCAGGTAACGCAGGGAGGCAAGCGCAGCTGCTGCCTGGGCCGGCGGTACCGATGCGGCAAACATGAACGGGCGGGAGTTATGTTTGACCCAGTCCACGACACGGGCATTTCCTGCCATATATCCGCCGAGGCTGGCGAGAGATTTGGAGAAGGTTCCCATGTAAATATCGACCTGGTCTTCCAAACCATAGTAATTGGCTGTACCGCGTCCGCCTTCACCCAAAACGCCGAGGCCGTGTGCGTCATCGACCATCACCCGGGCGCCGTATTGTCTGGCAAGCCGGCAGATTTCCGGCAGGTTGGCGATGCCGCCGCTCATGGAGAAGACACCGTCTGTCACGATCAGACAGCCTTTGTCGGCAGGGACCTGCTGCAGGCAGCTTTCCAGTTCCTGCATATTGTCGTGGTGGTAGCGGAGCATCTTACCCCAGCCCAGCCGTGCCGCGTCATAAATGGAAGCATGATCTTCCCGGTCCAGGATCACATAATCATTGCGGCCGACGAGCGCGCTGATGATACCGAGATTGGACTGGAAACCGGTAGGGAAGGTGATGACGGCGTCTTTATGCAGAAAGTTCGCCATTTCTTCTTCCAGTTCCAGGTGAAGTTTCAGGGTGCCGTTCAAAAACCGTGAACCGGAACAGCCGGTCCCGAATTCTTCTATGGCTTTGATGGCCGCTTCCATGACTTCCGGGTTGGTTGTGAGGCCGAGGTAGTTGTTAGAGCCAAGCATGATGCGGCGTTTGCCTTCCATGATGACTTCCGGTGCCTGTCTGGTTTCAAGATAGTGAAAATATGGGTAAATTCCGTTATCACGAAGGTCATCCTGGATGGCGCGTTTTGAGCATTTTTCAAAAATATCGATCATTTGTTATCCTTTAGACTGATTGGCGGTATTTTCTCCGCTAATGAGCGGTTTTTTTTGTTTTTAACACTGAAAGTATAACAGATGTCATGGGAAAATCAGGAAAAAAGTTATTGACTCAATAAAAAATTGATCCGGATTAACGTGGCTGTATGTCAGTCTCTTTCATCATATTATTTGTGATTATAATAGTCGCATGAATGAAGCACGAAAAACTTTACTGTTCTCAGTGATTTTGGCGGTTGTATTGTTTGTTTCCGCATTGGTGACAAGCCATGTGACAAGGAATTTGCTGGATGAGGATATCTCGGGAGATCTGCTGCTGGCAAACTGCTTTTATGAGGAAAAAACACTGCTGCCGGATGACTGGTTTTTCGGAAATGAATACAGAATTTACAGCCAGCTGATCTGTTCTCCCTTTTTCGGGATGTTTTCGGATTGGGGAACAGTGCGTTTCAGCGGGACGCTGGTAATTCAGATGTTGTATCTTTTGTCGTTTGTTTTTATGATGCGGTCCGCTTCTGTGAAAAGCAGCACGATTTTGTTTGGCTGTGTTCTTCTGATGATCCCGTATTGTGTCGCTTACGGGAGAATCGTGCTGTATCACTGCTACTATACGCCATACATAACCTTCTCTTTCTTAATTTTGGGCTTCATATTCCGGTTCGGCGGAAATCATGCCGCTGAGGAACGGAAATCTTCCGGAATCGCTAAGTGGATCCTTTTGGCTGTCTGCTGCGTTTTAAGCAGCATCAGCGGGATACGGGAAATTTATATCTTTCTGGGGCCTTTATGCGCTTTGGTATTCTGGCAGCTTGTTGTAAAGAAGAAAAAAGACTTCCTGTTTCCTGCCTTCTTTTGTCTTGCGATGGGTGGTGTCGGCTGGATCATCAACCATTTTTTCATATTGAAGGCTGTCAATTTCGGCGTGGAGAATGCTTCAAAGATAGAATATCTCGGGCTTTCAAAAGTATATATGACAATTTTTGCGATTTTCCGCCAGTTTGGCTATCGTTCCGGAGTCGACCGCGGAAGTTTTCTCGGGATCATGTCTCTTGCGGGGATCATTGTCAGCGGATATGTATTGATCCTCTCAGGAAAAGCGCTGATAACCGAAACAGACAGTGTCCGGCAGGTTTTGAAGGGCTTTTTGTTGTTGCAGCTGGCGATCAATTTTGTCACTTTCCTTTTCTATGAACCGCCGCATTCTTCACGATATGATTATTCCCGTTATCTGCTTCCTTCTTCGGTGTGGGTGGTTCCTTTGTTATGCTGTATGGCTGAAGAAAAGAAAACCCGGCTGAGACATTGGGTTTACATAGTGATGTGCGCTGTTTTTATCGGAAATGGTCTGATGAATGCGGCATTTTTCCGGGATCCCGACTGTTTTACGCAGGATTATGACGGACTGACTTATAACGCAACAGATACTGTGGAAACCTATTCCAAAGCGATGGATTTTCTTCAGAAAAATGGATATGACCTCGGATACGCGGTTAATGACGCGAATGTGATGATCGAAAAAATGAACGGATTGCCGGTTGTCTCGCTTGACAAAACGGTTGACGGCGGCTTGATCTACAGAAATCTGCTCACCCGAAAGAGTTTTCGGGAAATCTCAGGACATAAACCGTTTTTTATCGGGTTTCAAAATGAAGCCGCCTCGTTCCGTGCTTTGCCCTGTTCCGAGGGGTCCGAACCGGTTTTCAGTGATGATAATGTTTATATCTATGAGCTGAAAGATCAGGCCGCATTCAAAGAATATCTGGATCTCCATTCAAATTGAGAAGATCGTCACTTCTCATTATTTTATATTCCGTATCACATCCTGATATTGACGCCCGAAAAATGTAATGGATGCGAGGATGAGCAGCACCAGTATGATCCATTGAAGGGTGCGGACCCAGGGTTTGCTGCTTTTGTTGATGTATTTTCCGATCAGTATCGGCGCGAGAAAAGCGATGATGATATACAGTACTTTCGGGTAGTCATTTGTCGTCAAAGGAAAGCAGTACCAGGGGTGCCGTCTGAAGGATATCGGATTAAACCATGAAATCGGATCCGCTCTGCTGCCGGCAAGCCAGAAAATAAACCAGATCAGGTTGACAAAAATCACGCTGAACTGGTGATGATAAAAAACATATCTTAAATTCGGCCCGATGAAGCGTAATGTTTTGCTGTTTTCCAGTACCGGGGAAAGCGTCCGCGCCAGGCACAGCATGAAGACCGCCGCAGTGAGAAAAGTGAAATAAGGCACGAAATCATGTTGGATCTTGGAAGCGTTCATTTCCGGCAGGAAAATGACGGTTTCCGGCCAGTTTGTGGCTGTCATGACAAGCACCTGCGTGATAAAGGTAAGAAAACATCCGATAACAGGGGTTTTCCATTTTTCAAATCTCTCGCGGATATATCGTTCGTAGAAAACTCCCAATACGAAGAAGAAAAACATATATCCTGTCCGCAGAAGGAGCGTTAATTCCTGCGATCTGTAATACGGTTTCCGGCAGAGGCTGAAGGAATAATAAGACAGGGCAAAGCTTACCGCGAGAAGAATACAGTCAGTCAGGAATGGCTTCCGTGAAAAAATCTTCGGGATGCGGTAAACTAGGTTGGCTATGATCTCTATCAGGAACAGCTGGAAGATATACCATTGCGCCAGGTTGGCGCCAAACTGGTCATTGTTCAGAAAGGGCGCGATAAAAATCGAGCGGAAACTCAGCTTTGTTCCGTAACTGATGAACATGTAATGGCGCATGACGGTGGTAATGATGCCGTAACACAGGTTGACAAACAGCGCTGGAATCAGCTGGGTTTTACACTTGTGAAGGAAGTACGGAAATAAACCCTGCCGCAGGGCTTTCCGGGCGAACAGAAGCCCGGAAAGAAAAATAAAAAAAGCCATGAGCCATGTATAGTAATTGAAAATGTTATGGATGTAGGATTCAATGCACATGTAATGCGCATTGATCACGCCCAGCAGGCCGACTGCCTGCATGAACAGCAATTCATAGTTCATGGCTTTTTTTGTTTCGGACATAAATTATATTGATCGTAAATTATGCAGCACAGCACAGATGAGGCAGGACCCGGGCAGACTCTTCGCCTGCCCGGGCCCCTTTGTTTCAAAATTTACGCCAGTTTCGGGAAACGGCTGAGGATCGTAGCCGCTCCGGGCAGTGTGGCTTTCTGTCCGAACTTCAGTCCGGCAGGAGCTTTCAGATCCGCTTTTTCGGCGTTCTGGTAAATCAGGATCTGGGTCCCTTCCGCGTTGCATTTACGGTCAACCAGGGCAAGCCCAGTCACCCAGCCGTCTTTGTCCATGGCACAGCTGGTGACGACACCGATCACCTTGCCTTTGAGGTCGAGGATCGGATCACCGTGGTGCGCCATGCGGACGACCTGGTCATTGAAGCGGAAGCGGACTGCGATCTTCTTCTGTGCTGCTTCGTCTTTGCGGTAGGCATCGCGGCCGATGAACCAGCATTTGAAGGTCTTAACAGAGGAATGGAACCCGGCTTCATTGACTTTGATGTTGAGGTCTCCGGCCATCTCATGCCCGTAAAGCGGCAGACCGGCTTCGGTGCGCAGAGAGTCGCGGGCACCCAGACCGCAGGGCTTGAGTCCCATCGGTGCGCCTGCTTCGAGCAGTTTGTTCCAGAGGTCGGTGAGTTTTTCCGGATGGACGAAGAGCTCAAAGCTGATCTTTTCGCCGGTGTAGCCGGTGCGGGCAAGATACAGGTCGAACCCGCCGACGACAGCGTGGGTCACACAGCCTTTCTTCAGCGTTTTGATCTTTTTGGCATCTTCATCGGAGCAGCCCAGCGCGGTGAGCACATTGACGGAGATGCGTCCCTGCAGGGCAAGGTCCACGCGCATGCGGTCACCGGCTTTGGGGTCGCGCAGGTTTTCCAAAATGACATTGCGTCCGAACGCGCGGGCGGACGGGCGGCTGCGGTCAACCAGGACGGTACCTTCGCGGACTGCGTTCATCCAAGCCCAGTCTTTGTCATCGTTGGAGGCATTGACGACGATCAGGTATTTTTCGTCTCCAATGCGGTAGATGATGAGGTCATCGATCACATTGGCATCCGGATCGAGGAGATGCGTGTAGATCGTGTCACCGACAGCGAGGACGGAAATATCATTGGCGCAGACGCTGTTCAGGAACGGCAGCGCGTCAGCTCCGTTAGCTTCATAAACGCCCATGTGAGAGACATCAAACAGGCCGCCCGCCTGGCGGACCGCGTTATGCTCTTCTTTGATGGAAGTGTACCAGACCGGCATATCCCAGCCGGCGAACGGGACCATCTTCGCGCCGAGCGCTTTGTGGGTCTCATTCAGCGGAGTGCGCTTGATCGGCGCGTTTTCATCTTCATCATAGGCTGAAAAATCGAATTCCGGCAGCGGTGTGCCTTCATCCGGGCCCATGCCGACCGCATATGGTTTTGTGAAGGCCGGGGCTGTGCATTCTTTGCCTTCAGCCATCTTGCATTCTTCAATATATACCGGCCCCGGCAGCCGCTTGCGCAGGTCGCTGTCGAATTTCACAAAGCCGTCGGAAAGGTCGCGCAGCCATGCCGCCGCCATTCCGGCTTCTTCCGGGTCGCAGGAGAATTGGAACCCGTCCGGGCGGCGGGTCAGCGTACCGCTGATCTCGTTGCCGTCGATGGAAAGGACGGTTTCCTGATATTCGCCTTCGGCAAGGGCTTCAGCGTCGCTCAGGAAAGCGTAATTCACGAATTCGCGGAAGTTCCCGCCATGGATGAGCATGCTGGCTTTGCCTTTGGCGGTCTTGAATTTGTCGTCGCAATAATAGAAATTGGGATAGCCGAACTTCGGGTCATCATTGAGATCAAAGCATTTTTCAGCCAGGGCGCGGACGCGCAGCTTGGCATTTTCGATCACGTCAAAATCAACACGGGCACGCTGCAGCATGGCTTTCGCGCCGGGCATGGCGTAAGGATGGAAGGCATAAAGGACATCCGCGATGATGTCGGCGAGTTCCTTCATATCGTCTTCCTTGAGCCCGATCTGGGTCACGCAGGCGGTTCCCATGCGGATACCGCTGGCTTTGAGGGCGGATTTGTCACCCGGGATGGTGTTGCGGTTCAAAACGATGCCGATATTGTCCAGGACACGGGCGGCGATATCACCGGAGAGGTCTGTCCCGTCTTCTCCCTTGACTGCTTTGCAGTCAAGCAGGAGCATGTGGCAGTTGGAACCCTGATAAGGCACCTTGAGCCCGCGGGCTTTGAATTCCGCGACCAGTGCCTGTGTGTTTTTGAGGATCTGTGCCTGATAGGCTTTGTATTCCGGTGTTTTGGCGAGCTTGAAAATGGTGCACAGCGCCGCGAAAACCTGGGTATGCGGGCCGCCCTGTTCGCCCGGGAACACGGCTTTGTCGATGATCTTGCTGAGCTTCGGGTCGGTGGTGAGCAGTACCGCGCCGCGCGGTCCCGTAATGGTCTTGTGTGTGGTGAAAGAAACCACATCCGCATATCCCACCGGTGATTCCACGACTCCGGCGGCAACGAGACCCGCGATATGGGCGATATCCGCAAGCAGATAGGCACCCACGGAATCCGCGATCTCCCGGTAGCGCTTCCAGTCCGGAACATACGGATAGGATGTGTATCCGCAGATGATCATGCGGGGTTTGTGCTCCAGCGCCAGACGCTGCAGCTCGTCATAGTCGATCATTTCGGTTTCCGGGTCGACGGTGTAGTGTACGATGTTATAAAGCTGACCGGTGCGGTTTGCCGGTGAACCATGGGAAAGGTGTCCGCCATGAAGCAGGTCCATCGCCAGGACTGTGTCGCCCGGGTTGATGATGTGATAAGCGGCATTGTTAGCCGGAGCTCCGGAAAGCGGCTGCACATTCACCTGGATCTTATCAGCCGGTACGCGGTCATTGGCGAACACTTCCGCGCAGCGGCGTCTTGCCAGCGCTTCGAGGACGTCGACATATTCCACACCCTTGTAATAACGGGGGTCGGAATTGCGGCGGTAATTCCCGAGACTGTAGTCCAGGTCAAGGATCTCTTCTTCACTCATGGCGCGGGTGGCTTCATCCGGGTAGCCTTCCGCGTATACATTCTGGAAAACCGATCCCAGTGATTCGCGGATGGATTCCGGTGCGAAGGATTCGCTCGCGATCATGATCAGTTTTCGCTTTTGACGTTCTTCTTCCAACTCGATGAGGTGAGCTATCGCCTCGTCGACATCAACAAGTTTTCCCTGAAACAGGTAGTTTTCCATAAACCTCCTGAAAAGTCGTCCGCGGACGGCACAATTATGCTTTTTCCGTATTTTGATTATACTGTAAAACAGGTCGAAATGTGAATGTTGCGTGCAAATCCGCAGAAATTCAGGGCATAATGGCAAGTGGATATAAATGAACAAACATGTTCATTGGATACATCTGATATAGACCATGGCGTGTATTGATTTTTCTTTAGTTTATCGATATAATTTTTTTATCTGAGGAGCTTATTATGAAAAGAGTCATTTATTGTTTAATACTGTTATTATTTATTATTTTGTTTGCATCAGCTGAAACATTGATTCCTGATTTTACAAGTGTTTCTTTACAATCTGTTGATGACATGATTGCTGAAAAAAATACATTAATCGATAATTACTTGATAAATCCATCTGAACAATTCGTAATAAATGTGTTATCCGAATTGGATGTCATTACCGAAATTCAAGCTGCGACTGAAGATCATGATCCTAATGGTAACCTGCACAAACAGGGTGGATATACATCTGCAATTTATTTTACTACTACGTACCTAAATCCTTCCTCAGTATTTGGTTATTCGATTGTTGATAAAGGAACAGAAGCCGGTGGACAAATTGAGGTATATGAAACCGCTGAAAGTGCAAAGAAGCGGGATTCATATTTATCTTCTTTTAGTGGATTCTTAAATCCTGGTTCCCACAGAGTACTTGGGTCAATGGTTATCAGAACATCGAGTAAATTAACTGCATCTAAACAAAGTGAATTGGAGAAAAAAATAATAATTCAATTCCTCAACACTTTACCTGCTGCGACATTGGTTCCATCTATAACACCTACAATAACTCAGACATTTACACCAAGTGTTACACCTACATTAATTCCGACAATAACACCATCGTGCACACCAATCCTGACGACTGAACCAGATAAAACCCTGACTCCTGCTTATGGAATTGTTGATTCTCATGGAGATACCGGAATTATTGTCAGAGAAAAGCCATCGATTAAGAGCAGTATTATTCGAACAATTTTTAATAACAGCAGTATAGAGGTTACAGGGCATATAGCATTTACAGATGGTGAGTATTGGATCAGTATTAGAACAGAACAAGGTTGGAATGGTTGGGTAAAACGGAATGATGTTATTCTGCCAACACCTGTACCTGAAACAGATGAAATAAATGATGCTTATCAAAAGTTGTATGATCAGGCAGTTGAATTAATGCAGGCAGAAAAATATGATACTGCAAAAATGATTTTTGAAAAAATCAGTGATTTTGCTGATTCTTCTGAGATGATTAGAGAATGCGATTATCAACAAGCCCTCTCTTTAGAGAAGGGGGGATCTTTTTTAGATGCAATGGTTGCATTTACTCTTCTTGGGGATTATAAAGACAGCAATGATCATGCCCTGCAGAATGCACTTAAATTACAACAACCATAAAATGTCTGTTAAAATCCGAAGCATATGATTTCAATCCTGCGATGGCGCATTTAAATAAAAAACAGTGAGACTGAATTGGGTAAACTGATGCATGATTTTTTCTGCACGGATCCGGATGACATGCATTATGAAGCTCTGGCAGAAAAGGTAAGGTATTTTAAAGAAGATGAGAAAGGAATTGCAGCTATGTGTAAGGTCATGGAAAAAATGAGAAGTGAAGCAGCGAATGAAGCATCTGAAAAAACAAAAATTCAATTGGCAATTAATCTGATCCAGTTGGGTAAGCTTTCATTAGAGGAAATAGCAAATGCGGTGGAACTGTCAATCGATAAAGTCAGGGAGCTTTCAGTTTTAGCGTAATAAAAAATGAGCATTTAGAATTTAGAATATTGCCTGTCTCAAAGAGAATGAGCCGAATGCAGACTGTTCTATTGACCCAGAATGAGTTAATAGAACAGGTCACGTTCGGCTCAAAAAGATTAAATCAGCCCTTCCTTGACTTTTGTATAAATGCAATAATTTGTTTACGTAAGCAATAAGTGTAAATTTGGATAATAATCAATTTAGTAATTTATTCTGATAAACTAATTTCTTTTAATTTCCCCATTTTTTCTGTTTTCGGATTATGATTAGAAGAAAATGTGATGAAACATCGAAAGTGAGGTAACCATTGGCGGCAAAAAGTTTGCGTAATGAAAAGACAGATATTCTATTTGATGTGATCCTCTCTTTAGAAACAAGGGAAGAGTGTTATGAGTTTTTCGAAGATCTCTGCACTGTCAAGGAACTGAGTGCCATGGTGCAGCGCTATGAGGTGGCCGGGCTGCTGGATCAGGGAAAAACTTTTTCGGCGATTTCCGAAGAAACCGGTGCTTCCACCGCAACCATCGCCCGTGTCAATAAATGCCTTCAGTACGGTGAAGGATATTCCAAAGCGCTGGAGAGAAATAAAAATAAAAAGTGATCAGACTTGAGGCAGCAAACCTTGGGTCCGGGGAAAAACCGGAAAGGTAATTCTGCCCACTGGCTGCTGATAAACAGCGGCTTTTCACTCCAAATCACCCTGACTTCAAAGTGATTCCTGAATTCCGTCATCCGGAATTCAGGATATTGTTATTAATTCATTCCAATTATGATGTATAATTAGTTAACTATAATTCAGGCTGTCCCGGATGGGCTGACTGATAAAAAAGAAAGGTTTTTTCATCTTGGATCTCAAGTTACAAAATAAAGTTGTCCTCGTTACCGGAGGAACCGGCGGCATCGGAACCGCCATCGTCAAAGGTTTCCTTGCAGAAGGAGCCAAAGTCGCTTTTTCATCCACAAGCCAGGCAAAGATTGACGCCCTGCTTCCCACCCTTGGTGCTGCGGAAGGACAGGTAGCGGGTTTTGTCGCTGACCTGAACAAAGAAGAAGATATCAAAAACTTCGTTGAAAATGCCAAAGCTCATTTCGGTACTATCGACGTTGTTGTCCCGAATGCCGGTTATGAAGGCAAAGCTCACCCGGTTCAGGATATGACCCTGGAACTCTTTGAGCAGACCTATATGCTGAACGTCTTCGCTGTGATGCTGACCATGAAATACGCTGCTCCGACCCTGATCGAAAAGAAGTCCGGTTCTGTCGTCGTGGTTGCTTCCGCTGCCGCCTATGAACCGACTGCCGGAAACAGCGCTTATGTTTCCTCCAAGTATGCGGTCGCCGGTCTGACGAAGTGCATCGCTATGGAACTCGGTCCTGTCGGCGTTCATGTAAATTATGTCTGCCCGGGTCCTGTTGATACCCCGATGATGCTGCGCATCGAAAAAGATTTCTTCGGTGATACTATGACTCACGAAGAAGCTATGGCTATGCTGGCCGGCACCTATGCCATGGACAAGCGCTATGCAAAACCGGAAGAAGTTGCCAATGCTGTTCTGTATCTGGCTTCCGAAGTTTCCTCCCACACCGCCGGTATGGGTATGCACGTTGACTCCAAGGTTTCCGCCGCAAGCTGAGACCTGTCGGTGCAATAATAGAAACCGCGTAATTCCGTCTGCGGGATGACGCGGTTTTTTGTTTTAAGGCATGCCTATTGCTCCTTTAAAATATTGTCATGTATGATTTATTCTTTAAAATCGCAGTGACTCATGTTTGACGGGGCGGACATTGCCGGCTTATTGCCGGGCTTACGATGGCAGCCCGGTACAGGAACCTCATGAAACCGTCACTTATGTGAAAGTTTTGCACAGTTATGTAAGGAAAAGATATGTGGCCAATTGATATCGGAACAAAAGCTTTGGATGAATATATTGTGAGAAAAGAAGATACCGCGATCATGTTCGACAGCGGCGGGCTGGATGTGCTGGCAACGCCGATGCTGATCTGCTCCGCGGAACGCAGCTGCAAAAACCTGGTAGATCCGCTGCTGGAACCGGGACAGGGTACCGTAGGTACACTGGTAAATATCCGCCATCTGGCTCCCACTCCGGTCGGGATGAAGTACCGCTGTGAATGTGAAGTGATTGCTGTTGAAGGTCGGATGGTCCGCTTCCATGTCGAGCTTCACGATGAAACAGAGCTTATCGGTGAAGGAATTCATGAACGATATGTCATTGATAACTCACGGTTTATGGGTAAAGTTAACCATAAGCATGAACAGCGCATTGAAACGCAGCTCACTGATTTGATAGAGGAACAGATCCGGACCGCAATCGGTCAGAAAGTGCTCGAATTCGGGACCGGGACTTATACGCTTGCGCATGATCTGTGCGGAAAAACTGATCTTTCCTGTACCGACAAGTCCATGGAAGCGCTCCGAAACGCAATGCGGACCAAATCCGAAGCCGATTCTGTTTCCCTGATTCCCGATAGTGAACTGGAAGAAGACTGCTATTTTGGGCGTTTTCATATGGTTTATTCGGTCTTCGCCTTTCACGGGCTGCAGCGTCTGGTTGATGAAATTATGCGGCTGCGCAGGCTTATCATCAAAGGCGGGAAAATGGTGATTGTTGATTTTCCAGCCGATAATTTTGAAAACGAATGTATTAAGCAGCTGAAACGCTGCGGATTTGAAAAAATCAGCACGACCGGCCTGGAAATTGAAGGAAAACCGGCTTTTCTGATCTCGGCGGAGAAATAGTATATAGGGTGTAGGGAATAGGGTATAGGGTATAGGGTATAGGAAATGGAGTTATAAGTCAGGAGTGAGAAATGAGGAGTGTTACATGAATGCTCCATCGGGCTTCAATGATATGGATAATTACTTGAAGTTTGTCCGGCTGCTGACCACCGGCCACTAACCACCGACCGCCGACCACCGAATACCGACCACTGACCAAGGATTATGGAAAGTAATACACAAAAAGGACTTTATCTGTTCAGGCTTCATTTCATAGCCATGATGTTCGCTTTTACCAGCGGGATGGCTGCTTTACCGACCATCGAGCGGGGAATTGTCGAAAAGAAAAAATGGCTGACCCATGAGGAATTCTGGACATATCCGGTCCTTGGGCAAACACTTCCGGGTGTCATTTCCGTTCATAATTCCATTTTTATGGGCAGCCGCATTGCCGGACCGTTTGGCGCGTTAATGTCACTGCTGGGTGTGATCACGCCCGCGTTTGTCTGCATGCTGGGCATTGCCGCATTGTTCCAATCTGTGGTCGGCAATACCTATATTCAGGGCGCTATCCGCGGGATCCGCGTGATCTCTGTTGTGATCCTGCTCGGCAACGGCATACGTCTGCTGACGACAGTTAAAAAGGACCTGTTGACCGCGATCCTGGTCATCGCGGCGGTTCTTCTCCCGCTGTTCTTCGGTTTCAGTTCATTTTGGGTCATCCTGGTCTGCGGGATCGTGGGACTGATCAGCGTATTCGCCGCGCCGGGAGCACCCGGCAGCGGGTCATCGGTGCAAACCCGGGAGGATGGGGAATGAACATGGTCCTGAGACTGTTCCTGCTGTTCCTGCAAATCGGTTTCACCTGTTTCGGCGGCGGTTACGGAATGATGTCGATGATCTTCGACGAGGGGGCAAAGCGGGTCGGGCTGACAGCCAATGAATTCGCGGATATGACGGCACTGGACCTGATCTGTCCCGGCGCGGTCGCACTGAATTCCGCCACTTATGTCGGCTATCTCAAAGGAAGTTTTCCCGGATCCCTGGCAGCGACACTGGGTGTGATCCTCCCGACCATTTTGGTCAGCATCCTGACCATTATTTTCATGAAGAAATTCTCCGAAAGCCGTTTTGTCAAGGGACTTTTCCGCGGCATCAAACCGGCCTGCGGAGGACTGTTGATCTATACCTCCATCACGCTTGCGCTGAGTGTCTTTTTCGGATCAGAATCTGTGTATGAACTGCACAAGCTCGTCTTTACAAGTGATACAATTGCCCTGCTGATTTTATTCGCAGGAGCCTTTTTTCTGCAATTTCGGTATAAAATTGATCCTATACTGCTTACTGTCATCGGTGCTGTTTTCGGATTGATCTTTCTGCACTGAGGGGAACGCAACGTGGAAGAATCGAAACCAAGCCTCAGCCTGTTTTTCATCTCACTCAGCCTGCTGTTTTTTGCAGGTGTGCTGACGTTTCTCTGTTACCAGCGCTACCGGTCTATCGAACCGGTGATTCCCGATGATTCCTATATCGCGGATATCCCGATCACCGGGCTTTCTCCTGAAGAAGCGGTTGAGCGGGTGAGATCTGTTTACGATCTGCCGGTCATCCTCAATTATCTCGGCAGCAGCATCCTGCTGGATATTTCCGGAAATATTGATTATGAAGCACTGCGGACCGAACTGGAAGCTCAAATTGATGCCGTTTACGCGGAAAATTCATTTATCAATTATCTGATGGGAAAATTCAGCCAGAAGCCGATCCGGATGGATATTTCTTTCCGTGAAATGCCAGATTCGGTTGAATCATTTTTAACAGAACAGGTCGTTCCCCGCTATGATATCTATCCGATGCCTGTGCAGCCGGCCGGAAATGGTTTTGTGCAGGGACATTCCGGACGGGCTTTGGATACTGCCGCGTCGCTTCCGCTGATTGACCAGGCGAGACGATCCGACAGCAGCCGGACTGTGGATCTTCCCATCCGGGAATTGGAGCAGCCCGCTGCAAATATAAAAAATCTGGAATTGCAGCTGCGGTCGGTCATAGATACATGGCAGGATCGCGGGCAGGTCACCGAGGTTTTCCTCAGCGATCCGGCAAGCGGACAAACCTTTGACATCGCGCGCCGGGACCGGGAAGACCTGGTTCCTGAAATCGCTTTTACCGCGGCCAGCACAATGAAGCTTCCGATCATGATCTCCTCATACATCCGAATGGATGACAAGCCCAACACCATTACGATGCGTACTCTGCGGCTGATGATCACGGAATCAAAAAATGACCAGACCGACTGGATGATGGAAAACATCATCGGCGGTCCGCTGGCGCCTTACGCGGTGACGGAGGATATGGAAAAGCTGGGACTGCATAATTCATTTCTTGCCGGATATTTTTATCTGGGCGCACCGCTGCTGAACATCTTCCAAACCGAAGCCAATTCCCGTACAGACATCAATCTGAACCCGGATATTTACAACCAGACCACAGCTAAAGATATGGGGACCCTGATGGATGCGCTCTACCGCTGCAGCGAAGACGGAAGCGGACTGCTGACGGAAGCTTTTCCCGGGCAGATCACGTTGGATGAGTGCACCGAAATGATCGGCCTGCTGAAGGACAACAAGCTGCCCTATCTCATCAGCGCCGGTGTTCCGGACAGTGTCCCTGTGGCTCATAAGCACGGCTGGATCGAGGAAAGCGACGGGCTGCTGCATACCATGGGCAATATCGCGGCCGTTTATTCGCCGGGCGGAGATTATATTCTCAGCATCTATACCTGGCATCCGGAACATCTGATTTTTGAAGAAGGAAATATCGTATTTTCGCAAATTTCTTCTGCTGTTTTTGGATATTTCAACCCGTCACCGGCAATCACTGAAGCCGAATCAGCTGACGTGAGGTGACAAAGGAGTTATTATGAAAACATTATTTATCGTCATTGTCTCAGTGGTTTTTGCTATAGGAAACCTGATATTCCCGGATGATTTTATCAAACCTACGTATGAGCCCACAGAAATATATAAGCCGGTCGTTACGGAAACAATACCGTCTGATGCTTATACCGGTGAAATACCGGACCCTGATGTCGATCCCTATATTCTTCGGCCTTCACCCCTGAGCACCGCTGTACCTTCCGGAGAGAACACTCAAACCGCGGCTCCCGCCGCAGCTGCTTCTTTATCTCCTGCCGATATCGGTGACGAAATCGACTTTTCTTCACCTCAAATCGAAGACACTTTCGAAAGAGGATCATCCGGTTTTGGGATCAACGCGGGGTTGAATGATGATGAGAACATCCGTATCATTGCGCTTAATAATCAGCTTACTCTGATTCCAAAGAAAAGCAGCGGCTGGCTTTCCTGGCGCTTACGCCCGCCTTTTTTGAATGACGGAGCAGTCTCGATGGAGTTCTCGATCACTACCTGTGCCCGGGGTGACCGGTTCGGTGTCATTATGCGCGCGTCCGATTACACCAGCGGGAACGGATATTATTACAGCCTCGCCTGCGAAGGAACTGTCAGCATTCTGAAGGATCAAACTGTACTCGGCACTGCCGATGCCTCAAATGTTTTCCACAATAACTCGGGCGACATTAACGTACTGACCGCTGTCACGCAGGATAAGACCCTGACGCTCATGCTCAATGGCGAAAGTCTGCTTACGGTGGAAGATGCTGCTTATTCGCAGGGGTTCAGCGGATTTTTTGTTGCTCCTCAGGGCCAGGATACGCTGACAATGAATGTTAACTCATTCGAGGAATATTACAACGAACAATAAAATGACAATTGACTGATAAAGAAGACAGAAAAATGGATCTGAAAACGATTATCAGGGAGTTAGCCGATGTCACAATTGCATCTGTTATGCCGGATGTGTTCATTCCCGGGCAAATCAGCCTGAATGGCAGCAAACTGATGATTCGGGACAGGTCATATGATCTGGACACATACCGCTGCATTTATGTCATTGCGGTCGGTAAGGCTGCGGTGGGAATGGCAGAAGCACTCGACAGGATCATCCATCCTTATGTCACGGAAGGGGTCGTCCTCACCAAGCATATTCCCGAAAAGCATTCGCTGGATGAGCGTTACCGGATCCTGCCCGGGAATCATCCGGTTCCCGGAAATGAAAGCGTAACCGGGGCAAAGACGGTTCTCGGCCTTGCCGATAAAGCAGGTGCGGAAGACCTGGTGCTGTTTCTCATTTCCGGCGGCGGGTCATCTCTGATGACGCTGCCTCTTGACGGAATTGATCTGGATACGTTCCGACAATTTTCCAACAGCATCCTCAGCAGCGGAGCCGATATCAATGAGTTCAATATTCTTCGCAAGCATCTGGACGGCATAAAAGGCGGACGTCTGGCAGCACACGCCGCTCCCGCGGAGCAGGTGACGATCATTCTCTCCGACGTGGTCGGAGATCCCCTTGATATTATCGCTTCGGGTCCGACTGTTCCCGATCTTTCCACCTACCGGGACGCGCTGAAGATCCTCGATCGTTATTCGGTTCATAATGTATTTCCGGAAGTGATCCGCGATACACTGGTACGCGGGATGGAAGGGAAGATCCCCGAAACGCCGAAGAGCGGCAGCCCGGTTTTTGCCAAAAGCAATATCTTTCTGGCAGCTTCCAACCGTACAGCCGCGTTTGCTGCCGCTGCGGCAGCGGAAAAACTCGGTTTCCATGCGCAGGTGCTGAACACACGGCTGACCGGAGAGGCATCCGCTGTGGGAAAGCTTCTGCCATCCTTTTTCTCTGAGCTTCAGGCTCCGGGTGTGTATATTTTCGGCGGGGAAACCACAGTCCATGTCAGCGGCAACGGATTCGGCGGCCGGAATCTCGAACTGGCATTAGGAGCCGTCCGGCCGATGGCGGAATGGCCCGGCTGCATGCTGGTGACACTGGCTACCGATGGTGAAGACGGCCCGACTGACGCGGCAGGGGCATTTGTTACATCCGATACATTATCAATGGCGCTGAAACTCGGCTGCAGTCCGGAGGTTTACCTGCGGAATAATGACGCATATCATTTTTTTGAAAATGTTGACAGTCTGCTCCGTCCCGGACCGACAGGCACAAATGTATGTGATTTAACGTTTCTCGTGAGGATGTGAATTTTAAAACACAAGCGGACCCGCTTGTGAGACAGCAGCCCGCTTGTGGTGACATCCCGGGGTGTTCCGCTGTTCAGATGTATGGCGCGAAACTGCCCCGCAAATTTTATTTTTTACAGATATTCCTTCAGGTTATGTTCAACAGCATAAGCCGCGGCTTCAGCCCGGTTGGAAGCACCCAATTTGGAAAGGATGGAAGAAACGTAGTTCCGGACCGTCCCTTCGCCGAGGAACAGGGATTTGGCGATCTCCCGATTGGTCTTTCCTTCCGAGACCAGGATCAGTACATGCTTTTCCTGCTGGGAAAGGATCGCGAAGGCAGAAGCCTCTTCTTCCTTTACCGCGCGGCGTACTTCCTGGAATACCCGCTGGGTCACGAGCGGATCCAGCAGGGCGTCTCCGCGCCGTACAGATTCCAGTGACCGGATCAGGTCATCACTGTTGATTTGTTTGAGAAGATATCCGGAAGCGCCTGCACGGATCGCTGAAAACAGCATTTCATCTTCAGCATAAGAAGTAAGCATAACTACCCGAACTTCAGGATATAATTGAGTTATCTCTTCGCAGGCTTCGATGCCGGAGGCACCGGGCAGGCGGATGTCCATCAATACGATATCCGGTCGAAACTTACCGGCGATCTCGACGGCTTCCTTGGCGTTGTTGGCCTCACCAACGACTTCGAAATGGTCGCTCTGCTCCAACAAAACTTTCAGGCCCAGCCGAACGACTTCGTGGTCATCTACTAAAACGATACGCATTTTGGACATAATGTACACTCCTTTTTCGCAAGGGGTCATGATGTGTCATAGACAAAATAAACTATTAATCAATATGACATGTCATAAGTTTTCACGTCAATTAAGAAGTTTGTAACTGACAATAGTAATTTTACACCATAACAGGGATTTTAAGCAAGTATGAATTTTGGAATTATTGGAGCTGGCCCCGCGGGAATTTTTTCCGCGCTAATGATCAAAGAACAAAACCCGGAACATACGGTCACTATTTATGACGGAAACCAGAAAATCGGGCGGAAATTGTTTGCCACCGGCAACGGCCGGTGCAACATCACCAATATGAATGCAGGTCCGGAAAGCTATTATTCCGTAAAGCCCGCTGATCTGGATCCGGTCTTCACACAGTTTTGCCCAAAGCAGATCCGGGAAAAGCTCGGCGCGCTGGGAATTCCGACGGTTGAGACGGAAGACGGCTGGGTATATCCGCAATCCTATTCTGCCGCGAATGTTGTGCAGATCCTCACCGATGCGCTGCAGTATGCCGGTGTGGAAGTCCGCAGCGGGGCAAAGGTGACGGAGATCCGCCTGAGCGGGACAAAGTTCGTCCTGACCGTGGAAGGAGCCGGAAAAACAAAGCCTTTTGACCGGCTGATCCTCACCACCGGCAGCAAAGCCTTTCCGCAGCTTGGTGCCAATACCAGCATTTTGTCCGAATTGTTTCAATTCGGACACCGTGACCTGCCTTTTATTCCCGCACTGGCGGCAGTGAGCGCCAAAGGAGATATCTTCAAGCAGCTGCAGGGTGTGCGGGTGGACGCGGATGTCACCGCCCTGCGCGGTAAGGAAGAACTTGGGAAAAGCTTCGGCAATGTCATATTTACGGATTACGGACTTAATGGTCCCGGTGTGATGAATGTCAGCCATTATTTCAGTGACAAAGACGCCAAAGACTATCTGCTTCGGATGAATTTCCTGCCCGGGACCCTATCCCGCCAGCTGGATGAATACTTTTATCAGCACATCAACCGGGATTACCCCTACCGCAGTATTTTCCTTTCGGTACTTCCCGGAAAATTAGTGGAATATTTCTTCAAAATGTGGAAGCTTGACTGGGAAACATCCTGCAAACGGATCGATTCCCGCACATTCCGTGTTCATATCAAACGGCTGGAAAACGGTCTGCTGCCGATTGAAGGAAACCGCGGATTTAATTTCGGGCAGGCGGCTGCCGGAGGGATCCCCCTTTCCGAGGTCGATCTGCGTACCATGCAGTCACGCAAACAGAGAAATTTATACTTTGCGGGAGAAGTGCTGGATGTCGTCGGCCCCTGCGGCGGATATAACCTGACCTGGGCGATCGCGACCGGAATGCTGGCAGGGAAAAGCGCTGGCGAACAGGATATGTAGGAACCGGGGATCAGGAACCGGCGATTAAGCTTCTGACCCCTGATCCCTGATCCCTGATCCCTGTATTTTCTATCCCAATGCGAAAACAGAAACGCCGATGTAGAGGATGAGCCCGACCAGGGTCCCGAATGACATCGAGGTTGAGACAAACTCAGCTTCATCACCGAGATCGCCGAAAATCGCTATGCTGAAAGACGGCGGAAGGGTAACCAGGAGCAGAAGGCATGTCATCAGGGGTTTGGAATACGGGACGAAAAGGAAAATCAGCCAGGAGCATAACGCGCCGACAGCTGCCATGATTGCCAGACGGATCGCGTAAGCCTGGATCACGGATTTCATCACTTCCCTGCGGAAAGCCAGGTCATAGCCCAGAGATATCAGGATCAAAGCTGTCGTCGGGCCGGAAATCATATTGATCACCGCATGATATACTTCGGAAACCGCGGGATTCCCGTTGATGGCTTTCCCGACTCCAAGCAGTCCGAGAATGATCCCGATCATCATGGCATCGAACGGATAGGAGTGCAAAATGCTGCTGAGAACACTTTTCAGGCTCGATTTTTGTCCGGTAACCGCCTGCAGCAGCGGAACGGCGATCGCGAACACAAAAAAGGTATGACCGAGATCGCCCATTGCCATGGAAGCGACTCCGGCGGTGCCGAAAAGCAGCCCGATCAGCGAATACCCCAGCATACCCACTTCATCAGCGGTAACCAGAAAAGGCAGAAAAGTTCCGTGGGTTTTCATCAGACCCCGCACCAGATATCCGATACCCATGGCAAGAAGCATCCAAACGAGCACCATGCCGCCGATCACCAGAATATCCGTTGAGTAATCCGCGAAAATAAAAGCGTCTAAAAGGACTGCGGGGAGCATGACCTTCCCGACAATGGTGCGAAAAGCCTGTGCGCCTTCCGCGCTGAACCAGTTCCATTTTTTTGCGCCCATCCCGATAAGCAGCATGGCGGTGATGGGCAGAATCAATTTAATAATATTCAGAAACATATTCGTCCTTTTCCCTGTTGATCATCAATTAAAAAATCTCCGGCATTTCTGCCGAAGATTATTTTATCATGACATATATTTATTTCAGGATTTCATTTATGAATCTGTCTGCCAAATTCGTTATTCATCCTGATCAGCTAACCGGTATTTTCCGCCGGTGATTTCCAGCTGCCGTCCCAAAACAATCGATTCGGCAATCTTTTTCCGGGCGTGTTCATAGATCAAAGCAACGGTGGTTCTTGCAACCTCCATTTGTTCACCGCATTCGGCCTGTGAAAGGCCGCAATAATCGATCAAACGAATGCATTCAAATTCATCATAACTCAAATGCACTGCAGGGCCTCCTTCCCGATAGGTTTCGGGAAGTGCGCTAATTCTTCTTACTTTAACCGGTCGAGCCATATGCCTCCATTCTTTTTGACCTACTCAAGAATTCAGGCTCTACTTTTTTACAAAATAAAAACCAACAACTCTTCTGACATTATGTCATTATAACTAATAAATTAAATCAGCTTATTCATATATTATGAAAAATGTAACATAAATCTGATTTTAAAAAATTTTATTTCTGAACTTAACAGGCCTTAATCCGGTAATAAAGATTGAAAAGTCTTCAAAATAAAATATTTTTGAAATTTTACCACGATTTTATAAAAAACAAAAAGATAATTGCTTAATCATTCAAAGATAAAGTGATAATTTTACTGAAATTTTACAATGATATAATGGAAAAGCATTTTTCGGGTAAAAGGGAGCTTTTTGATGGAAATTACGGGCAATGTTTTTTACTATGAATGGGAGGTCAGCCTGATGGTCTGGCTGCAAACGCATCTGGGACCGTTTGGTGTAAGACTGGCCACTTTCTTCACGCATTTTGGCGAACCGATCATACTGATCCTGGTTTTTGGATTGTTTTACTGGGGAATTGACAAGAAATACGGCAAATATATGGCTGCCAACATCTTTTCCGTCTGTCTGTTTGGCTCGATGATCAAGAATATCGCGATCAGAAGACGTCCCTATTTTGACCACGAGGCAGTGCAATGCATCCGCCCGGCGGAAAAGGGGGATATTCATGATATAGCTCTCCAGGGATTTTCTTTCCCTTCGCTGCATGCCGCCAATTCCATCAATATATTCACTGCTGCGGCGCGTTATATCAAAGACAATAAGCTGTTGAAATTTATCTGCCTTCTTTTGCCGCTGCTTGTCGGTATTTCCCGGCCTGTTGTCGGGGTGCATTATCCGACCGATGTCATCTTTGGCTGGATCATGGGACTGCTGGTGATGCTCATCGTTGATCTGCTTCTCAAAAAGCTTCACGATATCAGCTGGATCTTCGGCATCGTGATGATCGTGGGATTTCCCGGATTCTTTTTCTGCAAAAGCACAGATTTTTACACCTCATACGGGCTTGTTGTCGGATCCGTGCTGGGGTTCCTGTTTGAAAAAAAGTATGTCAATTTCAAGCCGGCGAAGAGTTATCTCTTCGTTCTTCTCCGTGTTATCTGCGGCGGAGCAGTTTTTGTGATCCTTTCATTACTGCTCAAACTGCCTTTCCCGAAAGAACTGCTTGAATCCGCTTCAACCGCGTCATTCCTGCTGCGCGCTGTCCGGTATGCCGTCATGGCTTTTGTCGCGCTGGGCGTTTATCCGCTTTGCTTCGGGAAGGGAAAAATAGATTTATAAAAAGGTGCTGCTGTGAAACTGAAAAGAATCGAACATGATCTGACTGTCTGTCAATTATCCTCTGTGGAAGATATCGACCTCAGCAGAGGCTTTTATTTCATCGGGAAAACGGACGAAGAGCTGTCCCTGGTCTGCCGGACGGAAGACACACCGCGGAATGCTGTCAACAGGGAAGACGGCTGGAAAGGATTCCGGATCGAAGGCGTATTGGACTTTTCCCTCATCGGAATTCTTGCCGAAATCTCCGGAATCCTCGCGGCGAATCAAATCGGCATTTTCGCTGTCTCAACCTACAATACGGACTATATCCTTGTCAAGCAGGAAAATTTCGTAAAAGCTTTGACAGTACTCCGGCAGGCCGGTCACGAGATCATCTGAAGCTTCAGGAATGACCGTAGGTCGCCACGAGGCAGGCCAGGTCCACGAATCCGAACAGGATAATTCCCGCCATGATATATTTGGCGTATTTCTTTTCGCGCTCGTTCACATAGGAAACATTATGTGAAAAGATATGCATGGCGAGAGCGAACAGGCAGACTGCAAGCGTTGAATAAGTCCGGACATTCGACATATATACTGTCGGAGAAAACGCCATCATCACCCGTGAACCCACGCCGGTAAGGATCAGCACCAGGTCCGCGAGCAGGCCCGGGACTGTGTCATTCAGCAGGAACACTTCCGCGGCTGCGCACAGTGCGGTGAACATGAGCAAAACAAATTGGACCCGTCCGACGCCCACACCGCCGGCACCGACAGAAAAAGCACCGTAATAATCGATGTCATACCCGACATATGAAGCATAAGGGAAAATGACGTCAAGAACATTTTTCAGCGGACCGAAAAGCAGGACAACGATCACCGGCACCACGGAAACGCAGCGGAATAAAAAGTTCTGATAACGCTTCCATACCAGGAAAGCCATCATCCCGCAGAGGCAAAGGACGATCAGCGACCCTTCCGCGAACATCCGGTGGAGCGTGGTGGTGAGTCCGATTTCAGCTTTGTCAACGAAGTTCAGCATGCCATAAGTGGGAAACCAGCGGATGATTTCCTGATCTTTCCGTGCCCAGTTGCCGGGGCAGAGCAGCATAAATACGAAACTGGCAAGGGTGAGCACAAGCAATACCCAGATCATGGGCATGTTCTTTTTTCTGATGAACAAATATACCGCAGCAGTCAGGTAGCATCCCAGCAATACGACGCACATCTGCTCCGCGTTTGCGGCGTAAATGAGGCAGATACAATAAAAGATCCATTCCCATTTGCTGATTTTTTCCCTTTTCAGGCATTTTTTGATCGGGACCAGCGCCATCACTCCAAAAGCCTGCGGGCCGAAATAGGATGTCGTTGTGGCGATCCATCCGGCTGTTACAAAAAACACTCCCGGGAACATCATGAGCAGCGCCGCACAGAACCAGCTGATCAGAGTGCTGTTATCGCTGTCTACGGAAAGCATCCTCAGCGCTCTCAAAAGGACATATGCCGAAACAGCCATGTACAATGCCCAGGCGATTTTTCCGAATTTCAGGACCAGGTACCATACCAGGTTGATGATCACCCGTGAGGACCAGGTGTAATATTGGGAATATACCAGCTTCAGCGTGTTTTTGATCGTATCCACACTGGAGACAAATTTCAGGTCATCCTGAATGATGATCGCAGGGAGGAACATCAGCCCGTAAATAAATGCGGTCACAGCCAGGATCAGTTCCGGATGTGTGCGGAAATATGACAGGACCTTCTGAGTTTTTGCTGAAGACAATTTCATGATTCACCGCCCTTCCGTTCCAGATGCTGCTGCATGTCAAGTATGCGGGGACCGTCTGAGAGCTCATATAAAATCAAAACATCATAGTCGTTGTTTGAACAATCAAACCGTCCGGTAACAAGCGGGGAAGTGAAACCGGAGCTGTCATAATTTGTGTAATCTTCGCGGAACATTTCCGTCACGTCTGATCTGGTTTTTATTTCGGTCGGCAGGCGGAAGCACTGCTGTGTTTCCCGGTTCCGCAGCAGAACGTGAATCATCACCGGGCGGGTTTCCCTGCCCCGGATCACAGCCCAGCCGCGGATGCTCAGTTTTTCCCCGTCGATCGGGTCCATCTCATAGAAAGCATCCTCAAATTTTACCGCTATGCCGTCGTCAGAGGTCAGAACGGGAATTCCGCTGATATTGATTGTTTCCACGTGCATCTCGTGCAGGGTCAGAAAACAGCATAAAAGCAGGATGACCGCGATCGCCGCAGCCATAAAAATTTTTATAAAACGTTCACTGTGTAAGGTTTCCATCCCTTTTTATTCTCCGAAGTTCCCGCTGTGTTCCGCTGCCGCTTTTTTGGATGCGGCATGAAAAACGACAGCCATGATCACAAATGCAAAAATATCCCCAAGCGTGTTGATGACGCGGTAAAGCGCAGATGCAGTCATGATCGTGTCATCCGACGCGAATGCGGTACCGGAAAAAACCAGTGACAGGATCAGCTCCCGCACACCGATCCCTCCCGGGGCACCCGGTGTAATGTATCCTGCCAGCCAGGACAGGATGAACCCGCCGATGACCATCCCGTACACCGAACGGGGCAGGGGAGTCCCCGCGCACAGGTTCATCACAGCGGTAAACAGCAGTCCGATGCAGAGAAAAATGACAGAATAAATACAGAAAACCAGCAAAAGACGCTTCGCGGTCTGTTTTTGAGAAAGGATCTTTTTATATGTATTGTAATATTCCAGAAATTTTTCCTTCTTCCATTTGTACAGGAAAAAGACAGCGAGGCAGACGACGGCCAGAACGACCGCGCCGACAGCCAGGATTTTCAGCATATGTTCCTTCAGGTACTGCATGGTGTATGACCCGATCAGGATCAGGGAACAAAGCGCTGCGGAGGCAGCCATCAGGATCACTTCGGAAAGTGTTGCCATCGCGACACCGGCATGATCCAGACCGAGAATCGATGCTGCTTCATTCCGTCCGACATACTGGAACACGTTGCCTGGCACATATTTCAGAATATTGGCTTTCGTGAATACATAACAAAAGGTCATATCATGTTTGGAAAGTGAATTCTCCGAGCCGGTAAAAACCGTGACCAAAATGCGCCAGGGATAAAAACTGATCAGAACGATGAGCGTATAAACAGCGGTGTACAGGGCAAAACGGAAAAAATTCTCCCCCGTGATGACCGGCTTCCAATCGATAAGCATGAGCCGTCTCACCACAAAAATGAGGGCGATGACCATCAGAATATTGCCCGCTGTTTTCAGTTTTTTCAAGATCCGGCCCCTTTTCCCAATTCCAAAACCCTATACCCTAAATCCTGATTTCATCACATGCTTTGACGATGGCTTCCGCGAGCGCAGCCGGATCCCCCATCTTTACAAACCGGATATCCTTCCCTTCCGTGTACCGTTCCCGGTTGGCGGCGTTTTCACCGAGGATCATGGGCTTCCCCATCGCTTCATATATATATGCTTTTCCCGGGATCGTCCGTTTGGCTTTTTCAATATCCCCGGCAAAGTGTCCCGCAAGGCACAGGTCCGAAGCCGCGATGTGTTCCGCGAGTTCATTTTGTGTAAGCCAGCTGTGATATGTCACGTTATCGGCATCCGTCCGATATTTCTCCGGCAGGGGCCCGATGATCTCGAAATGGATATCTTTCCGGTCTTTCAGCAGGGCAGCGGCCTGCATGATCACCCCCACACCCTGCAGCGGGAGAATGGACCCGAAATATAATACCTGTACCGGGTCACCGGGGTTCCTCTTTCGTTCGGGACGCGGATAATAGATCGAATCATCCGCGTTCAGGTAGAGAACCCGGAGCTTTTCCGGATCACATCCGAGTCCCTCTGTGAAATATCTGCCGTGGGCTTTGGTATCGCAGATGACCACATCACCGAGCTGCAGCGTACGCCGGTCCAGTGCCATCAGCAGTTTTCCGGCAAGAGAGTCTTCCTTGAATTTTTTCCTGTCACAGCACAGGGTATCGAAGAAAGAAATAAAGAAATCCTCGATGATGACATTCTTCCTGAATTTGAAACGCAGAAAAGGCAGCACCGCCTGAGGGGCAAAGCCGATGAAGACCGTATCATACTTACGGAAATTCGTAACAAGGATCTCGGCGTAGATCTTCAGGATCCGCCAGAAATAACTCTTGTTCAGCGAGCCAATCACCTTCACTTCAGCCGCGGATGCCCGCAGCAGTTTGATCTCCTGATCATTGCGGATGTAATCGGTATTCTTTGTTGTGATAAATACGGTGCGTTTTCCTTTGATGTATTGTTCCAATTCAAGCTTCTTTCCGGAGCGAAAAGCGGCCTTTGCGGTGAGCTGACCGGAATAATTGCCCCGTTTCATTAATAAATTTCAACATAAAATTTTATCATGAGAAAATGAATTTTCTTCCGGTGAATGGAAAATTCAAAACATATGCAAAATAAGGGTGAAGAAAATATATTTTGCGGAATCCTTGAAACCGGTTTCTGTGGTAACATAAAGATAAAGATTCTAAAGAAAACAGGGTGTCTTTATGCCGCAATCACTTTCATTTATCATCCCGGTTTACAACGAAGAAGAAAGCGTTGAAGAACTGTTCGCGCAGATCCGGCAAAGCTGCCGGCAGAACGGGTATGACGATTATGAAGTGATTTTTATTGATGACGGCTCTACGGATAAATCCCCGGAAAAGATCAAAAGCATTATTGACGGACAGAACACGGAAAAGGTTACCCTGATCCGTTTCCGCAAGAATTTCGGGAAAGCCGCGGCGCTGCAGGCCGGGTTTGAAAAAGCATCCGGTGAGATCGCCATCACCATGGATGCCGATCTTCAGGACGACCCTTTTGAAGTTCCCAAACTGCTTGCCAAAATGGAAGAAGGATATGACGTGGTTTCCGGATGGAAGCAGGTGCGGCATGACCCGATGGAGAAAAGGCTCCCGTCTAAGCTCTTCAACTGGGTCACCGCGAAAATGTCCGGTATCAATATTCATGATTTCAACTGCGGGTTCAAGGCGTATAAGAAGATCGTTTACAGCAATCTGAACCTCTACGGTGAGATGCACCGTTATATTCCCATTCAGGCAAAACGGCTCGGTTTTTCGACCGGTGAAGTTGCTGTGGAACATCACGCCCGCAAACATGGGCATTCCAAGTACGGGTTTGAACGCTACCTTCGCGGCCTTTTCGACTCCATGACCAGCTCTTTTTTGCTGCACTACGGCGACCGTCCGATGCATTTCTTCGGGCGTCCGGGTTTGCTGATGTGCACCATCGGCATCATCATCTGCCTGATCCTGACCATCGAATGGCTGGGAGGCAGAGGAATCGGTACCCGTCCGCTGCTGGCTTTAGGTATTCTGTTGATCACGGTCGGGTTCCAATTTTTTGCGACCGGACTTTCCTGTGAGATGATGCTTGATCGACTCGGGAACCGGGGCTCCAACCCGACCCGTATTGAAGAGATCATCACCAAAGATCAGAACGGATCCGAAAACCGGTAATCTCATCATCCCGTCGGGATCCATATCTTCTTACTGTACCGGGGACGGTTCCCCTCGGCATTCGCCTCGGGCGAACCATCCCCGGTAAAATCTCTGGCCCCCGGAACCTGGCCCCTGGAACCTGAATCCTGACCCCAAAAAACTAGTTGTCACAATTAATCACGAATTTTGAAAAAAGTACTTGACAGGGAAAAAAGACTGCATATAATAAATGACTGTTGCCCACGAAACGGGGACAACAAAAACAAAGAACCTTGACAATTGAGAAGCAGCAGAAATAAAAACAAACCAGA
>CADACE010000027.1:0-8738 GCA_902786265.1 uncultured Chloroflexota bacterium | reverse complement strand
CTGTAGTGGCGAACGGGTGAGTAACACGTTGGTGACCTGCCCCAAAGATGGGAATATCACCTGGAAACGGGTGGCAAAACCGAATAAGCTTTACTTAGTTAGAGAGGGTAAAGTAAAAGAGTGATCTACTTTGGGAGGGGCCTGCGGCCCATCAGTTAGTTGGTGAGGGTAACGGCCCACCAAGACGAAGACGGGTAGGGGACCTGAGAGGGTGGTCCCCCACAATGGAACTGAAACACGGTCCATACACCTGCGGGTGGCAGCAGTAGGGAATATTGCTTAATGGGCGAAAGCCTGAAGCAGCAACGCCGCGTGGATGAAGAAGGCCTTCGGGTCGTAAAATCCTTTTACAGGGGACGAGGAAGGACGGTACCCTGTGAATAAGTCTCGGCTAACTACGTGCCAGCAGCCGCGGTAAAACGTAGGAGACGAGCGTTATCCGGATTTACTGGGCGTAAAGCGCGTGTAGGAGGCTAGACAAGTTGGATGTAAAATCTCCCGGCTTAACTGGGAGGCGTCGTTCAAAACTGTAAAGCTAGAGTAGTGTAGAGGTAATCGGAACTCCGGGAGTAGCGGTGAAATGCGTAGATATCCGGAAGAACACCAGAGGCGAAAGCGGATTACTGGACACCAACTGACACTGAGACGCGAAAGCCAGGGTAGCAAACGGGATTAGAGACCCCGGTAGTCCTGGCCGTAAACGATGTAGACTCGTCGTTTGGCCTGTAAAAGGGCTGAGTGACTAAGCAAACGCGATAAGTCTACCGCCTGGGGAGTACGGTCGCAAGATTAAAACTCAAAGGAATTGACGGGGGCCCGCACAAGCAGCGGAGCGTGTGGTTTAATTCGATGATACACGAAGAACCTTACCAGGGTTTGACATACATGTGGTAGTGAAGCGAAAGTGGAACGACCCTTCGGGGAGCATGAACAGGTGCTGCATGGCTGTCGTCAGCTCGTGTCGTGAGATGTTCGGTTAAGTCCGCTAACGAGCGCAACCCTTGTTGTGTGTTACACGTATCACGCAAGACCGCCGGTAGAAAGCCGGAGGAAGGTGGGGATGACGTCAAGTCAGCATGGCCTTTATATCCTGGGCTACACACACGCTACAATGGGTGGAACAATGGGAAGCGAAGCGGCGACGCGGAGCGAATCCTCCAAAGCCATCCTCAGTTCAGATTGCAGGCTGCAACTCGCCTGCATGAAGATGGAGTTGCTAGTAAACGCAGGTCAGCGATACTGCGTTGAATACGTTCCCGGGCCTTGTACACACCGCCCGTCACGTCATGGGAGTTGGCAACACCTGAAGCCGGTATCTTAACCGAAAGGAGGGAGCCGTCAAAGGTGGGGTTGATAACTGGGACGAAGTCGTAACAAGGTAGGGGTACCGGAAGGTGCCCCTGGATCACCTCCTTTCTAGGCAAGAGTCGACCACCAAGGTGGGAGACAAAAAGCAAACAAGGAAAAAATCCTGTATCAAACGGATGTGGATACAGGTCGACGGAAGAGAAATGGGGAGTATTTCTGCTGGTTCTGAATTGTCAAGGGGGCTTTTAGCTCAGCTGGTTAGAGCGCGCCTCTGATAAGGGCGAGGTCTCAGGTTCGAGTCCTGAAAGGCCCACTCGAAAAAGGTGAAAGGTGAAGGGTGAAAATAGAAAAGCCCGGAGCCGAAGAAGAGGGGATGTAGCTCAGCTGGGAGAGCGGTGCCTTTGCAAGGCATAGGCCAGGGGTTCGAGTCCCCTCATCTCCACCAGATTTTTACGAAGCTTTCTGGAGCTGATCGAAAGATGAGAGACAGAAAGGTTCGAAAGAACCGAAGAGAACGTTGACAACAGAATACAATATGTAGGCCAAATCGCGAGAGAAGGAAAACTCTCAAAGAAGGTGAAAGGAGAAAGGTGAAGGGTGAAAATGATCCCGGAACTGAAAGCCGGACACCGGATAAAAAACCAAAGTCAAGAAACAAACCGAGTGATAAACAAAAGAGGATGGCAGATGAAGAAAGAGGTGAAGAGATTTTCACCTTTCACCCTTCACCTTTCACCCTTGAAGAGATTAGAGTCCGGAAGAAGGACCTGATCCTTACATCACGTGAAAAGCTACAAAGAGCTTACGGAGGATGCCTTGGCGCTGAGTGCCGAAGAAGGACGTGGGACACTGCGAAAAGCCTGGGGGAGCTGTGAACGAGCGCCGATCCCAGGATGTCCGAATGGGGAAACCCGACAGAGCGAACCTCTGTCACAATTACATGAACCAAATAGTGTAATTGGGGGAACCGGGGGAACTGAAACATCTAAGTACCCCGAGGAAAAGAGAATATTCCCAAAGTAGTGGCGAGCGAAATGGGAGAAGCCCAAACCATCTGTGGTTGAACATAGATGGGGTTGTAGGGCCGGACGATAAGTGAAGAAAGCCAGAAGATAGCAGAATGACGTGGGAAAGTCAGCCAGAGAAGGTGATAGCCCGGTATGCGAAATCGGATGGACACGAGTCCGGTACCTGAGTAGTACCGTGCACGCTAATACGGTATGAAGCTGGGGAGTCCACTTCCCAAGGCTAAACACACACAGCGACCGATAGAGGACAAGTACCGTGAGGGAAAGGTGAAAAGTACCCCGATAAGGGGAGTGAAATAGAACCTGAAACCGTAAGCTTACAAGCAGTCGAAGGGCAATGCCAGCAATGGTAAGCCTGACGGCGTGCCTCTTGGAGAATGAGCCTGCGAGTTATTCGATGTGGCGAGGTTAAGGGAGAGAAACCCGGAGCCGAAGCGAAAGCGAGTCTTAATAGGGCGTTTAGTCGCAAAGAATAGACACGAAACTGGATGAGCTAACCATGGGCAGGATGAAGCGAGCGTAACACCTCGTGGAAGACCGAACCTTTCAACGCTGCAAAGTTGAGGGATGACCTGTGGTTAGAGGTGATATGCCAAACGAATTCAGAGATAGCTTGTTCTCCCCGAAATAGTTTTAGGACTAGCGGTTGGAGCATAACTTATGGAGGTAGAGCACTGAATGAGCGCGGGGGTCAAAGACTTACCAACCTCAATCAAACTCCGAATGCCAAAAGTAGGACCCAGCCAGTCGGACTACGGGTGATGAGATTCGTGGTCGAGAGGGAAACAGCCCAGATCATCGGCTAAGGCCCCAAAATGTATGCTAAGTGGGAAACGATGTGGAGTTACAGAGACAACCAGGAGGTTCGCTCAGAAGCAGCAACCCTTTAAAGAGTGCGTAACAGCTCACTGGTCAAGTGATTCTGCGCGGAAAACGTAACGGGGCTAAGCATACTGCCGAAGCCATGGGATTTATACGTAGGTATAGATCGGTAGGGGAGCGTTCCATCAGCGGAGAAGGGATACCGAAAGGAGTCCTGGAGCGGATGGAAGTGAGAATGCAGGCATGAGTAGCGAAAAACATGTGAGAACCATGTTCATCGAAATATCCAAGGTTTCCGACGTCAAGTCAATCTGCGTCGGGTTAGTCGGGGCCTAAGGCGAGGCCGAAAGGCGTAGTCGATGGAGAGCCGGTTAATATTCCGGCACCGAAGAGTGGAGCGAAGCGGGGACACAACGAGGGAATCCAGCCTGTTAGTGGATTCAGGTGGACGAACGTCAGCCGTAGAGGATGGGGTTAAATGACCGTCCGAGGTGAGGGAAGTCAGGAGGCGCAAGCCGGAACTGAGAAGCACCTTGTTGTCAAGAAAAGCCGCTAAGCAATGAAGCTTGGAGCCCGTACCGCAAACCGACACCGGTGGATGAGTAGAGAATACTGAGATGAACGGGAGAACTATCGTTAAGGAATTAGGCAACATAGCCCCGTAACTTAGGGAGAAGGGGTGCCCCCTGTTTTGATAAATAGGGACGGGGGGTCGCAGTGAAAGGGCTCTAGTAACTGGTTAACAAAACCACAGGTCTCTGCGAAGTCGAAAGACGAAGTATAGGGGCTGACGCCTGCCCAGTGCCGGAAGGTTAAGGGGAGTGGTTAGACGCAAGTCGAAGCTGTGAACTGAAGCCCCGGTGAACGGCGGCCGTAACTATAACGGTCCTAAGGTAGCGAAATTCCTTGTCGGGTAAGTTCCGACCCGCACGAACGGCGTAATAACTAGAGCACTGTCTCGACGATAGACCCGGTGAAATTGAAATGGCTGTGAAGATGCGGCCTACCCGCAGCAGGACAAAAAGACCCCGTGGAGCTTTACTGTAACCTGGCATTGAGTTTAGGTGTTATTTGTGTAGGATAGGTGGGAGACAGAGAAATCAGGGCGCCAGCCTTGGTGGAGTCGGCGGTGAAATACCACCCTGATAACATTTGAACTCTAACGTTTGCCCATGAACTGGGAAACGGACCGTGTCAGGCGGGCAGTTTGACTGGGGCGGTCGCCTCCAAAAGAGTAACGGAGGCGCCCAAAGGTTCCCTCAGACAGAATGGAAACCTGTCGGAGAGTGTAAAGGCAAAAGGGAGCTTAACTGAAAGACCAACGCGTCGACCAGATACGAAAGTAGGGCTTAGTGATCCCACGGTACAGAGTGGAATGGCCGTGGCTTACCGGACAAAAGCTACCCCGGGGATAACAGGCTGGTGAAGTCCAAGAGTTCACATCGACGACTTCGCTCGGCACCTCGATGTCGGCTCATCGCATCCTGGGGCTGGACAAGGTCCCAAGGGTCCGGCTGTTCGCCGGTTAAAGCGGTACGCGAGCTGGGTTCAGACCGTCGTGAGACAGGTCGGTCTCTATCCGCTGTGGGCGAAAGAGAATTGAGAAGGGCTGCCCCTAGTACGAGAGGACCGGGGTGGACGAACCTCTGGTGTGTCAGTTGTTCCGCCAGGAGCACCGCTGAGTAGCCACGTTCGGAAGAGATAACCGCTGAAAGCATCTAAGTGGGAAACTCGCTTCAAGATAAGTTCTCTTGACTGAAAAGTATAAGATCGCAAGGAGACTACTTGCTGGATAGGCCGGAGGTGAAAGGTCAGTAATGGCTTGAGCAAACCGGTACTAATGATCGAAGGCTTTTGCGTGGTGTAAGGAACAGGTAAGTCTTCCGGGTGGAAGCTCGGGAGAGAGACTTGAGGAACTACATATTGTGAATGAAGAAGTAAGAAGAAAGAATGAAGAATTCTGAAAACTTCTCATGAAAAATTCTGTACATAGAAAAGTGAAGTTGGTGACCATAGGAGCGTGGGTATACCCGGAAACATACCGAACCCGGAAGTCAAGCGCGTGTCCGCTGATGAGGCGCATCTTTTCCTGAATGAGCAGCGGCGCCGATGGGATCATTTCTCCCGGACACGCTGACGCGCGCCGGGGAGAAACGATCCCGCGGCACCTTGCCAACTGTGCGCACTTCCATGTGGTACACCAGCACCTGATACAAGTGTACCGATACCGGTACGCTTGTATCAGGTGCTGATGTACCACCGGTGCCAATCTTCAGGACGAAGGATGATCCGGTCAGCTCTGTTGATGCAGCGAAGGGAGCACAGCAGAACTGCACTGTTGTGCGCTGCTGATATACAAGCGCCCAAGTGTTTTTCTTTTGTTCATCGTCACATCAGTCAGAAAGGTGTTTGTTCCTGGCACAGGAATCAGGTTCCATGTGTACAGTTGACTGATCTGTGTGCTTTTTGCAGTCACCGATCTGCCCTGACGCCGAGTGCCACGGGATCGTTTCCCACCGGCGCACAGAGTGTGACCGGTGGTGAAATGATCCCTCGCGGCACGTTCAGGAGGGTCCTGCATTATTGACCAATGTTAAGGCCGATGCGGCGCATCTTTCCCTGAATGAGCAGCGGCGCCGGTGGGATCATTTCTCCCCGACACGCTGACGCGCGCCGGGGAGAAACGATCCCGCGGCACCTTGTCAACTGTGCGCGCTTCCATAACTGCTTTTATTGTTTGTTCTATTTTGCTACCATATTTTTTGCGTTTTGTCAACCGGCAACATTGCCGGTTTTTTTTAATTCAGGGTGTACACTCAAGAAAAATAAGAAATAAGATATAAGAAATAAGAAATTTGAAGCAGATTAGGATACAGGTGTAAAAAGTTCTTCGAATTCATGATACATATGGGTTTAACTTCACTCTGAACTCTTCACACTTCACACTATCCCCTATTTCCTATATCCTATCCACTAATGAAAGGAGCCCGGTGATGAACGACGAACTGAAAAAATCCATCGAAGAGATCGAAAAGACCGAAGATATTTTCGAGCCGGATATCTATGGTTTGGAACACATCACCGATTTTGACTCCTACGACGCACGGCTGAAGGATGCACTGGCAGATTATGACGAGCTCTGCAGGGCTTTCCGCGGGACGGATCCCAACAAGCGGCTCTCATCATGAAAGCAGCCGAAGAAGTGGAGAAAATGGCGAAGGTGCTGATCGCACGTGTTTCCGTGATCTTCCATATGGCGGAAGCGACTTTGGAAAAACGGCAGGAAGGTCGTGAGATCATTGATAAGATCTGCAAAGACGCCAACATCCGTGAACGGACCTGCAGTCAGTATTATCACGCGGTTGAGGACAAATATCCGGAAAAGACCGACTATATTTCCGGCCTGAGGGTTGAAAAAGCTGAGCGCATGAATTTCCTGAACCGCTGCATGGCGACGCAGAACCACTATATCAATGATGGTATCAAAAAGAATGATTACGGGAAGGCGAAGGAAGAATTTGATAAAAAATGCGCTGCTGACGCGGCACGTATCCGTTCCCGTGTACCGGACGGACATATGTTCCTGCCGCCGCGCATCTTCCCGCATGACCCGGTGCCGGAAGGACAGCCGGTCCCGACCCGTCCTGAGCCATATCTGAGGGTTGGATACCTTGATGTGGATCACAAAGAGTATGACCTTGAGCATGACAACTTTGTGGTGAAGCCGGGATACGTCAGCGAGGACGGACTGATCGACGACCAATCGGTGGTCTGGGATTACGAAAACAACAAGGTGACCATAAAGTTCCGCGGAGGGGAACCCATCGTATGGGACTTCTGGAAACCAAAGGACACCGCGGATGTCCTGGGCCCCGACCACTGGTGTTACCAATATATCAGAAGGCTATACTGGCAGAACCGGGAGGCTGAGGAACCGGGGCTGTTTCGAAAGAAGTAATCAGTATTCAGTAGTCAGCAGGCAGAATAACAGGAAAGATTGGCCGGGATCCGGAGGGTTTCGGCTGTCTTCTGTTGGAAGGGAACAGTTCCTGTAAGGTGTTTTCGCCGAAGGAAACTGTTCTTCGGGGAAAAAAAAGAAAGGTTGAATAGATGATTTTTGAAACATGGATGGATAAAATTGAAAATCTGATTGATCCGATTCCCGGATCATGGATAGAAAACAGATGCTCTCTTCGCTCGTATCAGGCGGATGCGATGCGGAATATTTATGACGCGGTGGTGAACGGGAAGGGAGGGCGCTTTGCGGTGACCTTCCCGCGGCAGTCGGGGAAGAATGAAATGCAGGCGCAGCTGGAGGCGGCGGTGATGGCGGCGAACCGGCATACGGGCGGGAGCATCATTAAGATCATCCCGACGGAGAAGAATCAGGGGAAGGTCTCGACGGAGAGGCTTGCCTCAGTGTTCAGGGGACAGCTTTCAGGGGGAGTTAGTGGACAGTGGTCAGTGGCCGGTGGTCAGAGGACCGGCGGCAGTGGACAACAGCCAGCTGAATTAACTTCACACTTCACTCTTCACACTACACACTTTAAATCGAAGAAGGATGAGGTGGTTTACGGGAATACGCGGATGAAGTGCCTGTCGGCGTCGCCGAACGCGGCGATCGTGGGTGCTACGGCGGACCTGCTGCTGGAGGTGGATGAGGCGCAGATGGTGGCGTCAGCCAAGTTCGATCGGGAAGCGGCGCCGATGGCGGCATCTACGAACGCGGTGCAGGTGTTTTACGGCACTGCCTGGGACGACCAGACGCTGCTCTACCGGGAAATGCAGCTGGCGCAGAAAGAGGCGGACGCGGACGGAAAAAAGCATGTTTTTGTGACAACTGCCGCGGAGGTCGGGAAGGAAGTGCCGGAATACGAAAGCTTCGTGCGCCGGCAGATCGAGCTGCTCGGGCGGGACCATCCGGCGATCCGCACGCAGTTTTTCTGTGAGGAGATCACGGACCTGACTTCCATGTTCACCGCGGAGCGCATCGAGAAAATGAAATGTGATCATGAACCGCTCTACGCTCCGGAACAGGACCGCTGTTATGTGGTGCTGATCGACGTGGCGGGTTCGGATGAGATAACCCCGGCAAGCAAAAAGGCCAACGGCTTTTCCGACCGGCGTGATGCCACGGTGGTGACCATCTGCGACGTTTCCCTGCCGGACGGAAAGGAATACGACGCGAAGAATTTTGTCTGGAAGGTAGTCGCGCGGCGGCTTTACCGCAACCTGCGGGCGGAGATGCTGGAGGAGCGGATCTGTCAGGACATCGACCACTGGCGCGCGGCGCATATCATCGTCGACCATTCCGGACTGGGTGCGATGCTTAGCGACATGCTGGTGAGCAAATACAAATCAAAGGTGATCCCGATCGACATCACCGGCGCCAATAAATCCAGGATGGCATGGGACTTCCTGGCGATGGTGGATACCGGCCGCTGGCAGGAACACAGGGGCGATGAGATCAACGTGCTGAAATCCGGATTTGTGCCGGGCAGAGAGCCGTATGAGATCCTGAAGGAGCCGGAGCTGCTGCAGCAGATGTTCTTCCGCGAGCTGCGCGGGTGCCGCATGGAG
>CADACE010000026.1 GCA_902786265.1 uncultured Chloroflexota bacterium | reverse complement strand
ACGAGGAAGAGGTCCCGCCGTATAATGTGAAGCCTGTTAATAGGGAATAGGGGATAGGGTTTAGGGTATAGTGAGCCGGGATCCGGAGGATTTCGGCTGCCTGTTTTTAACGGGGACGGTCAGGTTCGGGTACGGTTCGCCCGAGGCGAATGCCGAGGGGAACTTCGAAAGACCCCGCTCCGTTAGGTACGGACTTCGTCCGATTGGATTCGGAGCGGGAGTTCCGCCCTCCCGGGCAATATTAATGAGCACTTATCCTTACGATGCGGGAGGAAAAAGGTGCCGATGTACCTTCGGACAGGGGGGCGAAACACTGATAAAAAAGGGACAGCCCCGTGAAGAGACTGTCCCCGATATGATCAAAAATCAGTAACGCTTAGAAGGGGTTCTCGGTCGGATAGGGCAGGGACTTCGGCTGGTTGTAGGCGATATCCTGCACGCCCAGGAACTTGAACACTTCAAAGAGCGCCTTGCCGTGATGGCCGAATGCCACCGCACCGTGATGCGGGTAGCGCTTCTGGATCAGGACGTGGCGGTAGAAGCGGCCCATCTCATGGATCGCGAACACGCCGATGCCGCCGAAGCTGGTGGTCGCCACCGGAAGGACTTCACCCTCCGCGATATAGGAGCGGACGACGCCGTCGCTGTCGCACTGCAGGCGGAAGAAGGTGATATCTCCCGGAGCAATGTCGCCCTCAAGGGTACCGCGGGTGAAATCAGGTTCCGAACCGGCGGGTTCCAGCAGACGGTGCTGGATGAGCTGATATTTCACAGCCCGGTCCGCGCACATCTTGCAGGACGGGGTGTTGCCGCAGTGGAAGCCCATGAAGGTATCGGTCAGGGAGTAATCATACTTGCCCTTGATCTGGGATTCCCACATGCTGGCGGGGACGGAGTTGTTGATGTCCAGGATGGTCACCGCGTCCTGGGAAACGCAGGAGCCGATATATTCGGAAAGCGCGCCGTAGATATCGACTTCGCAGCTCACCGGAATGCCGCGGGCAGCCAGGCGGCTGTTGACATAGCAGGGTTCAAAACCGAACTGTTCAGGGAAGGCGGGCCAGCATTTGTCAGCGAAGGCGACATATTTGCGGGCACCCTTGTGCGCTTCCGCCCAGTCCAGCAGGGTCAGTTCAAACTGGGCCATGCGTTCCAGCATATCCGGGTAGTATTTGCCGGCGCCCATTTCCTCTGCCATTTCCTTGCAGAGGTCCGGGATGCGGCTGTCGCCCGCGTGGGCTTTGTAGGAGACCAGCAGGTCCAGTTCGGAGTTTTCTTCGATCTCGATCCCGAGCTCGTACAGGCCCTTGATCGGGGCATTGCAGGCGAAGAAATCCTGCGGGCGCGGACCGAAGGTGATGATCTTGAGGTTCTTCACACCGATCACGGCACGGGCAATGGGCAGGAAATCCGCGATCATGGCGGCGATATCCGTCGATGTGCCCACCGGATATTCGGGGATGTATCCCTTCAGATGGCGCATCCCGAGGTTATAGGAGCAGTTCAGCATGCCGCAGTAGGCATCGCCGCGTCCGTTGATGAGGTCGCCGTCGCCTTCCGCGGCAGCCACGAACATGCACGGACCGTCAAAATATTTCGCGATCAGGGTCTCCGGAGTTTCCGGACCGAAATTGCCGAGGAAGACCACCAGCGCGTTGCAGCCGGCTGCCTTGACATCTTCCACTGCCTTCAGCATGTCGGCTTCATTCTCAACCGTCACCGGGCATTCGTACATTTCTCCGGCATAGGCGGCTTTGATCGCCTGCCGGCGCTGGATGGAAAGACCGATGGGGAAACAATCACGGCTCACAGCCACAATACCGAGTTTAACTTCGGGGATATTTTGCATGATATACACCTTCTTCTCAAAATATGTAAATAAATTGTAACCGAATTTGGGATTTTTGTGAAGAGGGGTTAGGGGGTAGTAGGGATTAGGGGTTAGGGAGTAGGGACTAGGGGTTAGGAAAGGAGGTTGGTAATAGGATGTAGATTGTAGGCTATAGGCGATAGGTTATAGGTTGTAGGTGATAGGTAAGCAGCAGGTAACAGTGGGGCAGCGGATTAAAAAAATAGAAGGCGCGAAGCGCCATCCTATTTTCCCTATAGCCTATAGCCTATCGCCTATTGCCTATTATCCCCATTCCCTATAGCCTATTCCCTACTAATCCCTAGTCCCTGATCCCCGGACCCTAATCCCTAAAGATATCCCTTCCGGGCGAGGTTATCGAGGAAATACGGCATCTGCCTGCGCCACCAGGGCCAGTCATGGTTCACGTCGTAGCCCCAGTAGTCCGCCCAGTGCGGGATGCCCTTTTCCGTCATAATGCGGTCGAGCTCCCGGGTGCTGTAGAGCAGCTCGTCTTCCCAGGCGCCCTGCCCGACACAGGTGATGATCTGGCTCTGGCGGTACAGATCCATCCACGGATGGTCCGCCGGCATGTTCGGCAGGAAATGGATGGGAGAATTGGCATAAACCAGGTCGTCGCAGTATTCGTGGAAGAAAGCCTGCGCGTTATAGATCCCGCTGAGAGCGAGCAGCCCGTCGAAAAGGTCGGGACGGCGGAAGAAGAAATTCGCCGCGTGGGTCGCGCCCATGGAGCAGCCGGTCGTCATGGCCTTTTTGCCGTCGCCGGTATATTCCGGCAGCAGCTCGTCCACCACATAGTGGAACCAGAGCTCCTGCAGCTCGATGCGCGCACGCGGATCGCCCCAGGCGTCCCAGGTTTCCCCGTCGATTCCATCCACGCTGATCAGGAACAGCTGGCCGGATTCGATCCACGGGCGGGCACATTCCACCATACCGAAGTTTTTGAAGTCCCAGTGCCGTCCGCTCTGCGGCGGAAAGGCCAGGCAGACCTTGCTGTGGTCGATATCGGAGGGAGTATCCGCACGGAACACCGCGCACTCCATATCACGGCCGAGGATGCTGCTGTACCGTCTCGGATATTCTTCTCTCATGCATTCTCCTTCCGTTCCTGGACAAAGCGTGTAAACTCACGGACTTCTTCTTCGCTGTAGGCATGAGCGGTATAGCTCACACTGCCCATGGTCGCCCAGGTAACTTCCGGCCGTTTTTCATACATCACGATGCGGTCGCCGTATTTCGCCATGATCTCTTCGTGGCTGTGCACGTATTCAAAGAGGTATTCCTTCCGTCCGGCATAGACGCACCAGTGATGGTCTTCACTTTCCGGCAGAATACGCTTGTCGTACGTGACCATATCCGCCCAGATCTGGAAAACATCCGTGGAATGGGCGTAATTCATCATATCCGGGGTGGACCCGCCGGCAGGGCGCATGTTGACCTCGAGCCCCACATAGTCGCCGACTTCACCGAGCCCCTCGCGGGCTTTGGTCATGCGGAAGAATTCAAGATGGACAAAGCGGCTGCGGACGTTGAAGGATTTCAGCGCAGCGCGGCCCAGCTTTTTCAGCGCGTCCGGCACCGCGGCACCGGTAAAATAAGCAAGATCCAGATCTTTATTGACGATATCCGCAATGGAAGGCGGCCAGGAGGTCATGGATTCATAAAGCGGTTCGCTGTGAGAATCAACGATCGCGTCATAGGAGAAGATGTCGCCCTCGACGAATTCCTCGATGAGGTACGGGACGTCCGGTTTGATCTTGAAGAATTCCTTCAGGTCGTCTTCGTTTTCCAGCTTCCAGGTGTTGGACGCGCCGACACCCACATCCGGTTTGGCGATGACGGGATATCCGCCGTTTTTGGAGATAAACGTCTTCGCAGCCCTGATGGTGCTGACGTGATGGCAGCGGGCAGTCGGGATCCCCGCGGCGGCATAGTGCGGCTTCATCGAGGATTTGTGCTTCCATTCGCCGATCTCATCATACTGGACACCGGTCGTGATATGGAAATCCGTACGCAGCCGGGCATCCTGCTCCAGCCAGAATTCGTTGTTGGATTCCAGCCAGTCGATCTTTCCGTAACGAAAAGCGAAATAAGCCACAGCCCGGTAGACCTGGTCATAGTCTCCGAGGTTGTCAACTTTGTAGTATTCGGTCAGCGCGTTCTTCAGATTCCAATCCAGGCTGTCATAAGAAGAATCCCCGATGCCGAGGACATTCACACCATTCCTGCGCAGCCTGTCACAAAACAGCCAGTAGGTTTGCGGAAATTGCGGTGAGATAAAAATAAAATTCATAAGTATTTCCTACTAATAAAGATTCCGTCACTAATTATGCGTAACCATCCAGAAGGAGCAGCAGCCGGGACCTTTGTCCCGCATGCTCCGGGCTGAACAGCTACAATTATACAAAAAAGGATGAAAAACATCCATTATTTATGCTCTTAATATTATTCTTCAGCAAATATTCGCGTGTTTTGCGCCCCTTACGCGTCAATATCCATCGCAATCCGCAGCGAATAATCCGGATAGGCCTTTTGGATATCTTCACGGATCCCGGCAAAAGTCTTTTCCCGGTCTTCCAGCGCAAAATCGAGGATCACATCCATGCTGATGATTTTCTGCTCCAGGTCCACATAAAAGCCATGCGTCTGCAGAACACCCTCGCGTCCGGAAATGATGTGCCTGATATTCGACCGCATTTCTTTGACCTCGTCATTTTTCGTGTTGACCGAATAGATGCCGATGCCCGTCATCGCTACACCATGTTTTTGATAGACATTTTCCGCGATCCGGCGCTCCATCTTGTCGATCTCATCGGCTGTCATGGTGTCCGGTACCTCCACATGGACCGAGCCGTAATATTTCTCCGGGCCGTAAGCATGCAGGATCAGGTCATACGCGCCGGAAACCGCTTCATCCTCGCAGACAGTCTTGCGGATCTCCGCGATCAATTCACGGTCGACCCGGGAACCGAGGATGTCATCCAGCGTTTCGCACAGCATTTCAATGCCCGACTTGATAATGAAGCATGAAATCACGACACCCACATACGCCTCCAGGCTCAGACCCGTCAGCATGAAGATCACCGCGGAAAGCAGCACCGAGGCGGAAAGGATCGCGTCAAACAAGGCGTCGGATCCGGAGGCAACGAGCGAGCCGGAATTGACCTTTTCACCCTGAGCCTTCACATAACGGCCCAGCAGCAGCTTCACCACCACGGCAGAGGCGATGATGATCAGGGAAACCGCGGAATAATCCGCCGCTTCCGGATGAATGATTTTCTTCACAGATTCCACAAAGGAGGTGATACCGGCATACAGAACGATCGCGGCCACGATCATCGCGCTCAGGTATTCGATCCGTCCATAACCCAGCGGATGCTTTTTGTCCGGTTTCCGTCCGGCCAGCTTGGTTCCGACGATCGTGATAACAGAAGAAAGCGCGTCGCTCAGGTTGTTCACCGCGTCCAGGGTGACAGCGATGGAATGGGAAACCAATCCGACCACCGCCTTGAACCCCGCTAAAAACACATTCGCTATGATCCCGATCACACTCGTCCGCACGATCACATGATCGCGGGTCATCTGCAATTCTTGTATACCCGCAGGTCGTTTGCTCATATTTTGAACTCCTTCACATAAATTTCTTGATTTTCGGCTGCTCACCGGAACATCTGCGGCGGATATTTCTTCGCCACATTGGAATCAAGGATCTGCCGTATGATCCGGGAAGCGGAAAGCTTCAGCGCCTGCCGGCTCAGCCGTCGGCGGAACAAAGCCAGCCAGATCGACCGGCGGTATTTTGATCCGCCGGGCATGATCAGGTCATTGCCGGAAGGAAACGTCAGACAGTCCTCCGCTTTTCCGTCATTGGTGGAATGCCAGTCCGTCATCACGATGCCGTCAAATCCCCATTCATTGCGCAGAATATCTGTCAGCAGTCCGTAATTGTTCGGCGCGTAAACGCCATTCACTTTATTATAGGAAGACATCACCGCCTTCGGATGGGACTCCCGCACACAGATCTCAAAGCCTTTCAGATAAATCTCCCGCAAAGCCCGTTCGCTGAGAATGGAATCGGAAAAATTCCGGTTATCCTCCGCGTTATTGCAGGCGAAATGCTTGATGGTGGCATAGGTGCCCGGCATGGACTGCACACCGGATACGACCGCGGCAGCGATTTTCCCCGTCAGCAGCGGATCTTCACTGTAATATTCAAAATTCCGTCCGCAGAGCGGATTGCGGTGGATATTCATCGCGGGAGCCAGCCAGTAGGTGACATTATATTCGTTCATCTCCTCGGCGATGGCTTTGCCTACCCGTTCGCAGAGCTCCGTATTCCAGGTCTGCGCCAGGCTGGTTTCCACAGGGAAAGCCGTACAGAACTGGTAACCGAATTTATCCCGTTCCGGGTCCGCCATGATGATTTTCTTGACCCAGCCAGGAAAGTATTTCATAAAGCTCATCAGGTAATCGCCCATCCGGACCAGGCCCCATTTGAAAGCAGCGCGGCGCATCAGACGCAGCCCCGCCGGGCCGTCCGAAAGATTCACGTTGACAAGCCCCTTATGGTAAAGCCGGTCTGTCGTACGGCCGACCGTTCCCGGCGCCAGGATCTTTATGCCGGAGAACATACCGATAAACCCATAGCCGACACATAGCTCAAGCAGATCCTTGACTGTCAGTTTATTCAGAATCGCGGTCACATCCGGATCCGTTACGGGTTTGGGCTCGGCATATTCGGGGCAGACTGTGCCGAATGATTCAGGAGATATAACGAAATGGGGCACATCGGGAACCTCCGGATGCTCCGTTTTTTCTCCCTGAAGTTCCTCAAAAACCACCTGCGGACCGCAGAGATTCCGACCTTTCCAGACCGTCACATCTTTGGGCAGCGTAAAGACAGCAACCGGGACAGTCCTGTCAGAGGAATCACCCAGCCGCAGAATGTAACTGCCATGCTCCAGAATTTTCGAAGCGGAACTCTCATCAAAAGCCGCGCAATCCGTCAGGTCAAAGACAAGTTCAAGCGTCTCTTCAGAACCGGGTTCGATCAGGGATGTTTTCGCGAACGCGGCCAGCATCTGATATTCCCGCGTCAGCATACCGGACGGGCAGGAAAGATAAAGCTGAACCACTTCTTTCCCGGCATATCCGCCGCTGTTCCGCACGGTCACAAGCGAACGGACGCATGAATTTTCAAGACTTACCTTCTCAAGACGCAGATCAAAGCTTGTATAACTCAGCCCATAACCGAAAGCATAGCGCGGTTTGACCCGGAACGCGTCGAAATACCGGTAACCGACATAGATCCCTTCCCGGTAATATTCATGCTCCAGGTCACCATTTAAATAACTGAACTCATTTCCGAAGGGAATATCGGCATAAGAACGCGCCCAGGTATCTGTCAGTTTCCCGCTGGGGTTCACTTTTCCGCAAAGGATATCAGCCAGCGCGTTCCCGCCTTCCTCCCCCTGCTGACAGAAATAAATTACGGCAGAAAGCCGGACAGATTCCAGAGGAGTCAGGTCCATGGAAGACCCGCTGTTGATGACAAAGATCGTCTTTGGGTAATGTTCGGAAAGGAAACGCAGGCAGGCGGTTTCTTCCGGATAAAGGTCATAATCACCGCTTTCCAGCTTTTTGTCACCGCTTTCCCCTGCCTGACGGGCGATCACATAAACAGCGGTATCGGTTTCACTCGCCTTTACATCCTGTTCGGTGACCTCACGGCCGATCGGGTAAATAAACGGAATGTTGGTGACATCCATCAGAGTATGCAGCTTTCCGGATTTCCGGACAGCTTCCATGCAGTAGCGGTCATGAGCCTCAACAGCCCGGTTCAGTTCGGCTTCGTATTCATGCAGCCAGTCCTGACTGGTGATGGAGAAACCGGCATTCGTCAGCCCCTCGGCAATATTGACCGAATACCGCTCATTGACTTCACCGGAGCCGGTACCGCCCTTAATAGTGGAAACCGCACCGGAACCGTAAAGCGCGATTTTCCCGGTTTTCAACGGAAGGGCGCCGTCATTCTCCAGCAAAACGATACCTTCCCCGGCAGCTTCCCGGGCAAGAGCACGATGTGCAAGTTCACGGCTGCCGATGGTCTCATCCGACTGCATCCCGGTTACATATCTGACTTTCATGTCAAGTTCCTCCGCATAACCCGGCAATCAAATTCCATACCGCTGTATTATAAAACCCTTTTTCCGCATAAACAAAAAACGAACCATTCCGGTTCGTATAATTGAGCCAACAATGAGACTCGAACTCATGACCTGACGTTTACGAAACGCCTGCTCTACCAACTGAGCTATGCTGGCACCTCACAAACAACTATTATACACGGTTTTTCAATTTTTCAGTTTTTTTACCCTTTTTTGTTACGTTCCCCAATTTTTTATTCTGTATGAAATCATTCATTTTGTGAAATTTTTTGTTTTTATTTTTTTATTTTTTTGATAGCTATCTGATATAATACTATTTAGAGGATTTATAAGCAAGGAGAATCATATGTCAAAGAAAATAACAATTCTGCTCTCCATTTTGGCTGCGCTCTGTCTGCTTACCGCTGTATGTTCCGCGGACCAATGGGAAGACATAAAAAGCGCCGGCGTGATCCGCTTTGGTGTTGCGCCTGACTATTATCCGTTTGTTTATACGGAAGGGACCGATTTGGACGGTCTTGATATCGCTCTTGTGAAAGAAATGGGCAGCAGGCTTGGCCTGTCTGTTCAGCCGGTCAACATGGCGTTCGACGGCCTGATCGATTCCGTCATCATCGATCAGGTAGACCTGATCGGCGGCGGCTTTTCCATCACGGAAGAACGATCCCAAAAAATTGATTTCACCAACCCATACTATCAGGCCGGCGGCGTTCTGCTTACCCGAGCGGGACAGTCCGTAACAGAAGACAACATCAGCACACTGAAACTGGGTGTACTGAAAGGGACAAGCTTTGAACAATGGGTCGCGTCCAATCTGCTGATGGGCGGGAAGATCTCACCGAGAAATCTGTATACCTTCCCGAGAAATGAAGATACCATCAACGCGCTGAAAAACGGGACCGTGGATCTGGTGCTGATCGATGATGATTACTACCGTGCTCAATATAAAAACGATTCCTCCATTTCTGTCGTCCAAAGCAACGTTATGAATGAAAAATACGCTTACGGCGCGCAGAAGGGCTCAACCCTCATTCCGCAGCTGAACAGTGTAATGCGGGAGATGGTCAAAGACGGCACCGCTCAGAAGATCGCGGATGAATATTTCTCCAAAGATTTCTCCGACCGCATCCAGCCATCCATCACCCGTCCTGCACAGGCATATAATCCGGCAGTCACACAGCCGGAGGATATGGTCATCTCCCGGGAGATCACAATGGAAGATGTCCGCGCGGATAACCCGGCAAACTGCACCAACGGTATGATGTTCATCAGCGACGTCAGCCTGCCGGACGGTACGAAACTGGTGCCGAACATGAGCGCGACAAAGACCTGGAATGTCAAAAACACAGGTTCCTGCACTTGGGACTCTTCCTATACCTTTGCGTACGTCAAGGGAGAGTTAATGGGACAGCCAAACATTTCCATCACAAAGCTGGTCGCCCCCGGTGAAAATTATGAACTTTCCGTTCCCTTTAACACACCGGCTGCCAATGGCGAATATACCTCCTGGTGGCAGATGCGTTCCCCGCAGGGAACCGGATTCGGACAGACGGTCTGGTATAACATTATCGTAGACGGCACTGACGGATCCTCTGATCAAAAAATCTCCAAGGGAACACCGCAGATCTTCAAATGGTATCCGGATTTCTACGCGACTGAAAACGGAAAATGTCCGAAGACCTATTATGAAGTCATCAATGCCTATCAGGTCGATTTTTACATCAACAACCAGCATATTGATTCTTCAAAGAACCTGAAGGGTTACACTTACCTCTGTCCTCCGAAGAAAGCCGGTGTTTACACAATAGGAATTGTCGCTACCGGCGAGAATACGATCAGCACGGCTTATACATTCTATGACCAGACACGCTATCCGGATCCCAAGCTCGGCGTCAGTGCCGACTGGCCGCACTGGACAAACGGGCAGTAACTGCACACGGCTTACAGGTCATAAGACTCAATAATTAACAGAGAAGCGGGGCTTGAGAAAACCCCGCTTCTTTTATTTTTTCATACCAGGCTGCTTTTCAGATATAAGACTTTCCCCTGCTGGAACCGTATCATTGCCGCTTCGGATCAATCGAAACTGTCCCGGGAGATATCTGTCTGATCAGGAGCACTTCCTGTAACGATCCGACAGGTGTCCGGAATTCCGGGCAAAAGGCACTATCGCTGAGTGCATCTGCCGAGATCGGACACCTGTTATCCGGATGCTTTTTACTTCACCTTAAAGTGGACCTCCTGGCTCACAGCACTGGAATTGATCTGCCCGAGCTTTACGGTATAGCTGCCGGGCATCAGGGTAATTGCCGGGGCAAAGAACATCTCGCCCTCTTCGCAAGTCACGCCTTCCATGCCGCACGCCAGCGGTGAAATCGTGGTCACATTGTTCGCGGAATCCGTCAGGATCAGCTCATAACTGAGGTTCGTATTTGCGGAATCCATGCTCCAGCGGAACAGCGGACGGGATTGAACAGTGCTGCCTTCCTTCGGGGAGTTCAGTTTCAGCATTTTGCTGCCTTTACTGAAGACCAGTGAAATGGCTTCACCCTTCACGTTCAGGTCAGAATACGGAGTGATCGTGATGCGATAGTTCTGCGCATCCGGGATGGTCTTGAATTCGATCGAACAAGTCTGACCGTCGCACCAGGCCTGTTCACGGTTGAGATCCGCGGTGAACAGATTCTTATTGGCACTGCTGAAAATCTCGACATGGAAAATTGCCGTGTTGGCGCCCGGATCAGTCCAGATAATGACCGGAGAATCCTGAGTCAGCAGACCATTCTGTGCCGGGCTGACAAAACTCATCGGTTTTTGCTGCACGACACCCTGCAGGGAGAATGAACCGGAAGCACGGCTCCAAAGAGCGTTGTTCCCGCCATAGCTCAAAACGCTCCAGGTATAATTTCCGTTCTTCGTCAGCTTATAATCCGGTGCCCAGGTGCATATTTCACCTGTGCAATTACCGGAGGAAGCCACCTGGCGGTCGAACAGGACTGTGCCTGTGCTGTCATAAAGCTTCACCATATAATAGGCAGCGCCTGTAACTGTGCGCCACTGGAAATTCGGCGAAGTGACGGTGATCGTTCCGGTCGGATACAGACAGGAAGGAATCGTATTCGCGTAATTATAGACTACCGGTCCGCTGTATCCGTTTATCTTGAATCCCTTCCAGGAAGACCATCCGGAGGTTGAGCTTCCATTGGAAGCCTGAACACGCCAGCTGTAAGACCCGGCTGGCAGATACAGATCTGTCCGTACATAGCATTCACCGCTGCCGACATAGATATCGGAAACACTGAACCAGCGGTCCATACGCATGGAATTGTCGCTGTTGCTGACAACCTGGATGCGGTAATCCGTTACTCCGTTACCGACGTGCTGCCAATCAAAAGCGATATTGCTGCCACTGTTGAGAGTTCCGGAGGGACTGTACGGAGCAGGAGTGGGAACGCCGGACCTGATTGAGAAATTCATTTCGCCGGAAGGTGTTGAACCTTTACTGTTTTTTGCTACAACTCTCCACGCATAGTTACCATCACCGGGCATCATCAAATGAACCACACAGCGTCCGCTTTTACAGGACGGGTCACTGTTGCTGAGATTTTCCGACCCGTGATGGCCTCTGTTATCATGCCACTCAACTGTATACCATTCGGAATACAGTGAAGGAGCCCAATAGAACCCGATTTTCCGCACTTCGTACGGGCCATAAGGACATTCCAGAACAGGAACTTCCGGCTTTTTCTCAGGTTTGGGCGGCACCGGTTTGTCAAATTTCAGGGCAAAAGACTGTGCCGCGGGACCGGGGACGGTCACCGTGGTCGCACCGCTCTTATAGATGCCGCTTACGGTCCAGCTTACCAGCGAATTGTTATATGCTCTCAGATCCGCGGAATATGTACAGATATTGCTGCCGCAGGAAACAGATGATACGGTTGTGTTGATAGTTGCCGTATCGGAGGCGGTTGAAATCGTCAGCTGCAGCAGGAAAGTTACATCTGTGGGACCGGTTTCCCCGTCATATGCATAGAGCCAGACGAACGGAACGGTTGACGTTGTTACAGTTCCCCCGGTAGGAGAGAAAAGCAGCAGATCAGTCAGTTCACCCTCGATCTTGACTGAAGGAAGAGATCCGTCACCACTAAGTAATTCGTTGAGCGGCCCTTCAATGTTGATTCCAAAAAGAGCCAGCAATTCAATCAATGTTTCCTGAGAGAGTTGATCGACATTCGCATTCAGCCATTCCATGGTCAGGATCGAAGAAAGATTTGACAATTCCTCTTCTGACAGAATTTGGGAAAGCTCTTCCAGCGCTGCAGGAGAAATATCCATATCCGGTTCCGGGGTAGTTTCTTCACCGGGCTCTTCCGTTTCCGTTACCTCGGGATCCGGGGTGATTTCTTCTCCGGGTTCTTCCGTTTCCGTCACCTCGGGATCCGGGGTGATCTCTTCACCGGGTTCTGCCGTTTCCGTTACCTCGGGATCCGGGGTGATCTCTTCGCCGGGCTCTTCAGTCTCCGTTACTTCGGGATCCGGGGTGATCTCTTCACCGGGCTCCTCCGTTTCCGTTACTTCGGGATCCGGGGTGATTTCTTCTCCGATTTCTTCCGTTTCCGTTGCTTCGGGATCCGGAGTGATTTCTTCACCGGGCTCCTCCGTCTCCGTTACTTCGGGATCCGGGGGAATTTCTTCTCCGATTTCTTCCGTTTCCGTTACTTCGGGATCCGGGGTGATTTCTTCACCGGGCTCTTCCGTTTCCGTAACGACAAATTCCGGGATGGTTACTTCACCGGGTTCTTCTGTTTCCGTAACAACAAATTCCGGGATGGTTACTTCACCGGGCTCTTCCGTTTCCGTAACGACAAATTCCGGGATGGTTACTTCACCGGGTTCTTCCGTTTCCGTAACAACAGGCTCCGGATCATATACTTCAGTGGGTATTATTGTTTTCGTGACTTCGGGCTCCGGCGTGATTTCTTCATCTGTCAGCCAATTGAATTCATCATATTCACCGGATGTTTCATTCTGTTCCGGATATTCAGGATTTATGTTTGAGTTATCCCAAATCACCAATTCAATTTCCTGTTCAGAGTTTTCAACCGTCACAACAGGCTGCTGAACAGGGTTATCTTCCCACAATTCGTTCTGCTGACCGGGGAATTGCTCCTGCACGACAGGTACCAGATTGGGATCAAAATCCCATGTATCATTCTGCTGAACGGGGATTTGCTCCTGTATAACAGGTACCGGATTGGGATTCCAATCCCATGTATCGTTCTGCGGAACAGGAACTTGTTCCTGTACAACAGGCACAGGATTTGGGTTCTGCGGTAATACCTCAGGCTGTTGGACCGGTGTATCCTCTCTGACCGGTGGCTGACAATACGAAAGCGTAAGAGCTGTCGGTGTACAGCCATCCTGCCCGCATATATAACACACCGAGTTTGCGGGTGCCGAAGAGGGATATTTCACACCGTTTGCGTCAAGGCAGATACAATTCTGCGCTGAAACCGCTGAAACTGCAAATGCCGTAATGAGCAAACTTAAGACAAGAATCAATATCCTGTTAGTATTTTTCATAAGTAATACCTCCTATGCGGTTTAACGACACTTCCGTTCGTTTTGTTTCCAAACCCCGCACTTTACTTATCCCGATCCGGAAAATACTTCCGGATCAAAGCATCACGAACAAAATCAGGTACCATTCCGCTGACGTCACCGCCCAGCGAGACAACCTCCTTGACCGTTGAAGAAGACACAAAAGTATATTGATGGGTCGTGATCAGCGAAACTGTTTCAATATCCGGTGCCAGTTTTTTGTTGGCCAAAGCCATCCGGAATTCATAATCAAAATCGGAAAATACACGCAGTCCGCGGACCATACATTTAGCCCCAACCTGCCTGGCGTAATCCACCGTCAATCCGGTATACCCTTCGACAGTTATATTCGGGACATCATGAAAGATCCGCTTTGCCATTTCAACCCGTTCCTCAAACGAAAACAACAGGTTTTTTGACGGCGTCGCGTAGATGCAGAGAATCAATTCATCAAAAATTTCCGCGGCACGCAGGGCAATATCAATATGACCGTTATGGATCGGGTCAAAACTTCCCGGAAAAATGGCTCGATTGCTCATCAGCTGATTTCTCCTTTCCGCTGAGCAGCAGCAGTTTCAATAACATGAGTTTTCAACATCTCGTTTTCCGGCTTACTGAGTTCCGGATCACTTTCAAACAGCTTCATTGCTTCATTACGGGCTTTTTCAATCAAACGGACATCCGACATGGAAGCCAGTTTCATTTCACGCAAACCGGACTGACGTTTTCCGATAAAATCACCGGGACCGCGCATCTCCAGGTCCATTTCGGCGAGTTTGAAACCGTCATTGGTTTCCACCATCGCGTTCAGGCGCTGGTTTTCAATATCATTATCCTTATCCGGGATCAGCGCGCACCAGGCCTGGGCATCGCCCCTTCCGACCCGGCCGCGGAACTGATGCAGCTGCGCCAGTCCGAAATGGTTGGCGCCTTCGATCACCATGGCTGTAGCGTTCGGCACATCAACACCGACCTCAATCACGGAAGTGGAAACGAGAATATCATAATCATGGTTCTTGAAGCCTTCAAGGATCGTATCTTTTTCAATTCCCTTCATGCGTCCGTGAAGCAGCGCTACTTTCAGGTCCGGGAAGATCTGGTTCTGTAAATATTCGCTTGCTTCGATCGCGGCCCGGCCTTCTTTATCTTCATCATCCCCCTCTTCTACCAGCGGATAAATGATGAAAGCCTGATGTCCGGCAGCCACTTCTCTGCGGATCCGTCCGTAAACCTGCTCCCGGCAGACCGGAGGGACGATTATGGTGCGGATCGGTTTTCTTCCGGCGGGAAGCTCATCAATAAGCGTCAGATCCAGGTCGCCGTAAATGGTCAGGGAAAGGGACCGCGGGATCGGGGTCGCGGTCATCACCAGCAGATGAGGATTTGTCCCCTTGGCACGCAGCGCGGCACGCTGATCGACACCGAAGCGGTGCTGTTCATCGATCACAGCCAGCTGCAGGTTCCGGAACTTCACCGGTTCCTCGATCAGAGCATGCGTCCCGATGAGAACACGGATCTCACCGGATTCCAGTTTTTCGCGGATCTCCTGCTTTTTCGCTTCCGGTGTTGCCCCGACCATCAGCGCAGTCTGATCGGCAGTGATCGGCGCGTTTTCACCCAGACCTTCCAGGAAACGGACAAAATTGCGGTAATGCTGTTCGGCAAGCACGCCGGTCGGCGCCATGATGGCTGCCTGTCCGTCTTTCTGCATCACGATCAGCGCAGCCAGGCTGGCAACGATCGTTTTACCGGAGCCGACATCACCCTGGACCAGACGATTCATTGGGTGTCCGGAAGCCATATCCTTGCGGATATCGGTCAGTGCTTTCTTCTGTGCCTCTGTCATCTCAAAAGGCAGGTTCGCAAGCCAGCCTTTTTCAAACTGCTCGTCACTCACCTCAAACGGTTCCGCCGGGAGTCCGTTCCATTCCTGTTTTTGCGACAGGACTGCCAGCTGCATGAAGAATATTTCATCAAAAGCCAGGCGCTCCCGCGCATACCGCAGCAATTCCCGGGATTCCGGAAAATGGATGTTCTGGATCGCCATCTGGAGCGGCAGCAGGTCCGCGGATTCCAGGATCGAATCCGGCAGAGACTCCGGCAGCTGGGAAGTCCAGTGCCGCACCGTGTTATACATCATGCGGCGCAGAAAGTTTTGCTTGAGGTTCTGGTTCAGCGCATAAATCGGGACGATGCGGTTTGTTGTAATGTTTTCCTGGTCCGCGGGTTCCCATTCAGGGTTGCTCATCACAGGCCGTCCCAAAAAGATATCGATCTTACCGGAAAGTACGATCCCCATCCCGACGTGGATCTGATGCACAAGCCATGCCCGGTTGAACCAGGTTACCCGCATCATTCCCGTCCGGTCATCCACCACGACTTCGGTGATCTGGTACCGTCCGCGCTGTCCGCTGCTGATGGAGCGGACAATGCCGATGATCGTTACGGTTTCATCCGGCTGGACCCGGTTGATCGGTTTGAAGGAAGAATAATCATCATAACGCCGCGGGAAATAATAGAGGAATTCCCTCACGGTGTAAACATCCTGTTTCGCGAGCGCTTTTGAATTGGAAAAGCCGATCCCGGGAATGTTTGAGACAGGACTGTCAATGGAAGGCCCCTTCGGATTGACCTGAGGCTGACCGAAACGCGCCCGCAATTCACTTACGGAAGCCGCAGCCGGACGGACATAAGGATTATGGCGGATACGAACCGGTTCAGACGGCTTTTCCTGCGCCGGAGCTGTAACAGGAGTGGCTGCACCGGGCTGTTCCTCCTGCTCCAAAGGTTCACGATGATGCTCGGATTGGTTGACTACCGGTTCCGGACGATGCTTCCGCTCGACGCGCTCCTCTTTCCGGATCGGTACAGCGCGTTCATTGTAAGGTTTCCGTTCCGTTGTCCTTTCCGGGCTTTTATCCGCAGGCTTTTCCGTTGTTTTTGCGGATGAACTGCCATCGGAACGGGATTGGGATCCGGATCCTTCCTGACGGCGGGAACGATTCCGTTCCCGCTGCTGGAACTCTTCCGGAGGCAGTTTTAAAAGGATCTCCTCAATGGAAGCTCTGCGTCCATCTGTATCTTTTTCCCCATAACCGTTTAAAAACGAGGTGACAGCTTCATTCAATTCAGGCGAAATACCGGCGGTCCCGGATTCTTTCTGCCAATTCGGCAGAAATTTTCCCATCCCGCCGACAACAGCTCGGTTATCACAATTCCGATTCAGCTCCAGCTTCAAAAATCTGCGGAGCTTTTCAACAGGTGACAAGATCATATTTATATTTTTCCATTTCTTTAGTTACCCCCGGGCCGGAGCGTACTCCGGAGAAGGCGGCACGATGTCATTATAATTATAACAGGATTCGCGAATCAAATACTCATGTTCACCAAATGATGGGAAATTGTGACGGCACAGGGTTGAGTCAAGGAACCTGTCCCCGTGACTCATTAACAGATTAATGCCGAAACCATCCGATTTCGGCTGTCAACTATTTTCTAATCCCTAAAACCTAATCCCTATTTTCTCTTCTTCCGCTTTTCCCGCAGAGCCTTCCGGGTCTCATTCGACGGAACGCCGCGGGCGGCCTGGTTCCTTTTCCTGACCTCCTCATTGCGCCGCAGGTAGCGTTGATAGAATGTTTCGCTGTCCTCCAGCGGGATCTCCATAACCGCCTGCCGGTCGCCCCGCTTCATCGCTTCGTCCATCAGCAGTTTCCGTGCCTCCGCTTCGGTGATCGTTCCCGGCCCGGTCTTCAGAGCCGAAGAAGGACTCTCATCACTATTTCCCGGATCCTGTTTTATGGATGGGCTCCGCTGCTCCCTGATCCCTGAATCCCGACCCCTGAATCCTTCGTCAAACTCCGCTTCTGCCGCTTCGATTTCCGCGATCTCTCTGCGTAAATTCTCTGCGCTGTGTTGATTCACGAGGCTCTGCTGCTCTTTCGTAAGCCTGATCACATCCTGTTTGTATACGCCCGGAGTATGATCCAGCTCCCTTTCGAGCTTCTCAAGCTGCTTCATCCTGCGCTCTTTTTCCTTACGGAGCTTTTCCGCTTTTTTCTGCTCTTCTTTTTCAAAACCGAGCATCTCCCGCGCCATGGATCCTTTGATCGGCAGGGCGGCCGGGTTGACAGGAAGCCTTTCCGGGATCTCACGACCGGTATTTTCACCTGTCCGCGGGGCATTGCGGTAAGTTTCATCCCGGCTAAGCAGTTCATCAGCACTGAGTTTCCCGTCTTTGATCTTTTGGATCTTGGCCTCGGTAGCCTTCAGCCGATCCCCGAGCGTCACCCAGTGAAATTCCTGAGTGAGATAGCTGAGCCCCAGCCGGTTATTGTCGCGGTAGATCCCCTCCAGCGCGGCATGAGCCTTGCGAAGATGATAGGAGACCATGCCCACCAGCTCCGGTACACTGAGTCCGGAAAGGGAAGGGAATTCCATGCCTTTCTGTTCCAGCGCCGCTTTGGTCAGGCAGTAGCTGCCCATCTCGCGGATGCTTTTTTCAAGCTCCGCGGAATAAAGCAGATAATTTTCGGAAAAACGGTTGGCCTTGCAGGCATGGTAATAAAGCTTCTGTGTATCGTCCCATAAGTAGCGGACAGATTCCTCGAATTCATAAGGGACAGTGCTGAACACATCGGTCGGTTCATCGGGAAGCCTCGCCGGATCGATCCGCTCAAGGACCCCGCGTTTTTCCGAACCGGGAATTGATTCCAGCCGGGTTTGTTCCTGCTGCGTCATTTCCGCTGTCATCGTGTCCATGCCTGTCCCTCCTTTCCTCAAAATTTATCGAAATTAATCCTCTGCACCTGTCCCGGTACACTTGTATCAGGTGGTGATGTACCGCTGCCGTTGTCACGCTGCCGCGTCCAAAGACATCTGATCTTTGAATCTCGTAATTTTTAATACTTATTTTCTATTGTTTTTGATTATAATCGAACTTCTGTAAAAGTCAAGAAAATTTGCAATATTAGTGATAAATTTCTATATTCTTACTGACAATTATAATGCGGAACAGTATTGTTTTTGGCTTTGTCCTGAATCATTGGGGAAATATTTCAAAAGCGTTATAATACGGATGCACAATTACGGAGGATTATGGCAGAGACAAAGAACAAATCATTGGCAGCACACCTTGAGCAAATAGCCGGAGAATTTATCAAAATCGGTACAGCGCCCGAAAACGGATCCTACCTGGGGCTGGAAAATGAGGTGATCGAAGCGATCGGCTTCCTTTTTATTGCCCTTTTTCCGCACCATTTCGGAGCGTCCCGCGGCCGTTTTGAGGAATCCGAAAAACGCACCTGGGAATTAATGCGGGCATATGACTCATTTTCCCAATGCTTTTCATCTGTCTGTGAAACCAGGGAAGAAGCTGAAGCCCGCGCTATGGAGCTCATCGACGCCCTGCCTTCGATCCTGGAGATTTTGAAGACCGATATCCAGGCAGGATATGAGGGAGATCCTGCGGCAAAAAATACCGATGAGATCATCCTGACCTACCCGGCATTCAAAGCCATTACCATTTTCCGTGTCGCCCATAAGCTCTACGAGATGAACATCCCGCTCATCCCCCGTATCATGACCGAATACGCCCATCGTCTGACCGGTATCGATATCCATCCCGGCGCGACCATCGGCCCTTATTTCTTCATTGACCATGGCACCGGCGTGGTTATCGGGGAAACCACAACGATCGGCGAGCATGTCAAACTTTACCAGCATGTGACCCTCGGCGCGAAGAGTTTTGAAGTCAGTCCGGACGGGGTCCTGGTGAAAGGGATCAAACGCCATCCGAACATCGGCAACCGTGTGGTAATTTACGCGGGAGCAACGATCCTCGGCGGGAAAACGAACATCGGTGACAACAGCGTGATCGGCGGCAACGTCTGGCTTACGCATTCCGTTCCGCCCGGCAGCACTGTGACCGTGAGGGTCGCGGAGGGCGAGAATAACAGCATTCATAATTCGGATGCTGAAAATTATATTGTGGACGGGCTGTTTATTTAGGGAACGCTCGTTTTACCCGGATATATGACGCACATGAGTGCGGTTCTCTTGTGCAGGCTGCAAGGTAGCGAAGCTCCTGCTCCGAATACAAATCCAGACGCAGTCTGTACCATACGGAGCAGGTTCAAGAGCCGACCTCGTGTGCTCCGTTGCTCCAGGGTGAAGCACAACCTGGTCAGCACCGCTGATATTCACACCGCACCGCTGTGCTTCGTGTACCACAGCTGCACAGCCCTCAATTTTCGATATATAATTAGGAATATGAATACGAAACAGAAAGCGGAGCTTCTGGCTCCCTGCGGAAATTTCGACTGTGTCAAAGCCGCGGTGAATGCCGGGGCAGATGCTGTTTACCTGGGCGGACGTTCCTTCGGTGCCCGGGCATATGCCGCGAATTTTGATAATGAAGAGCTGGAACGGGTCTGTGACCTGTGCCACAGTTTCAGCGTCAAAGTGTATGTGACCGTCAACACGCTATACAAGGATGAGGAATTCCCGGAGCTGCTTTCCTTCGTCAGCGCGCTTTACGCCATGGGCGTTGACGGGCTGATCATGCAGGATATCGGAGCGATCCGCATGGTAAGGCAAAACTTCCCGGATCTTCCGGTACACGCTTCGACCCAGCTCACTGCCAACAGCCTTGATGACGTGAAAGCGTTTGAAGCGCTGGGACTGAAGACCGCCGTGCTCAGCCGGGAATTAAACCTTAAAGAAATCAGCCATATCGCGGCAAACACAGATATGCGGATCGAGACCTTTATTCACGGGGCGTTATGCGTCTGTTATTCCGGGCAGTGCCTGATGAGCTCCGTACTGGGGAACCGCAGCGGGAACCGGGGCAAATGCGCGCAGAACTGCCGGCTGTCTTATGAACTCGCGCAGGGAAAACAGACAATCGCCGAAGGGCATCTGCTGAGCACAAAAGATATCTGCACGCTCCGGCTGCTGCCGGAACTGCTCGCGGCCGGTGTGGCTTCGCTGAAAATCGAAGGACGGATGAAAAGCCCGGAATATGTCGCCGGAGTGACAGGGATCTACCGCAAGTATCTGGATCTGTATTACAGCGGCGAACCGTATCAGGTCGATCCGGACGACATCCTGATCCTGCAGCAGCTTTTCAACCGCGGTGCTTTTTCCGAAGGGTATCTGCGGACGCATTCCGGGATGAAAATGATGTGCCCTGCTCACCCGAAGCACTGGGGCGTATCTGCCGGGAAGGTGCTTTCCTATGACCGGAAAAAGCAGACCGCGGTGATCCGCTTTGACAAAGCCATGGTCCCGGGCGACGGCATCGAGATCCGCACGAATAACGAAGAGGGTGTCGGGACCTATCTGAACAAAGCATCCGCTGCCGGCCAAAAGGCGTTGGTAAACATCCGTGGTGAGATCCATGAAAATCAGGCCGTCTATCAGACCTATGATAAACGCCTGATGGATGAGCTCAAACCGCGGTATGAGACTGTCAGCCGCAAGGTCCCGATCAAGCTTACTGCCGTGATCCGTGCCGGACAGCCGGCGGAGCTGACAGCAGAAGCAGCCGGAATTTCGGTCAGCGTACGTGGAGATATCCCGACTGCCGCGCAAAACCAGCCGCTGACCGAAGAAAGCGTGACCGCGCAGCTCACAAAGCTTGGGAACACGATCTGCCGGTGTGAAAATATACATGTTTATTTAGAAGACGGACTTTATCTTAACAAATCTTCTTTAAATACCTTAAGAAATACTACAGCGGAAGAACTGCGGAAACTAATAATAAGTTCATATAAAAGAACTTTTAAGAATCATTCACTTTCTAATAACATTAACATTTTTACTCTTCCAAAAACCGGTCTGCAGGAAAACGAAAAGAAAAGCACCTTTCCTGCGAAAGCGGGAGGACAGTTCCATTCGGCGCAAGCGCCTCATGAAACCGTCCCCTCTAACGGAAGAAGCCTGAGCGTAGGCGTACGGACCGCGGATCAGTTCCGTGCTTCGCTCGGGTCTCCTCTTGTTTCCGTGATTTACCCGGAAATGAATCAGGCTCTGATGGCGGATATTCAGCAGATGTGCAGAGATGCGCACGAACGGGGGAAAAGGATTTTTGTCAGATTGCCGCGTATATGGCGCGAGTATATCCGGAAAAATCATTCAGCAGATATCCGGAAGGCGATGGAGAGCGGAGCCGACGGTTTCCTGATCAGCAGCCTCGGCCATTATCACGCGGTAAAGGACAGCGGAAAAGCGTTCGCGCTCGACTTTACCGGCAATGTCCTGAACAGCCGCAGCTATGATTTCTGGAAAGATCTCGGCGCGGAAAGCATCGCGCTTTCCGTGGAAATGAGCCGTGACGGGATCAACGCCCTGCCGGACCTGTCACGTACGGAGCTTCTCGCTTACGGATATCTGCCGCTGATGGTCACTCATCAATGCCCGGTCGGGAATTTCGCGGGAAACAAGCAGGATTCCATCCATTGTGAGAAATACAGACACGGGAAGGTTTATACGCTCCGTTCCGGAAAAGACAGCTTCCGTCTGGAAACCGACTGCGGGGACTGCGTCTGCACCATCACCACATCCCACCCGCTTGACATCGGAGAAGATGTGAATTCTTTTAAGGTTAAAACTTTCCGGTTGAACTTCACAGATGAATATCTTGGAGAAACTGAGCTTATCTTAAAGAAATATGAGAAAGCATTATCCTCCGGACATTTGAACAAATCAGAAAAAACAAACATTTACGACAAGACCGTTTTATAAAAAGTGCGTTAAAAACAGCATCCCGATGTAGTTTTTAACGCACTTTTTATGTTATACTTTGATATAAGATGAAGCGCAAGAGGTCGGCTCTGAAACCTGCTCCGACAGGTACAGACTGCGTCTGAATTTTAATTCGGAGCGGGAGCTGCGCTGTCTTGCAGCCGGTACAGCAGATCAAACGCTTTATACGCCGTCAGATATTGCAGGAGATATAAAACATGGCTTATATTCACAGGACAATCGAAAAAAACATCATCGAAACAGGGAAATCTTTTCCCTGCCTTGTTGTTTATGGGCCGCGTCAGGTCGGAAAATCCACAACGATCGGGATGCTTTACGGTGATTCTTTCCGAAGTGTAACGCTTGATAATCTGGAAGACAGAAATCTCGCGATTCAAAACCCAAGGCTTTTTCTCGAGACTTACGGATGGCCTTTAATTATCGATGAAATTCAAAAAGCCCCCGGATTGCTGGATGAGATCAAACAAAAAATTGACGCGCAGCGGCTGATATGGCTCAAAAACGGCAGGGAACGTCAATTGATGTATATTCTCACCGGATCCAATCAATTTGAACTGCAGCAGGGCATATCCGATTCTCTTGCCGGACGCTGCGGCATTATCAGTATGGCATCTTTCTCCCAGGCAGAAAAACGAGGGGCTGAAGGGGTCCTCTTTGATCCGGAAATCGATTTTCTCCTGAACCGTGAACGGGAATTACAGGCCGCATATCACACACGTGCTGAAGTTTTCAGCAGTATCTTTGAAGGCGGAATGCCTGATGTTGTCACAGGCGTTTCACAAAGAGATATTTATTACCGTTCCTATATCAGTACATACCTGGAAAAGGACGTCCGTGCTCTGATCAGCGCCGGAAACGAATTACAATTCCGCAACTTTCTTTCGATCATGGCTCTCCGGACAGCCCAGGAACTCCATTATGAAGCGATTGCCTCAAATGTCGGTATTGACACCCGCACCTGCAAGCGCTGGATCTCTATCCTTGAGACATCCGGGATCATCTTTTTGCTGCAGCCATATATGTCCAATGTTTCAAACCGGATCATAAAAGCGCCCAAGCTGTATTTTATGGATACCGGACTTTGTGCCTTTCTGTGCAGATGGCCGAATGCGGAGATGCTTGAACAGTGCGCGATGAACGGGGCATTCTTTGAAACATACGCGGTCAGTGAATTGATAAAGAACCTTTATGCGCACAATATTGACCCGAAGGATGTACTGTTTTATTATCGGGATATTGACCAGAAAGAAATCGACCTGCTGTTCATCAAGGAAAACGCTGTTTATCCGGTAGAAATCAAAACCGGCAGCACTCCGAAAAATCCGACCAGAAACTTTTCGGTTCTGCAGAAATATCATATGCCGGTCAAACCGGGGCTGATCCTTGACACCTGCGACAGGATCCGCCCCATTAATGAAGCGGCTTATGCTTATCCGATCCACTTGCTGGGCTTGTAAAAGATCACATGATGCATCCGGGACTGTCCCTTTATGGGACTGTCAGGAATAATGGCATCGAGAACCCTGGGGATAGTCCCCGGATAAGATAATACAACACTCAACATATTTTTTCCGCATATCGGAGAGAAAAACAGAAATCGGTATATAATTTAGAGGAAATAGCAAATCTTAGGAGATGTAAAATGCTGGACATAGCACTGATTCGTGAAAATCCCGAACTTGTAAAAAAATCCATGCGCGACCGGCAGATGAGCGTTGAAAATGTCGACCGCCTGCTTGAACTGGACAAAACCCGCCGCGAACTGCTGGGAGAAGCAGAGGCGCTGAAAGCCAAACGCAACAGTGAATCAAAAGCCATCGGCAAGGCGAAGGATCCCGCCGAACGTCAGGAACGCATCGCTGCGATGAAAGTCGTCAGCGACCGCATTGCCGAACTGGACAAACAGACCAAAGAAACTGAAGAAGAGCTGAAGAACATTATCTCCAACATCCCGAACATTCCGGACGAGAAGGTCCCTTACGGCGTCAGCGACGCGGAGAACCAGGTCGTCAAGGTCTTCGGTGAGGAGATGCAGCATGAATTCGAAGACAAACCGCACTGGGACCTCGGTACCAATCTCGGCATCATCGACTTCGACCGCGGCACAAGACTTTCCGGGACCCGCTTCTATGTCCTGAACGGTCAGGGCGCCCAGCTGGAACGGGCCTTGATCGCCTACATGCTGGACCTGCACAAAAAACAGGGCTACAAAGAACGCTACCTGCCGTTCATGGTCAAGGGCGATATCCTGTACGGTGCCGGACAGCTGCCGAAATTCGCGGACAACCTCTACCATGACGTGGAAGAGGATTTCTGGATGGTCCCGACCGCCGAAGTTCCGCTCACCGGTCTTTACATGGGCGAGATCGTCGACGAAGCCCAGCTGCCGATGCGCTTTACCGCTTATACACCCTGCTTCCGCCGCGAAAAAATGAGCGCGGGGCGCGATGTCCGAGGCATCAAACGCGGCCACCAGTTTGACAAGGTGGAAATGTACTGCTACAGCCTGCCGGAAAAATCCGAAGAAGAACATGAACGCATGCTGAACGCCGCCTGCGAGACCTGCAAGCTGCTGGGACTGAACTACCGCATCATCGCCCAGTGCACCGGCGACCTTGGCTTCAATGCCCGCATCTGCTACGATGTGGAAGTCTGGGCACCCGGCTGCAAGGAATGGTTGGAAGTTTCTTCCGTTTCCAATGACTGGGATTTCCAGGCCCGCCGCGCACAGATCCGTTACCGTGATTCCGAAACCGGCAAACCGCGTCTGCTCCACACGCTGAACGGTTCCGGCCTCGGCCTGCCCCGGACACTCATCGCCGTCATGGAAACCTACCAGAACCCCGACGGCACCATCACCGTTCCGGAAGTCCTGAAACCCTGGATGGGCGGGATCGAAAAGATCGAAAAAGAAGATTAGCCTGCTGAGCGCAGCTAATGTACAGAAAATGAATTGTAAAGGCGGATCCTTAAAGAATATGATTCGCCTTTTGATTTTAGATTAAAGAATATTTTGTGAAATATAAGCGGAAATCATAAATAGATATGATAAATCTTAAAGGAAATAAGACAAATCTATCCGCGATCGTGTTTGACCTCGGCAATGTGCTGGTCGACTGGGATCCGGAACGCTTTATGTTTGACCTCGGCATCAAGCCGGAATTCATCCCCCGCCTGGCGGAAATCACCGACAGACGTCCGGAGTGGTCAGAATATGATAAGGGCACGTATTCCCGGGACGAGATCGCAGAGATGGCGATCCGGGACGAACCGTCGCTGCGCCGGGAAATCAAACACTACCTCAAACACCGCGCGGAATGCTTTTCCGCCCTCACACCGAATGTGGAACTGATGTACCGCGCCAAAGAAATGGGGCTGAAGACCTACCTGCTTTCCAACTGCAGCCAGGCGGATTACGACTATTTTTATGACCACTTCATCTTCCTGCATGACATGGACGGCACGGTCATTTCCGGTGCCTGCAGGCTCGGTAAACCGGACCCGGCGATTTTTGAGCTGCTGCTGAAAACTTACCCGGAAATCGACCCGGCGCATACCCTGTTTGTCGATGATGTGGCTGCCAACTGTGAAGCCGGCGCTAAAGCCGGTCTGCTGACGCTCAACCTTCCGCCGCAGGGTGTGATCGATGAGTATCTTGAGATAACAGAGGAGAACTGATGATTTACCTGAATGAAGACAAAACCCCGCTGAATGCCGTCATTTTTGACCTTGGGAACGTCCTGCTGGACTACAACCCCCGCCGCTTTATGGCTGAAATGGGCATTGATCCCTGTCATTTTGACCGCCTGACCGAGATCTTTCCGAGCTCGGAGGAATGGCAGCAGCTGGATGCAGGGCTGATCAGCGATGATGAATTCCTGACCGCCGCGCTGCGGAAAGAACCGACACTGCGCAGGGAAATTCAGCTGTACCACAAGCACTGGTACGATTATTTTCATGCCATTCCGGAAAATGTCGCGGCATTCTACCAGCTCAAAGAAGCCGGCGCGAAAACTTATATTTTATCCAATTTTCAGGAGACCTGCTTCCGCAAAATGCTGGAACGCAATGTTTTCTTCGATGACATCGACGGGGCAGTGATTTCATATGAATGTAAATTGCGCAAACCCCAGCCGGAGATCTATGAACTGATCATCAGCCGCTATCAGCTTGATCCCGCGCATTCTGTCTTTATTGATGATATGGAAGTAAATATCAAAGCCGCCCGGGAAGCCGGACTGAAAACGATTTTGCTTCCGGTCGGCGGCAAAATCATGGATTACCTGACCATCAGCGAATAATAAATTATTACGGGGACGAAGGGGACGGTTACGCGCCAGCGGAACTGTCCCCTTATTTTTTTATATGAATTTCGGAATACGAAATAAATTAACAAAGGGACAGTTCCGTTCGGCGCAAGCGCCTCACAGTAACCGTCCCAATTTTTTTATTCTTTTCTTCGGACCAGGCGGCTCAATGTCTCAAACAGGCGGTCGGGTTCGACGGGCTTGGAAAGATGGGCCGTCATCCCCGCCTGCAGCGAACGCTGTACGTCGTCATCAAAAGCATTGGCTGTCATCGCGATGATCGGGATCACCGCCGCGTCCGCACGGTCAGATTCACGGATCAATTTGGCCGCGGTCAGCCCATCCATCACCGGCATGCGGACATCCATCAGGACCGCGTCGTAGGTGTGTTCCGGGTGCTCTGTGAACATATCCACAGCTTTCTGCCCGTTTTCCGCGCGGTCGGCGCTGACACCTTCCATTTCCAGCAGGTCCATCAGAATCTCGGCGTTGATATCCATATCCTCCGCGATCAAAACATGAAGCCCTTCAATACTGTTCCCGGGCTCCGGTTCTTCCGGAGCAGATTCTTCGGCTTTCACTTCCTCCAGCTGATCATGCTTCATCAATACTTTATGAAGCTCGGCTGCAAGGCTGTCGGTAAACAGCGGCTTGGAAATAAAGCCTTCCGCACCGGCAGCTCTCGCTTCATCGATCATATCATCCCAGCTGTAACCGGTCATGATGATCACACCGGTTTCTCCGTTATCAAAGGAACGGAGCGCTCTCGTAAATGCGATCCCATCCATTCCCGGCATTTTGTAGTCCGTCAGTACGATTTGATAAGGCCTGCCTTCTTCCCGCTTTCGGATGATCCGTCCGAGCGCGTCTTCACCCGAAAGTGACTTGTCAGCGGAAATACCGACCGCGTTCGCGACCAGAAGGGCATGGTCACAGGCGACATCGTCATCATCAACTACCAGCACCCGCAGGTCCGCCGGAAGACCTCCCGTATACTCATGACTGATGGTGCGTCCGGAAGCTTTCAGGGTAACTGTAACGATAAAGGTGGTCCCGACACCTTTTTCACTCTCCACCTCAATGTCACCGTTCATCATCTGGACCAGGTTTTTGGTGATCGCCATTCCCAGACCCGTACTGCCGTACTTATTGGTGGAACGGGTATCTTCCTGAGAGAAGGCTTCGAAGATTTTCGGAATATATTCCTCACTCATCCCGATACCGTTATCCTCCAAAGTGAAGCGCAGCGTACGGTAGCCTTCAAATGAAGCCGTCTGTTCAACCGTAAAGCTGATCGTACCGCCTTCATTTGTGAATTTGACGGCATTGCCCAGAATGTTGATCAGCACCTGCTTGAGCTTCATCGCGTCGCCGATATAATAATCGCTGATCTGACCGCTGATCCGGCACTCATAATTCAGCCCTTTATCCCGGCACTGTCCGTTAATAATGACGTTGATCTGGTCCAGAAAATCACGCAAGGGAAATTCTTCTTCCTTCAATACCATACGTCCGGACTCGATCCGGCTCATATCCAGAATGTCATTGATCAGCCCGAGCAGATGTTTGGCACTCGCGCCGATTTTTTCCAGATGTTCCCGGGTGGAGGGCGGCAGGTTCGGGTCTTTCAGCGCGATATTATCCAGCCCGATAATGGCGTTCATCGGCGTACGGATCTCGTGGCTCATATTGGAAAGGAAGCTGGTCTTGGCCCGGCTGCTTTCTTCCGCCAGAACTTTTTCCGCTTCGATCTTCCTTTCACGCCGGATCATAACGGAAAAAAACATAAACAACAGACCGAGTGCGGCGGAAATCAACCCGACGAGGACCAGGCTGTCTTTCTTCAGTGCCGCACCGATCTTTTTCATAACTCCCGCGTGTTCGTTTTGGATCACGGTACAAAGATCGGATGCCGGGCCGGTCTCTGAAAATTTTTCAACAACTGTTGCTTGAGAAAGATCCAGAGCCTGCCTGGCAGCGGATTCCGAAGACTGCCGCATCCAGACCGAGGCGGTGAAAATGATGAGCACGACCATAATAATCAGGGAGATCGTAGAACGGCCCAAACGGCGTTCCTTATCTTTCCTGAAAAGGTAAAGGAAATAACCCAGTCCCAATATGCCCCAGGCGGAAAGGATCAGGTAGGATTCCATGGAAAGCGTATCAACAGCCAGCAGGCTCGGAATGAGGAAATAAAGGACAAATAAAACCGAGACAAGAAAACCGGCAAGCCCCACAGCCATGACCGCTTTATTGTTTTCCTCCTTTGCGCGTTTATATGCGCAGGCGGAAACATATGCATACGCTATGGTCGCCCCGACCGTAGTCACATCAACGATCCAGCTGATAGCAGTCCTGCCGAGAAACGGCATGAACACGGAAATGCATAAGATAAACAGCACCGCGTTTTTCGGGACTCCATTTTTGTCCAGTTTTCCGAAGCTTTCCGGCATCATATGGTCTTCTGCAAGCGCGTATAACAGGCGGCTTCCGGCGATATAGTTGCCGATCAGGCCGGTCATGATCGCGCCGAAAGTGGTAACGCCCAGCACAACCGTGCCGATCGTCCCCAAAAACGATTCCGCGGCAAAAAACGTTGGAAGTCCTTCAATACCCGAATAACTTCCCAGATTGCCGATATATTCCGGCCAGGATGAGCATCCCTCCGGAAGAACAGTTACAGCCAGTCCGGCCAATGCCGAGTAGGCATATACAGCTGCTATAACAGCAATGGCCATGATCAAAAAGGATTTTTTTGTTGAAAATTTAAATTCACCGGCTGAATGGCAGACAGACTCAAAACCGACATAAGCCCAGGGAGCCAGCGCGATGATCGTAAAAATCCCCTCAAACGGTTTATCCTGAGATGCATAAGCGGGTTTCAGCACATCCGGTCTGATATTCGGATTGCTGACAGCGCTGATAAGTGCAATTGTGATCCCCGCGATCAGAAGCACTGCCATAAGGATCTGCACCCGCTCAGCTAATTTTTTCCGCAGGCAGAATAAAGCCGAAATGCCTAACGCGGCCAAAGCCAGCAGTACCTCACCGCAATAGATGGTATACCCCGCAATTTCATAATGCCAGCCGAACTGGAAAAGCTTGCCGAACAGATTTTTCGTGATCAGCGGCAGCGCGGTCGCGTTTGCCCAGAGAATCGCCACATAAGTCAGCAGGATGAACCAGGCAGACAAAAATCCGTTATCATATCCGAAGATATGCTTTGTGAAACTGTAGGTCCCGCCGGCATCCGGATAAAAATTCATCAGGTAATGATAATTGACCGCGATGATGAGCATTACCAGGCCGCCGACAGCGATCCCGATCATCGTGCCGACCGGTCCGGCAATTGGCAAAAAGGTCGTACCGGGCATCACAAACGCACCCCAGCCGACTGCACAGCCAAAAGCCAGAGCCCATGCTCCTAATGGGGACAGATACCCCATTTTTTCATCTTTACTCTTCCGGGAATTATTCATATTCTATGCACCTCTCCCTTGGAAATCCGGCGAACTGCTGATGCTGACAACCGTAAACGTAAGTGTCATTTGATCAATTCTTCACGGCACAGAAGCCGGATCGGTCAACACACGCGGGCAGGAACCTATAGCGCGGATTCATATTCCTTAATGCATGCCAGCGAATATCGATACTTTTCCAAAGCAGCAGCCACCTTCGCGCCCGCTTCTTCATCCGTCAGCTTACGGGCATTCCCGGGACGAAATTCTTCGGTGATTTCTTCCGCCGCATCCGCGAGCTCATCCAGACCCAGGTTGGCGCATACGCCTTTCATGGCATGGGCACTTTCGAACAGCCCGGTGCTGTCCATGGTCTCAGCCGCTATCGCCATTCTTTCATCGAAATTGCTGTCTTTGAGTCTGCGGATATACTTGTCGATCAATTTATCCATTTTCATGATTTGTTTGGCGTGAGCGAAATTGCCGCCCATTTTGCTGTAAAGTTCTTCCAATGTCATAATGTTTTCCTCCTGCTGTGATCAAATCCTTTATGCGGGGTCTGATTTCTGTTCTCTCAATTTCAGTTCCCGCGCGATGAATTTTTCAAAAATCTCTGCCGGGACCGGCGGCGAAAAATAATAACCCTGTACAAAGCTGCAGCCCGCTCCGCGCAGCAGCGCAAGCTGTCTCTCATTTTCGACACCCTCCGCAATCACCGGTGTCTTCAAATAATGGGCAATATCGACAACTAATTCAATCAGACGCAAATCTGTTTCGCTGTATTCTATGTTGCGGACAAACTTCATATCCATCTTCAAAATGTCTATCGGCATGGCGGAGAGCATATTCAGTGAAGAGTATCCTGACCCGAAATCGTCCATCTCTATTTCAAAACCGGCTTTTCTCAATTGCTTGATCAGTGTAATAAGCTGGTCCCCATTTTCCGTATACGCAGATTCCGTGATCTCAAGCTTCAGATCCGTGAAGTTGATCCCGTTGTCCCTGACCAGACCGATCAGACGGTCTTTCAGTGTGGTGTCAAACACATCTACCCGGGAAAGATTGACGGAAACCGGGATCGTAATTCCGTATTTTTCCCGCCATTCAGCGATCTGCCGGGCTGCTTCCGCCCAGATAAAATTATCAACGATCCGGATCTGTCCGTTGCCCTCAAAGAGCGGAATAAAATCCGAAGGGGAGATCATCCCCAGCTCCGGATGGTTCCAGCGGATCAGCGCTTCAGCGCTTGAAAGCCGCGGCGGATCATATTGAATATTATATTTCGGCTGGTAAACCACCCGGAACTGGTGCTCTTCCACAGCCTGCCGCAGTTCGTTCTTCAGCCGCTGGCTGAGGAGCTCGCGTTTCTGCATATCATCATCATAGATGACCAGGTTCGTCATAAAATTCCCGCGCGCCATGTTGCAGGCAGAGCGGGCACGGTCAAAAAGCACTGCCGGTTCCACATTCGGCCGCCAGGGCTTCACACCCATGCGCAGCCGGACGTTGGCATTTTTCACCACATCATTGACTTTATTTTGAAACCGGTCCATCAGGGACTGATAATCATCCTGCCGCCGGCAGTAAATATCAAAGCGGTCGCCCTCAAAACGGCTGGCGATCCCGTTGGTCTCTGCGAGAAAAGCGCGTATCTCATTCCCAAGTATCCGCAGGATATTGTCGCCGAATTTTCTGCCGTTCAGCGCGTTGATGGTATGGAACTGTTCGATATCCATCACGACCGCGTCCATTTCCCATTCCGGATTGTATTGATAAATGCGGTTGGCATATTCAAAGAAGAAGTTCTTGTTATAAAGCCCGGTCAGCTGGTCATGCTCCGCAGCAGAGATAAGTTTGCGTCCCTCACTCAGTTCGATGATCCTTCCCACACGGGCAATGATCACTTCATGCATGTCAAAAGGCTTTGTGATAAAATCCGAAGCACCCATCTGCAGGGCCCGGAGCTCCGCACTCTTTTCCGCTGTCAAAACGATTATCGGGATATGGTTCAGATATTCATCATTATGAACCGCTTCCAGGACAGCGAATCCATCCATTTTCGGCATCAGAAGGTCCAGTAATACGACGGAAAGCCGGTTCTGATATTCGCGGATCTTTTCCAGTGCTTCCAACCCGTCCTGCGCGTAAATCACTTCATATTCGTCTTCCAGTATCATACCCAATAAATCGCGATTGATCTCCTGATCATCAACGACGAGAACAAGATGCGGGTATTTGATTTGGTCCGAATTGATCATTGTATCTCCTTACCTGATACTGACTTTTTTCATACTGTTTCTCTGCTGCGTCTGATAAGTCTGTTCAGGGTTTCAAACAACAGTTCGGAATCAACCGGTTTCGTCAGATGGCTGTCCATTCCGGCTTCGATCACATTCTGCCTGTCTTCATGGGAGGCATTGGCGGTCAGCGCGATGATGGGAATTGAAGCTGCATCGGAACGGTCAAGCGCCCTGATGTTCCGTGCCGCATCGAACCCGTCCATTACGGGCATCCGCAGATCCATCAGGACAGCGTCATAATAATTTTCAGGATTTTCACGGAACATACGGACCGCAATTTCTCCGTTTTCCGCCCGCTCGGAGCTGATGTCTTCCATTTCCAGCAGGTCGGCAAGAATTTCCGCGTTCAGGTCTATATCTTCCGCGATCAGGACCCGTAATCCTTTTTGTGTATTTTCAGCAGGGACAGGCTCAGAGGGATCCGTCACTGAGTCCCGGTTTTCTGTTTCGGGATTTTCCGTTTCAGGCTCCGCGGCAGTTTCATCCGGGACAGGCTGCACGGCTTCCGGTTCAGTATTGTCCGGGACTGTTGATCCGGGTCCTTCCTGTTCTGATTCGGACAGTTTCTGCTCCGTTTTCTGTTCCGCTGCGGGATCGATCTGCCGGAAATTTTCCTGCGGCTCAGCTTTCCGTTCCGATTTTCCCAGGGATATCGTGACCGTGAAGGTGCTGCCGACATTCTTTTCACTGCTGACCTCAATGGTGCCGTCCATCAATGAAGCGATTTTTTTCGTCAACGCGAGGCTCAGCCCGATCCCGCCGTAGGTATCGGTCAAAGCATTATGTTCCCTGGAAAAAGCTGTAAAAATTTTTTCCATATAGTCTTCATCGATCCCGATCCCAGTATCACTGACGGTAAAGCGCAGCCTGCGGGTATTCATGTCAGATGGTATCTGCTCCGCGGTAAAGGAAACATTCCCGGGCGCCGGCGTGTATTTGACGGCATTGCCCAAAAGGCTGAGCAATATCTGGCGGACTTTCCCTTTATCACCGACATAATAATCATCCAGTTTGCCGACAACAGCATAGCTGTAATTCAATCCTTTGCCGATGCACTGGCCGCGTATCAGCAGGTTGATGTCATTCAGCAGGGAAATCAGGGAAAATGTATCCTGCTTTAGATCAACTTTCCCCTCATCAAAGTCTGTCATGTCGAGAATATTATCGATGAGCGCTTTCAGATGATCGGCGTTTTCCCCGATCTTATCCAATTGCCGGCGGGTCACCGCAGGGAGGTCCGGGTTTTTGAGCGCCAGATAATTCAGACCGATGATCCCGTTCATCGGTGTGCGCATTTCATGGCTCACAATGGATAAAAACTGGCTCTTCAGCTTGCTGCTTTCCTCAGCCGCTATCAGCTTTGCCTCCAGATGTTCATTCTTTTGGACCCTGGCGGTGATAAACTCCAGCAGTTTGAAAACAATAAAGACAAATATGCTGCCGCCAAAGAGGATGCCTGAAATGATCAGGTCAGGTTTTCCGAAGAAACCGACAGCCAGATACCCCAGAAGAAATAAAACCAGCAGGAAAATCGGGATATATAAAATATTCCGTTCTTTTCCCCAGTCATCCTTTTCCTGAAGATGTCCGGCATAACGAACATAGCTGTATATGTTATATACCATCAGGGCACTGCCAAGATATATCATTGCATATATCAGCCAATTCATTACCGCCAACTTCCTTTACAAAATCTCAAATCGAATAATCTGTTATACAACAGGTTTGTCCTGAATGATCTTCACTTTTTTCCCCGAACAGGAACCATATCACCGGCTGTAAGAATATAACAGCCAAATCATAATTGATTATAATCTATTTTGGGAAAACTCCTGTTACCTCTCTTAAACGGTTCCATTCTTCAATCGTCAGTGTCTCCGCACGCCGCATCGGGTCTATTCCGGCCCGGTTCAGCATTGCTTCCGCTTCACTGCCGCTGATATGCAGGTTGGAGGAAAGCGAATTCCGCAAAGTCTTGCGTTTCTGCCCGAACCCGGCTTTGGCAAGGGCAAAGAAATCATCCATCTGATCCGGAGGAACCAACGGCTCGTCATACAGCTCTATGCGGACCACGGCAGAATCCACATTCGGCACCGGATAAAACGCATCTGCAGGAATGATCATGGGGATATCCGCTCTGCCGTATACCTGAACACTGAGTGAAAGGAGGCTCATTTTTCCCGGCGCGGCACAGATCCGTTCAGCCACTTCCTTCTGAACCGTGAGCGCCAGCTGCTTCGGACGGGCTTTCCCCTCCAACAAATGCCGTATGACCGCTGAAGTAATGTAGTAGGGAATGTTCGCGGCGACATAATAGTCACTGTCGGGAAAATATTCATCCGGGCTGAACTTCAGGATATCGTTATGGACAATTTCCACATTGGGACAGTCGGCAAATTCCTTACGAAGCACGGGGATCAGGTCATTGTCCAGCTCGACCGCGACCACCCGTGCGGCTCTTTCAGCCAGGTGCCTGGTCAAGCTACCGAGCCCGGGTCCTACCTCCAAAACCTGCGCGTTTTCCGGGATCCCCGCGGCATCCGCGATACCGGAAAGCACCGCGTCATCAGACAAAAAATTCTGGCCAAGCCCTTTGTGAGGCTTCAGGTGATATTTTTCCAACAGTTTTTTCGGAGATGTTGTTTGAATCATTGCAGCACCCATACCATATCCGCCGGAACCGGTGTCAGGAAATAAAGCGTCGTTTCCCGGCTCCAGCCTTCAAAATTATCATCATCATACGCCAGATCGATCCAGCGTTTTCCGGCAATTCCTCCGCCGACATCGGCGATGACAGCTTTTCCGTACCCCGGAACATAGACCGTCTGTCCGCCAAATTTATTGTACCAGCTTGAGGTGACGGCAGCAACACCTTTTTGGACTTTCATCCCGGAAGCGGTCCCCGTTATGCAGGAAGCTGTCCCGCTGCGGCAGGGAGAATAGGAAGTCGCGTAAACCGTTACCGCGCGGTAATACTCAACCGGACCCTCGGGTGTATCCAGCGTCCTGATGTTGACCTTCGTCCCGTACTCCCGTTTTTCATTAAGAGGTTCCACCAGCATCATTTCTTCAGATGTCTGATCCAGTACCACTTCACCGTTTTCCGTGCGGACGCGGGTAAAAGTTCCGCGCAATCCATCCGCACCTTCCGCAAGCAGCCGTGTTTCATCAAGATCAAGCTCCGCGCTTGCGCTCCATTCTGTTTCTTTCCTGACCGGTTCCGCATTTACCGTAAAGACGTCGCTCATCGGGACGATCAGAATTCTGCCATCATCGGGGAGCCGCTCACCGGAAGCGGGGATGCTGACATCGGAACCGCTCAGGGGCATACCCGCCCGGGCTAATGCTTCCCCCACTGTCGCACCGGCACTGACCGATGTAACGAGATTTCCGTTTTTTGAGATCGTCAGGGTTTTCAGCGGCAGAACTTCGATCGTCATTCCAGGCTCAAAAGCAGCGTCCCCGTCAGGGATGACCAGCATGCTTTTGTTCACTTTGAGCCCTGCGGAAAGCAATGCATCAAAAACGGTGCTTCCCGAACCGTAAGCCGTTTTACCTGCCGGATCATTTTCCGTGATCAGGGTAAACGAATCAGCCTTTTCAAGAACCAGGTCAAGATCAGCGACACCTCCCAGCGGAAAAGAGGGAAGCAGATCATTGCCGTTCCAGCGCAGACGGTCGCCCGGATAAAGCCTCAGCCCGGCATCCAACAGAATATTGCCGCCAAAACGCTGGTAGGACGTGAAGCTCAGCGCGTCCGTGCCGGTCCCGATCGTTAACCGGACATTTACCGGCCGGCTGATACTGATCCTGCCGCCGTTCCCGACTCTTTCGTTCAAACCGGGCCGGACCAGATCGGAAGAACGGAAGGCAATTCCGGCTTTCCGCAAAACATCCGAAACCCGTGATGCCGCGGTAAAAACGGTCTGCTTTTCTCCATCCACGATGATTTCCACATTTTTATAGGAAGAAGCATATAACAGCGCACATCCGGCCAGGATCAGCACCGCGGCGCAAAGCAAAAGCCACAGCCTTTTCTTGGAATTTTTGGATGATTTCCGACCGTTTTTTCCCATAGGTCCATTTTAAACCATAATTCGGCACGAAAGAACAGATTCAATGGATAATGGTCAGATTCATTTTTTCACGGGAACTATTTCCGGTTTCGGGTCGTACTCTATTAACAAAACATAAGAAAAGCGGTCACGAAAACGGATTTTGATGAGAAGATGAAAAAATAATAAAAAAAATGAATTTGAGAACGATTCTTGCACTATTAAAGTTTATTCCGTTTGTCTTAAAACGGAAAATCTAAAAGGAGGAAACCAATGAGCAAGCGATACATCATTCCCTTTGTCCTCGTCGTTGTTTTGATGAGTGTCGCAATGGCCTCCGCCGACGGGTATGGCTGTTATTACGGTCAGTATTGTTATCCAACCTATAACTATACGCCGTACTATTATAACCAGCCTGTCGCGCGAGAGTGTGCATCCTTTGTTTCGGATGTCACCATTGCTGACGGAAGTTATATAGCTCCCGGCAATACATTCACAAAAACATGGCGCATTCGCAATTGTGGAACGACCACCTGGACCACCAACTACAAACTGGTATTTGTCTCCGGTACAGCGATGACCACTCAGACCGCGGTAAACCTGCCGTATAACGTTATGCCCGGTCAGACAGTAGACATCAGTATTCAAATGACAGCCCCGGCGGAATCAGGCTCCTATAAGAGCGAATGGATGCTGTCGAATGAAAGCGGATCACGGTTTGGCGTTGGAGCGAACTGCCAGACGCCGGTTTGGGCACAGATCGTAAATTATGTCCAGACTTACACCTATAATTATGGCTATAACTATTGCTATGGCTATAATTATAACTATTGTGCTCCGCGTCCACAGCCCCCTTGCGGCGGATGCTACTGCGGTGTTCCGGGCTTCAGCCGAGATGGCAACGGAGATCCGAAACCGTATATCCCGCCAAGACCGCGGTGGTAACGGCTGATTAAATTGTGTGTTTTATCATCGAATTGGTACGGTGCAGCTTCCCCTGCACCGTTCCGATTTTTTAATTTTCATAAATCTTAAAACTTTTATAACAATTGGCACTATTCTTGCACTTAATACATTTGAGTTAAACTCAATCATTCCGGAAGAATCAGAACGCTGTGGACCGGAAGATACCTGAGGAGGATTTTGTGAAAACGAATAAACTTTACCTTTGCCTTGCCATCGTTATGGTTTTGGCATTCGGTGTGATCACTGCTTCAGCTGAACCCGAATTGTCATACTGGGATGGCTATTACTGTACTTCCGGCACATGCGGTGTCAATTATTATAATTACAGCTACGGATGGAACGGCGGCTATTACTGCCCGACAGCAAATTATATGGCGCCTTTCCAGGCAGAATTCGTCCGTGATGTAACTTATCCGGACGGCACCTATGTCATGCCGGGCACAACCATCACCAAAACCTGGCGCATCCGCAACGTAGGGACCCAGGCCTGGAACACAAACACCAGACTGGTCTTCATCGCGGGTGACCCGAATGCCGCGGTGACCGGTAACGTTCCGTATTATGTCGCTCCGGGCAACACCGTCGATATCAGTGTCCGGGTGACCGCACCGAGTTACGGCAGCACCCTTTCCGGACAGTGGATGCTGCAGGCTCCCGATGGGACCCTGTTCGGTGTCGGCTGCAACGGACAGACCCCGATCTGGCTCTCTGTCAAGACCTGGACAAACGGTCAGTGCTCCTGCCTCGGCCAGCCGGTCTGCAACTGCAAAGCTCCGAGCTACAAACCCGGACGCAATCCTTACTGCAACAATAAGATCCGTGAAATTAAAGACGTCACCTATCCGGATGGCTCCGTTGTGGCTCCGGGCGCGACTTTCCGCAAGACCTGGCGCATGAAGAACGGCGGCACCTGCGTTTGGGATGAAAACTATCTTGTCAGCTTCTTCTATGGTGATGATCTCGGCTTTGACGGTCAGGTCACAATTACCCCTGCCGGTTGGGACACAACCAGCCAGTCCGGCCCGAAATACCAGGTCAACCGCCCCAGAAAGATCTACGTCAACCCGGGTGACTATGTGTATGTTTCCATTGACCTGAAGGCCCCCACTGCTCCGGGTATGTATGAAAGCTACTACAAGCTTCGCGATAATTACGGATATGAATTCGGCTTTGGTTCCTATGCGGATGCCGCGTTCTGGGTAAATATCATTGTCGCGGATGATGGGAAAAAGGCTAATGAGACAATATCCGATCCGGACGTTGATCCCGCACTGGTCGAAATAATTGAAGATAAGGTCGCCGCTGTCGAAGAGCCGAAAGCAAACTCATGCGGTGAACAGTCCATCGCTCTGCGCCCCACTGGGAATGGTTACGAAGTGAACTGGTCAGCCGTCAACAGCGGCACAGCCACCTGGGATGGATATAAACTTGTGAAGGCCGATTCCAATCCGGTTATCACACTTGCTGATGAAAACATTGCGGTTCCTGTGACAGCTCCCGGCGCAACAGCCGAAGTAAGCTTCAATATCAATATTGACAGCAGCGTGACCACTCAGGATCCTCTTTGGATGGAATTTCATATGAATTCCGGCAGTGAAGATTTCTGCGAATTCTACTTTGAAGCGCCTGCCAAATAATTCTTCTACACAGCATTCTGAAAAGGCCCGGGAAATCCCGGGCCTTTCTGATAGGAAAATAAAACATATCAAAATTTGCAAAGTTTAGCTGTGTAAAAGGATTAAAACAAAGAACTTAGTGGTTAAAATTTCCAAAATTGTGATAATAATTGCATTTTTAAATCGAATAAGCTAAAATTAACGCAAAAGAGGGAATATGCTGATACAGGTTTCTGAACACATCTGGTATATGCCAAAAGAAGAAGAGCACTACCGCCCGGCGTTAGGCTATGTTCACTGCGGTCCGATGAGCATGGTGATCGACACAGGCAATTCTCCGGAACATATTTCCGATATGTACGGTTATATCCGTTCCCAGGGAATGCCGGATCCTGCTTTTTCCATGGTGACGCATTGGCATTGGGACCATGTTTTCGGCATGGGAAGCTCTCCCGCGAAATCTGTTGCAAATTCTCTCACAAATGAAAGACTGCTCAACATGCAGCACTGGGACTGGTCCGACAGCGCCCTGAATTCCCGCGTAGCTGCCGGCCTGGAGATTCCTGCGTTTGCGGAAAGCATCCGCAAAGAAGTGCCGATGCGGCATTCTTTCAAAGTAACATCTACAGATATTGCTTTTGACTCCCGAATCAACATTCGTCTTGATGATATTAAGGTTGAACTGCATCATGTGGGCGGACCTCACAGTGAAGACTCCACAGTGGCCTTTATCCCCGGAGATAAAGTGCTGTTTATCGGAGACTGCTACAGAGAAGACATTTACACCGGAGGCGGTGCCATCCGCCTGGGCGAGCTCAAGATCCTGCTCAAACGTCTGGAAACCTTCGACGCGGAATGGTTTATTCCTTCACACGATGACCCCATCCGCAAAGAAGATTTTATGAAAAAGATGGCAGAAGCGGTAAAGATCGGTGAGATCATCGGAAACATTGATGAAATCAGCGAAGGTAAAGCACAGCTGAAAAAAGCTCTGAACCACGAACTTACAGAAGAAGAAGTCCGGTATGCGGAGCGTTTTGTCACCGGCAACAGGTATTCATTTATACATACCAGGTTCACTCCACCGGCAGAAGAACCGGCAGCCAATTTATAAATCCTCATCCTGATTCCAATAAAATTCTTACAATTTATCTGTATTATATAAGAGGAAGTTTAAAAACTCCTGTATAATATTGTGAATATGCTTTGGTGCAGGAAAGAAGGCAAATATGGAATATCAGGATTACTATCAGACATTAGGTGTATCAAAAACGGCTACCGAAGCTGAAATTAAAAGCGCTTACAGAGAGCTTGCGAAAAAATACCATCCCGATCACAATCAGGGAGATAAAAACGCGGAAGAAAAATTTAAAGCAATTAATGAGGCTTATGAAGTATTAAAGGATAAAGAAAAGCGTGCCCGTTATGACCAGCTGGGCTCCTCTTATAAACAGTGGGAACAAAACGGCGGCAGCGCGGCTAATTACAATTGGAGTGAATGGTTTTCCGGTACCCCGGGCGGCGGACGAACTGCTTATACAACTTCGGGTGATTTCGGCGGTTTTTCCGATTTCTTCTCACAGATTTTCGGCGGCATGGGCGATATGGGCGGCTTTGGTGCCGCGGGGACACGCAGAACGTACACCCGTCCGCGATCCCGTGTACGGACAGTCGAGTATGACACGCCTGTCTCCCAGCCCAAAGCTCAGGAAATCACCGCGCAGATCACACTGGATGAGGCTTTCCATGGCAGCAAGCGGCAGATCAGCATGGGAGACCAGAAAATAGAAGCCAATATTCCTGCCGGGGTGAAAGACGGGACAAAGATCCGGCTCAATAAAGCATTTAACTCCAACGGCATTATGATGGACCTTATCATTAATGTCAGCGTACCGAACAAAGAAGGCGCTTTTGAACGTGTTGATGATAATCTTTACGTGGACGTCCCGGTTGACCTTTATACCGCCGTTTTGGGCGGTGAAGCCATGGTCCATTCCAAAGATGGGAATTATATGCTCAAGATCCCTGCCGGAACGCAGCCGGATCAGCTGATGCGCCTCACCGGCAAGGGGATGCCGAAACTGAACCAGAACGGCGCCCGCGGTGATCTTTACGCCAGAATACGCGTTTCTTTACCTCGAAATCTGAACCCTCATCAAACCGAGCTGTTCAGGAAATTGAGAGATAATGAGTAAAAAAAATAAAGAAAATACAATAAACATCATCCCGTTAGGCGGTCTGGGTGAAGTCGGCCGCAATATGACGGTATTTGAATATGAAGATCAATATTTAATTGTTGACTGCGGAATCCTTTTTCCGAACAATGATATGATCGGTGTGGATTATATCATCCCGGACATGCAGTTTTTGAACGATAAAAGTGACAAAGTCGCCGGTGTGATCCTTACCCATGGGCATGAGGATCACATTGGCGGGGTTCCCTACCTTTTTGACATTCTTGAGAATGTACCGGTTTTTGCCACCCCTCTGACCGCTGAAATGGCAGAAGTCAAATTGGCAAAAGGCGGCAGGATCTCCAAAGCGAACATGATCGTCAAACAGGCGGGAGACTGCTTTGATGCCGGTCCGTTCCGGATCGAATTTTTCCATATGGCACATTCCATCCCGGACAGTGTCGGCGTGGCGATCGAAACACCCGCCGGGCTGATCGTGATGAGCGGAGATTATAAATTTGACCAGACTCCGATCGACCACTGGCCGAGTGATTTTGCCAAACTGGCAGAACTCGGGAAACGCGGGGTGCTGGCTCTGCTGAGCGACTCCACCAACGCGGAACGTCCCGGAAACACGCCTTCGGAAATGGAAATCAACCGCAATTTTGAGGAAGTGTTCTCCACCGCGAAAGGCCGTATCATCATATCCAGTTTTGCCTCGCTGATTTCCCGTCTGCAGCAGGTTTCCACCATCGCCCGTCATCACAAACGGAAAATCTGCATTGTCGGGACCAGCATGGTGGATAACGTCAACCTTGCCCGCAAACTCGGATATATCGACCTGCCGGAGGAATGCGTCATCCCGCTGGAACAGGCGCTGAGCCTGCCGGACAAAGAGGTTCTGATCCTCTGCACCGGCTCCCAGGGAGAAGAGTCATCCATTCTCGGACGGCTCTCCCGCGGGAAATACAATGCTTTCAGCGTTAAACAAGGGGACACGATCGTGCTCTCCTCCTCCCCTATTCCGGGGAATGAAGAAAACATCTCCGGTGTCATCAACCGGCTGTACCGCCTGGGTGCCAACGTCATTATCAATTCGGTGCTCTCCGTTCATGTTTCCGGACATGCCTGCCAGGAAGAAATGAAGCTGCTCATGAACCTTGTCCGGCCGAAATATCTGATACCGGTTCACGGGGAACTGCGGCATCTGGTCGCGCAGGCAAAGGTCGGGAAAAGCGTCGGCATCCCGGAAGAGAACATTTTTGTCGTCGAGGACGGACAGACACTGACACTCCATGACGGCAAGATGAAGCTCGGGGAAAAAGTTCCTTCCGGTTTTGTCTTTGTGGATGGCAAGGGCGTCGGCGAAGTGACCGCGGACGTAATGCGCCAGCGGGAAAACCTCTCCGAAAGCGGTATCGTCATCGTCACCCTGCTGCTGGACAAAAAATCCGGCGGGCTCATCAAGGAACCGCAGTTCGTCTTTTCCGGTGTTACCAATGAGGAAGACCTGGTCCAGGCAGAAGAACAGATCAAGCGTCAGGTCATCGAACACTGCGCGAAAAATATGCATACCCGGACGGAGGAACAGCTCCAGAAGGATATCATGCAGATCGTGAGGAAAAACTTCTTCTCCACCATCGACCGTGCCCCCTGGACGTTTGTCAATATTTACAGTATCTAATTGGGAGTTATGGGACGGTCACGCACTTTCGCAGAGCTGTCCTTAGGGCATTATCAGGTAATAATCAACATTGACCAGACGCTGATTCGGAATATGGTGTGTTTTTGTTGATAGAATTTACATTATTGTCTGTGATTTTGTATCTTTTTTATCACTGTGTTCAAGTACGCAAAAGGGGCTGTCACCATGGCAGCCGCTTTTTGTCATCAATGCCGGGCACCCCGGAGAGGGAGATGAAAGCCGCAAGTCATGGCTGCTTATAAAAAGCCGGTCTTTATTATGGAAATCGCAGACTTCCTTTCTGCCCGGGATGGAATGGCAGAAGTATGCTGAAAACGAGGTAAAATGACAACATTAGCCCAATTGCAGTTGGATCAGACAGAAGTCAACTGCGGTATGAGTTATATATTTACACTGAACAGCAATCATTTCTTTATCATAGACGGCGGGTATTTTTCCGCGGGTGAGGATGAAAGATTGTACCGGTGGCTTTGTTCCAGATGCGATGGAAAACCCGAGATCAACGGTTGGTTCTTTTCTCATGCCCATCAGGATCATATCGGTGTATTTATCAATATGATGAAACACCACCGCCGGGACCTGGTCATCCGGCAGCTTATCTTCAATTTTCAGCCGCTGAAATTACCGGAAACCGGTGAAGGATGGGACATAAAATCAAATGATCCGGCGACTGTCCGGAAATTTTACGAAATCCTTGACGCTTACTGTCAGGATATTCCTGTTACCACCCCGAAAACCGGAGACCTGATAAAGATAGAAGAATTGGATATTCACGTTCTTTATACTCATGAAGATCTGCCCTGTCCCAGTACCTTCAATGATCACTCGACCGTGATCCGTGTTGACACATGCGGACAGAGAATACTTTTCCCGGGTGATGTTTACGAAAAAGGAAGTGATGTCCTGCTGCGGGACCCTGCACAGATCAAAAGCGATATCGTGCAGGTATCACATCACGGTTTCAACGGTGCTGCAAAGGCGTTTTACGAGGCGGTAAATGCGGAAGTGGCTTTATGGCCGACTCCGGATTACTGTATTCCGATGCTGAGAGATCGTGAACCCAACCGCTATTTATTGGATGAGTCGGAAGTGAAGGAACATATTTTCAGCGGATACGGGACAAGGGAGCTGGTCCTGCCGTATTCACCTTTTATCTCAGAACACTGCTGATCATTGACCACTGGTGCCGCCTGCAGATTAATTGATCGGATTCAGGTTCTTCCAGTCTCCCATGACATTGCAGAATTTTTCGTACCAGCCGCCGAAGAAAAAGGCACATTTATATTCGTCCGAGGAAAGCATACTGCCTCCGGAGGAGATCATGGAAAGAGCCGGGCATCCGCCCTGGCAGGCCGCCGCGTAAGCGCAGCTTCCGCATTTTTTGTTTTCTCGGAGTTTCTCACCGATGGTCTTTGTTATCGCGGATATAAAGCGTCCTTCGGTCAGTACTTTCTGAAGGCCGTCCGTTTTCACATTTTCCATATGGATCCCTCTCAGCGCAAATAGCCCGGCCAGGGATGTGCATGGGTTGATTTCCCCTCCCTGTTTGGGACGGGGGACTGGATCTTTGTTCTTCTTGCCGCGATCGCGGCGGTACTGATGGGGCTGCTCCCCGCGTGGGTCAACAATCTGGTTTACGGGACTGTCATTCCAGCGGGGAAGATAGAACTGATCGCGCCGATCACCGTACTGCTGCTGGGGGTCAGCATCTCCAGGATCCTGATCGATTCCATCCGCTCCATGATTCGGGGACGGGCAGCGGTCAAACTGCGCGTATATACGGAATCCGCAGCGTACGCCCGTGTGCTGATGCTGCCGCCCTCTTTCTTCAGAAAATTCTCCTCCGGGAACCTTTCCCAGCGCATCGCGCAAATCAGCGACCTCGCACAACAGCTTACCGAACTGCTGCTCGGGACGGGACTGACTTTCCTGCTTTCGATCTTCTACCTGATCCAGATCTCCCGCTACGCGTCCGCGCTGACGTTTCCGGCTTTTCTGGCTGTATTCATCCAGGCATTTTTCACGATCTACACGGCGATCGCGGTTTCCCGCTATGAAAAACAGTCTATGGACGCGAACGCCGTATTGTCCGGCGCCGCGGCCGGCATGCTTCACGGTATCCAGAAGATCAAACTGTCCGGAGCGGAAAACCGGGCTTTTGCCAGATGGGCGCACGCTTACGCCGCTTATGCCCGGGCGGAATTCAACCGGCCGGTCGTACTGCAGGCTCTGCCCGCCTGTGTGAATTTTATCGGCATGCTCGGGAGCATCCTGATCTGTTATTTCGCAGGCAGAGAGCAGATGACCGTCACCGCCTACATGGCGTTCAGCGCCGCGTACGGACAGATGAGCGCCGCCATCCTTTCCTTCGCGGACCTGGCCTCGCAGGCAGTGAAAATCGGACCGGTGATCGAGATGACCGCCCCGATCCTGGAAGCTGTCCCGGAGATCTCATCGGAAAAAGTGATCGTTCCCAGACTGGACGGCTCCCTTGACGTCCGGAACGTTTCCTTCCGCTATAATAAGGACAGCCGGATGATCCTTCAGGACCTTTCCTTTTCGGTCCGTCCCGGCGAGTATGTTGCCATTGTAGGCCGGTCCGGCTGCGGCAAATCCACCCTGATCCGCCTGCTGCTCGGTTTTGAAAAGCCGGAGAGCGGAAGCGTCGTATACGGCCCCGCCGCTTATGACACAGAGAAGACCGATCTTCGTTCCCTGCGGCGCCACATCGGCACCGTGATGCAGAACGGCAGTCTGTTTTCCGCCGATATCTACAACAACATCATCCTTGCCTCCCCTTCCTCTTCCGTCGATGATGCCTGGAAAGCGGCCGAGCTGGCCGGGATCGCTGAGGACATCCGCAAAATGCCCATGGGAATGAATACGCTTTTGTCTGAAAACAGCGGAAGCATCTCCGGCGGACAGAAACAGCGGCTGATGATCGCCCGGGCCATCTGCGGCAGCCCGAAGATCCTGATCCTGGATGAGGCGACCAGCGCCCTGGACAACATCACCCAGAAGCATGTTACCGATTCACTGGAAAGCCTGCACTGCACCCGGATCGTCGTAGCCCATCGCCTGTCTACCGTGCAGCACTGCGGCAGGATCCTGGTGCTTGATGGCGGAAAGATCGCCGAACAGGGGACATATGAGGATCTGATGGAAAAAGGTGGCCTCTTCGCCGATTTGGTCGCAAGACAGAAAGTTTAGAGAATGCGGAACGCAGTTGTCAGTGGTCAGTGATCAGTGGTCAGAAAATAAGAATTGAAAAATTCGAAATAGAGCGTTCATCGCGAAGCGGCACCAAAACACACCTGACACCTGAAACCCAAAACCTGAGATCTGACACTTGGAGCGTGACGCCTGACCACCGTCCACTGACCACCGACCACTAATCATTGACACCTCATTACAAGGAGACGCTTATGGACGACAAAACAAAAACCCTAACCGCTGCGGAAGCCGGATATCATGTATCGGATTTTCTCATTTCCGCGAAGATACCGGACGAAAACCTGTTCGCGGTCGTGAGCTTATACAAAGGCTCCTGCGCGGCGCTGCGATTTTCCGACATTCTGATGCTCAGCGCACCGGACCGTCTCCCCACAGACAACCCCGTGTTTCAGAAGTTCGTAAAACTGGGGTTCCTTGTGAATTTTAATGAACGGGCGGCTTTGGAAGCGATGGCCCGCGGCGCATGTGCCTTTCCCTCTAAGGTGAGTCTTACGATCAGTCCGACGATGGGCTGCAATTTTGACTGCCCGTACTGTTTTGAAAACCATAAATCCGGAAAAATGAGCACTGCCGTACAGGAGGATATCGCAGCCCTCGCGGAACGGATGCTGGATGTTTCCGGGGCAAAAACACTTTCTGTGACCTGGTTCGGGGGTGAACCGCTGCTGGTACCGGATGTGATAGAGTCCCTTTCGGAGCGGCTGATCAGCCTCGCGGAGAGGAAAGGTGTGAAATACGAAGCAGAAATCATCACCAACGGATATCTGCTGGACCGGAAGAACGCGGATATGCTCGATCGCGTGAAAGTGAATCATTATCAGATCACTCTGGACGGCATCGGCGCTGCCCACGACGCCACCCGCCATCTCGCCGGAGGCGGTCCGACCTTTGAGCGGATCACGGAGAATCTCCGCAGCGTGAAGATCCGGGGTCGTGTCAATATCCGGCACAATGTGCATGCGGGAAATAAGTCAGAAATCGAAAAACTCCGTGCTCTTATCGCAGAGATCGCGAAAGAAAGCGGCAATGACCTGAGATATTATTCGTCCCTTGTCAAGAACAGTCAGGCTGCCGAAAAACGGGGAAAGCAGGTGGATCTCCTTTGCGGTTCGGATGAGGGTGAGATCGGACTCATGCAGCAAATCAGTGATTTTTCTCCGGCAAGAGGGCACTTTTGTGGGGCAAATAATCTATGGCACCTCGGGGTCGATGATCAGGGCAGGCTGAATAAATGCTGGGAAGATTCGGATAAACCGGAGCACAGTTTCGGGACCGCTGCGAAGTGGGACCCAAGGGATCCGCTGAACACCGCGGATCATCCCGATCTGCTTACCGGCTATCTGAATACGAGCGGCGTACTGGATGACCCGGAGTGCCGGGAATGTGTCTGGCTTCCCGTCTGCCGCGGCGGCTGCCCGTATCAGCGTCTGTTTCGGAAGCGGGATTGTATATCGTTTAAAGCCGATCCGGAAGCTTTCGCGCTGAAGGTCTATGAATCAAGGAAGAAAAGTCATCAGTAACCACTACATCTTTCTTACTCCCATCCCGGGCAGCCTTGCCCGGTTCAGAGACAAGCAGGATCACACACATTGTCTGTTTTTCTCCAATACCCGGTAACCGCCCGGTGACGGACGAAGGAATCCGGCGAATGCCCTTTGAAATTGTCCCTGACCAATCTCTTATATTGGATCTCATCTCTCAAAACTGTCAACGATAAGGCATTCGGTAATATCCGTATTCTCAAATTCTGCTTTTATCTTGCTTCAGCGAACTTATTTGTATCTTTCTCAATAAGGCACTTTTACAACGATCTTACCATTAACTTTGCCCTCGTCCTGCGCGGCGATTGCATCTCTGATATTGGCAAAATCAAAGACTCTTCCACCGGCAGGTACAAGTTCCTTTTCATTCAGAAATGCAAAAATATCATCAACGATCTGCTGTGTTGGATAGTTGGAGAAGAATCCCGTCAGATAAACACCGTTTGGAATATCCTTGATAGGATCGAACCCGTTCAAAACATAAACACCGCCCAGCAGCCCGGTCTGGCATACGATGCCGCCTTTTTCCACAGCGGTTAGCGTATCCTTCAGATACCGCGGACCGATGAGGTCAAGCGCTTTGGAAACGCCGTGGATCTTCCCCGTAAGCTTTCCGTCATCAAGCACGGCTTCATCTGCTTCCGAGATCAGAGGAAGCTTTTCTGCGCGATGAGTCGTCGCGATCACATGGCAGTCCAGTGCTTTTGCGATCTGTATTGCGGCATATCCGAGCGCGCAGGTCGCTCCTCTGATCAGCAGCGTATCCTCTGCGGTCAGATGCAGACATTCGAACAATGATCCCCACGCGGTAAAGTACGTTTCGGGAACAGCTCCCAGCACATCCCATGGAAGGTTACTTTCTATCGGAAAAACGATCCGTGCCGGAAGCAGAGCATATTCCACGTAACTGCCATTGAAAGAACGTCCCATTCCGCCCATAAGCGCAATGATTTTCTGCCCGGTTTCGAGTCCGCTGTCCGATGGATCAACGATTTCTCCGACGCATTCGATACCCGGAATGATCGGCTTTCGAATGTGATCCGCCCGGATCTCATTCAAACGAAGCAGTTTTTCGGAGTGGTTTAAACCGAAAGCTTTTACTTTCACCAGCACCCAGCCCGGGCGGACTTCCGGTACCGGATATTCTGAAAGAACAATATCTTTCGCCTGAGTGATCTTATCCAGGACTACGGCTCTCATCATTTTCATATAACACCTCAGTATCGAATCACAGCCTCAGCAGGGCAGTTCTCAAAACAATTCCCGCATTGCAGGCAATGATTTTCCTGTATAACGTAAGGTATTCCTTCCTCTATACATCTCTGCGGACAAATGCTCTGACAGATTCCGCATCCGATACAGTTTTCGGAAATCCAATAGCCTTTCTTTATAACTTTCGCCTCGCCTACCGCAAAGTATTCCCGGGTGATGGGACGGGTGGACAGGCAGAAATATTCGATCGTATAGTCCTTCAGCATAAACATCGTATCGATGTTCTTCGTTTCTCCGGGGTATACATTTTCCAAATATGGCTGCTCACTATACAGAATATCACGCCATTTTATCTGCTCATTTTCCGGTACCTCTGTAACTTTACCGGAAAGGCGGATCGTTTCTTTGTATTTTGTGTACCCGAGTATCTGTATTCTGCCGTCTGATTTCAGCTGCCGGGCGAAGGATTTTCCTCTTGCAGTCAGAAAATATAAAGTTGTTCCTTCATAATGGATCGCGCTGATATTTCGTACCTGTGGAGCACCATTCTCATCGACTGTCGCGAAATCCAGAACACCGACATAACTCAGTTTTTTCAAACAGGTTTCAATATCCATAATTTATGCTTTTTCCTCCGTGTTTTTACGAGACAATTCTTTATAGCGAATTCCAAACTCTGCCATCGCATCAATGATCGGACGCATGGATTCACCCAGTTCGCTCATGGCATATTCAACACGGGGAGGAACTTCCGGATAAACACTTCGAGTGATGATCCCGTCTTCTTCCAAAGACCGCAGGCTGTCCGTGAGCACCTTTTGACTGATGCCTTCCAGGTCCCTGCGCAATTCATTGAAGCGCCAGGGCCGTGTAAGAAGATTTCGCAGTATCAGAAGTTTCCATTTGCTTCCCAGCAGCTGCACTGTCGTTGCGACCGGACAATCCGGCAGTTCGTCTTTTGTTTTCATGGTGATTTCCTTTCAAAAGGGTAATAAAAACATACTTATACTTTTATTTATATATAGCATACAGGATTATTTTTGATTCGTCCAGAGGTTACAAAAAGGTGCCTTAGTCATAAAAAAGTGCGTACTTTTCTTTTTGTCCGGTTTTTCTATAATCTATAACAAGATTTATTTCTGAAAAATGATAAACGGAGGAAAAAATGGCATTATCGAATTTGTTTGAGTGGAACGCAGATAAATCATCTGCCTGTGGAACTGCCTGCGGTGCCGGAGACAAACCGGAAGAAAAACCGGCAGCCTGCGGAAGCGCCTGCGGTGCCGGAGACAAACCGGAAGAAAAACCGGCAGCCTGTGGAAGCGCCTGCGGTGCCGGAGATAAACCGGAAGAAAAACCGGCAGCCTGCGGAAGTGCCTGCGGTGCCGGAGATAAATAACTGAACTCAGCGGCCGGTGATCAAACCATATCAATCAGAAAATCACCGGCCATTTTTATACAGAATGAACATGGACCCTTATTTTTCCTTTCAATGGCATATCACCGATAATTGTGACCAGCGCTGCAAGCACTGTTATATCTATTCCGGCGGGCATCCATGTATTGAGTCAATGACCTGGGATCAGCTGGAATCCGCATTTTATAACTGTCTTGATTTTGCTGAAGTATATCACCGTACTCCGTATTTCTATCTGACAGGAGGAGACCCGATCCTCCATCCGGATTTCTGGCGTCTGCTGGAGTTGCTGCATGAACATGACTTGTCGTTTACGATCCTCGGCAATCCTTTTCACCTGAATGATCAGGTCTGTCGTGAATTGAAATGGTTCGGCTGTGAAAAATATCAGCTTTCGCTGGACGGACTTCGGGAAACACATGACTGGTTCCGGAAATCCGGTTCATTCGACTGTACACTGGAGAAGGTCGGCTGTATCAAACGGGCAGGTATCCGCAGCGTTATTATGACGACCGTTTCAAAAACAAATCTGATGGAAGTGCCCGGAATTATCGATGAGGCTGTAAAAGCCGGTGTGGATGTGTTCGCATTCTCCCGTTATGTGCCCAGCGGCGGAGATCTGGATGCAGGTATGACACCGCAGGAATATCGGGATCTTTTGGCAGTATGTGACAGAAAATATAAGGAATATAAGGCGGCCGGGTGCAAAACATATTTCAACAGGAAGGATCACCTGTGGACGCTTTATGCATATGAAAACGGTGAATTCCAAATTCCCGCTGATGCAAAACCGGGAATGATTTACGGCGGCTGCAATTGCGGAAACTGCCATATAACGATCCTTCCGACCGGAGATATTTATGCATGCCGCCGGGTGCCGGAAAGCAAAGTCGGCAATATTTTCGAAGACCGTCTTGCGGATGTATGGGTAACATCAATGGAATCCTATCGGGAATACGATAAATTTTCGAAATGTTCCCGCTGTAAATTGCTGGCCTGGTGCCGGGGATGTCCGGCTGTGGCAAAAGGAACGAACGGTTCTTTTTATGCGGAAGATCCGCAATGCTGGAAATCAATAGACTGAGAAAAAGATAAAATTTTCAGGGTGTGAAAAAGTAAAATCAAACCGGTTTCAAAGCATAATTTTCCCCCCTCATTCAATAAAAAAAGGGCTGTTACGCATTTGCGGCAGCCCCTTCCCTGTTATAAAACCGTAAATTTTTTCTGAAATTACAGACTCATCAGCATCCGGACTGTACTCATCAGGCTGGAGGTATCAGCCTGTTCGATATGGCCCTCATCACTCAGCTCTGCGAGCACCGGGTCCAGCGGGAGCCGGTCAAGCAGCGGAATGTGATTTTCTACCGCGGCTTCCGCGGTGTGGCTCTTGCCGAACAAAGCGATATCCTTTCCGCAGTGCGGGCACTTCAGGTAGCTCATGTTTTCGATGATCCCGATGATGGGGACATTCATCATCTTCGCCATGTTGATCGCCTTGCTGACGATCATGGAGACCAGATCCTGCGGTGTCGTGGCGATAATGATGCCGTCCAGTTTAATGGACTGGAACACAGTCAGCGGCACGTCGCCGGTTCCCGGGGGCATGTCGATAAACATAAAGTCTACATCGCCCCAATTGACATCCTTCCAGAACTGCTGGATGAGCCCCGCGACGACGGGACCGCGCCAGATGACCGGGTCTGTCTCATTTTCCACGAGCAGGTTCAGGGACATCACCTTGATGCCGCCGGTGGTTTCCGCCGGATACATATATTTGTCATCCGCCACTGCCCGTTCTTTCAATCCGAACATCTTCGGGATGGAGGGACCGGTGATATCCGCGTCCATCAGGGCAGTCTTTTTCCCTGCCCGGTTCATGGCGCATGCCAGCAGAGAAGTCACCATGGACTTCCCTACACCGCCCTTGCCGCTTACGATACCGATCACCTTTTTGATGTCGGAAGCTTCATTCTGCGGAACCAGCAGGCTCTGCGGTTCCGTCCGTGAACCGCAGTTCTGGCTGCAGTTCGAACAATCATGATTGCAATCGCTCATTCTATCCTTTATTCAATGAAAAAATTTATTTACAATATCCGGCAGCACATCATGAGGTCAGGTCTGCTGTGCCGGCTTCGCGGCAGCATCAGAGCTGACCTCATGTGTTTCGAACTGCGCCGCAGGAATCTAACGAAACAACTAAGCCAGTGACAGCGCCATGCCCATCATATCCGTGAACTTGGTTTCCCGTTCCTCGGCTGTGGTGATCGGGGGATTCTCACCAAAGACAATATCGGAGATGGTGAGAATTGCCAGGGCTTTCTTCCCCGCCTGGATGGCGTTGGTGTAAAGGGCTGCCGCTTCCATTTCGACTGCCAGAACACCGAAATCAGCCCATTTCTTTGTATCCTCCGGGTTTCCGTAGAAAGGATCACTGGAAAGGATCGGGCCGACCCGATAGCGCAGGTTGTGTTCTTTGGCGTAGGCGACGGACTTTTCGATCAGTTCATAATCGCCGCACAGCGCCGGAGTACCCGGCAGATGCAGATAACCGAAATAATTGGAGTTGGTCGCGGCTGCCTGTCCGATAACGATATCGTAAAGCTGCAGTCCCTCTGCCAAAGCCCCTGCGGATCCGATGCGGATGATCTGATCGACGTCATAGAAATTGAACAGCTCATAGCTGTAAATGCCGATGGAGGGCATGCCCATGCCGGACCCCATCACGGAGACTTCTTTTCCCTGGTATGTACCGGTATAGCAGAAAGCATTCCGGACCTTGTTTACGAGTTTCGCGTTCTCGAGGAAATTTTCAGCAATGAATTTCGCGCGCAGCGGATCGCCCGGCATCAGGACGGTCTTCGCGATCTCACCCAATTTGGCACTGTTATGCGGGGTAGGTGTATTAGCCATTGTGTACTCCTTGTTTTGTTTTCGCGGTACCTGACCGCGGTTAATCACTGAATTCATTATAACGCATAATCGGGGAATCGTGGTCATGGTTTAAAGGTTTGGCAGTCAATAATGGAAACTGAAAAGGGAGGAGCCCGCAAAAGCTCCTCCCTGTTTCATAACATTTCACTAAAGATTCGGATCAGACCTCAGACCCGAACAAATCACGGATCAATGCGTTTTATCGCTTTCAAATTCGGCACCCGCGGCGCGGTTGGCTTCCGCTTCGGCGGCCAGGGTGTCATAGTCAGCCAGGTTGTAGCTCTGGTTGTACGGTGTCGGCAGCAAGCCTTCGTTGATCCAGGCAATGATCTCAGCGCGGCGCGGATCGCTTTCGCCCAGGTCAACACCGGTGATCTTCCAGTTGTTGTCAACTGTCGGTTCCACCGGAGAATTCGCGTCGAAGTAAGCGACGATCATATCACGGATGGAGTTGGAGGATTCCCATTCACGCTTGCCTGCCGCCAGGTTCTTGGCCTTAATGCCGGAGGAATAGCGGTAGTTGTTGACAGCAAGCGTCAGGATCTGATCGTCGGACAGCGGTTCACCATGGAACATGACGTTCTCGATGCGTTCGCCCTTCGGCTTGGAGAGGTTGATCTCGTAATCAACGCCCTGGAACATATCATAGAGATAGCCCGGATATTCCGGATCGAAGGAGATGTTGATATCACCCGGCTGCCACTGGTTATAGCATTCAGCAGCCCATTCCATATAACCCTTCAGTTCCTTGCCGGTGACGGTCATGCGGTAAAGGGTATTATCGAATTTGTAAATATCGAAGATGTTGCCGTAGTTGATATTACCTTCCGGCAGGTCGCTTGTATCCTTGAACAGGGCACAGGCAGTGACATCAGCGCCGGACTCAGCCAGCTGGATATTAAGGATCAGGTCCATGACCGCGGTATCACGCAGTTTGCCTTCCGGCAGGCCGAGGATCTCATTTTCCGGCTGGAACTTCGCCGTGGTAACGCCGAGCGGTTCGTACTCCTCATCGGCTTCACCGCTTCCGCCGCCAAAGATAAAGTCGATGGTCTTTTCATGCAGGTCTTTCACGACCGGGATCTCGCGGATTTCTTCGCTCGGTTCGTAATCAGCCATATCAACGATAGAGGTCGCAATGGTTTTGATTTTGTGATCCTTGTCGAGCGTTACATCAATACGTCCGATTTCACGGCCGGCGTTGCGGACACCGATAATCGGTGTTTCATTTACATAGCCATTGACGGTGATGTGCATATGGGCAACCTGAAGGATATCAACTTCCGGATTTTCCTCAATGATCTTTTCACCGGCATCGGAACCGCCGTCTTCATCAAATTCGGCGAACTGTCCCATATGGGCAGAAACGAGGATGATATCAGCCTGATCACCGATTTCCTGGATCGCTTTCTTTACAGCGGAATCGCCGGGTTCGAAGATGGTTTCATCAATACCCTGTTTGCCGCCGTCCCAAATCGGGATATCCGGGGTGCAGACACCGATGACAGCCAGCTTGACGCCGCCGCGGTCGATGATGGTCCAGCCCGCTCCGGTCACATAGCTGCCGTCCTGGTTCAGGACATTCTGCCCCAGCACAGGGAATTTTGCCTGACTGAGGATCTTCATCATGGTGTCGATGCCCCAGTTGAACTCATGGTTGCCCAGCGTCATCGAGTCATAGCCCATGAAATTCATGGCCTCGATAACCGGATGCGGTTCATCGGGAGCCTTGTTGGCAAGGTCATCCGTCATGATGGTCCCCTGAATATCATCACCGGCATCCACCAGGTAAACGATCGGATTTTCCTCACGGACCTGTTTGATATACGTATACAGGCGCGCCATACCGTTATTAGCGGTTTCGGCATTGTCCTCATAAGAATAGCTCCAGATATTCCCGTGCAGATCGGATGTCGCGAGAATAACAACATGGATGTCATCATCTTCCGCGAAAGCCATCCCCGGAATCAAAGCAGCCAGCAGGACAACAGCCAACAACAGAATCAAAGACTTATGGCAACATTTCATAAAAAGCTCCTTTCATCGAGTGAACAAAAAATCCCGAAACCGGGACAGACAATCAGTATCTTTATTATAATCGTTATTAAAATTCCTGACAACATTCAAATTCCAGAATTCCCGGAAATTCAAACAGGCAAAGAAGAAATACCATGAGAAAAATTTGGGGACTAATGATACTTTCCATCATCTTTATCATCACGGCTGGCTCCGTCTGCGCCCAAACGCTCACCGCACCGATGCGGGTGGAGGGCGATTTCATGATTTATTTCAACGAAGACATGATCGACTTTTCACAGCCTGTCCATTTTCAGATCGCGGACAAAGGGGAACTTGACGTAATGTTCATCCCGGAAGAATCCTGGCTGAACTTCACCACCTTTGAACGGGGCGACCCCAATTATCAGTTCGAAGCCGCTGTCTCATACAGCTGGCTGACAGAACACATGAATTGAATCCGCGGGAAAAGTCTGAAAAAGGACTTCTGTGCCGGAGGGCAGGTACCGGAAAGGCCGCCTTTATTGACTTATCGGTGGATCCGGATCTTTGGCAAAGACATCCCGGCGGAAGCGGTTTTTCCGGTTTGATCAGTCCGAATGTGTACAGTATATGGTTTTTTCGGGCAGAATTCAAACGAGATTGAATTCTGCCCCGGTTTTATAGTAAAATTAAACAAAACTGTAAAAACAAGTGAGGTTGTCCTGATGAAACAGAAGATTCAAATCGTTATCCTTACCGCCGGTTTTGGTTCCCGTCTGCGCCCGCTGACCTGGTCCAAACCGAAGCCGCTCGTCGCTATTGCAGGGAGAACCTCCCTGGACTACCTGCTGGATGAATTCAAAGACCTGAGCAATGACTGGGAACCGGAATACATCTTCGTGATCTCCCCGAATGGCTGGTCCATCAAGACCTACATGGAAGAGAATTACCCGAATCTGAACTGCAAGTACGTTATTCAGGAAGAGATGAAAGGCCAGTCACACGCGGTCTATTGCGCGAAAGACCTCATCGACAGCCCGATGATCATGACCTTCGCCGATACTCTGATCCATGTCGACCTTTCCGTCCTCAAGGACGAACAGCGTGACGGTCTCGCCTGGTGCCAGTACACCGAGGATCCCCGCCGCTTCGGCGCCGCCGTTCTGGATGAAAACGGCCGTGTGCAGCACTTCATTGAAAAACCGCCTACGATGGAACACAAGATGGTCATCGTCGGCTTCTATTACTTCAAAGACGGCCGCAAGCTCATCAGTGCCATTGAAGAGCAGATCGAAAAGAACATCTCCCTGAAGAATGAGTTCTACATCGCCGACGGCATCAACATCATGCTGGAACGCGGTGATGATTTCGGCATTCAGGAAACCAACGCCTGGGTGGATGCCGGCGTTCCGGGAACCGTGATTTCCACCAACCGCTTCTTCCTCGAACAGGGCAATGACAACTCCGCCGAAGCCGCAAAGCGCGAAGGCGTCGTCATCATCCCGCCGGTTTATGTGGATCCCACCGCTGTCGTGGAACGCTCCGTGATCGGTCCGTATGTCTCCATCGCCGCGGGCTGCAAGGTCACCAACTGCGTGCTGCAGGACACCATTCTTGACAAACGCACCAATATTTCCGGTCTGGTCGCCCATGAGACCATGCTTGGCGCCGATGTGGACGTAATCGCCACAGATCGCAAGCTGTTCCTCGGCGACAACTGCAAAGCGGAGCTTTAGTTGTCAGTGATCAGTAGTCAGTGGTCAGCAGCTTCATTGACTTGCTGATTTACTTCTGAAGATTTCGTTATATAATTACAGGGAGGGTGGTTTTCAGCCCTCCCTGTTTGTATAATTAAGAAGAACCTATTCTTTATACTGACCACCATTATCAGGAGTTATTATGAAAGCATTATTTATCGGCGGAACGGGAACGATCAGCACCGCGATCATGAAAAAACTGGCAGCAGACCCGCTCTGGGAAGTGTGGATGATCAACCGCGGGAACCGCGGACGGATCGTGCCGGAAAACGTTCTCCAGATCATCGCGGATATCAACGATGAGGAAACCGTCCTCAAAGCTATCGGAGATACCGTCTTTGATGTAGTCTGCGAATTCATCGGCTTCACGCCCGACCAGGTAGAACGGGATTACCGCCTGTTCAAGGACCGCACCCGTCAGTATATCTATATCAGCTCCGCCTCTGCCTACCACAAACCGGCGGCGGGGTACATCATCACCGAGGGGACAACGCTTTCCAATCCGCATTGGGAATACTCCCGCAACAAGATTGCCTGTGAGGAATTCCTGATGAAGAAATACCGTGAAGAAGGCTTTCCGGTCACCATCGTCCGTCCCAGCCACACCTACGACGAACGCAGCATTCCGCTGGGTGTCCACGGTAAAAACGGCTCCTGGCAGGTCATCAAACGTATGCTGGAAGGGAAGCCGGTCATCATCCAGGGCGACGGCACCAGCCTGTGGCATCTGACCTTCAATGAGGATTTTGCAGTGGGATACACCGCGCTCATGGGCAACCGTCACGCCATCGGTGAAGCTTTCCAGATCACCGGAGATGAAGTCCTGACCTGGAACCAGATCTACCAGACCATCGCCGACGCGCTCGGTGTGGAGCTTCACGCCTATCATGTTTCCAGCGAATATCTGGCTGCGGTCGGGGAGAAATACGGCTACGACCTGGAAGGCAGCCTGATCGGGGATAAAGCGGTTTCCGTGGTATTTGACAACAGCAAGCTCAAACGGCTCGCCAACACCATGTGCACAACCATCCCCTTCCACCGGGGTGTCCGTATCGCACTCGACTATATTCTGTCTCATCCGGAAGAATGTCAGCGCCCTGACCCGGAGTTCGATGAATGGTGCGACCGCGTGATCGCAGCGCTGGAAAGCTCCAAAGCTGCGGTCTGAAGGATCCGGGAATAAACCAGCAGGGATGGTTCCGAGAGAAACCCCGGACTGGGCACACAGTTATAAACTATACGCATAAAAGGAAGAGCAATAGCATTGAAAGACACATTTTATAACATTCACTGTCCTATATTTGCTGCTCTTCTTTCCGATTTTCATAATTCGGATCCGATCCCTGTGCTGAAATCTCTTGAGCGGAACAAACCGAGGCTCATCCTGATCGCGGGCGACCTGATCTATGGAGATAAACCGGACGAGACCCGGCTGAATATTTACACAAACGGAAGCAGCGGTCTTGAACTTCTGCGCGGATGCACCCAAATCGCGCCGACATTTCTCAGTCCCGGCAATCATGAATGGATGCTTTCAGCGGAGGATCTTGATATTATTTCCGCCACCGGTACCATGATCCTGGATAACAGCTGGGTAAAATATAAAGGCATCGTCATCGGAGGGCTCAGTTCAGCTTACTACACCGCCTATCAGGCGATCCGGAACGCGCATCCGGAAAAGGGCCTCTTCCCTGTCCCGGTCAAATCCCTGAAATCCATGCGGATCAGCCCGGATACAGGCTGGCTCTCTGATTTTGAAAGCCAGGGCGGATACAGGATCCTCTTATGCCATCACCCGGAATATTATCCGCAATATCTGCGGGAGAGAAAAATTGACCTGATCCTTTCCGGGCACGCGCATGGCGGGCAGTGGCGGTATTTTTCCCTGTTCAAAGGGGACTGGCAGGGCGTCTTTGCCCCGGGACAGGGGTTTTTTCCGCCGCTGACTTCCGGCGTGCATGACGACCGTCTGGTCATCAGCAGGGGAATCTCCAATCCGACGCTTCTCCCGCGGATCAACAATCCGGGAGAAGTCGTCTATCTCTCAAATAATCGTGTGTTCGTGAAAAAACGGATCATAAAGACAAGTCCTGCGTATGCATAGCTGAAAGGGACCGGGATTCAGGGGTCAGGGACCAGGGACTGAGCTCGTGTGCTTCGTTCTGAACAGATACAATAAAAAATGGAGGAAAACAAATGAATAGTATTCAGGGGAAAAACGTACTCATCACCGGCGGTGCCGGGTTTATCGGCTCGCACCTGACAGATACCCTTCTGGCTGCCGGAGCGGAGAAAGTCGTGATCGTCGATAACTTCTTCCTCGGGAAAGACCGCAATATCGCTGATGCCCGGACGAATTATCCGGGGCGGGTGATCGTTTACCGCGATGACGCCCGGGATCTGGGGACGATGAAAGCGGTGATGAAGAAGGAAGATGTGGAAGTCGTCTTCAATCTCGCCACCATCGCGCTGAATTACTCATTCTTCAATCCGTTTACCGCTTACAAGGTCAACGTGGATATCGCCGAGACCCTTATGCACCTGATGGAAGACGGCGTCTTCAGGACCCTGATCCATTCTTCCTCCTCCGAAGCCTACGGCACCGCGGAATATTCCCCGATGGACGAGGAGCATCCCATGCACCCCACCACACCCTATGCCGCAGGGAAGGCCGCCGCGGACCTGATGATCATGTCCTTCTATAACGTCTGGCATTATGACATTTCCATCATCCGTCCCTTCAACAACTACGGACCGCGCCAGAACGATCTGGCGCTGGCAGCCATCATCCCGCTGACAGCCCGCCGCATCCTGCACGGAGAAAAACCGGTCCTGGAAGGCACCGGACTGCAGACCCGCGACTTCATCAACGTGCATGACACCGCCCGCGCCTTCCGTCTGGCTTACGAAAACGAAAAATCCCGCGGCCACATCGTGAACCTGGGCTCCGGAATCGAGATCTCCATGAAGGCAGTGGTGGAAGAGATCTGCGCCTATTTTGACTACAAAGGTGAGATCGAATACCGCCCCGGCCGTCCGGCCGACGTCCAGCGCCTCTGCGCTGACGCCAGGCTGGCAAAAGAACTCCTCGGCTTCGAGCCGGAAGTCAATTTCAAAGACGGCCTCCGCGAAACACTGGACTGGTATAAGGTCAACCAGCAGTAACCCCGGCGCTTCTGTCCGGCAGCATTAATCATTTCATTTTCATATTGCGCAATATAGGTAACACACTTGTTCTCCTGTATTGCGCAATTTTATGAGGCGTTCAGAAAGCTGCCCCAGTCTTTCCAACTGACGTAGGCGGTTCCGTTGATCGTCATGCTGGGGTCACCGAGATAGAACACAGCGTTTTTCGTGTTCTTATCCTTGCGTAATTCCAGATATTTCCGGGTGTTCGCGGAAAGTTTTGATTCCGGAGCATTCGCGCTTTTGATTTCGATAGCAAAAGTATGTTTCCAATCCGCGATCGTATCCACTTCAAACCCTCTGGTATCGCGATAAAAAGTCAGATTTGGCTTCTTTCCCAGGTTCATGCGCTGTTTCAGCAGCTCTGAGACCGCAAAAGTCTCAACAACTGCCCCTTTATGCCTGCTGAGCAGCAGATCTTCAACCGAATCCAGCCTCAGCAGATGGCACAAAAGGCCGGAATCAAGGAAATAGAGCTTTGGTGTTTTCACGACAGTTTTTCCGAGGTTATTTGAATCCGGTTCCAGAAAGTGAATGATATAGGAAGACTCCAAAATCGAGAGCCATGAACTGATCGTCGGAGAGGATACACCGACATCTCTCGCGATGCTTTCTTTGGAAAGAAGCTGCCCGCTGTGAACGGCACAGACCTGAACAAACTTCCGGAAGGTTGAAAGGTTGCCCGGATTGATCAAATCTTTCACATCCCGGTCAATATAGGTATCAATATAGCTTTCAAACCAGTCATATGGTATAAAATGCTTTTCAGGGTCGTGCAGCGGCGGATAAGTTCCTTTGAAAATCAGCGGATAAGGGTTTTCCGGAAGCAAACCGGCAGCGCTTAGTTCCTGTACGGAAAACGGGAGCAGGTTCAAAAATGACGCTCTGCCTGACATGCTTTCCGACATGTTTTTTTTCAGGTGAAACTGGCTGGATCCTGTTAATATAAACTTTCCCGGTGTCCATGCTGACTGATCAACATGATATTTCAATGCTTCAAATATTTCAGGAACCTTTTGTGCCTCATCAATAACAGCGCCATTCGGGAAGGCGCTGAGAAAATCGCCGGGATTTGCGGCTGCCAGTTCACGCATATTTCTGTCATCAAAGGTGACATATCGTTTATCCGGAAAAGTGTTTTGGGCTAATGTCGATTTCCCGCTTTGCCGGGGACCTGTTATCCCAACAACAGGAAATTGTGAAGCTAAGCGTTCAAGTGTCTCTTTTGCTGCTCTGTTGATCATATGTCCTCCGGAAATACTAAAGTTTAAACACTGAATAATCTAAAGTTTACCATATGTAAATCCTAAAGTCAATATACGTTAAATTCTAAAGTTTACATATGTTAAAATCCAAAGTTTAACATACGTAAAATCTAAAGTGAAGCTGCATTTTATCCTGAAGAATGCTTATAAAACAACCTCAGGAAAACTGTTTTGCCTGCTGCTGCGTACTGCACACATAAAGCAAATATGATATTAATTACCTGCCCCGGCGCAGGAGCCGTTCCACGCATCAATTCCCAAAGGGACATCGGCACCTGATACAATGTGTACCGCTGCGGAGCAGGGACACTTGTATCAGGTGCCGGTGTCCCGCTGCAAATCAAAGCATCAGCGCCGCTCATCCTTGGATCATCGCTGTCTTCCCGCATCAATGGAAGAGCGATTGTCCTTTCGTTTGTATAAGGTCCCATCCCCGGTCTTCACAGAACAGGCGCTCTGCCTGCGATACCGGAGTCCCCGATCCCATAAACAGCTAAAATTTTTCGGGTAAAATCAACTGTTAACACGGGAAAGATGGAGGAAAAAATGATGAAGATCACAGAAGGTTATATTCCCTTTATGGGGTATCAGACGTATTACCGGATCGTCGGCGAAGAGTACACGGAAAAGACACCGCTGCTGCTCCACGGCGGACCCGGGTCAACACATAATTATTTCGAGGTGCTGGACTCCCTCGCCGAAGAAGATGAGCGGCAGTTCATCATGTATGACCAGATCGGCTGCGGGAACTCCTACCTGGACGGACACCCGGAGCTTTGGACAAGGGAGACCTGGGTTCAGGAGCTCATCACGCTGCGGGAAGCGCTGAACCTTAAAGAAATCCACCTGCTCGGTCAGTCCTGGGGCGGGATGCTGGCGCTGGAATATGTCTGCAATTACGCCCATGAGGGGATCAAAAGCCTCATCCTCTCCTCTACACTCCCCTCCAGCCAGCTCTGGGGCGCGGAACAGGCCCGCATGATCAAAGAACTTCCGGAGGAGATGCAGCAGGCCATCCGCACCGCGGCGGAAACCGGAAATTATGACGCGCCTGAAGCCAAAGCGGCGGAAGCGGAATATATGCTCCGACATGCCGGCGGCCCTTATGGAGAAGACGCGCCGGAATGCCTGACCCGAGAAAAACGCAGCGGGCGGGAAGCCTACGTGGTCGGCTGGGGACCGAATGAGTTCACCCCGCTGGGAACCCTAAAGGATTACAATGTCACGGAAAAGCTCTGCACCATTAAAGAACCGGCCCTCATCATCAGCGGCGGGAATGACCTCTGCACGCCATACATTGCCAAAACCATGTTCGACCGCATTCCCAATTCCCGCTGGGAGCTGTTCCGCACCTGCCGGCATTCCTGTTATGTGGAAGACCTGCCCCGCTATTCGCGGCTCCTGAGATCCTGGCTCAATGAAAACGATTAAAGAATCAATAACATCCCACAAAACCGTTTTTCCTACTATAATTATTATGAGGTTAGTACGAAAGGAAACTTTCGTTTTTCAACAAAGGAGAAAAATCACATGAAAATCGAATCCGGTTTACTTTATTCCAAAAATGATGAATGGGTCCGCATTGAAGGGGACACCGCCACCATCGGCATTACCGACTACGCACAAAGCGAACTTTCCGACATCGTCTTCGCGGAAGTGAGCATTGAAGAGGGGGAATCCGTCGAAGCCGGTGACTGCATCGGTACCGTCGAATCCGTCAAAGCAGCCTCCGATATCTACACCCCGGTTGCCGGCACCGTTGCCGCCATCAATGAAGCAATCGCGGATGAACCTGAAATCATCAACAAGGACGCTTTCGGAGCCGCCTGGTTCATCAAAGTGACACTCGACGGTCCGGTTGACGAATCCGATTTGATGGATGCAGCCGCTTACGAAAAATACTGTGCCGAACGGGAGCATTAATGTTTATTCCTCACACTGAATCCGAACGGGAGGAAATGCTGAAATCCATCGGCGTGGAGAAGATCGAAGATCTTTTCGCCGCCATCCCGGAACAGCACCGCTTCCCGAAGCTTGGCATGCTCCACGGCATGACGGAGATGGAAGCTTCCGCTCAGCTTAAAGAAATGGCTGAAGCAAACCTCTCCCTCTCCAACGCGGTCTGTTTCCTCGGCGCCGGTGCTTATTATCATTACATCCCGGCCGCTATCGACAACCTGATTAGCAGAGGGGAATTTTACACAGCCTATACGCCTTACCAGCCCGAAATCTCCCAGGGAACCCTGCAGGGAATCTTTGAATACCAGAGCCTCATTGCCCGCCTCACCGGCATGGACTGCGCCAATGCTTCTCATTACGACGGCGCGACCGCCTGCGCGGAAGCGGGGATCCTCGCTTATCACCAGTTCCGCGGCAAACGCAAGGAGATCCTCGTTTCTCCGGGGCTCCATCCGCATTACCAGTCCGTGATGCGCACCTACCTCAGCGATTTCGACGGCATGTACATGATCTCCCCGACCTTCAACAGTCTGGAAGACGTAAACCCGCAGAAGCTGATCGACGCGGTAGATGAAAATACGGCCATGGTCATGGTCCAGTATCCTGACTTCTTCGGCCAGATCTTCGATTTCAGCGAACTCGCGGAAGCCTGCCACGCCAAGGGCGCCCTGCTTTGCGTCTGCGTCAACCCCATCGCGCTGGGTCTGCTCAAGACCCCGGGTGAGATGGGCGCTGATGTGGTCGTCGGTGAAGGCCAGCCGCTGGGCATCCCGCTTTCCTACGGCGGACCGTACCTCGGCATTTTTGCCACCCGCAAGGAACTGATCCGCAAGGTCTCCGGACGGATCGTCGGACAGACCGTCGACAACCGCGGACAAAAGAGCTACGTGCTCACTCTGACCGCGCGCGAACAGCACATCCGCCGGGAAAAGGCGACCTCCAACATCTGCTCCAACCAGGGACTGAACGCCCTGACCGCCGCGATCTACCTCAGCCTGCTTGGCAAGGAAGGTCTCCGCGAAGTTGCGGGCCTGTGTTATAACAAAGCCCACTATGCCGCGAAGAAAATCAGCGAGCTGAAGGGTTACGAAATCCTGAACCCGGGTCCGTTCTTCCATGAATTCGTGGTCAAATGCCCGAAACCGGTCGATGAATTGCAGGAACACCTGCTGGAACACGGCATTCTCGGCGGTTACGACCTTTCCGGTTCCTACCCGGTCTTCGAAAACTGCCTGCTGATTGCCGTCACCGAAATGAATTCCAAACAGGATATCGATGATCTCTGTCTGGTTTTGAAGGGAGGACATCATCACCATGAGCACTAAACCGACCACCGGAAACGAACAAAAGACGATTTTTGAACTCTCTTCCGCCGGACGCCGCGGGATGCGCTATCCGAAATGCGACGTTCCCGAAACCGAACTGCCCGCCGGGCTTCTCCGTGAAGATCTGCCCCTTCCGGAGCTTTCCGAAGCGGATGTGGTCCGCCACTTCACCAATCTTTCAGAGCTGAACTACTCACTGGACAACGGCTTTTATCCGCTCGGCTCCTGCACCATGAAATATAACCCGAAGATCGACGAAAAACTCAGCCGCCTGGACGGGTTCGTCAACGTCCATCCGCTGCAGCCGATCGAAACGGTTCAGGGCTCGCTCTTGCTGATGTATGAGCTGCAGGGCATGCTCCAGCGTGTCAGCGGCATGGACGCCTGCACGCTCACGCCCGCTGCCGGTGCCCATGGCGAATTCAGCGGTGTCAAGACCATCGTCGCCTGGCATCAGGCACAGGGTCATGACAAGCGCAAGGTCATGCTCATCCCGGACAGCGCCCACGGGACCAATCCCGCGACCTCCGCCATGAGCGGACTGGTCGTCAAACCGGTCCCCACCGACGCACGCGGCAACATCGACCTGGAAAAACTGGCTCCGCTTTGCAACGACGAGCTGGCAGGCATCATGATCACCAACCCGAACACCCTCGGGCTCTTCGATGAACACATCGTCGAAGTCAATGAGATGGTCCACAAGGCCGGCGGTCTGGTCTACGGCGACGGCGCCAATATGAACGCGCTGCTGGGCATCGCCCGCCCCGGCGATCTGGGTTTTGATGTGATGCACTTCAACCTGCACAAGACCTTCGCCACCCCGCACGGCGGCGGCGGTCCGGGTTCCGGCCCCATCTGCGCCAAGGCTTTCCTGGCTGATTTCATCCCGGGTCCGGTTGCCTGCGTTCTGGAAGAAGAAACCGAAGAACTGCCTCCGCTGTACGGTCTGAAGATGCCGGAAGAGAGCATGGGACAGGTCCGCTCCTTCTGGGGCCACTTCGGTGTGATGGTCAAGGCTTATGTGTATATCCTGATGGAAGGCGAAGAAGGCCTGCGCCGCGTGAGCGAATACGCCACCCTGAACGCCAACTACCTGATGGCAGCGCTGAAGAAGGTCTATCCGCTTCCCTTCGACCGCCCGTGCATGCACGAGTTCGTACTGGAAGGCAAGCTGCCCAACGCGCCGGAAGTCCGCGCACTGGATATCGCCAAGCGCCTGATGGATTACAAATTCCATCCGCCGACGAATTACTTCCCGCTCATCGTCCATGAAGCGCTGATGATCGAACCCACCGAGACCGAAAACAAACAGGTCCTGGATGAATTCATTGAAGCCCTGCTCGCCATCGCAAAGGAAGCGGAAGAGGATCCGCAGCTCCTGCATGACGCGCCGCTCACCACCCCCTTCGGCCGCATGGACGAGGTCAAAGCCGCCAAGGATCTGATCCTGACCGCGTAAAGCAGCAGTTCGCAATCAAATATTATTAAAACAAGAGACAGTTTTCTGCCATGTACATTGCGGCGGAGAACTGTCTTTTTTCTGACTGCTGCAATATTTCGGGGAAAAGGTGTAATAAAACGATTTAGAATTCTCCTTAAAGGTGCATTTAATTTGATAGAATAATTCCTGTAAGGTGCAATTAATTTATTATGGAAAGACTTGCCGTCAAAAAACTTGAAAAATGGCTGGAGAGCCCCCTCAGAAAACCGATGGTCGTCTGGGGTGCGCGCCAGGTGGGAAAAACTTATCTGATCAGGGATCTTTTTGCCAAAAGATATTTTCCTGAAAATTCGATATACATTGATTTCCGTGTGGAAAATGAGATCACGGAATACTGCACGGAGCATATTGACCCAAATGATATCATACGCTATATCTCTGCGGTAAAACGACAGCCAGTCACTCCGGAAACGCTGCTGATATTCGATGAGATACAGGAATGTCCCGCGATCATCACATCGTTGAAATATTTTTGTCAGGATCTGAGGAGCCAGCCCGTTATCGCGACCGGTTCCATGGTAAGGATCAAGATCCAGCGTGAAACACACAAAAGAGGGCCAGGCAGCAAACAGTTCCTTTTTCCGGTAGGAAAAATCAACCAGCTGACACTTTACCCGATGACTTTTGATGAGTTTCTGCTGAATGATAACGAACCGCTTTATGACATAATCCGGGAAGCATATTCCTCCGGAACAGCTCTTGAACCTGCTGTGCACGATTTGGCGATGGAAGCGCTTTATCAGTTTCTGCTCATTGGCGGGATGCCTGAAGCAGTCGATACTTTTATCCGGACCCGCGATTATTTGGAATCACAGCAGATCCTGAAAGATCTATACGACAATTATCTCTCTGACATGGAACTGTATCAAGCCAGCCCTGAATCCGTGATACGATCAAGAAATGTTTTTCAAGGAATTTACCGTGAATTAAACAGAGAATCAAAAAACTTCAGTCCGGGATTGATCGAGTCCGGCAAAAAGGTAAGAGACTTCCGTGCCCCGATTGACTGGCTGACAATGGCGCATGTGATCCATCGATCATTTCAGGTGAAAGAACACGCACTACTTCCGCTCATGCCTGATGAAGACGCATTATTCCGGTTGTATCTTGGGGATATCGGCATGTTCTCATGGCAAAGTGGCGCCGGTGTATCCGCTTTTCTAACCAAAAGCGGTCAAAATAAGCTCGCCGGGATCTTTTTTGAAAACTATGTTGCTCTGGAACTGGCAGCCAGAGATATTCCTCTTTACTATTGGAGAGGAAAAAATGACGCAGAGATAGAATTTATTGTTGAAGCAAACAGCAGTGCAGTACCAATTGATGTTAAGAAAGGCCGGGGCTCGCTGAATTCACTGGAAAAATTCCGCAATCACAACAGCAGCGGGATTGCAATCAAGATTTCCGCCAATAACCGGGGATATGACCCATCCAAAAATCTGCTGACGCTTCCACTGTATGAGACGCCTTTTCTTTCGGAGGATCTGGCAGCAGGGAAAATTTTCGGCGTTGGAAATAATAATCAGACTGGCTTATCTGCTTTACAAAACGATTTTTGAAAGTAAAACAGCTATGTTTCCACTTTTATAAAAATAAAAAAAATCACTTCTTTTGTCCGATTTTCCTGACTGCTGCACACGCAAAAATCGGGTGTTTTTGTGTAGTGCTTGCTAAAAAGTTCAAGGGGTTTTGTGCAAACGCATACCTGATCAATAATATTGAAGCAAATTCAAATAATAAGAAGTCTTTTCCTGCTTCGAATCAGCGGCTATCCAACATTTAGCCGCTCTTTTACAATTAACTTCGTTCGCCGGCGACCTGGTACATCAGAGGTGTGCTGAGGACCGTTGTGACATTCAGATATTTGGAAAAAATCCCGGCAAGGTCTTCCGCGGATATAAGTCCATTGGAAACAGCCTGCGCGGTTTCATGATGATGATCGTTGATCTTTTCCCGGCTCATCCCATGCGCGGCTGTCAGGATCCCGCCCGGTTTCAGCAGGGAAGTAAGATGTCTGATCAGATTTTCCGCGTTGGGAAAATGAGGCAGGGCATTATAAACTACGATACAGTCAAAACGCTGTTCCGTATCCATTTTTTCCACATCACCGCAGAGCACCGTGACATTCTGCTGCGGGAATTTTGACCTCGCGATCTCCGCCATTTTCGGGGAAATATCAATGGCGGTCACGGAAGCGACCCTGCGGTCCAGATAATCCGGGATCAGTACGCCGGTCCCGCAGGCCACATCCAGGATATCTTTCCCTTCCGTGACTTTTGCGTTATCAAGAATCGCGGAAACAACGGCATCATTACGAAAAATGCTGCTGTCCCACCCGGGAGCCAGGCGGTCAAAAAACCGAATCACTTCTTCTGTATTGATCATGCTTCAATATTATCCGAATTATCCGGCATCAGACAAAGCTCATGACAGCGGCCGGCAAAAAGATCCCGGCGCCGAATCCCGCTGAACAGATTAGTCAAGAGGAGCGGTTCATGACGCCGGGACCGGGCTGTTCGGCCATAACATTGTTCGGCGTCAGGAACTGTTCCCGGGTTCACGGTGCTTTATCCCGCGGTGGAGGTTTTCTCCTTGATTCATTGCCGTATCCCCGGGGTACGGTTCTCATCGCCGTGCATGACTGAGGACGATAAGCGAACAACCGGCGATGTGAACCGGCCCCTGTATGAACTGTCCCCAGGTTTGTTCTATTTTGCTACCACAATTTTTGCGTTTTGTCAACGGACAACATTGCCGGTTTTCTTTTTTTTAATTCAGGGTGTACACTCTGGTAATAAAGGAAGCAGGAAGCAGGTACCGGGTCTCAGGTGCCAGGTGTCAGGGACCGGAGCCTTCCCAACCCAAGTTTGCCACTTAGATAAATAAAATAGTAACCAAAAAGTCATGAAAATACGAGGAAAACCTCGCATTTTTTTACACTTTATGATATAATTATTT
>CADACE010000025.1 GCA_902786265.1 uncultured Chloroflexota bacterium | reverse complement strand
AATTGTCAAGGTTCTTTGTTTTTGTTGTCCCCGTTTCGTGGGCAACAGTCATTTATTATATGCAGTCTTATCTCCCTGTCAAGTACTTTTTTCAAAATTTGTGATTAATTGTGACAACCAATTTTTTTGGGCTTTCAGGGTCCGGGGATCAGGTTCCGGGAGCCAGGAATTTTAACGGGGATGGTTCTCCCGAGGCGAATGCCGAGGGGAACCCTCCTCCCGCCTTCGCAGGTTGGGCACTTATTTGAATTCATAGCGAGAGCTCCGCACTGCATGCAGCAGACAAGCGCTTATCCCCTGAAAACTGGAGGACAGTTCCCTTCGGCGCAAGCGCCTCAGGTGAACCGTCCCCTATTATTGATGTGTTTAACAGGAAGAGCTCTTGATTTTCTGCTTTACGGCTCCGATTCTTCCCAAATGCCGAGATCGGAGGCCATTCCCTCGGTTTTCCTCATCAGGATATCGATCAGGTCCTGACATTCCCTCACCATACTGATATAAGTACGATATTCAATAAAACCGCGTTCATCGATGATATCCAGCCATAATTTGGTTTTTACAATATTCCGCATGGCATTATGAAGATTCTTTATGTATTCCATCCGGTCATCTGACTGATCCAGGCGGCTCATACCGGGTCCTATCATTGCACCATATTGAAAGATCTGCTCTGCCAGATAATCTTCATCAGCTTCATCCCTCAGATAGTTGTGCAATTTAATGATACGATTCGTAAGACGGTCACCCCGTTCGCATGCAATTTTACGCATAATCAGCCATCCTTTCCGGTGTAATTTTGTGATCTCTTTAAGTATATCAGGATAAACGGCATAAGTAAAGATACGATATCTTTCAGGAAGTATACCAAATTATATCAGATAAAATCACACTGAAATACTCGAAGGAATTAATAATACTTAAGCCTTCCCAAAGGGAATGCTGCTGCGAAGCAGGCGCGGAATGAGCATCAGATGCCTGCCGAAGTAACAGCCCGCGCCTTTTTTTTCTTTGCCGGGGCGCGGGCCGGCTAAAGCCGCCCGCTGCCCCGGCGCCCCGGTTTTTATGTTCTCTCTTCCGCAGGATTTGGTCAGATAAAATCAACATATGATGCAATTGAAAATGATCCTGCGATTTTGCTATAGTTGGAAATGCAGAGATACCGGTTATATCACAAATGTGAATACGCTGATGAGCTGCCTAAAAGACGCTGAAGAAAGATATCTGTTAAATATGGGGTTGAGGCACCTGCTCTGAATCAAACCGGTAAAACCTGCTCCTTTCAAAGCAGATATGGGGCAGAGGGTAACCAATGGTCAGTAAGCACATCAACTGACACCGGCTTCGCAGCTGCATTCACGCCGGCCCTTGTCACTGACGCGTGTATGCCAAATATTTTTCGGCATCCAGCAGCTTCGCGCGCTGTTTGGTATTTGCGTTGTCCAGCCAGCGGTAAGGATCCCGGACATCATCCGGCATCCGGTCAAAATCATACCAGCGAAGATAGGAAAGCATCGTTTCCTCGATCCAGTAATCGAATTTTATCTCAGGAAAACGGTCTTCATATTTATTAAACCGCAGGTAAAGCGGGACGCCGTCCCCGGCATCATGCCAGATATCCGCGTAAAGGTAATCAAAATGCTCCAGCGGCATGACCGTATCCAGATAATCAAAGGCGTCCATGCAGACAAGGCGGATCTTTTCACGTCTGCCGAATTGCGGCAGGATGTACTTTTCAAACAAACCGATCACTTTCGGATCCCGCTCCACGATAACGACCCGGTTCACATCCGGTTTTTCAGACACCATGTACGGGAAATACCCGAGTCCCAGCCCGAAAGTCACCACGTCTCCGTGCGCCGCAGCAATTGCCGGACGGATCGTCTCCACTTCGTTGGGAGTTACGAGCATCCATTCCCGACCGTCTTCAAGGACCACCGGATAGGGGAATTCTTCTTTGAAATATCCAAGCGGCGGCAGCTCGCGCAGCTGTTCATCCGGTCGAACATCGCCCCAGATGAAAGGCTGAAACGGTTTCAGCCGGTCCGTGCGCAGCTCCCAGTTCCCGTCACACACATTATCAAAACGGATATTCCGGTAATAGGGATCATTTCTGTACACATCCGCATCCATGCAGCGGACCGACGGAGCGAGATAATCGCTGAAGAAGTCTCTGTCCGCGCCGCCATCCGTCGGATGGACACCGCAGGCCTCCGCAAAAAGGATCAGGAAAGCCTCTTCTTCACTGAATCCGCCGATCCCGGCGATTTCCTTCACCATCTCCGCGGAAATAAAATCAGCCCGCTCGTTCAGATACAGGCTGAAAAGATGAAGGAGACGAAAATTCGACTCCCGTATTGTTTTGATATGTTGTATTGATTTATCAGCTGACATAAATCAAAAATCTTATTTCAGTGTATCGATTCAGAACCTGCCAACGATCAACGATCATCCTGCGAAAACGGGAGGACAGTTCTCCCCGGCGCAAGCGCCCCGGAAGAACCGTCCCCGAACAAGTTCTGAACAGTTACGTTATAACTAAATAATATCTTCCCAGGCATGGCCTTCCACACCGTAGAGGCCGGCTTTGAGACATTTGAGCGAGAGCATTGCGCATTTAATTCGCGCAGGGCCGAGCGTTTCCAACCCGAGCAGGTCGAGCACATCTTCTTTTGTCATGTTCTTGACTTCATCCACGTTCTTCCCGATCACTTCTTCCAGGAGCAGATCGGCAGAAGCCTGGGAAATCGCGCAGCCATGACCTTCAAAGCGGGCATCGGTAATGACATTATTCTCATCCACATTGAGCATGATCCGCAGTTCATCGCCGCAGGAAGGATTTTCATCCTCATAGCTGTGGTCACAGGGATCCAGCTTCCCGCGGTAAGTCGGGTTTTTGTAATGCTCAATGATCAGTTCGCGGTACATATCGTCCATAAATACCTCCGGCTCTAAAATGAAGAATTATGAATGAAGAATGAAGAAATACATCACACAGTTTCCACTAAAATTACTGCTGACATTAATATATCTTTTTCTTCATTCTTTCTTCTTACATCTTCATTTTCTCATCCGAATAACTTATACACATACATCAGCGCTTCGCAAAGGCGGTCGATGTCTTCTTCGGTGTTATAGATATAAAAACTCGCGCGCGTTGTCGCGGGAACGTTAAAGCGTTCATGCAGCGGCATGGCACAATGATGTCCGGCACGGACGCAGACATTCCGGGAACCGAGGATATCCGCGGTATCATGCGGATGGACATAATCCAGCGTAAAGCTCACCGCGCTGCCCCGATCTCCATCACGCGGACCGAAAATCTTCAGTCCGGGGATCTCCGACAAGCGGGCAATGGCAAGATCGGTCAGACGCTGTTCCTCCGCGAAGACATTCTCCATTCCCAGCGCGTTCAGGTAATCAACAGCGGCGCCGAAGCTCACTTCTTCAGCGATCGAAGGCGTACCGGCCTCAAATTTATAGGGCAGTTCGTTGCAGGTAAATGATCCCAGATGGACCTTGCCGATCATATCACCGCCGCCCAGGAAAGGCGGCATGGCGTTCAGCAAAGCCTTTTTGCCATATAACACACCGAGACCCGTCGGACCGAGCATTTTGTGTGCGGAAAAAACAGCGAAATCGACATCCAGATCCTGAACGTCGACCGGCATATGCGGCACAGACTGCGCGCCATCCATCAGGAACAGAGCACCCGCGGCATGGGCATCCCGCGCCATCTCTTTGACCGGCGGGATGGTGCCGAGGACATTGGACATACCGGTGATCGAAACCAGCTTCGCGTTCGTGTTCTTCAAAAGGCTGCGGTACGTATCCAGATCCAGCCGGAATTCATCCGTTACGGGCACAAATTCCACCCGGATGCCGATCTTTTCCGCGAGCATATACCAGGGAACCAGATTGGAATGGTGCTCCATCTCACTGAGGATCACCGTATCACCGGCTTTCAGGTTCGCTTCACCCCAGGTCCGGGCGACAAGGTTCACGGCCTCTGTGGCGTTACGGGTAAAAATGATCTCAGAAGTTGAGGCGGCATGGACAAAATCGCGGACCTTTTTGCGGGTCACTTCCGTCGCCTCCGTAGCCCGCTCGGAAATCTCATAAATCCCGCGGTGCACATTGGCGTTGAAATGTTCATAATAATCTGTCACCGCGTCGATAACAGCCTTTGGCTTTTGGCTGGTCGCACCGGAATCCAGGTAGCAGATACGCCGGCCATCCGCACCTGTCTGCTGCAGAAGCGGAAAATCTTTCAGAATAACAGAACCATCCAACATGCCGGATCAACCTCTCGTATTCGGCCGGACAAAAGGCGAAGTCAGCGGATACCACAGAATATGATCCGGAACCATCCAGCCATCCGTCAGATACACGTTGGCACGGAACTGCACAGCGATCATCTTCGGATCGACCTGTACAACGATCCCCCGGATCCAGCCATGACGGCGTTCACCCTTCCGTTCATAATCACAGTTTACTTCGACAATATCACCAACTTCATACTGCTGTCCCCAGTCAGTAGCTTTCAGGGGTGGAGTGGAATGAGCCATATTTATTCTCCTTCCTGCATTTTGGAATCAATTTTGTTCTGCAGCTTCCCACGGATCGGCGAATACGTGACAAGATTAAGAATCGTATCAAAAAACCCCCGGATCACCAGCTTTTCAGCTTCCCTCTCCGGGATGCCGCGGCTGGTCAGGTAAAAGATCTGGTCATCATCAATGTTGGTGATGGTGGTCCCATGGGAGCATTTGACATCATCCATGATGATCTCCAGGCCCGGTTTGGCGAAGACTTCCGCGTCATCCGAAAGCATCAGATTTTCATTCTTCTGATATCCGTCAGTTTTCGTCGCTTTCGGGTCCACATAGATCATCCCTTCCCAGCTGGCTTTGGCTTTGTCTGCCAGAGCGCCCTTGTAATACAGGTTGGAATAGGTATGGGGAACCAGATGATCCTGCCGGGTCTCAATATGCATCTGCTGATCTTTCACGGGGAAATACAGCCCGTAAACGATCGCGGAAGAATTCTCTCCGTTCAGGCATACGTCAAGGCTGTCATAGCTCTTTGTCCCGCCCAGTTCGCAGATATTCCAGTGAAAATCACTGCCATCCTGAACGATGGTCTGTTTCCGCCGCACACAAACGGTCTGCCCGCCGAAATCCTGGACTTCGTTGAGCACCAGATGGGCATTTTTCCCGACGGAACAGTAAAACTGTCCGACGAAGAGATTGGTATTGTTCGTCCCGCGTGAATGCATATTCAGGGTCACTACCGCGGAGGCGTCGTCATCGATGATCACGAAAACCTTCATCAGAGCAGCCCGTTCAGGGTCGGAAAGCTCCACATCCAGCAGAAACTCACGCTTCTGGCACATCTTACGCGGGATAAAGAGCACAATACTGTCTTCCGCCAGCGGCGCGATTTGTTGAGAATAGACATCATCCGCATCATTTTTTGTTAAGGTTTCAAGTTTTTCCGCCAATTCCGGATGATTTTTCAAAGCTTCTTCAACATCGGAAAAAACAGCGCCCTTTTCGACCGCTTTCGGGCACAGGAACACAGACTGCTGCCCGTTGTTCCAGACAAAGTGAGCGCAGAGGTCGTCGACGTGTTTCTCTTTGCCGAGAATTTCCACAGGCTGCGAGGTGCGATTTGTTATGTTTTCAAGAGAACTCTCAAGGAGTGCGGAAAGGGTCTGATCGATTTTTGCCATTTTCTCCTCCTTATCCTATCGAATCCGACATCTGCAGCTGGATGAGGCGGTTCATTTCCACCGCGTATTCCATCGGCAGTTCCTTGACCAGCGGTTCAATAAAGCCGGAAACGACCATGGAAGTCGCGTCCTCTTCACTCAGCCCGCGGCTCATCAGATAAAAAAGCTGCTCTTCCCCAACCTTGGAAACCGAAGCTTCATGCCCGATCGAGACATTCTTCTGCTTCACATCCATGGTCGGATAGGTATCGGACTGGGAGATCGGGTCAAGGATCAGCGCGTCACAGACGACATTGACTTTCGCGTTTACAGCGCCGGGCATGACTTTCACCAAACCGCGGAAGGAAGAACGCCCGCCGTTTTTCGAGATAGATTTCGAGGTCACCTTGCTGGTGGTATTCGGGGCAAAGTGGACCATCTTGGAACCCGCATCCTGGATCTGATTGCGTCCGGCAAATGCCATGGAAAGCATTTCCCCATGGGCGCCTTCTTCCATCAGGTAGCAGGCCGGATATTTCATGGTTACATGGGAGCCCAGGTTGGAATCGACCCATTCCATCGTGCCGTTGGCAAATACCTTGGCACGCTGAGTCACGAGATTATAGACATTGGTGGACCAGTTCTGAATGGTCGAATAGCGCACCCGCGCTCCGCGTTTGACGACGATCTCGATCACACCGGAATGGAAGGAGTTTGTCGTGTACTGCGGTGCGGTACAGCCTTCCACATAATGGACCTGGGATCCTTCATCGGCAATGATGAGCGAACGCTCAAACTGTCCGACATTCGCCATATTCATGCGGAAATACGCCTGCAGCGGCAGCTCCACATGGACGCCCTTCGGTACATATACGAATGACCCGCCGGACCAGACCGCGCCGTTCAGCGCCGCGAATTTGTTGTCGTTATAAGGCACGACCGTCCCGAAATACTCACGGAACAATTCCGGATAGAGCCGCAGACCGTCTTCAATGCTGACAAAGATCACGCCCTGCTTTTCCAGCTGTTCCTGAATGGAATGGTAGACCATTTCCGATTCATACTGTGCACCGACACCGGCCAGAAACTTCTGTTCTGCTTCCGGAATTCCCAGCTTGTCAAAGGTATTTTTGATCGTCTCCGGGACGTCATCCCAGCTTTTTTCGGATTTTTCCGAAGGACGGACGTAGTAAACCAGATGGTCCAGGTCAAGATTGGAAACATCCGGACCCCAGTCCGGCATCGGACGTTTTTGGAAATGTTCAAGGCTCTTGAGACGGTAATTCAGCATCCATTCCGGCTCGCCCTTCATGGCGGAAATCTGGCGGACTACTTCTTCATCCAGGCCTTCTTTTGTCTTGAAAACCGATACATCCGGATCCTGAAAGGCATACGCCTCATTATTCAGGCCGAGATCATCGTAAGAGTTTTTATTTTCATTCATTTTCGCTTCACTCTTCACTCTTAACACTGCACTCTTATTTCAGCCACTCGTAGCCTTTTTCTTCCAATTCCAGAGCGAGAGAATCATCGCCGGAGCGGACAATGTGGCCATCCATCATCACATGGACAGCGTCCGGTTTGATGTAGTCCAGCAGCCGCTGGTAATGGGTGATCACAAGCACGCCCATACCGTTTTCCTGCACCAGCATGTTGACACCTTCCGCAACGATGCGCAGCGCGTCAATGTCAAGACCTGAGTCGATTTCGTCCAGAATGGCGATCTCCGGCTGCAGCACGGCCATTTGCAGGATCTCGGTGCGTTTCTTTTCACCGCCGGAAAAACCGTCGTTCAGATAGCGGGAAGCAAAGGAGGAATCCATCTTGAGTTTTCCCATCTTTTCCCGCAGCAGTTTGCGGAAAGCGGGAACGGGGATGCCGTGATCCTCCGGATCGCGGGCTTTACGCTGGGTGTTCAGCGCCGTGCGCAGGAAATTCGCGACGGTAACACCGGGGACAGCGACAGGATACTGCAGCGCGAGGAAGAGACCTGCATGAGAACGCTTATCCGGCGTCCAGTCGTTGATACGCTCGCCGTTCATCAAAATATCACCGGAAGAAGGTTTATATGCCGGATGGCCCATAATAGTATAGGAAAGGGTCGATTTCCCGGTCCCGTTCGGGCCCATAATGGCGTGGATCTCGCCTTTCGGAACGGCGAGTGAAAAATTTTCGATGATCTGCTTTTCGTGAACGCTGACGTATAGGTTTCTGATCTCTAATCCGCTCATGAATCACTCCTGATAATTTAACGCATAAAATCAGATACCAAAGTCCGATAGGCACATTGGTCCTGTATAACACCGCATTATACCACATCGGCTTTGATTTCCGCAGAAACAGGCAATAATTCCAAACAAACTGCACCTGCGCAGAGCTTATTCATTATGCCGGCTGTACTATTTATGGAAGCAGGTAGCGGTATCTCAGGATTCATGATAAAATAGGAATGAAATACATCAATATTGAACCGGAGGAAATATGGATTCAGTTTTTGAAGATGTAAAAAGTGTTATTTGCGATGTTCTGAAAATTGACGGCGCCAACATCACGCCGGAAACCCGCTTTATTGAAGACCTGAAGGCCGATTCCATGGATCAGTTCTTCCTCATCGACGGCTTCAGCGAAAAATTCAACGTCACCATTTCCGATGAAGATGCCACCGGCATCAAAACCGTTGGCGACGTTGTGAAGCTTCTTTCAAAATAAGCGCAGAATAACTTACTGACACATGAAAATACCCGCAGCAGCTGCGGGTATTTTTATTATTACTCCACTCAAAAACCGGATCAGGGCAGAATGAACTTATTCACCCGGCAGTTTTCCGTATCGACCACCCAAATGCTGCCATCCGGACCCATGGTGATGCCGGTCGGCATACTGAAGCGGTCAATATCCCCGCCATCCCCGTTCCAAGTCCGCACCAGTTTCCCGTTCATATCATACTGATGGACCAGGCTTCCTTCCGGGTCGGTGAGGAATATCGCTCCGGAGGCGGCAGAACCGGTGATATACGGTTTGTTGTTCAGTGACTGCGTATACCACGCGTTCACATCAAAGACCAGAGTCACACCGTTCTGCAGTCCTTTGTCGGAAACATTGAAGACCTGAACCCGCTGGTTCCATGTATCAGCTACTGCAAGATGCTCATCATCCAGGAGAGCGATCCCGACCGGTTCATCCAGTTCGCCCATTCCCATTCCGGAAACGCCGAATTTGCGCAGGTAATTGCCGTTTTCATCATAGATCATGATGCGCTTGTAACCGGTATCGCAGACATAGACGATATCCTCCGAGCTGATGGCGATCGCCCGAGGCCCGTAGAAACTGCCGCCCGGGTTATAGGGATCATTGGCACCCCACTGCGTCAGGAAATTCCCGTCCGCGTCGCACTTCACAATACGGTTGTTCCATGTATCGGCGATATATACATTGCCCTTGCTGTCCGCGGCAATGCCCCAGGGCTCGGAAAAACCGACACCGGCAGCACTGTTCCATTGTCCGAGGTACAGACCGTTCTTATCGAAATACTGCACCCGGTTATTACCGGAATCCAGCACATAAATACGTTCGCCGTCAGGAGAGAGCGCGGCATTGCGAGGTTTTTGGAAGCTTCCATTTTCAGTTCCATACCTGCCGATGGAAAGCACCGGCTGCAGCTGTGTAAACACAGCTTCCTCGTTATCAACGGTAAACGCAGTGCCGTCAGAGATCAGCTGTCCGTTCCCGACAGCCCAGATGCGATTCATCAGGTCCTTGCGGATAAACATCACCATGCGGGAACTCGGCTCCCAGGTCTCCCGGGTCAGGGATGTTTTTCCGGTCACCTTCGCGTATTCGGAATAATCGCGGTCCAGCCAGATTTTGAAGAGCGCTGAACGCATCTGCGGATTTGCTAATGAGCTGATGATGCGCCCGGGGGTCAGATTAAAATAATCCTGGTTCGGCCACCAGAGACGGATATATTCATAGCGGTAATAGCCGTCTTTGACGATCGGTTCCAACCGGGATTCTTTTGTCGTGTTCGCTGTGATCACATCATAATTGCGCAGGTCGCGCGTCGGGTTATCCTCCCCAAAATATTTTTTGTTCGTATAATCCCGCAGGTACCACCAGAAAGGATAATTGGTGTCATTATCATAAGCAACACCGATCCGCTTTCCCAATCCTGTCTTCGTACCGAGGTCTTCGATCATCTCAAAAGCGACTTTTGACCCCGGTCCGCCATGAGCGTAGACCAGGAGTTCATTGGCATAGTCATAGTTGACGAAACTGGAAACAAACGCCGTACGGGTCTGCAGCACGAGCAATACCATCATGATACACAGCGAAAGGATCTCCAGGATCACCGCTGCACGCCATTTTTTCCAGAAACGCAGCATCATCAGAATACCGGCCGCCAGGAAGACCAGAACTGTCACCAGACGGAAAGTCGCCCTGAGCTGTTCCAGGTCCTTTCCGGAGAAGGGCTGGGGAATGCTGTTGAAAACCGTGATGAGCCCGCAGCCGCCGATAACGGCAATGACCATACCCAGAAAACCAAGCCAGCCGTCTTTTGAAAAGATCCTCTTCCAGGGCATCACTTCGATGAGATATCCCAGCCCCCAAGACGCGGAAAGCGCCAGAGGAATGGCAATATGGACTGTCAGCCACGGCATTTTTTCGCCGGCAACGGAATAAGCAGCCAGTGATGAGATCCCCCAATAGATCAGGAAAAGCAAAACCGGCAGTTCTTTGCTCCCGGATACAGGTGCGGGAAGTACTTCAGCAGCTTCATCTTCTTCAGCCGGATCCAAGACATTTTCATCATCTGATCCTTCCGTCTCAGGTTCCGGCATATCGGGCTTTTCTGCCGCGGCAGGGGTTTCTTCTTCCAAATCTTCACCGGTTAATGAATAATACTCGCTGAGTTCCTCCGCCGGCACTTCCGTATTTTCCTCTTGCTCCGCCGGAAGGTCCTCTGAAATGATGATCACTTCATCTTCCGGTTTGTAAGAAAGAATATCTCCCGGAACGGTCCAGAACCTGCGTTTTTTGATCGCGATCGCCAGCGCAAGGATCGTTCCCGCTATGGCAGCAAACTCATAAACCGGCAGCTGGATGAGCGCGTAATAGTATATCGGCTGACCGCCGCGCTGAACGGACTGCTGCGAAAGCCAGTACCCCAACCCGCCGATGATGCCGGTGAAAAATCCGTGGATATTTGTAAAAACGGTGGTGTAGAAAAAGACAAAAATCATGTAAAACGCCGCGGCGCTTTTCAAAAAAACAGAACGGTTCCACCAGATACCGATCGCAAAGGACAGTGCAGTAAGGATCACCAGGACGATCCCTGTATGCAGGATCCCCGAAGCGCTGTAATCAAGCGGATCCCAGCCGATCAGATGGACCGGAAACGCGGTCAGCTGCGGCAGGATCAGCGCACCCAGGAAAACAATGAGATTGAACGAAGGAGATGTACGTATTGTTTTCCACCCCAAAGCCCGGACCGTATAGAAGATCCACCACAGAACCACAACAAGCCCGATCCCTCCGAGCACCAGAGAAAGCAGCGGCAGGGAAGTTTCATCGCTCTTCAGAAGCATCCAGGCCAGCAGGGCGCCGAGAATAAACAGAAGCCCGCCCAGAAAATAACTGGCGGAATTCGCCCGGGTTTTGGTGTTTTCCCAAGGCATCTGCCACAATTCCCGCAGGAAAAGAAAACCGCAGAAAAGCAGCAGCTGCGCACAGTAAAAATATGCCACTTCTTTTGTAGTGAACTGGAGTGAAGTTGTTACCGCGAGAAGGTACAGGGATTTATTGTCCCGTTTCTCATAGTAGCGGTAAAAGGCGTAAAAAGTCAAAACCGCGAAAAGCTCAATGAAAGCTTCATTCCGGGTATAGCGTCCGTAGAAGAGAATATAAGGAGAAACCAGAAAAAACAAACCTCCCAGCAGTGTTCCGACCCGACCGAGATACCTGCGGAAAGCGTAAAGGACAAATATCACAGCCGCAAGACTGAAGGCAGCGGCAGGAATACGGGAAGAAAAATCACTGTCTCCAAAGATAAAATAAGACAATGCCAGCATATGGAACTGGAAAGGCCCGTGCGTGACCGGATTATGGGCATACCCGTTTCCCTGGTAAAGGCTGTAAGCCGGTGTGACATGGTTGATCTCGTCATGTGACATCACGCGGGAACCGATCAGGATAAAGCGGCTCAAAACCGCCAAAATGATGATGACTGTAAGGATCAGTTTTTCCCATGAGAAGAGCGGAAAAGCCTTCATTACAGGTTTTTCAAGCCACGCGATTTTATTTGTTTTTTCTTCATTCATAAACAAGCGTTCCTTCTATTCAAAATTCTCATAAAGTGTAATTGTAAGCTCATATTTCAATATTTTCTGACTGCTGTGCTTTGACAGCTGACTGCCCAAAGCTAATTCGACTGGTTGAAATACTGATATACAGCATTGGAGATCTGGGAAGCCATCAGGTTTGTCGGATCAAAAACCAGTTGATCGGGATGATAAAAAAACATGACAAAGACATAAGTCGCCTTCGGGGAATATACGATCCCCGCGTCGCTGATGTTATGGATCAGCCCGTCCCGCTCCAGGATCCACCCGTGTTTATGGGAAACACGGACAGTTTCCGGAATACCGGCCTCCAGCAGCACCGCCGTTTTGTTTTTGGAAAGCTCTTCGATCATCGTCGTGCATTCCTGCTGCGTCAGCCTGTCACCGTAAAAGGCTTTCAGCGCCCCGCCGTTATATACGGAGCAGAGGTAAAGGTCATCCAGCATCATCCCCATATCGATGGCAGTCGTCTGGTTATAAGCATCCGGATCCGTATTGACATCTTTGCGGGAATTCGCGGTGGTGCTGTGCTGTGTCAGCAGCGGGGCACCGTTATAAAAAAGGCCGCCCAAAAAGGTGTTGGTATACCCCATCTTGTGCAGGTCATCCGTAAACAGGTTCGGAGCCATATTGCCGCTGATCGCCTGCAGCAGGTCATCAGCCGGAGAGTTTTCGGAAATTTCGATCATTAATTCCAGGCTGCGCTGCATGGCATCCGGCAGCGGCAGATCCCGGTTGGCGAAGGTATAGATCATGATCGGCACTTTGATGGTTGAAGCCGCGGTGAATGAAACACCTGTCGGGATGCTTTGCAGATCCGAAAACGCGAGGCTGATCTCATTTCTTCGGTCAAGGTCCAGAATGTAAAATTCAGCAACACCGTCAAATTCATTTTGCTGAAGGATCTGGCGGATCATATATTCCAGACTGATCGAAGAAGCCTGCGGCGGCGCGGTGCGGTTATAAGGCAGGGAAACACGCCGTTCCGATGAGGAACGCAGCGCCTGCTGAACCAGCGTGATCGACCGGTTGATATCCAGTTCCCGACCGGATTCGCCTTGTGAAAATCCGACAGAGCCCTGCACCGGGATCGGGGCTTTTGCCATCTGGTCATAGCGCGGGACAATTTCATTCACCAGGTAGTCCCGCAGACGTTCTTCAGAGATCGTCGCCGAAAGCGGGACCGGCTGCGGTTTCGGCAGAGAATTCCAGATATAATTCCAGAAATCTTCCCAGAATCCGCGGCGGGTACGCTGAAGATCGGCAGCTGCCAGCATGGTTTCAAGGTTCAGTGAAAAACCGATGGAAGACGGACTGACCTGGATCACGGAATCCCCGTAAACCATTTCGATCGGAATACCATAAGCACGGATCAGACGTTCTGCCGCCTGTGTCGAATTTAACCCGCCGACCGGGATATCACCGATGGTCAGGTCCAAAGGATAATTGGAACGCATCTGACTGTAACGGATCAGCTGAAAACCGGTCAGCATCACAGCCAGAAAAATCAGTCCCAATGAAATCCAGGAAAGTATTGCGATCGTATTGCTTCTTTTCATACCTGTTTACCGTGATTTTGCGTCATAAAAATCACAAAGATAATTTTACCATTCAGAGGGGAAAAAATATAATTTTATTTGTAGAATTGACATTTTACAAAATATAAAATACATTATAATAAACAATGTCAGACAATACCGGACACAAAATATTAAGCAATTATCATTTTTTTTTACGCTCCGGTACCATACTGATAATTATTTATAACAAGAAAGGACACGGTATATGTACAATAGCAGCGCAGATTCAAACCATTTTATTAATGCCGAATCGACCTTTCCTGTCGCGATCCGTGCCTGGGAAGGCTACCTGATCGATCAAAACAAATCGATCTACACGATCAAGGCATTTAAAGGGGATATACAACTGCTGGCTTCTTATTTTTCACCGGATAAATCAATCGGTTCCGTTTCAACAAAAGATATCTCCAATTTTTTGGATTGGATGAACAATGAACGGCAGGTTCCCTGCAGTCCCAAGACGAACTCCCGCCGTATCACCTCGATCAAGTCTTTTTTCAAATGGCTGACGACCTTCGGGATCATTGAAAATGATCCGGCAGCGGCCATCGACCAGAAACCTGTTGTTTCTCCTATGCCGGAAATCCTGACTAAAGAGGAAGTCGAATCAGTTTTGAACGCGGCAAATGCATACCGGACCCAGAAAAAGCCAGATGCGCGGAATATGCTGCTTCTTCAGCTGCTCCTTTCAACCGGGATCAAAAAGAGCGAAACCCTGGGTATTTCCAAAAATCATATCGACCGGGAAGATCCTCTAAAGCCGAAGCTCCATATCCGTTACGGAACACTCGGAAACCGCGCGAAAGAACGGACGATCAGCCTGCCCGTTAACCTGCTTCCTGTCCTGGATGAGTATATTGAGCAATACCGGCCGACCGACAAGCTCTTCCCCTGGTCCCCGCGCCGTCTGGAATATCTTCTTGAGGACATCGGCAAAGATGCGGGATTAACCAAACACCTGTCTTTTGCCATGTGCCGCTGGACATGCTTTGTCAAAGATTATGTTGAAGGCGTTCCGCTGGAATTGATCCGCGGCAAAATGGGTGTCTCGCAGGTTCAATGGCGGGATATCATCAATAAGATAAAAGTCCTGGCTGACATTTATAACGGTAAATCAGAGCAGGAAGACTGACGAATAATAAAAACAGGGCATTGAAAACACTTTTCGATGCCCTGTTTTTTATTCGGAAGAACAAGCTTTATGACAGAGGCGCTTCGAGATAATTTCCTCTCTTGAGTGCTTCTTTGATTTTTTCGAATGAATCCTGGCTGATGACATGTTCGATCCGGCAGGCTTCTTTGACCGCGGTGGTTTCCTCCACGCCCAGTTTTTTCAGGATCTCGCTGAGCACAATATGCCGTTCGTAAATGGTTTCCGCGATTTCCCGACCCGAGTCTGTCAAATCGATCTCACGATTTTCATTGATCGTTATCAGATTTTCTTCTTTCAATTTTTTCATCGCGATACTGACGCTGGGTTTTGAGAAATTCATTTCACGCGCAATATCAATTGAATGAACAGACCCTTTTTTCTTCTTCAAAACCAGGATCATTTCCAGGTAATCTTCAGCTGATTCATAGATTTTCATGAGCTCCACCTCTGCCGGTCTCCAACCGGTCTTGTAACTTCATTGTATATAATTCTGAGATCCTTCTCCGGGAACAGCCCCGGAAGGCGTCTTCTGAATGATTTCCTATTTTTGCCATGGCGGAACTTCCGGCAGCAGGCTTTCAAACTCGCGGATGAGTTTTGCTTCATATTCGCATGCGTAAGTTCCTTCCAAAAACTTCTTATACCCTTCACTGTAAAACCGATCCCACGAATCAGCTTCATACCCCGGATTGATCGGGAAGAACAAAGCGCCTGTGGCGTGGGCAGCTTCCATATCTCCCGGCGCGTCGCCCATCATCAGGACATGATTTTTCGGGTATTTTCCTTCCGCGGTCAAATGCAGGATCTGTTCTTTATTCCCGACTTCCTGGCCGCACAGCAGCTCCACATCATCCAGAATGCCCGCGAACGTCCACTCCCGCGCAAGGTCAACATTACGTGTCGCGGAAACACAGGCAAGATCCGCATGAGGAGCTAACGCCTCAAAGCTTGGTTTCACCGGAGCAAAAGGCATCATTCCGTGAACGATCCGTTCAATCGCCGCATTCACATCAGAGGACCACTGGACACCGATCTGTAGATCAGGCTCAAAGTGAGTCCGCATATATGAAAACAGTCCGGCGTCGCTGAGTTTCGTCCCGCTTTCAACAAATCCGCGGATGCCATCCAACCGCATCACTTCAAAGCCGCAGCGCTTTACGCCCGGATGGTCACGCAGCAGATCCATAGTTCTGATGATGTTCCGCCACCGGTTCAGGCCGCGCCATTTGGAATAAAGATTCACAAATTCGTGAACCTCCCGCGCATAGCGGGAAACAGTCTGCAGCCGCCAGGCATTCACAGTGTTCGGAATAAAACATTCCTTATGTTTGATTTCCATGGCGTCAAAAACACAGCCATCCGAATCAATGCCGACAAAGAAATCCTTTTTCGGCTGGAAGTCGGTCATTTCCCGGCTGTTGGTAACGATCAAAGCCATAAGACAGGTCCTTTCTACTGCAAACTAACTTAAATTATACAAACAAACCCGATGTTAATCAAGTTATTCCTTGAACAAATCATTAATGCGCCTTTCCGATCCTTCCGTCATAATCATTTCCGTATTCGCCCTTCAGCGGGAAGGCAATGGGTTTCCGGTCACGCTGCGAGCGGTAAATTGCGGTGAATAATTCAACGGTCTGCCGGGCGTCCTCGAGGGAAATCAGAGGCCGGCGGCCTTCACGGAGCGCGTCAACAAAATCTTTGAGCTGGACATAATGGAAGTGTGTGGTGGCATCGATCGTTTGGAAATATGCCTCATCTTCCGCTTTCCATTGATCCTTACAGCCTTCTTCTCCGGGGACGGTCCAGACATCGTTATAGGGTGCTTCCGTGATGGAAGAGACACCCGCGATGAACATCGCCCCGCCGTCGGTCTGTACACCGACAGAGGCGCCGTTGCTTCCATGGACATGGACCTTCCCGTAAAGCGCGGGATTCTGGGAATTACTGACAACAATATTCCCCAGACCGCCGTTTTTGAAGCGGATCACCGCGACAGCGGTATCTTCCACTTCCAGTCCCGGATGGTTGAGGGTGTCCCACATGCCATACAGTTCCTCGATCTCACCCATGTACCACAGCAGCAGATCAAGCTGGTGAGGCGCCTGGTTGACCAGCACACCGCCGCCTTCGCCTTTCCAGGTGCCGCGCCACGGATCAGACGCGTAATAAGCGGCGTCGCGCCAGCCGTACATGTTGACCGTACCGAGGATCGGTTTACCGATCTTCCCCTCGTCAATGGCTTTGCGGATCCGCATGGAAGGCGGGAAAAAGCGGCGCTGGCAGATCGCTGTACCGACCGCATGACTCTCATGGGCAGCTTCAAGAATGGCATCACAGTCCTCAAGTGAAGAAGCCAGCGGTTTTTCGATCGCGATGTTCGCACCGGCGCGCAAAGCCTCCACAGCAGCCTGACGATGCACCGGATGCGGCGTACAGACACTGACCACATCCAGTCCGTTATCCTTCACCATCGCTTCAATGGAGGTATAGGCTTTCGCTCCGTATTTTTCCGCAAAGGCTTTTGCCCGTTCTTCCTGTACGTCAAAAACCGCGCAAAGTTCGCAGTCTTCAATTTTCTGATAAGCGGCAGCATGGAAAGGGCCGACCTTTCCGCATCCGATAATTCCTGCTTTGATTTTTTGTGCCATATTTTCGTTCCTTTGTATCAGTCCGGAACCTGCCCGGAAACGGTTCAACCGGGTCCCCGGCCGAGGTTTCCTGCTTTCGCAGGAAAAGCGCTTTTGCCTTATTTTCCTGAAAGCGCAGTTCCATCCTTTTTTGTATTATATCATCAGACCCGCAGCGTTTTGAAAACCCGCTGTCTGACATCCGAATCCTAAATTTTTTCCAGAAACTGTTGGGAATTGGTTTTCCGCTCCAACAGGTAACTCTGATAACCGGTCAGGAGGTTTTCCGATTCCATACGAATGCCCTGCGGCCAGCCGGCAGCGGCAGCCTGGGCGAAGGGCCGGGTCTGGTAATAACGGAAATATTTCAGTGTATTCATGGAGATCTTTCTTGCCCCGGCAGTGATCTCACCGCAGTCCGGGCACAATACCCCGCCCATCCCGTAATGCAGATACTGGTCTTCCGGCTGGATCTTTTTGTGACAGCGGACACATTCGAAAAGCTGCGGGCGGTATCCCGTCACGTTCAGCAGCTGCAGGTCGAAATAGCGCTGCACCGGGAATATATCCTCAAATACCGCGATGCGTCTTAATGTATCCAGTGTCAGCTGGAAGAGCTGGACGTTTTCGACCCCTTCCAGGGAAAAACGGTCAGCCAGCTCCAGCACACAGGAGGTCCGCACGGTTTTATCCAGGGAGGCCAAAATATCGGGATAAGCTTCGATGGTCGAGACCTGAGTCACCAGCCAGGACGCGCCGCGCCCTTTGGACAATTGAACATCCACATAGGTAAAAGGCTGCAGATGCCCGGCTTTGCGGGAGCTCAGCTTCCGGACCCCTTTCGCGAGTGCCGAGACTCGTCCCTGAAACGGTGTGAGAAAAGTGATGAAGCGGTCAGCTTCCTCATAATTGGTATGCCGGACAACGATTGCCCGGAAATGGACTGATCGTTCCACAAAAATCAGCGGTCCAGCAGTTTATCCGGGGTAAAAGCTCCGGGCAGCAGCTCGTTTATGTTGGAATCGACCGTGATCTTTCCTTCAGCATCCGCGAGCATAACTTCCATATCGGTGGAAAATTCAGCCATGACCTGGCGGCAGGAACCGCAGGGATAGCCCTGACCGTCCGCCGTCGCGATGGCGATGGCTTCAAATTCTTTTTCACCCTCGGAAACAGCCTTGAAAATGGCGGTCCGTTCCGCGCAGATCGTGACAGGATAAGCCGCGTTTTCGATGTTGCAGCCGGTGAAAATCTTCCCGCTTTTTGTCAGCAAAGCGGCTCCGACAGCGTAATGTGAGTAAGGAATATAGCTCCGGCTGCGCATTTCAGCCGCGATCTTTCCCAGTTCCGATTTTTGTTCATTGCTTATCATCTTTCACCTCTTCAGCTTCACTTTCCACCGGGCTGCGGTAGGCACGCACCCGCTGGATCCGTCTGCCGGACAGCTCTTCAATTTCAAATGTCCAGCCTTCAGCCTCAACTTTTTCATTGAGGGTGGGAATTTTCCCGATTTGAGAATAAAGGAACCCGGCAAGGGTGTCAGCCGATTCCCGCGTCAGATGGGTCCCAAGGTATTCATTTACATCTTCCAGGTCGATCCGTCCAAGGAAGGAATATTCATCCGGCCCAAGTTCATGCACCAGTTCCTCTTCCCGGTCATCATATTCATCGCGGATCTCACCGACGATCTCCTCCACAATATCTTCCATGGAAACGATCCCGGAGGTTCCGCCGTATTCATCAACCACGACCGCCATATGGATACCGGAAGATTTCATTTCATTCAGCAGGTCGCCCGCCATTTTCGATTCCGGGACAAACAGCGCCTGCCGCATCAGATCCCTGATAGTTACAACGCGCTGATCCACATAAGCCTGAAGCACATCTTTCGCATAAAGGACACCGACAATGCGGTCGATCTCATCGTCATAAATCGGCAGACGGGAATGTCCGGACTCCTGAATGAGCCGGGCAGCTTCATCCAGCGGAGTCTCCAGCTCCAGCGCGTCAATTTCCACCCGCGGAATCATGATTTCCCGGATCATGGTATTGGAAAAATGAACAATGGAACGGATCATTTTCTTCTCATCCTGTTCCAGAATGGTGTTTTCAGGAATATTTTCCACCCAGTCCTTCAGATGGCTTTCCTCTTTTTCGATATCCGGAGGTGTTATGATGACCGGTTCCGGAATGATCCAGTGGACCAGCAGATAGAGCGGTGTAAAAATGTTGCTCAGAAGAGCGCAGAACCCGGCCAGACTATCGGCGGTTTTCTGCGGATTTTTCGCGGTAATGGCAGTCACGATGGATTCCAGCAGGATCAGGATCACCACCGTGCAGAACACATACAGGGCCAATACCGGGACTGTCAGTTCATAAGGAAGAACACGGATCGCGTATACCACAGCGAATCCGCAGGTCATCCCGGACAGAAAGCCGTCAGCTATGCGCAGTTTGTCGATCAGGGTTTTATTGTCCAGCAGCCGCGCGCTGATGGGACGGCTGTCGCTTTTGTCTTCACCGCCGGGAATCACAATGTTTGCATCGAGCAGGTAACGATAAACATGGAGGATAACTGCCGTCAGAAGGTCCAGGACGGCAAATATGATCAAAACAAGCAATAACAGGTTGTCCGCTAGGGACGGAAGGTTACTTCCGGGTTCCATAAATCTTTATAGGCTTTTCTCAGCCATACATCTTACTTTCTGCAATTTCAGCGTAATCTGCATATACAGCCTCAGGGCTGTTTTCACTCAATTATATCCTGAATCCGGTTTTCAGAAATTCAGTTTTTCGCACGCGGACGGTACTGAATAGCTTCCGCCATATGCCGGGTTTGAATGGCCGGTGAGGCATCCAGATCCGCGATCGTGCGGGCAAGCTTCAGAAGCCGGTGATAGGCACGGGCAGAGATCTGGTAATGCGTCATCAGGCTTTTGACCAGTTTTTCCCCTTCCGCGTCAAGACGGCAATACTGGCGGATTTCCGCGGGACCCATTTCCGAATTACAGGTCACATTGGGGTTGCCTGTAAAACGGACCCGCTGCCTTTCCCGGGCAGCTTCAACTCTTTCACGGATCACAGCGGAGGGTTCACCGACGGTATCGCCGGAAAGTTTTTCATACTCGACCCGCGGAACGTTGATCTGGATATCAATGCGGTCCAGCAGCGGTCCGGAGATCCGTTTCTGATAGCGCTGGATCGAAAATTCAGAACAGGTGCAGTTATGATTCGGGTCCCCGTAATACCCGCAGGGACAGGGATTCATCGCCGCCACGAGCATAAAGTTGGCGGGGAAACTGTAAGCGCCGGTTGCCCGGGAGATGGTCACGATTTTATCTTCCAGAGGCTGCCGGAGCACTTCCAGCACACGCGGGTCAAACTCCGGAAACTCATCCAGGAACAGCACACCGCGGTGGGCGAGAGAAATTTCTCCCGGACGCGGTATATTTCCGCCCCCGACCAGCCCGGCATAACTGACGGTATGATGCGGAGCACGGAACGGCCGGGTACGGATCAGGGGAATATCCGGCGGGAGCATATCTTCAATCGAATAGATCCGCGTCACATCCAGACTTTCCTCCAGTGTCATCCGCGGAAGGATGGAAGGAAGCGCGCGGGCAAGAAGAGTTTTGCCGGTGCCGGGAGAACCGTTCATCAGGACGTTATGCGACCCTGCCGCGGCAATTTCCAGGGCACGTTTGACATGCTCCTGACCTTTGATCTCGCTGAAATCCGTCCGCACGGTAACAGTTGTTTCCGTAAGCTCGCAAGGCTGCTGCGGTTCGATGCGTTGTTCCCCGATAAAGTGGTTGTAAAGCTCCAGCAGGGAATGAACCGGCAGCACTTCAATTCCGGGGATCAGGGCTGCTTCCGGCGCGTCGCAGGCGGGAACGCAGACACTTTTGAACCCCATTTCCTTTGCTTTGGCGGCAATCAGCAGGATCCCGCGGACATGACGCACGGAGCCGTCCAGTGAGAGTTCACCTACGATCAGCGCATCATCCAGCTCCGGGATCCAGGTCTCATCGCGGCAGGCAAGCTCGCCTATCGCGATCGGCAGGTCAAAACAGGGACCTTCCTTACGCAGGTCTGCGGGAGCCAGATTGACCGTGATACGGTTACGCATGCTGCGCAGCCCGGAATTTTTGATCGCCCCGCGGACCCGTTCCTTGCTTTCCTGAACAGCAGTGTCCGGCAGACCGACAACAATGGTTTTCGGTTCTTCACATGACGAAAAGTCTACTTCGACTTCGATGATCGTTCCGGAGAGGCCTGTAAGAGCACAGGAATAAACACGCGCAAGCATCAGTGTTCATCCTCCATTACCGGCTCTTCAGATGCGGTACCGGTCTCGACAACGTCGTCACTGCTTTCATTCATGGAAACTTCCAGGATCTCCTTCCCGAAACGCTGATATCGGGATGGGATTTCTGCCATCAGATCCTTCAGCTCTGTTTCATTTTTCGGACCAATCTCTGCGATTTTTTCAAGGATATCACGAGGCAAAATCACGTCTGAAGGGACATCCAGTTCCAGTCCCGCGTTTTTCCGCCAGTTTTTCAGGCGTTCTCTGCGGCTGAGGATACCATTCGCAGGCCGGGACGTAAGCACCGGCTGAGGGATCTTTTTTTTGCGCCGCCAGGTTTTATTGATATCCAGTATTGTTCTTCCATAACGCCGCACCACAGCGCTGCCGACGCCTTTCAGGCGCCGCAGAGAATTTTCAGTCGACGGATTTTCAAGGACAATATTGACAAGAGCGTTGTTTGAAAGAATTTTGAAGGGCGGCAGGTCACGGAGCTGTGCTTCATTTTCGCGGAATTCACACAAACCCTGCAAAGCAGCCTGCTCAGAAGGGAGCAATTCCACCCCTCCGGTCACTTTCCACCAAACCGGGTCATGCGGCTCGGAAGGCGCCGCGTGGATGCGGCACAAACGTTCAAAATCTTCCTTCGCCATGTCTAACATCCCGCGTTCCTGAAGTTCCTGGAGCAGTTTATCCTTCAGTTCCCCCAGAAAACGGGTATCGGAAACCGCATATTGCAGCATTTCCCGGCTCAAAGGACGTATGCCCCAATTGGCCTTTTGATACCGTTTGTCCAAATGGATGCCAAATTCGCTTTCAAGAAGCGGACCAAGTCCGAATTCTTTCTTTCCCAGCATACGCGCGGCAACCATGGTATCAAATAAGTTGGCAAATTCAAACCCGAAATCCCGCTTTAAACACATCAGATCATACTCTGCCGCATGAAAGATCTTCAAAATTGAAGGGTCGGCAAAGATTTCATTCAGGGTAGAAAGGTCACCGGTTTCCAGCGGATCAATAACGTAACTCTGCCCGTCCGCGCTGATCTGGATCAGACACACCTTTTCATAATAGACAAAAAGACTGTCGGATTCAGTATCGACAGCCACTTCTTTGGCTTTACGCAGTTGTTCAAAACAGTGTTTATAAGAATCCGTATCATTGATGATATGGACTGTTTTCGGATCAAGTTCCACATTCATGGGAATTATTATAATACGTCAGAGCTATGTTTGTCAAAAAGAACACAATTATATACATTTTAAAACAGCCTTCAGCTTTTATTGCTGAAGGCTGCCGGAAATAAATTTCAATTCAATTAATCGGTATATCCCTCAATTGTTTCATGAAGCACGGCATTTTCGATTTCTTTCAGCTCGAGCGCTTCACTCAACTCCTGAAGCTGTCTCTGCAGTTCACGAATTGTCTCGTTAGCCTCTTCAAGATCAGCCGGTTCTTTGGTTTCGTCTGTTTTTTCTTCCTCTTCCTCAGCAGACAAAGCCAGGCGGGCATCAATATCATCCTGCATGGATTCCAAAGCTTTCTGGAATTCGTTTTTCTGCTCGATCAATCCTTCATATTTGAAGGTCAGATCGGTCAGCTGGGTCTGGGCATCTTCCAGTTTGGCAGTGAGTTCGGTATTTTCAGCTGCGGCATCTTCAACTTGTTTCTTCAGTTCCGCGGCAGCAGCATCTTTTTCAGCCACTAAAGCGTCATACTTTTCCTGGGCTTCCTTGACTGCGGCGTCTTTTTCAGCCATAAGTGCGTCAAATTTGTCCTGGACTTCCTTGACAGCGGCGTCTTTTTCAGCAACTAATGCATCATATTGTTCCTGAGCTTTCGCGACGGCAGCGTCTTTCTCCGCCACAAGCGCGTCATATTGTTCCTTGGCTTTCGCAACAGCTGCGTCTTTCTCAGCTACCATTGCATCATACTTTTCCTGAGCGGCAGTCTGAGCAGCTTCAAGCTGAGCCTTTGCATCCGCTTCAAAGGCATCATATTTTTCCTGAGCTTCCGCAAGGAGTTTTTCGCTTTCTGCCTTTGCGGATTCCAGATTTTCTTCGGCTGCGGCGATCAGGGCGTCTTTTTGTTCGGTGACAGTCTTCAGATTTTCTTCAGCGGCAGCAACCAATGAATCTTTTTCAGAAGTCAGGGCTTCGATTTTTGTTTCCGCTTCCGCGATCAAAGCATCCTTCGCTTCGGTGACCGTTTTCAGATTTTCTTCAGCCGCGGCAATCTGCTTGTCCTTTTCAGCAGTCAATTCGTCCAGCTGCGTTTTGGCCTGAGCCTGCAATTCTTCAATTGCGGCGGTTTTTTCATCGACCGTGGATTTCAAGGCAGCCTGGGCTTCATCGATCTGAGCCTGAAGAGCTTCCTTTTCACTATTAAATGTTGCAGTCAATTCGTCGATCTTTTTCTGACTGCAGCCGGAAAGACAAACAACAAGCGCGAGAAGCAATACAATAAGGGTTGACTTTTTCATGATACCTCCAATATTAGCTGATCAACCGGCTTCAGTTCACCCCATGAAGATCGATTGACATGGACACAATCCCTTTGTAAATCTCTACAAAAAGACTTACTGACAATTGTTTATTTGTGCAGTTTCAGTGCCAACATTGAAAGCAAACCCAACAATTCGTCCTGCCATTCATCAGAATTCCAATCGATCCCGATGACACGGTAATTATTCTTTCCGAGCCGCACCCGCTTGCTGAAAAGCGGAAGATCCCGGTGATCCACACCGGCAGGCAAAGCAGGAAACTTCAAAACGATATCGTTCCCTTCCTTCACCACCGCGGACAGTCCGATGCGCTCCGCAAAAATCTTTACACGGATCTGGAACACAAGATTTTTTATCTCGACGGGCAGCGGACCGAACCGGTCTGTAAACTCCGCGTCGAGTGCGTCCAGCTCCTCTTCTTTGCTGACAGAGGCCATCCGGCGGTACAGCTTAATGCGGGTCTGGTCATCTTCGATATAATCCTCGGGGATCCCGATATTCAGCGGCAGTTCGACGGTTATGGGGTTGAACAGGTAAGCCATTTCCCGGGTGATGCCCAGATCCTCATCAGAAACATCCACGCCCTTGATATCACGTACATTGCGGACTGCCTGGGCGAGCATGCGGGTATAGAGATGAAAACCGACAGAAGCGATGGCTCCATGCTGACGGCTGCCCAGGATTTCCCCGGCGCCGCGCATTTCCAGATCGCGCATCGCGATCGTATAACCGGCGCCGAACTGTGTATTTTCCGCGATCACTTCCAGACGTTCCAGTCCGGCTTCCGTCGGTTTATGTCCCCTCTGCCGGAAGAAATAAGCATAAGCCCGCTGAGAGCTGCGTCCCACCCGTCCGCGGATCTGATAGAGCTGCGCGAGACCGAACATATCCGCCCGGTTGACGATCAGCGTATTGGCATTCGGTACATCCAGCCCGGATTCGATGATGGAAGTGCACAGCAGAACGTCGAGCTCTCCTTTGTAAAACTGGTCCATCACCGCGGACAGCTGTTTTTCAGCCATCTGTCCGTGAGCAACGCCGATCCTTGCTTCCGGCACCAGACGGCGCAGGTAATCATACATCGCGTAAATAGACTGGACCCGGTTATGGAGGAAAAAGGTCTGCCCGTTCCGCTCCATTTCCCGTGTTATGGCCTGACGGATGATTTTTTCGGAATAAGGGCCGACATAAGTCGTAATAGGTACGCGCTCATAAGGTGGCGTGTTGATGTTGGAAATATCCCGCACACCTGTCAGCGCCATGTAAAGCGTTCGCGGGATCGGCGTCGCCGTTAGGGTCAAGACATCCACCCTTGCCCGCAGTTTTTTCAGGTATTCCTTTTGCCGAACCCCGAAACGCTGCTCTTCGTCGATAACGACCAGGCCCAGATCCTTAAATTTCACGTCTTTGGAAACCAGACGGTGTGTTCCGATAATGATGTCGATCTCTCCGCTCTCGAGTTTCTTTAAGATTTTGGTCTGTTCCTTCGCTGTGCGGAAGCGGGACAGCATCTCGACATTGACAGGATAAGCTGCAAAGCGGTTTTTGAATGTTTCATAATGCTGCTGCGCGAGGACGGTGGTCGGTACAAGGATCGCCACCTGCTTGCTGTCACAGGCTGCTTTGAATGCCGCGCGCAGGGCGATCTCGGTTTTTCCGTATCCCACATCACCGCAGATCAGCCGGTCCATCGGACGCGGGCTTTCCATATCTTCCTTGACCTTCCGGATCGCGATCTTCTGATCCTCTGTTTCCTCAAACGGAAAAGCTCCTTCAAGATCTTTCATCCAGATACTGTCTTTTGAAAAAGCATAGCCCGGCGTCACCTGACGCTTTGCATAAAGGTCCAGCAGGTCGTTGGCGATCTCCAGCACTTTTTCGCGCACAAAATTCTTGGAATTGAGCCAGTCTTTTGTACCGAGACGCGTAATTTCCGGCGTTTTTCCGTTCGGACCGACATAATTTGAAAGCCGGTCAGCCTGATGGACAGGGACAAACAGCTGGTCGCCTTCCGCGTAATTGATCCGTAAAAAGTCTTTCTTTACACCGTCGATAGTACGGGTCACCAGTCCGTCATAGATCCCGATCCCGAAGTCCACATGGACCACGTAATCCCCTTCTTTGAGATCCGCGAAATATTTTTCCGGTGCGTCGATCGGTTTCCGGGCAGCTTTCCTGGGAACCGGACGCTCCCAGCCGAAAATCTCACTGTCTGTTAAAACATAGTTTTTCAGACCGCCAGATTCCGTGAGGACAAAACCTTCAGTCAGTGAATCTTCAACAAAGACAGGGGCTTTTCCCTCGATATCCTTGCGAAGGTTCTCCGCCTTTTTCCAAAGCTCTTCGATCCGTTCTGACTGACGGCTGATGACCGAAACCGGTTCTTTCGCGCGGAAACGGGCCATCAAAAAATCAAGGAATGTATCCAGATGTCCGCCGAACCGTTCAACAGGGGTAAAGGAGTCCGACAGCCAGGAGCTGTCCGGCACATCAGAACGTCCCAGATCGATCAGCGGAAAGTCGGAAAAACGGTCATTGATTTCAGAATAACTGATATAAGGTTCGGGAAAATCAGCATCCAGCGTGCCAATGCGGATGCTTTCCTCACGCAGGTTTTCCGCGTCCTCTTCAAGCGTTTCGGCTGTGGAGCGGACAGCTTCCAGGTCATCACAAAGGATCAGCGTATCCTTGGGAAGGTAGTCCAAAAGGCATGCCGGCGTTTTGTGCAGCAGGGGCAGGTAAAAATCACGCGGAGAATCAGGCCGCCGATCAATATCCGAATTCTCCGGGAAAATCACTTCACCGGCGGGCGGGATATACACTTTTTTGAGCGGAACGATATTGCGCTGAGTCGCGGGATCAAAGCGATGGATGGAGTCGATCTCATCACCAAAGAAATCGATCCGGATCGGATAAGGTTCCGAATGCGGCCAGACATCAAGCAGCTCCCCGCGGCGTGAATACTGTCCCGGTTCCAGAACGGCTTCCGCGGCTTCATACCCGGAACAGCTCCAGGTCCGCAGCAGACCGGTTGAGGATACTTCCTGTCCTACACGAAATGCTTTCAGCTCATGAATGAATTCCTGCCGGCTGAGTGTCCGCTGCATGACCGCGCGGATGGGAGCCGCGATCAGCGGCTTTTTTTCCGGTTTGTCGGTACCGGGCAGCAGCAGGCGGGTCAGTTGTGTGAGTGTCTGGATCCGGTCATGACGGACAGACATGCTCCAGGCAGCGTTTTCGTAAAACAGCGGTTCCGGAGCGGGAAAATGAAAACGGTCTGTTTTCGGATGCCAGAAAGCGATCTCATCCAGAGCCAGCAGCGCCTGTTCCGGCCGGTCCGTAATATAAAGGACAGGCCGCTGAAGGGATTCATAGAACGCGGCAGCGACCGGGAAGCGCGCGGAACGGAGCAGACCAAGCGCCCCGAAGGCAGTCCGCTCTTTTTCATTGATCCTTTCACATAAGGACTGAAATCCGCTCAGTCCGCTGATTTGATTTAACATTGTTCCGCTCCGGATAAGATGGTCTGTACAGAAACCGGTACTCTGATATCACGCTTTTTCGACCGGGCCGTTGTAGTGGTTCATGCACCAGGTATAACCCTGCGTGACAAAGTCCAGCACACAGGAGGCGGCTTTATCCAGCACTATGGGCAGCAGTTCACTGTCCTCTTTGGAAAATTTATTGAGGACAAAATCCACAACTTCCATCTGTCCCGGCGGATGGCCGATCCCGCAGCGCAGACGGCAGAAGTCCTGGCTGCCCAGCTGTGTAATGATGGATCCCATACCCTTCTGTCCGCCGTTGCTCCCGTTCGGACGGACCCGCAGTGTTCCGAAAGGCAGATCCATGTCATCATGGATCACAAAAAGACGTTCCTGCGGGATCTTATAGTACCGCATCAGCGGAACGACAGCCCTGCCGGACTCATTCATATAGGTGATCGGTTTGACGAGCAGAAGCTTCCTGCCTTCATAAGGTACGGTCGTCACCAGTGCTTTTTGCTGTTCTTTGTCAAACTGTACATTCAGCCGCTCCGCCAGCCGGTCAAGCACCATGAAGCCGAAATTATGCCGGCTTTCGCGATATTCACGGCCGGGATTGCCGAGCCCGGCGATCAGGTACATTTCACCGCCGGCGGCTTCTTCTTTTTTCTCACGCTGCGCACGGATGGCAGCAAAAAATTGATCCATGTCCATAAAAAATGATCTTTCAGTCCTTGTAATGATATTTGCGCAGATCCAATAAGATTTTCAGCAGCAGGGCAATGAGAATAAAAGCCAGCAGTGTGAAGAAAGTCCACTTTCCCAGCTGCTGTAAATCAATGATATAAGGGTTGGGCTCATAAGCCGCTGCGGTTGCCGTCACATACTCCATAAAACCTCAAGCTTTTAATTTTACCTTAGTTCGCATTAACGCAGCTTTTATACAACACGAAAAGTAACGCACAAGTGCATGAAGAATACGGATATGGTGAAAGAATAAAAGGCAACCACCGCATTTTGCGGGTGAGTCAGAAAAAGAGCCCAAATACACAGCGGGGATATGTGCCGCAGGACCCCGAAAATCAGGCGCGGGCTGCGGCTTTCGCAATCACACGAACTTTCAAACCTCCGCGCCTTGCGAAGCATGCCTTCCGGAATGTAAAGTGAGCTCTTATAGCAGACGAAAACTTCAATGCAGATTGAACAGGAAAATCAATATCAATTCAGCAATCTGAGAATTTTCGGATAATTCATGGAATTTTCTATTAATCTCAGTAATAATTTTTTACAGGATCTTATTCACCTCAGCAGCAATAAAAATACAGAAATCGCATGAGACCAGTATTCTGCCGGTTTGATTTCAATTATTTCTTCGATAAAATGCATAATGAATTTCAGAAAAATTGACGGAATATTCAGTATCAATAATATTTTGTATATCCGGATAGGGAAGATTTCCCCCACGTGGTACAACGATCCAAACAGGTTTTTCAGTTTCCAGCGATGTGATGAATTCATCTTTGAATTTCGGCTCGATATAGAACAACCCTAATTGAAATGCAGCAAACCTGGAGCAGGGAAACATACCATCTATCAGATAAATTTCAGGCTGCACACCAATTGCTATCATTGAATTTCTTTCCGATTTCGGAACATATAATTTTGCCGTCGGGAATTCCGGATTTTGATTATCTCTGAAAGAGTCACTGATCATTTTTCTGCAATCCGGAACAAGAAAAGCTGAGAATGCAATTATCAGTATCAGTCCCGGTATATCTGCAGGTCTTAGATAGATGATCAGCACAAATAAAAAAACGGGGATGATAATTGTAAAATAATGTAAAAAGGAGCTTTGAATCACGAAAAAACACGTATTAGCTGCAACAATTGCCAGTGAAATAAAATCGATCAGGCGTACTTCACGTTCTTTCAATAAATGGATCAGTATTAAAAGACAACTAAGTGCCATTGGAAAAAACCGCACGATCATATCATGCACAGACAGGTAATTATGTGAGATAACATCGGCATATTTGAAACCATATATGTAATTCACGTATAACATTTCACCCAATGCATGTTTTGAAAGAAACCAGATAAAAACAGGAAAAGCAATAACTGTGATTCCTGCTAATCCAAAGCAAAAATTTTCAAACAGATTTTTCCATTGTTTCCGGATCATTAATCCGATCCCAATCACAATAATTCCCGCACAAATCGTAATTGCATTATTAATGCGGATAAAAGCCACCATCGCAAAGTTTATGCCGTGTATAAAGGCGTAAGAACGGGGATGATCAAAGTTTTTACTTTCCAAAGAATTATCTGCCGATTTGTTTTTTCCCGCATATTTGGCAAAAAAATAAAGACTGCAGCTGATGAATGGTAAGGACCACTCTTCTGTCAGATTTCCGCCTGCCATAGTTAATGCCAATAAAGGCAGCGAACAAACTATAAAAAGAGTAAACCGGAGCATTCTCCGCTTTCCGTTCACATGAAAGACAAAATCAATACGCTCAAGGAAGAAAATTGAAACAGCCAATGCAAATATCTGCATTGGAAAGATAAGAGAGATCTTACCGTTTCTTGTCCCGTTTAATGCACCTATTGCCTGAATGAGATAAAAAACAGGACCTTTGTTTTCCCAAACATCCAGATAGGGAGTTTTTCCTTTCAGAATAGAAAGCCCGATAAACCGGTAATAAGCAGAATCCATCCCATAACAATTGTCAAATAATGGACTTGTTGAGGAAGAGAAAAAGCACATAAAAACGATCAGAATAATCAGAATAAAAAAATAATTACTCCATAGTTTTTTATCTGGTTTCATCTTTTTGGCTCATTCCCCTTGCAGCTTGTTATTCTGTTCCCCGATAATCAGCAGGATGATTCTAAATTTGCGTTTATATAATGATGCCGCCGCCGATGACGCAGTTGTCTTCATCATAAAAAACAGCGGACTGTCCCGGAGCAGCAGCCCGGACAGGCCGATCAAAGTCGATTCGGACAGTATCCCCGCTGTCCCGGGTAATGACGGCATCTCCGCCCTCATGATGGTAGCGAATTTTGACCCTGGCACGGACTGTTTCCCCATCCGCTATGTCGGAAATGCTCAGGAAATTCAGAGCTCTGCAGCGGACCTGAGATGAATACAGCGAAGCTTCCTCGCACAGGACGACCTCATTCGTCTCCGCGTTGATCCGTTTGACATACATGGGAACTCCCAAAGCGATACCGAGCCCCCGGCGCTGCCCGACCGTGTAGTGGATGATGCCCTGATGTCTGCCCAGTATTTTGCCATCCTCAGCCACAAAATTTCCCGCACCCGGTGACTGAAGCGCCGGATCCGCCTCGATATAATCGGTATAGGAGCCCTCTGTCACAAAGCAGATCTCCTGAGAATCCTGTTTCTGAGCGACCGAAAGCCCTGCCTCAGCGGCTATTTGCCGGACCTCAGCCTTTGACAGCTTTCCGAGCGGCATCAGGGTATGCGCAAGCTGGTCCTGCGTGAGTCCGTACAGCATGTAGGTCTGGTCTTTTTCGGCGGCAGAGGCCTGCCGGACCGTCCAGCGTCCGTTCGGAAGCCGCACGACCGAGGCATAATGACCGGTAGCGATCGCGTCCGCCTCCATCACAGCCGCGTAATACAGCATGCGTTCCCACTTGACACAGCGGTTGCATTCAATGCAGGGGTTCGGCGTACGGCCTTCAATGTATGCTTTGAAGAAGGGGCGTTTGACTTTTTCATCAAAAACAGCGATGCAGTTCGGTGCATGGTAAGGAATGTTCAGTATCCGGGCAGTTTCCCGCGCGTCGTCAATTTCGCAGCAGCGGCTTTCCGCACCGTCTTTTTCCGGCCAGGTACGCAAAGTCATGCCGATCACTTCGTGACCGGCTTCCTTCAGTAATAACGCTGCCACGGCGCTGTCCACGCCGCCAGACATTCCGACAATGACTTTCATAAAAGCTTTCTGCATTCAGCAGCACAGGCTGCTATTTCTTTTTCTTTCTCGCTTCCAGTTTATTGATAAAATCCTGCAGAGAATCGGCATCGAGATCTTCTTCCGCCATATCTTCAAATTCAGCCCACAGATCTTCTTCATCCGCGTCATGTGCAGCGGATTTTTCGTAGCTTTCCAGGTCGTCCAGGATCCGGAACCGCGACAGGTCCATTCCTTCCAGTGGGTTGTCATGATGGTGATCATGGTCATGATGATGGTGATGATGGTGATGCTCACCGCACTCACATTCATCATCTTCATCATCCTTTAAATCAAAAGCTTCATCATCCTCAAGGTCGTGAGGAATTTTCTCCTCGAGGATACTCAGACAGCGGTCTTTCGCAAGGTCTAACGCTTCCTGCAGATTTTCCCGGACATATTCCGGCATTTCTTCCGTTTCTTCTTCATCATCGTCATAGGACGGATTAAGATAGATGGTCATGTTCAACGTGTCAATGGCATCATCGATCGCTTCCGTGATTTCTTCATCCATATCCACAGCCGCTTCACCCAGTGTTTCCAGAACGTCAAAAGACCCTTCATCACCGATTTCGGCAACAGCATCCACAACTGTCAGCAGCAATTCCGGAGAAATGCGGTCGAATTGTGAAATCAATTCATAAAGAAAAGGCAGCGCTTCCCGAAGCTGCAGTGTCCCCGCTGCGCGGATCGCTTCCGTGGAGACTTTCTCATCCTCATGCTGAACCAGTTCAAGAACAGCCCGGTTCCATTCATCCCCCATGGAATGACGGATCGCTGTCAGTGCGGCGATCAGCTCTTCCCGTTCATTTCCCGCAAGATAACCGGAAATGATTTCCTTCACACGATTATTTTCGGAGATGGCATAGGAAACAACAGCCGCACGGCGGACATTTTCATTTTTTGATTCGATCAGCTTCTCAAGCGCTGCATAGAGTTTTTCTTCGCTGACAGGGATACGGTTTTCTACCGCCGCTTCAAACATATACTGTCCAAGGATCTGAATAGCGGCGATCTGCGCCTTTTCATACGGATCATTTTGTGCGGCATCCAGGATCTTTGCACCGATCGACCGGGAATCCTCAAAGCTGAGTACCTGTATGGATGCGGCGCGCACGTCCCCGTTTGTATCCTCAAGCCCGATTTCAGCGATCGGAGCGTAATTGAGTTCAAAGGAATCCATGGCAGAAATATACATATTCTCATAAAAATCCGCTCGTTTCCCGTCAGAAAGCCCCGCAAGCACTTTGCGCAGCTGCGCGGCCTTTTCCGCGGTCAGGTCCGAAAGCATACGGGCATGCTTTTTAAACACACTTCCCGGTTCCGCGCTGATCATTTTTAACACGTTTTCAAAATTCGTTCTTTTGCCAGAATTTGCCATGATCTCTTCTATCCTTTTTTGTAACTGTACCCGGCAGCGCATCAAGCGTTCACAGAACTGACCTCATGTGCTTCATTCCGAATCAATATTTTTATTACCTTGCCAGCATAAATACATCTTTGAACATGATGGCGATCATCAATACCATCAAAACAGCCATACAGACGCCGTTGAAAGCGGTTTCCACCTTGAGCGGGATCTTCTTTTTGAAAAGCAGGTCCGGCAGAAGGAACAGGATGCGTCCGCCGTCAAGCGCCGGGATCGGGAAAAGATTCGTCACGCCCAGCGCTACGGAGATCAATCCGAAAAATGTCAGCCGGGAAGTCCATGCGCCGTTGGAGTTGCTGGCAGTCCGGATCTCACTGCTGACGCCGGCTTTTTCCATTTCAGCCCTGTGTTCCTCGATAGCCGCTGTACGCTCTTCATCTATTTCAGCAGCTTCGGAAAAATAGGAATACATCCCCACCGGGCCGACGATGGATTCAACGCCCATCTGCACTTTACCGGTGATGATCTGCCCCAGCCCGGTCAGATAGGATTCGGTCATATAAGCCATATCCTGAAAACCGGCCTTGACCGCCTGCGGCAAGGTGATATCATGCACCGCGTAGGTGATGACCACTCCCATGGCACCGCGTCCTTCCGGCGGGTTGGAAAGCGGAGTTACGCTCAGGTCATAAATATCCCCATTGCGTTTTACCTGAATGGGGGTTTCCTCATCCAGATGTTTCTGCACAGTCTCCGAGACCATATCATAATGGGTGATATCGGTGTCACCGATGCGGATGATCTGATCACCGGCTTTCATTCCGGCAATTTCCGCGGGTGAGCCCGCTTCGACCTTGTCGAGGATCACAATGGAGGGATCCGGAGCGCCCACCTGAAAAATGGTAATTGTGAAAAGCACAACAGCTGTGAGGAAATTCATCGCAGGGCCGGCCAGCAGCACAAGGATCTGCTGCCACGCCGGGGCAGCCCGCAGGCTGTTATCACTCGGGTCCTCAAATTCACCCTTTGGTTTCACGAAAGCGCCGAACGGCAGCAGGTTCAGGGTAAAAACAGTCCCTTTCCAGGTGAATAATTTACATATACGCGGAGGCATTCCAAACCCAAATTCTTCAACTTCAATTCCAAACGCCTTGGAGACAATAAAGTGCCCGAATTCATGCAGGAACAGCATCACACCAAAAGCGAGTATAAACTGTAAAACAAGCATTTTCTTAATTTCCTTTCAATAACATTTTACACTATATCCCGGATCAAATCAGAAAATTAACGGATATCTAAGAAAACGCTGATAATTGGCTGTTTACAGGGCTTTCAGCGCCATTCCCGCCTGGGGTACAGGCCCCTCGATCCGGTCCCCGATGTCATTTTAAGCCCGCCCCGCGCCGGTAATCTCCCCGGGAACTATGGGAACCGCAGCAGCGTAATATGATAAAATATAGGCAGTTATTCAGAGAATGTCATCAAAGCAGCCTTTTCCGGCCCCTGGCTTCTGAATCCTTTTACACTTACTCTAAAGGACTTTTGACGTGCAAAATCTGCGAAAAATTTTCGAGTATACAATATCATACAAAATGCTGCTGATCCTGCTGCTGGTCGTCTTTTGCCTGCTGATATTCCCATTGCTTTACGTAGGAAAATGGAACGTCCCCTGCGCAGATGATTATTCATTTGGCTACCGTGTCCACGATGCTGTAATGAATAACGGAAGCCTGAAGGACATTTTACAGGGAGCAGCGGAAAGCGTCAAAGACGCGTATTTCAGTACACAGGGCTCAGCCGCTGCCGTTTTTCTTTTCGCCCTCATGCCGGCTTCTTTCGGAGAACAGTACTATGCTTTTGTGCCGTATATCATGCTGACCGCCCTTACTGTCGGGGTATGCTTTTTTATCCATACATTGTTCAGCATTTTTTCAGCTGAAAAGCACCAACATTTCATAATCGCGCTCAGTCTGCTCATCGCGTGCACGCAGTTTCTTCCTTCACCTGTTCAGGCTTTTTACTGGTACAACGGCTCTCTCTATTACACATTCTTTTTCGGCATATCCCTGATCCTTTACGGACTGATCATCCGTGTTGCCAGAACGCCTGAGGGAAAAGGATCAGCCGGGAAACAGATCCTGATCTGCCTGCTTTGCGTCCTCATCGCGTTCTGCAACTATATCACCTCCCTGGTGACCGCGATCCTGCTTATCTCCATGCTGGGGCTGCTGATCCTGACAAAAAATAAAAGATGGAAGAATCTCATCCTGCCGATACTCCTCTTCGGAGCTGCTTTTTTCGTCAACATCTCAGCTCCCGGCCTTGACCATCGTCAGACCCTTGCCCCGGAACAGGTCGGGATCGTCAAAGCGGTCAGGGAGTCCTTTGTGCTTGCTATCACACAGATCTCGACATGGAACCGCATTCCCGTACTCGCCTTATACCTTCTGCTGTGCCCGTTATTATGGAAAACAGCGTCAGGGTCAGCGTATTCATTCAAATATCCGTGGCTTGTCAGCCTTTATTCATTCTGTCTGTTTGCCGCGATGGATGCCCCGACCCTTTACGGCGGCATTGAGGCAACTCCCGGACGGGTGGAAAACATCCGTTATTACGCGATGCTCATCCTGTTTGTGATCAACATCTTTTACTGGTTCGGATGGCTTTCCAAAAACAGCCTGAAGTATATCGGCAAAAACAAGTTCAGGCTGAGCCTCGGATATCTGGCAGGAATCGTGTTCATCTTCCTGGTCGGCACCATCAATTATCCGTCCTACCGCATCACATCCTATTCCGCGCTGCAGTCTTACAAGCTGGGACAGATCGGTATGTATAAGCACATCTATAACCAGCGGCTTGAGATATTGGAAAACCCGGAGATCACAGATGCCGTCTTGCGGGAATACCCGAGAAAGAAGCCCTTTATCCTGTTCTTTGATGACATCACGGAACATCCGGATGACTGGCGGAACCAGGCAATGGCACGCTACTACCATAAAAACACGGTCCGCCTCAGAACCGAAGAAGAAGCAGAACAATTGTCAGGAGCCGGCACTGATTAAACCCGCATGCATTATTCTGCCATTTTCTTAATTATTGGTACAATAAAAATATTATGAAGAAGTATATTTTTGCGGTAATTCTTACAGGTCTCCTGATTGCTTCCTGCAATACACCGGACCAGCTGCAAACCAACCAACGGTTGGCGACGGAAGTTGCTATGATTTCCACATCGATTTACAGCACTGTTCAGGCAGACTGGACCGAAACACCGCTCCCTACCGAAGTCCCGACTGAAATTCCGACGATAACCCCGACAACCTCTCTTTTCTTTGATCCCAGCGACACCCCGGAGGCCACCGCGACACAGACCATCGTTGTAATTCCGGAAAACACCGCAACACCGGAAATTACCGAAACCCCGATCCCTGTAGAGACACGAAAAGTCGGCCATTTCGTCACCCGTACGCCGGGTCCCGGATATCCGACACCGGACACCCGTCCGTCTGCCTCACTCTGGCAGCAATGGCCCGTTGTCCCGGAAATCTCAGATGTAGCAGCTGACATTTACTGGTACGGTGTGCAGGAATTGGGAACAAATCCGCATTATATATCACGCATCGGTGACTGTCACTCCGAATCGGGCGTTTTTATGGGCATCTATGACACAAGTTATTACAGCCTGGCAGATGAGGACAAATATCTGGTTTCCGCCATCGACTTTTTCAAAGGTTCTTTTGACACCATCAGTTATTCCGTTCATGCCGGTTTGAGCGTCTCTTCCGCACTGACCAACATCTGGGCGGATCCCTATGCCTGTGAAAGCGGAGAATCCGCGCTGGACTGCGAGATCCGCATCCATAACCCATCCATCATGTTTGTAAACCTTGGCTCCAACTGGATCCCCGGGGTGAGTATGGATGTTTATTATGAATACCTTTCCGACATCGTGCGGACCCTGCTGGATCACGGCATTCTGCCGATCCTTTCCTCAAAGGCGGACAACGTGGAAGGGGACAACAGCATCAACGAGACCACAGCCCAGGTCGCCAGAGATTTTGACATCCCGTTTTATAACTTCTGGGCAATTTCGCAATATCTCCCCAACCAGGGCCTGGATCCGAGCCGCGATGGCATCCATCTTTCCGTTGAAGCCTGGAACTGGCGTAATTATTACGCGCTGCGTACGCTGTACGAAGTCGGCAAGAAATTAAACCTGTTTTGAATTCAAAACAACAACAGAATGACTCAAAAAAATTTTTTTAAAGGAATCCCTCGGATAAATGAATACATTTAAGAAACTGTACTCGTACACAATTTCTTACAGAACGATACTGATCCTGTTATTAATTCTTTTTATCCTGCTTTTATGTCCGATTTTTTATACCGCGAAATGGAATATACCTTCTGCTGACGACTACAGAAATGCAAAATATGTGCACGATGTGGTCATGAACAACGGAAATCTGAGCGAAATTATCCGCGCTGCTTTTGATTATACAAAATACTATTATTTCAACTGGCAGGGAACTTCCAGCGCTATTTTCCTCGAAGCGATTCAACCGATAGCCTTCGATGAAAAATATTATTTTCTTGTCCCTTACATCATGCTGATCCCTTTGATGATCGGAATATGCTGCTTCACCCGCATGCTTTTCGGTTTATTCAATATAAATAAAAGGGATGCTTTGATCATATCGATCATACTCCTGATCGGGTGTACGCAATTTCTGCATTCCCCCGTTGAAGGTCTGTACTGGTATTCCGGTGCCATTCTATACACTTTTTTCTTTGGTATTTCGCTTATCCTGTATGCTCTGATTATAAAAGTGCTGACAAACACAGACAGAGAGAAAAACAACCCAAAACATACGGCAGCCCTCATAGCTATCTGTTTTTTAGGTTTCATGGTCGGCTTCAGTAATTTTGTGACTGCACTGACGACCGCGATCCTTTTTGTTTCCCTGTTTGTATTTTTGTTCCTGCGCGGGGATAAAATGCTGTGCAAAAAGATGATCCTTCCGATCCTGTTTTTTGCGGCCGCTTTTTATCTGAACATAACAGCGCCGGGGAATGCGGTCCGGCAAAGTCAAAACGCAAAAAGCACGATCTTTCAAGCTGTTTATTCATCCTTCGGGTATGCGTTATTTCAGCTGAAACGCTGGAATACACTTCCGGTTATAGCCTTGTATTTGCTGTTGTGTCCGCTCCTGTGGAAAATCGCGGCTGAAGCTGACTATTCCTTTAAATTCCCTTGGCTTCTGACACTTTATTCATACTGCCTGCTGTCTTCCATGAATGCCCCGACTTTTTATACGATTTCCAGATCCGGGTACGGCCGCAGCCAGAACCTGAGTTTCTACTGGATGATGATCCTTATCCCGGTCAATATTTTCTACTGGTTTGGCTTCCTGCAGCGCAAAGTAATAAAGAGCTCTGACAAAAGGGTGCCAAAACAGATGAACCTTTGTTACTTTCTCCTCGTATCGGCGTTCTTTATTTACGGTGCAGTGAACCTCCCGATAAATCACCCCATGGTTTCATTATCAGCGGTCAAGAGTTACTTCAGCGGAGAAATGGGATTGTATAAACACGTATACAATCAGCGGTTGGAAATATTGAGAGATCCTGACGTGACCAATCCCCTGCTCCGTCCTTTTCCCTACCCGCGCCCATACATTTTCTTCTTTGACGATATTACGTATTACCCGGATTATTGGCTGAACACCTCTATGAGTGATTATTATCACAAAAATTCAGTCCGGCTGGCTTACCCCGAAGAATTATCTTTGGGAGAATAGACAAAATTATCGGTCATGGAGCAGTCTCTTACCGGTTTTCATCATTTGCCTGATCAGGGTCCGGTTCCGGACCGCAGTGACATTCATCTTTCTGCGGAAGCCCGGAGCCGGCACAATTATTTCGCTCCGCGAACATTGTACAAAGTTTGCAGGGAAGCCGGACTTATTCTAAAACAGGAGCTTAATGAAGATTTTCAATAAATTATTCAATATTTCAATTTCCTATAAAACGCTCCTGATTATTATGATCGTTGTGTTTTGCCTGCTTCTTTTTCCGATGCTTTATATAGCGAAATGGAATGTACCCTCTGTTGATGACTTTCGAAACGGGAAACCGGTCCATGATGCAGTCATGAACGGGGGCGGGATCATAGATATTCTCAAAAGCGCGGCAGAACATACAAAAACCATTTATATGGAATGGCAGGGAACGATCAGTGCTGTTTTTATGTTTGCACTGCTGCCTGCCGCTTTTGGAGAACAATATTATGTTCTTGTCCCATATATTATGCTGATTCCGCTGATTTTCGGAACAATCAGATTTATTAACAGTCTTTTCAGATTTTTTACAAAATCATTCACGCTTCGCCTGATCATAAGTCTGACACTTCTGATCGGCTGCACGCAGTTTGTCTTTTCGCCTGTAGAAGCTTTTTACTGGTATACAGGGGCAGTCTATTATACATTTTTCCATGGGCTGTCGCTGATACTGTTCTCTTTGCTGATTGATATCCAGCTGGACCCTGACAAATCAAATATGTTTTTCAAACAGATTCTGATCTGCCTGTTATGCGCGGCTGTCGGATTCAGCAATTACGTAACGGCACTATCTGCGACGATATTGATATCAGCTCTTTTGCTGTATCCGGTTATTAAACATGATTCAAAACGTCTGAAATTATTGATCTTACCTGCTGTTGTGTTTGCTGTTTCTTTTTATTTCAATGTCACGGCACCCGGTAATGCCATACGGCAAAGCCAGGAAATCAGGAACAGCGTTTTAATGACAATTAATTATTCGATCCGATATGCCCTTTTCCAATTGAAAAGCTGGAATATAATCCCGGTTCTTTCTTTATATTTATTTTTGATCCCGGTTTTTTGGAAAATTGCAGAAGAGACTGATCATTCCTTTAGATTTCCCCTTCTGACCTTGCTTTTTTCATTCGGTTTTTTTGCCTCAATGAACTGTCCGCCTGTTTATGCTCTTTCCCATCCCGGTTATGGACGAAGCCAGAACCTGAATTTTTATTGGATGGTGTTATTAATTCCGTTTAATATCTTTTACTTTCTGGGATGGCTTCAGCGGAAAAATATCATTCCGAAGAAATTTTATGCGAAACAAAATGTAAATGTTTGTTTCCTTCTTGCTGTTTTGCTCATCTTTGTAATCAGCTCAGCCGATCCGCACCTCAATCGCCGTATGGTATCAGCAGAAGCGGTGAGAAGCTACAGAAACGGTGAAATGGGTACTTACAAACATGTGTTTAACCAAAGATTGGAAGTCCTGAAAGATCCGGATATCACAGATCCCATTCTCAGGTCGTACCCATATCCCCGTCCGAATTTATTTTTCTTCGATGATATCACCCCATTCCCTGAAGACTGGCGAAATCAGTATATGAGTGCTTATTACTACAAAAATACAGTCAGGATCAAACGCTCAGATGAATAATTTTATTCTTCTGAAAAATTATTCATTTTTCAACATATCTGCAGCGATTTCCGCCATCTGCTCAATTACATAATCCTGATCTTCTTCCGTCATTTCCACATAAAGCGGGATGGCAAGGCTCAGCCGGTCGCAGGCATAGGCACCGGGCAGATCTTCATGCCGGTAACCATACTTGTTCACATAATATCCCAGTGTATGCAGCGCATGTGTTCCCTGACGGGTAGCGATCCCGGCCTGTTCCAGACGGTCCATCCATTCGTTGCGGAAGGCATTCGCCTCATCGACTGTCTTACATTTGACAGCTTCCGGGATGACCATGGTGCAGTAGGTTTGATAGATGTGTGTATATCCTTCCGGGACAAACGGCGTCCGCACCCAGGGTACGGCATCCGGCAGCAGCCTGTCATAGCGGTGTGCCAGTTCCGCGCGCCGGGCAGCGATAAAATCGAGCTTTTTCATCTGGGCACATCCGATCGCTCCCTGGATATCCGTCATGCGGTAGTTGAAACCAAGCTCGTTGTATTCCGGCAGCAGATAGCCTTTTCCGGCATTGCGCTGAACTTCGGAAACAGAAGCAGCATGGGAACGTAAAATACGCACGTGTTCCGCGAGCTCCGGATCATTGATCAGGGCCATGCCCCCTTCACCGGTTGAGATGGATTTCCGCGGGTGGAAACTGACCGCGGAGGGATTTCCGAATCCGCCCTGATGGGTATCTCCGATTTTCGCTCCGAGCGCACAGGCTGAATCTTCAATGACCTTCAGCCCGCCGTAACGTTTGGCGAAATCATTCACTGCCGGGATATCCGCGCAAAGCCCGAATTCATTCACAGGGACAATGCCGCTCAGCCGGTTCCCGGTCTTTTTATTGATCCATTTTCCGTCCCGAAACGCATAACGTTCCGCAACGAAATCGTCCAGCAGGCTGACATTAATATTGAATGTGACTGGGTCGACATCTGCCAGCACAGCGGCAGCGCCGGTATACTCCACCGCGTTTCCTGTCGCGACAAAGGTAAAGGAAGGGACGATCACGTCCTGACCGGGACCAAATCCCATCGCCACCATCAACAGATGCAGCGCAGTGGTACAGTTCGTTGTGGCAACACCAAAGGCGCAGCCTTCATGGGCAGCAACAGCTTTTTCAAACTCAGCGACACGGGGACCCTGCGCCACCCAGCCGGAAGCCAGAGCTTCCGCCGCGGCTTTGGCCTCTTCCTCATCAAAATAAGGTTTCATGATCGGTACTTTTCGATATGTCATTTTTCGTTCTCTTTCTGATCCTGATATTTTGGATTCCTCAAATGTCAATTCATAATCCTGTTATTTAAAGCAACAACTTTAAGTTGAATATATCTAATAATTTTTTACCGAAAGCAATGCAATGACTTTATAAACCATACTTCCGTGAAATTTCATTCAATGCTTCAACAAAATCCTGATAGTCTCCTTTAGCATGACATTCTCTCGCTTCAGTCAATTCCATAAAGATATCCTGCTTTGACATTGGCTTAAAGAGACTATCACCGCAGCAATTTTCGGGAAGATTAAAAACTTTTTTTCCTGATCCGGTTCCGGTAATGTCAATATCAACTTCCTCTGCTGTTTTTAAGAAACGAATACGCGAAACGGAACTGTTCCAATACCCAACCATCATATTTTATCATAAATAAACAGCTGTTTACGCCTGACAAGCATATACATTGCTGAGCATTAGCTCACTACTGTCTTTTGACTGCTGGCAGCTAATTTCTCTTTTGCGCGATCCAGAATACGGATCACTTTTATGCCCTGTTCACCATTTGCCAGAGATTCATGACCGTCACGGATACAGCCGGCGAAATGTTCAATGCTGTTGCGCAGGGCGTCTTCCTGAGGAATATAAGGGATGGTGATATCACCGGAACGGGCTTTGAATTCATACGCGCCGTATTCTTCCCCGGTCTCAATGATGCCCTGATCGAAAATCGTGAGCTTGTCCATGGTTTTCATATCGTCGAAGATCACCATCTTTTTCGTACCGCCGATCATCGTCCGGCGCTCCTTGATGGGAGATATCCAGCTTGATTTGATATGAGCGAGGAAACCGTCATATTTCAGCGTCAGGTAGGTCAGTGTTTCCTGGGAACCGTAATGCTTTTCCCCGATCGCTTCCACATGGTAAGGTTCCTTCCCGCCCGAGATATAATCGATGACCGCCAGGTCATGAACCGCCAGATCCATCATGGCATTGACGTCTTTGCGGATCGGACCCAGATTCATTCGGGAAATATCAAAATAGATCAGATCACCCAGAACGCCGTCATCGTACATCTTTTTGATATACTGGATGATGGGATGGAAGATCATGATGTGATCTGTATGCAGAATAACGTTGTTCTCATGCGCCAGCCGCGTCAGCTCTTCCGCGCGGGCAGCATCCGAAGCCATCGGTTTTTCTATGAAAAGATGTTTTCCCGCTTTCAATATCTTTTCGGCAACTTCAAAGGAAGGTTCCGTCTGGATCACAAGGGCAAAAGCATCAACATTCGGATCACTGAGATATTTTTCATAATCCGCTGTGTATTCGGAAATAGCGGAGCCATAAACATTTTCCGCCGCGGTCAGGCGGGACGGCACCGCATCGGACAAAGCGATCATATTTGTCTCCCGCGACTGCATAATATTGCGGGCAACATTGGTTCCCCAATATCCATAACCGATTTGCACTATGTTGACAGGTTTTTTCTTATCCATTCGTTCTCCTGAAATCTGATAAACCGGGGAAGATTTATTCTTCGCTTCCCCCGCCTAACTGTTCTACTTCATCAATAATAAAAACAGGCCTTGCCCGTGCAGCGTCCAGCGTACGCCAGAGATATTCCGCGATGATGCCCAAGGAAATGTTCGTAATGCCAAAACCGATCATCAGTACAGAGATCAGTGACGGCCAGCCCAGCGTAACGGGACGGATATTGAAGATCTTCACAACGATCAAATCCAGAGCGATCAGGGCTCCGATAAAAGCAAAAACAAAACCCAGCACGGAAACCATACGGATCGGGAAAAAGGAAAAAGACACAAATGAGTCGATCAGAAGCTTCAGCTTTTTCCCAAACGTCCATTTGGAATGTCCGTGCTCCCGCTCCCGGTAGTCCATGTTCAGAATTGTCTGTTTAAACCCCATGGAAATGACCTGCAGCACGACAGAGGAGTTCAGTTCCGGGTTGGCATTCAGCGCGTTTTTGACCTTTTCATTGAAAAAGATCGTGTTGACGCCCTTTTCCGGATATCCCGGGATCGCCCATTTACGGATCATCGCCGAATAGATCCTCGAAAATGTTTCTTCCGATTTGGAAACCTTTACCTGATTTTTCTGGACCAGAACCAGGTCATACCCCTGTTGTATCCGCTTATAACCTTCTCCGATGATCTCAAGCGGTTCCTGCAGATCCGCACCCAGCCAGACACAGTTCGGTGCGGAGGCATTCATAAACCCTGCCCGGACAGCGGGATGGGATCCGAAATTCCGTGAAAATTTCACCAGTTTCGCGGTGAAATTGTGAAATTCCGCCTGTCTGAGCCAGTCACAGGAGCCATCCGAAGAGCCATCATCTACAAACACGACTTCCACCGGAACACCGACTGCCGGCAGATATTCTTCCAAAGCCGCACAGATCAGCGGCAGGTTTTCCTCCTCATTCAGAAAAGGGATGATCAAAGATATTTCAGGTTTATTCATAATTCTCTGCCGCCTAATAATACAGCTGATTGGGGCTGTTGATTTCCACATAATACCATTTGTCGCCGCGGTGCCCGAAGAAAGTGATCAGGTCATCCGAATAGAAAGGCGCAAGTTCCGCATAATCCGCTACATATCCGAAAGGAATATCATCAAAGCCCAAATCATAGTCCTGATAATTCAGGGATATACCGTAACCGTCTTCTTTTTCATAAAAATAAAACAGCTGTCTGTTAAAAATGGAATAACCAAAACTTCTGATATATCCTTTGGATTTATCGTAATTCTGCTGGCTGCGGATCGTCCGGTCTGAATAAATCAGATCCGTGACTCCGGGATCAGGATTGATGTCAACCGTCAGGCGGAATGAAAGATACCAGTCGCCGCCGGAACAGATCACACCCCAGTTGGTGAACATCGGGTTCTCAACATAGGGGAACCAGAAGTCCGTAAAGTCAAAGCCGTTTGAAGTCACGACCATATCAGCCCGTGTCGGATGGGAGGGATCCCGGTTCAATTCCTGATCATATTCAATATAAGCGGAATACTCTTCGCCATACATTCCGTATTTAAAATCGGTACGGTCTTCCAGGGAGTGATTATATCTGCCGCTCAGATGTTCATCCAGTGTCAGTGTCGGTGTGGGTACCGGTGTGCCGGTCTCATCCGGTGTCGGCGTACGCTGGGGACGATTTGGTGTGGAAGTTGGACGATACCAATAATAATCATATCCATAAGTGTCATAATTTTCCGAATATCCATAAGGATCTTCAGTTACCTCTTCAGTGGCTGTCGGTAAAGGTGTAGAGGTCGCGTCGGCTGCCCGGATGGAAATCGGGTTCAGAGTCGGAAAGCTCTCCAGCTCATATTCTGTATACGTCATATTGGCCGGGAAACCGCTTACGTTGGCCTCCTGCGGCACAGGATCCTCCCGGATCACATGAATAGCGATAAGATCCGCGTTGATCTCTGTCACTTCTTCCGAGGAAGCTCCAAAAACCATAACTTCGCTGCCTTCCACCAGTTTCACAGACGACACAAGGTTCTTATGGGCATCTATATAAAAGCAGAAATCATCACAATTGACCGAAAATTCCGTACCGGAATGATGTTCCATCGTAAAGCCGCCGGTACCTGTTACATATCCCCAGGCATCTGTCTGCAAAGTAAATTCTTTGACAGTGCCAAAAAGCACGACCTCCTGAAAGGGTCTTTCCGGCAGTTTTTCTTCTTTAACCTGAATGAAAATATCGCCCGGTTCCACATAATTGACAAAACTCCCGACGGAGGGCGTCGGTGTAGACGTAACAGGCGGCAAAGTCGGAATATCAGTAATCTGGTTCAAACTGAGCTGCGGTGTCTCTGTTTCCAGCGGCACAGGAGTGATCTGGAAAACAGGCAGCATCTGGCATCCTGACAGGATCAGGCCAAGCAGGATCACTAAAAGATAAAATCGAAAGTTCTTTTCCATCCACTATATTATAGCTTTATAATGCGGATTGCAGAATGAAAAATGAATGAAAGTATTCAATAATGCCCAAAACACACGGGAACGCTTCCTTATCTCTCTGCCATGTTGAATTTTTTTCGATATTGCTCTATAATAATACCGGAGAGGAAACATTATGATCGACAAACCTTTTGAATTGCACGCACAATACAAACCAATGGGCGACCAGCCGCAGGCAATTGCGGAACTGGTAGAAGGGATCAATGCCGGACGAAGGCATCAGGTCCTGCTTGGCGCCACCGGTACAGGGAAGACCTTCACCATGGCAAACATTATCCAGCAGGTTCAGAAACCCGCCCTGGTGATGGCGCACAACAAAACGCTGGCTGCCCAGCTTTACGCGGAATTCAAAGAGTTTTTCCCGAACAATGCTGTTGAATACTTCGTTTCCTACTACGATTATTACCAGCCGGAAGCTTATGTCCCGCGGCATGACCTTTATATTGAAAAAGAAACGGACACCAATGATGAGATCGACCGGCTGCGGCTGGCGGCTACCGCCGCTCTGACCGGACGGAAGGATGTGATCATCATCGCCTCCGTTTCCTGCATTTACGGTCTCGGCGACCCCGAACTTTACGGCAAATATATCATAACCTTAAAGAAAGGGGAGATCACCCGGCGCAACGCTTTGCTGCGCTCCCTGCTCGAAAGCCACTATGAACGGCATGATATGGATTTCAAACCCGGTTCCTTCCGCGTCCGCGGGGATACGCTGGATATTTATCCTGCATACGATGAAAACACTGCTTACCGTGTCTCATTCTTTGATGACGAGATCGAACGCATCACCGCCGTCAACCCGCTGACCGGGGAGCTTTTGGAGGTGCTGGACACCGTCGATATCTACCCAGCCAAACATTACCTCACCGATGAAGCGCGCCTCAGAAAATCACTGGCTGATATCGAAACCGAGCTGGCGGAACGAATCAAATTCTTTAAGGATCGGGAAATGTACCTCGAAGCCCAGCGCATTGAGCAGCGCACCAACTTCGACCTGGAAATGATCCGCGAGACCGGTTACTGCTCGGGTATCGAGAACTATTCCCGTCACCTGGACCAGCGCCCAGCGGGTTCCCATCCGTGGACGCTCATGGACTTCCTGCCCACGGATTATCTGCTCTTCATCGACGAATCCCATATGACGATCCCGCAGATCCGCGGGATGCACCATGGGGATTTCAACCGCAAAAATACGCTGATCGAATACGGTTTCCGCCTGCCTTCCGCCCTGGACAACCGTCCGCTGACCTTTGAAGAATTTGAGGAAGTGATGGGGCAGACCATCTATACCTCTGCCACACCGGGGCCTTATGAGATGCAGCACGCGGAACATGTTGCCGAACAGATCATCCGTCCGACAGGGCTGGTTGACCCGATCGTCGAAGTCCGCCCGATCAAGGGACAGATCGATGACCTGATTGCCGAGATCCGCAAGCGCACCGCCATCCACCAGCGTGTCCTTGTCACAACCTTAACAAAACGCATGGCGGAAGACCTGACGGATTACCTCAAGGATAATGAGATCAAGGTCCAGTATCTGCATTCGGAAGTGGATACGCTGGAGCGTATCTCCATCCTGCGGGATATGCGGGCGGGTGTTTATGATGTCATCGTCGGGATCAACCTGCTGCGCGAAGGGCTGGACCTGCCGGAGGTTTCTCTTGTGGCGATCATCGATGCCGACAAGGAAGGTTTTCTGCGCTCAAGCGTTTCCCTGATCCAGACCATCGGACGCGCAGCCCGTAACGCGGACGGCAAAGTCATCATGTACGCCGACAACATGACGGACTCCATGAAATACGCCATCGATGAAACCAATCGCAGACGCCAGAAGCAACTGGCTTACAATGAAGAACATCACATTAAGCCGATGACCATCCAGAAGGCGATTTACGACCTTTCCGAACGGCTGACCACATCTTCCGCGATTTCCGACGCCAAACAGGACTTCCGCGACACGAAGAAGCGTCTCCCGAAGAACGAACTGAAGCACGCCCTGGCACAGCTGGAGAAGGAAATGAAGGAAGCGGCGAAGAACCTCGAATTCGAAAAGGCAGCCGAACTGCGCGACCAGGTTTACGAAATGCGCGGCCTGCTCGCCGACCTCGAAGACGTCCCGCCGTGGAAACGCGCCCGCATGCTCGCCGGTGAAATCGATATCTGATGAAGATGCTGATGCCGCAAATTCACAGCTCCATCGCCAAAAGTCCCCGGACAGGCCGAGACACGATAAAGGGCACCTGAATCCGGCAGGCATCAATTACAACAGGATAGCATCAAACAGCAGCCCGTCTTTCAAGCCTGACCGAATGAATATAATTTAAACAAAAAGGTCCGCACAAAACGGACCTTTTTCTGTTTCAAATTTGAAAAGCCTTATTTTTCGATTTCCGCCAGCAGTTTCGCGGTCAGGTCATCGAGAGAGACGCGTTCCTGCGCCATGCTGTCACGTTCGCGGACGGTGACGGTATTGTCTTCCAGCGTCTGATAATCGACGGTAATGCAGAACGGCGTACCGATTTCATCCTGATAGAAATAGCGTTTGCCGATATTGCCGCGGTCATCCCAGACGACGCCCATCTTCGCGGCCAGCATATCATAAACACCGCGGGCTTTTTCGATGATTTCCGGCTTGTTCTTGACCAGCGGGAACACAGCGGCCTTGTACGGAGCAAGGTTCGGTTTGAAGCGCATGACGACACGCTTGTTATCGACATCTTCCCAATAAGCGTCGCAGAGCGCCATCAGCAGCAGACGGTTGACACCGACCGCCGGTTCGATGACGTGCGGGACAAATTTGTGCTGGTGATCCTGCGGATCCTGGTAGCTCAGGTCTTTGCCGGAATGGTCAATGTGCTGCTGCAGGTCATAGTTAGTGCGGTAAGCGATACCCCACAGTTCCTTGAAGCCGAACGGGAATTCATATTCGAGGTCATAGGTATCCTTCGAATAGAAGGAACGTTCCTGGTCGGAATGGCGGCGCCAGCGAAGCTTGTCGGCATTGATGCCCAGTGTCTCATTCACAAAGTGATACATGCTGTCCTGCCAGGACTTAAAGAGCGGTTCCCATTCGGTCTTTTCCGGATCAAAGAAATATTCGATTTCCGCCTGTTCAAATTCCAGTGTACGGAAAATGAACTGTCCGGTGGTGATTTCATTGCGGAAGCTCTTACCGATCTGTCCGACGCCGAAAGGCAGCTGGATGCGGGTGGAGTTGACAATGTTATTGAAATTTGTGAAAATACCCTGAGCCGTTTCGCCGCGCAGGTAAACCGGCATCTTTTCGCCTTCCACAACACCGATCGCGGTCTGGAACATAATGTTGAAGGCCTTCGGCGGGAAAACTTCATTTCCTTCGGGCGTGGTAACGTGGTGTTCTTCAATATAGGCACCGATTTCTTCCAGACCCATGCCGTCCACCTGGAATTTTTCAACTTCCGGATGTTTGTCGAGCCATTGCTCGATCAGATGATCAGCGCGATAGCGTTTGTGGGTGACTTTGTCTTCCACGAGCGGATCGTTGAAAGCAGTCACATGACCGGAGGCAACCCAGGTTTCCGGGTGAAGCAGGATCTGGGAGTCAATACCGACCATATCCTCACGGGTGGTGATCATTTCATGCCACCAAAGGTTGCGGATGTTCCGCAGCAGTTCGGCACCCAGCGGGCCGTAATCATAGGAGCTGGTCAGCCCGCCATAGATTTCAGAAGTCGGATAAACAAAGCCCCGCCGCTTGGAAAGGGAGGCGATTTTTTCAAGAGTTACTGCATTATTTTGTTCCATTGTAAATCCCTCAGTTATAAAACTGTTATGATTTTATCACAATCGCCCGTGTAAAACGGGCGATTGGTATTACTTCATTATTGACGGAAAAGATGTACGGTGCCGCATCCTAATAGACATACTTGTAGATCTCTCCCGTGACCTCATTTTTGATGACCGGCAGCGTCAGTGTCATTTCGCAGGTCTTCAAAGAACCATCCGGCGTCATCGGCTGCGGATCGATATGCAGTTCCCAGCCAAACAGCCAGGAAGGGATACGATACATCAGACGCATATCCTGGACCCGCATGGATTCAATATCTTTTTTTTCCATCAGGAGCGTATCCCAATAGCGGTCAAGGTTAAAGACGACCGTATCTTTTACGACCCTTTTCAGCGGCTCCATAGGCGATTTCACCTCAATTCCGGCCCGGATAAGCGGAACTTCCCACTCAGGATTCATATTATAGGGAATCATGATCTCAGGAACATATTCAATTTTACGATCCCGCACTTTCCCGACCAGTTTAAAGCTTTCCCGCGAAAGTCCGTGAAGAGCGGTTGGGTTGAGATTACGAAATTCAAGCCGGATATTTAAGAGGATATCATCATTTTGCCGGTGGCGTCCGTACTGGACAGCTGCCTGACGGTATTCTTTGTACAGATAATAATAAACGGAATCCACAGCCAGCATTGACTTGTTGTAACCGATATCCATATTCAGTTTTTCGATGATTTGATACACCATTAGCGGCTGGTTGACGATCCTCACTGTATACGCGTCATTACAAAGGTACGTTTCACCATATGTGACATTTTTTACAATATTTTCTGATGATGCTGCCGAGAATATTCCGGCAGCCAACAGGATAACAAAAAGAACGGCACAAATCTTTCTCATCTTTATGCTCCTTTTTATTGACGATTCGGTTTGGGAAGCCTGAAGGTAATTGAATGTTCAGGCCCTTCCTGCTCCCGGGTGAACGGAGCAAAAGTCATGATCCAGCCTTCGACCTCGCCATAAACCTCAAAGACCAAAACGGTAGCCAGCTCACCACCGGGCTGGATCGGTGAATAAAAAATCGGCAGATTGAAGGAATCCGCGGCCTTGCCGCTCATACTGCTGTTGAGCGTATACGTTCCGCCAGGAATATCCAGATAATATTCCTGCACAGTAAAAGATTTCGGCTCCAGCCAGGAGACAATATGATCTGTCTTGTTCTTGATGCCGACACGAAGCACCAGAAAACTGTTGATCGTTGTGGACCTCTTCAGCGGCCCGGTAGCTTTGATCCCGGTGGTTGATGGGGTAACGATCGGCTGTGCCATCAATTTGAACTGAAAATCTCCGCAATCTGTCCAGGTGTTGTGATAGATGACAGCCGGAAATTTTGAGGTATCCATGATCCTGCGGTATTCCGTTTCAGACCAGCTCTCGTCAGCGAAACATATGCCGAAACAAACAACCGCCAGCAGAAAAGCAATAGCAAACAAAGAAAATTTCTTCATCATTTTACCGATCCCTGTGGTCTTGAATATATATAAACATCACCGGCAGCCACCGTCACTGTTCTGCCGCCTGTATAAAGCCTTGGACCCAGGGTCCAGGAAACCTTTTTGTTCACCCTTTCAGGATCAAAAACTGTCCAGGTTTCTTTATCAAACCGCCGGATGACATACTCATCAATTTCCAGCGTATCGGTTACATTCTTCAGGTCAACGACCTCATTATGGAGCGTAACGGTAAGATCATCATCAACGCGGGCGGAAACAAAGAATAAACCATCGGTAATGATCTGATCCTGAAATTCACTGACAAAAACTCCGTTGATGTAAACAGAGGTAAGGCCATCGATCCGCACCAGTTCAATGCGATAGACTTTGATATCTTCCGACTGGCCGTCTTTTTTCGCGCTTGTCTGCAATGCTTCCAGATCAGCAGCGAATTTTCCGTCCAAATCATCATTGATAAAGATTTCACCGCCGATCGAGCCTGTCTTCCCCTCATAAAGCGACGGTTCCAGTTTTTCAATCAGTTCCAGCCGATGCACCTCGCTCCCCAAAAGGAACAAACCGGAATAAGCCGCTTTATTCTGCACCGTGCTGAAGGTGTCATAATTATTCGTCGCTTTGTAAATGCCATCCTGAGGGTCAATCAGGATCCCATAGCTGGTCCGGTTGCCGACAAGCGTTGAATTCGTGAAATACACATAGCAGCTGCCGGTATCTGCCGGGTAATTATCTGTAATAAACAAATCAGTATAAAAATAAAAATCTTCAAGGTTCGTTACTTTCGGAAAATCCAGACCATGAAATACATTTTGTTCATATGGCTCATCCAGGTAAATCGTTTGTTTAAACGCTTTGCCCGTGTTTTCACGGCCTAAAAGCGCCCAGTCTTTTTCCTCGATCGGCTTCAGACAGTTAAAATACCAGGAATATCTTGGGTTTTCCAGATATTCCCACTCCAGACAATTGATTTGCTCGGTAGGGAAATAGGAAAGGCCAAGGTTATCAAAATACCATATCGATTTGGCAAAGCGGAAATATTCAGGAAGCGCCTTCGTATAAAAATTTTCCCGCAGCATAGCGATCGTAAATGTGTTTTTGATCTCCTCTTTCGAGAAAGTCTGCGCGCATGCGGCATCCACGGAAGTGATGAGAAGGATCAGGGAAAACAGCAGTATTGTGAGATTCTTTTTCATTGCATCCTCCTTTACCTGGCAGTAAACGGCACAACAATTTCACAGTAAACATCAGTGCCGCCTCTGCTCATCGGGGTGAAAATCAATTCCCAGTTTTTCCTGTCAAGCGTATCGATGTCAAAAACGAGATCCAATGTCCAGTATGACGGGAGCTTCAGGGTCTGCCCGAAACTCACGTAATTTCCCTTGTTCCGGGTAGCGATCATGGACATGGCATAATTCAGCGGATATTTTGTTTTACTGCCATCCCCTTCGGTGTGGGCAAGGGTAAAACTGGCTTTGTCCAACCCATCCAACTCTTTTTCGGCGAGATAAAGGATCTTTACCGTCATGGCCAAAAACTGATTTTTCGCTCTTCTTTGAGCCACCACATTCCCAACCACAGCCTGAGTGCTGATTTCAATAAAAATATCGTTTTTGCAATCGAAAACAAAATTGCTCGGCTGATCAACGAGAATCGGGTCCAGATTCCGCTGCGCGGAAACAGCACCGGGGAACAACAGGAAAACAGCCATCAAAATGAAAAGAAATCGTTTCATTCCCTGTTCCCTCCCTATTGAGCCACAATGCTGAAATCATCGAAATCACACCGGATCCGATTGGCACCTTCGAGCAATTCGGTACCGCCTTCAAAAGAAACGAGTGCGGAGATCCCGTCTTCATATTGAAAAACAAAAAACTTGTCAAAATAAAAATAAGAAACTCCATCCAAACGGATGATATCGACCCTGACATCCCGTCCGGTATTGAATTCACTCAGGTCCGCAATTTCAGTGTAAACCAATTCGCCATTATCAGGCCCAAAGCTGTATGCTTTGAACCCGGGATAAATGATCACACCTCTTTCTTTCCCGATGCCTGACTGAAATTTATCTGAGTATCGAAGCCAGCAATAGCCTCCATCCCTTGGGATGGATTCCACCCGTCTCATCTTGAAACTCGCGTGGAAACCTCTTACACGCTGAGCATCAAACTGCAGATTTTTATTATTCGTAATGACCGTCAGTGGAGAAGGCCGCAGAGAAGTCAGAACTTCAACAGACTTGCCACGCGCGTTATAAAACTGATGAATGATGTCGCCATTGATAAACTCATTAAAATAATCCGTATCTTTGCTGTAATCCTGTAAAAACCCGGCTTTGATAAAGATTTCCGAATCCGCTGTCCTGAGGAGCGTGTCCGGATTTACATCAGCGGAAACCACCGTACACAACACCATCTCCGCAGCAAATAAAATAAAAATGATCAACATCCTTTTCAGAATCATTTCATCACCTCCCTGACAGAAAGATTATCAAAGGAACACTCGGCTGCCTCCCCATGCGAATAGGCAACAGTACCGTAGCGCAGCGAAAACGGGCCGCTTTTGCCATCGTGATATTGTCCGACCATCTCACCATCAACATAAAAGAGGGTTTCACCGGTCAGCCGGACGATCATCAGATTTACCTGCGGTCCCCGGCGGTCCGCCAGTTTATTTCGATCAGTCAATGAACCGTCTTCTGTTTGGGTCTCCATGTAAATCGCGTCAGATATAACTATCATTGTAGTCTGGAGCGGTTCTTTTTCAGCGGATGATGAAGGACCGTCATTGATGAAACCAATAAAACAGCCGCTTTCCTGAGGTGGATAAATATCATTTACCGTTACATCCATGGAAAAACAGAAATTTTTGCTGTTCCGGGAATTTACTTTCTCCCAGAAAACATACGTACTGAGCCCGTCAGGATTGACAAAGAGCAGCATATTGCGGGTTTCGTTCGTGTTGGTTTCCGTTGCTGTTTCAGTACCGAGATTACCAAAAATTGAGGGCGCTTTCCTGTCGAACTTTTCCCACAGCGTCGTAATCGGGAAAAAATTATCCAAATTCTCGGTGACAGCACGGACCACATCTTCACTCAGATCCTGTGCTGAAACCGATAAAATGCCGCATGTCATAAATAACATACAGCATAATAACAGAAACCACAATTTTTTCATTTTCCCTCCCGAATTGTATAAATCATTAGAATTATAATTGACGAAAGGATTATCTGTCAATGCTCTGAATTTCAGAAAAAGACGGAATACGTTCATTTGATTATTTCGGATAACGATCCGGATACCGGCTGCCCGGATGAAAGGTCATAACTATGAAAACAGCAGTTATCTATTATTCAATGTCAGGAAATTGTGAATATACGGCGAAAAAAATCGCTGCCTTATCAGACGCGGATCTGATCCGTTTGGAACCGGAAAAGGAATTCCCGACCTCCGGATTCCGCAAATTTTTCTGGGGCGGCAAAAGCGCGATCATGGGAGATATGCCGAAACTGAAGCCTTATGTCTTTGAAGCGGAAAAATATGACCGCATCATATTCGGCTTCCCTGTCTGGGCAGGCAATCCGGCTCCTCCGGTCCGGACTTTCATCCATGAAAATATTGAAGGCATCCGCGGGAAAAAATATGCCGCTTTTGTCTGTTACAGCGGTGGCGGTGCCGATAAAGCTCTCGTGAAACTGAAAAAACAGCTGTCGGTCGAAACGCTGGATGCGGAACTGATCCTGATCGATCCGCAGGACAAACCGGATCCGAAGAATGACGAAGCGATCAAAGCGTTTCGCGAAAAGCTTATTTAGGATGAAAAAGGACAGCTCTCTGACATGCCGGACATGTCAGAGAGCTGTCCTTTACCACAAACACTTGATCCCGGAAAAGTAATGAGATAACCCCGGGGAACAGGCCCTTCGGTCCGGTCCTCCATTTGTTTATTTTCCGGAAATCGTCACACCATCGAAAGCAATGTAAGGCAGGCTGACGGAACCATCCTTCAGCACATCGGAGGAAATTGCCCGGATGCTGTTCAGCATATCCGGCACGCAGCCGCTGATCATCGTTTCCGTGAGAGCGCCGGTGATTTTCCCGTCCTCGATCAGGAAAGCGTTCTTCGCAACACCGGAAAATTCACCGCTGGGAGCCGGTGTCCCACCGGAAAAACGCATCACCAGAACACCCCTGCCGATCCCTTTGATGATCTCATCCGTTGACTGCTCCCCGGCAGTAATAAAGACATTCCCGGTACTGCATCCGGCCCGTTTCTGCCCTGTTTTGTTGGCACCGTACTGGCTCAGGTCAAAACTGACCAGACGTCCGTTCCGGATCAGGTCAAAGCTTTCAGCCGGATAGCCTTCACCGGTGACACGGGAACCGATCACGACATCATCATCCATCGCTTTCAGGGAGATCGTCAGCCGGTCGTCCGCGACCTTTTCGCCCAGTTTATCTTTCCAGATGGAAGTGCCGTCGATCAGGCTGCTGTCGGAAACGAAGTCCCCGAAGACAGCGTCCAGCACGATTTCCGAAAGCGCTGCCGGAGCCAGCAGCACGGTCCCGGTGAATTTTCCTTCCAGAGGTTCCGGATCGAGCTGTTTTTCGATCTCCCCCAGTTCCCGGTCGATCAAAGCACATTCGATCACCGGTTTGTCCAGGTTCGCCAATGTAACATCAGAACCGAAGAAGGAGGTGCTTTTTTCACCTTCATGGCCTGAATACATCAGAGAAAAGTTGTAAGCACCCGCTGTCGGATGGTACATCACACAGTTGGAATTCATGTAAACACTGCGGTAAACATCGTGGGATGTGATCATCTGTTCGATCAGGATCTTCGGATGACGTTCCCTGATATCCTCCAGTAATTCTTTCGTCCGGAAGAAGAGCTTTTCCGTGTCGCATACCGGTGCCCCCTGAACATATATCTGTTCGGTCGGTTCATCACAGAACTGCCAGGCCGGATCCGGTTCAGCGCTTTCAGAGGCCGCGATACATTCCGAGATCGCATCATAAACAGAGCCCTCATCAAAACGATTGATATGGACAGATCCTTTGCGGCTGCCTTTCAGAACAGTGATAGACACATCCCGGTTAAATAAAGTCCGCATCAGGGAAAAGCGGCCGCCGTCCACGTTAAATTCCCTTTTTTCGCTCTCCCGGACGACACAATGAACATAATCAGCACCCTGGGCTCTCGCCTCAACCATGATATATTCCGCAAGACTTTCCAGATTATCCATTATCGTCCTCCGATCATCACTTTGCAGCGCAGAGCCGGGCCGCCCATACCGACAGGCATCGGCTGTTTCTTTCCGCAGAACCCGGAACTGGCCCAAACCACCGTATCACCGACCATATCGACAGTCTTGAGCATATCAAAAGCCACACCCGAAATGGTCGTATCCAGCAGCGCTTTGCCGAGTTTACCGTTTTTGATCTCATAGCCCATCGTCACGCCGAACATGAATTCACCGGTGGTATCCGCCTGACCGTTGCCGGAATCAATGAGGTAATAACCGTCATCGATGGAAGCGATCATATCTTCCAGCTTATCCGTACCCGGATGCACTGAAGTATTGCGCATGCGGATCAGCGGTTCATCGGAAAACAGCCAGGCACGGGCATTGCCTCGGGGTTCCATGCCAAAATGCAGGGCACTTTCCCGGCTGTTCATATAACCCGTCAGGATCCCGTCTTTGATGAGCGTCACATCCTGAGCTTTCGTTCCCTCGTCATCCACATAAACGGGCAGCGGGCAGCGCTTTCCGAACGCGGTATTGGCGAAATCAGTCAATGTAACCAGCGGACTGGCAACCTGCTTATTCAGGTTATGCCCGGCGACACTGCCGCTCAGGACCAGGTCTGCTTCAACGGTATGACCGACCGCTTCATGGGAAAGCATCCCGGTCATCATCCCGCCAAGAATGACAGTTTTCAAGCCCGCGTCGGCATAAACCCCTTCGCGTTTTTTCATTATATTTTCATAAAGACTGTCGATCTGCGGATACCACACAGCCGGATCCGTGAAATTCAGGTCAAAGGTCCCTTCGCCGCCAAACGATTTGAAAAGCTCAACCGGCTGACCGTCGCCTGTCTGCGCAGTCATGACCACATAGCAATAGGAACGCGGCAGGATGGTGTGAGCATCCATACCGTCGGATGTGACCAGCAGTTTTTCCATGGAATCTTCCATCGCCACGACCACCCTGCTGACCAGTTCCGGACAATGCTCAGCCACATAGGCATCCAGCGCCTTCGCAAAATCAATATAAACTTTCTGCGCCGGATCGTTGATCCCGTTCTGAACCCGATAAGTCTTCCGCGGCAGAGCAGGCAGCGGACCTTTGCCCGCACCGGCATGAAGATCCATAAAATCAGCATTTTCCGCAGCGGCATGCAGCACTTTCGCCGCCGCTTCCGGAGAGTATTCCGCCATTGAAGAGAAGCCGTAAGTACCATTCTTATAAACGCGGGCGGAAACGCCGGATATATCCGAACGGGCATTCGCCACGACACTGCCGGAAAGCAATGTCACCTTGCGGCTGCGGTTCAGCTGACCGCGCAGCTCAGTATGGCTGCCGGAATGGAACTCTGATTTCCGGACAGATAAAATATCATCCAACATCAACTTCCTCCTGAATACAGAAGTAAGAAACCGTATTATTCAACTACAATATTTACGGATAACGATTCGCCGAAAAAGCGGTTGTCAGCCCCGAAAAGCTTCCATTCGGAACGGTATTCACCGGGTTCTGTCGGCGCTGTCAGTTCCACAGATATTTTCCCTTTCGCACCGATCGGAATATGGGGGATCTCAAGAAAATCCGGAGCACCCATCTGGTTGCCGGAGATGAAGAAAAGATGATATCTGTCATCCCAATTACAATCGCTGTAATTGATCACTTCCCATTCCTTAACGAATTTCGAGCCTGCCTCCACGACCGTCCCGTCAACATAATTGACGTCATTGATATATCCCATAACGTTATTGCATGAAGGTGCTTTGGTCGGAGCCTGAACTGTAGCGACAGAACGGGTCGGCAGAAACACCTCTTCTTCCGTTGGCTGAACCTGTTCTGTTTTTTTCGAACAGGCAGAAATCAGCACAGCAAAAGCAAGCAGAAAAATGAAGAAAAAAGGAATCTTTTGGGTTTTCATTACAAACGTCCTTACAACTCTATAAACAAATCTTTACGGGCTCGGACAGTATCCGGTTCTGATAAGTGCCGGTTCCGAAGATACATAGCCCGGTATTCTCCAATTATAATCCGTTATTTGTTGAAATTCCGAATCCGTTCACCGCTGATTCTCCCGCAGCCGAGAAAAATTCCATTCTGATCAAGGATCATCACGATCGCGCCTTTCGGCAGGTTCCCGATTTCGGTCCGGATATCAGCGCCATGAAGCCAGTCATTCACATCCTCATCACCAACAGCAATACGGTTTCCGGATGTATGGGAGAAAAACCGGCTGACCCAGTCATTGTCCGGTACCAATCCGCCGGGCGTCTGGGATGCTATACGCATACCAATAGATTTACTCGGCAGACTTCCGAAGGTTTCCAAATACCGACCCGGAAGCATCCAGAATTCAGAGCCGCGTTTTTGGACCAATGAACCGGCGTCAGCGCATATCTCCGCAAGATCCAGCCCGAATTGATCATCCAGCCAGGCAGTCAGGTCCGCAATTTCAGCTTCTTTCGCGGGAGCAAAGCTGCTTTTTTCCCAGGCACGGTACGGGGCTTCTGCGCGCTTTCCGTCAGGTTCGTCTTCAAAATAATCGGTCTTTTCCAGAAGGCAGGCAAAAAACCCGGCAGTCTCATAGCGATGAGGCCAAAGACGGACAGCACCTTTCAGAGAGCTGTCAAAATCATTCCCGTAAGCCGAAGTGAGCCCCGGAGCCGGCCACGGCAGGCGATCGGCAGCGTCACAAACATGAACTTTACCGGGAAAAGTGCGCAAAACACTGTCTACCACCGCTTCGTCCTCATCTGGAGAAAGCGTACAGGTGGAATAAACGATCTGCCCGCCGGGACGAAGCGCTTTGAGGGCGGATTCCAGCAGGGCGGTCTGCCGCTGTGCAAGTGCCTTTTCTTCCCGCTCGGTGATCGGCCGCATCGGATGAGAATCCAGAGAAACCAGGCTCTGCATACTGCAGGGAGCATCCAGCAGGATCAGGTCAAAGGTGTTCGGGAACCAGTCGCCGTAGCTTTCCCCCGGGAACTGGGTAATGGCATGATTAACGCTGCCCCAGTTTTTCAGCACGGTTTTCAGCGCCGGGATCCGTGAGGGACTGGAATCATTCGCGATCACCAGACCGCGGTCCATGCTCCGCCCGATCAGATGTGTGGTCTTCCCTCCGGGGGAAGCTGCCAGATCCAGGATCAAAGGAGAGCCATTCAGCCTTTCCGCGTCATAGAGCATCCCGGGCATCATGGAAGCGCTGTCCTGAATATAGTAATGCCCCATCCGGTGTTCATTGGTCATGGAAGGCAGGATCTCCGCGGAACGGACACGAATACCTTCGGGACAGAAGGCAATAGGTTCCGCCGCCCATCCATACCGGGATGACATATCGTCCAAAGCGGAAGCGTCTGTTTTCAGCGGATTGAGACGAAAAGCCTGAAGCAGCGGTTTATGGAGACTTTCCTCCAGCGCGGGAAGTTCCTCCGGCGGAACCAGAGGACGGTATTTTTCCCAGGCGGCGTCAAAGGCGTCCTGGCGCGGTGTCTCGCTGATATTTGTCCCTTTTTGTTTCTTCTTACTCATTTTCCCTGCCGCCTTTGTTTATGATGAAGATCATTTCTCCGGCGATTTCCGTCTCATCAAGCTCCCATCCCAGGCCTTCGATGTTTTTCCGGACCAGATCCCGCTGACGGTCCCGCATCTGATGCTGCCCGGTCAGGTTTTCCGCCGGCAGCGTGACCACGATGGTTTTCACCGGAAGGCTGATCCAGAAATTCCGGTTGCAGCCCTTTTTCCTGGATTCAAAGCGATGTGCTTCCTTAAAGAAAAACGCGGTATCCGCTTTTGAATCCGGAGGGTTGATCAGGATATCACGTGTCTCAGCAAGCGGTTCCATCCCATAAACCTTAAAGAAACTGTTTATCAAGTGTACCCGCGGGGCATGCAGATCATAGGCATGGTAAGCGGTGCTCTTCGGCAGTCCCATCCAGGGGAAAGCGAAAGGATTGAAGGCGCAGGCCACATCCAGAACGCTTTCCGGCGTACCGATGCGGGAGAAGATCGCCTGATAAAATTCCTCCATGTGCGGGATGCGCTCTCTGGACGAGGTATGGACCGAAAGCATGCGCAGGCACCAGTTACGGACAGCCTCATCTCCTTCAGCGGCAGCTTTCAGAAGAAGCTCTTCCTCAGCCGCGTAATCCGGATCGCCCAAATAAGGCGCGATGATCTGATGGAGCTTTTCCCGCATGGCCTTTTCGACCTCTTTCGGGCTTTTCCCCGCGGCGATCTCCTGTCGGATCAGGTCCTTCACCGTCTCCGGAGGCAGGTTCATGGAAGCATATTTCCGGGAACCCAGCACCCGCCGCGCCATCTCCTCAATATCATCTGCTGAAAGAGCCCTGCTGCTCATTCCGCGGTTTCCTCATAAAAAACCTTTGATTTCAAAACAAAAACCAGCTCCGTCGGGAATTTCACTTTGCGGATCTCCCAGGCATCCTGGTCAACAATGTTCATAAAATGCACTTCATAATTCCGCGGCATTCCCTTCTCTTTCCCGCTCAGGGAAGCGCCGGGGAAACTGACAGCGGCATAGCGCGCGGAATAGGAAAGCTGGCTGAGCAGATGTCTGCCGCCAAACTTGTCGATCTGCTCCAGGCAGGGGATCACTTTGAACAGCAGCGCCAGGTCATACGGTCCGCCGGGCATGCCGTAAAGCAGATTCGCCTGCGAAGCTGTCCCGTCGATCCCGCGTTTTTCAAAAAAACAATTGAGCAGGTCGGACATATCGCTGAAGAGGTCAAAAGCCTCATAGCGGAAACCGGGCTCCAGCGGCATCCAGGGGATGGAAAAGGGATTCAGCCCGCAGGCAAGGTCGCAGATCGTTTTCGGCTGCGGCATATCACGGAAGATTTCCCCGTAAAGCTCATCCAGGATCCCGCTGCGTTCCCGTGTGGAAGCATGGGTGTGCATGATCTCCAGACAAATCGGTTTCAGTTCATCCGGGGGCATTTCAGGCGTAACTTCCGACAGTTTTTCCTTTAAGGTACTGTAATCCAGATTGTCGTTGCGGTAAGCTCCGGAAACCTGATACAGCTTGGATTTGACGTTTTTTACGATCTCTTTGCGGTTTTTGGAATTGCGAAGCTCCCGGCTCAGCACCTGCTGGATCAAACCGAAATCCATGTGCTTCGCCTTTTTGGTTTCCGCGATCTCTTCAGCTAATTTTTTAGGGTCAATTTCTTCTGCCATATTATCTGTCATTCATCCTATGGAATATATAAGTGAATCATCATAGGAATAACTTTTCTCATATACATATTCCGGAGCTATATCAATTTTTCCATTATTCCAGGTAATCACTCCATGGAAAATCCGGGGATTCATGAATATTTTCTCATCTTTTAACGGTTCAAATGCAGACCCTGTCAGCAATGTTGTATCAAAAAGCCGCTTTTCTCCGGTCGAAAAAGTAACCAGCATCATACCCCCGCGAAGCGGCTTTGCTTCAGTTACTTTTATATCATCCTGCATTTCTCCCGCGTAACAAATGTCATTGAAAATATACATATTGCTCACCTCAATTCATCGGAGGAATTTGGTCAAAATGTTCTCCCCGAACAGCTAAATTCCATGCTTTATAAGCTTCCTCTTCATGATAAGCAAGCCACCCTGTAATAATTTTATATTGTCTACGGGGAAGAGAACCTGCCAATAACTCACCGTCAATACCTATAACAGCCTCAAAATCTCCATAGTAAACATGCACATGAGGTTTATTATGCTGTTTAACAGCATATATATAACCATTCCCCCAAAACGGCTCAACTCAGACATTCAATCCCCCATATTTTCTTTCTCTCAGGATCTCACAGAGACGTGTGAGGACCCGGACGTTGTGGATCGTCGCCAGTCTCGGGAACAGGCTGTCCCCCATCTTGAAAAGGTGCCGCAGATAGCCGATGGAATACCGCTGACAAACCGGGCAGTCGCAATCGGACATCACCGGGCGGTCAGAGCGGATATGTTTCTCATCATTGATATAAATGTATTTCAGCCATTTTCCGCTGAAATCAGCGGTCCCGGGATCGAAGGAATACAGCCGCCCGTGGCGGGCATCCCGCGTCGGCATGGCACAGTCGAAAATCTCATAACCAAGATCAAAACAACGGGCAACATTTTCCGGATGGCCAATGCCCAGCGCATGGATCGGGAACTCCCGCGGGATCAGCTCCCGTGTATATTGCAGAATATCATAAAGCAGGTTGCCATCCGAATCCAGCGGCCAGCCGCCGAAGCCAAAACCGTCAAAGCCGATTTCCAGCAGTTCCTCCGCGCAACGCTTCCGCAGCTCAAAGGATCCGCCGCCCTGGATCACCGCGAAAAGCTTCGGTCCCGGACCGGCATACTTTTTCTGCTTCACGATGCGGTCAAATTCTTTCCGGCAGCGTTTTGCCCAGCTGATGGTGCGGATCACCGACTTTTCCTGCTCTTCGGCACTGTCATCCACATGCGTGCACTGGTCCAGGCAGATCACCACATCCGTGCCGAAGGAAAGCTGCAGCTGGACCGTTTTTTCCGGTGTGAACTGAACCTTCCGTTTGCTTCCTTCCGGATAAAAGATAAACCCATCCTCGTTCATTTTCCCGAAAGATTCATTTTCCCGGATCAGGGAAAAGGCCTGGAATCCGCCCGAATCCGTGATGATGGGATGTTCCCACCCGCTCATACGGTGCATACCGCCGAGAGACTGCACCACCAGGCTGCCGGGTTTCTGCATCAGGTGGAAGGTGTTCATCACCAGCCCCTCCACACCGGCGTTTTCCAGGTCATGCGCGTCAACAGCCCGCACCATGCCATAGGTCGCATCCGGCAGGTAGACCGGATACAGCAATTTGCCGTGGGCAGTTTCCAGACCGGGACAGGAGGAGATATCACTCATGGGATCAGAATGCTCAAACCGACCGGCAGCGGTTCTCCGAGAACCAGCTGGTTCTGTTTGGCGATATCTTCCGGAAGTACATCACCGAAGGAACAGGCAATACTGAAGAGCGTATCCCCATCCTTTGTAATATAGGTGGTCGGATGAAGGATCAGTCTCTGCGGACCATACCCGTCCATCAGACTCCAGGGAGACGGATTCCGCGGCAGCAGGACCGTATCCCCAACACCCAATTCATCCGGTGATGAAATGCCATTTTGCGCCATCAGATGTCCGAGACTGACGTTGAACCTGCGGCCCAGACAAATCAGGAAATCCCCTTCCTGCATTGTATAAGTAGTCAGACCGTTGCTGGTACCGTACATCATAATGTTCGGGTCGTAAGGCTTGGTCGCGGTCGGCAGCGGTGTCGCGGTCGGAATGATCGGTGTCGGAGTAGCGGTGTCTTCGATTACAAACGGGATCTCTTCTGTCGCTGTGGGATTTACTTCCGCGAAGAAACTGTTTTCATCAAATGTCGGAACGACCGGAGACGGCTCAATAAATGACAAAACTGTTTCCGGCGTTGCGGTAGGCAGACTGCCGTTTAAAGCCGCCTGAAGCGCTGCTTCTCTTTCCGGTGAAACCGTCTCTTTCGAAAGAGGCGGAAACGGTAAATATTTATCCTTTCCGCCGCACCCGCAAAGGCACAACAGCAGCAGGAAGAAGGGTATGATTCTGATATATTTCTTTGTCATTGGTCTCTCTCCTTTCCAATGAATGGCGGGAATGCTGAAATGCGTAATTCCCGATTCTCTCTTCATATAATTATACAGAACTTTTGCCTCCGCGGTCAAGGAAAAACAACGGAGACAGATTTGAAAACCCGGCATGAGCCGCAAAACCTGTCTCCGTAAAATCTGACGATTTTTTATTCTTTGATTTCCGAACAGAGCTCTTTGAGAACAGCGACCGCTTCTTTGAGCAGATCCATCGGTATATTCAGCGCAGGCAGAAGGCGGATGCGGTCTTTGGCAGTGAGGGCAAGAACACCCTTCTCAATCGCCGCGTTAACGATCTTCGAGGCAGGGCCGACCGGTTTGATGCCGATCATCAGACCCATCCCGCTGATCGATTCGACCCCGTCAGCGCCGGTGAACGCGTCAAAAATATACGCGCTCTTCTCGCGGACTTCCGCAAGCAGCTTTTCGTCGATGCGGCTGAGGATCGATAGACCGCCCGCACAGGCGACCGGATTGCCGCCGAAAGTGGAACCATGATCACCGGCACCCAGTACAAATTGTACCTTTTCTCCCATCAGACAGGCACCCAGCGGAAGCCCGCCGCCGATCCCTTTCGCGGTGGAAACGATATCCGGTTCGATACCGTAGTTCATATAGGCATAAAGCTGTCCGCTGCGGCCATTGCCGGTCTGGACTTCGTCAATGATGAGCGGAATGTCGTTCTCTTTGGCAAAAGCAGCAGTCTTTTTGACAAAATCTTCCGAAAGGGGCAGAACGCCGCCTTCCCCCTGTACGATCTCCATCATGATGCCGGCGGCATTGGACTCTGTCGCAATTTTCTTTAAGGTTTCAAAATCATTCGCCGGAGCATGCACAAATCCAGGCGTAAGGGGCTGGAAAAGTTCATGATAGTGTTCCTGTCCTGTTGCAGCGAGAGTTGTTAAGGTTCTGCCATGGAAGGAATTCAGCAGCGTAACGATGGTAAAACAGCCGGCTCCTTTCTTTTCCGCGGAATATTTGCGGGCAACTTTGATGGAGCATTCATTGGCTTCCGCGCCGGAATTCCCGAAAAAGACTTTTTTCATCCCGGTACGTTCGCAGAGCATTTTGGCAAGCAGCGCACATGGCTCTGTATAATACAGGTTGGAGGTATGCGGGATCTTATCCAGCTGGGCTTTCACCGCTTCTTTCCATTCATCATCACCGGCGCCAAACACATTCACCGCGATCCCGGAACCCAGATCGATATATTTTTTCCCGTCAGTATCCACCAGGACGGAACCTTTTCCGGAAACAAGCTCCACCGGAAACCGCCCATAGGTATTTGCGACATAAGTTTTATCGATATTCTTCAGATCACTCATTTCCTTCACCTTTTATTCTTCGCTCTTTCCTTTGACCATTGTACCCGCGCCCTCTTCTGTCAGAAGCTCCATCAGGATGGAATGCGGGATGCGGCCATCCATGATAACCACATTTTTAACTCCGGAATTGATCGCTTCCACGCAGCATTCAACCTTCGGGATCATCCCTCCGGCGATGATGCCCTGTTCCCGCAGCTCTTTGGCTTCCTCTACGGTCATTTCGGGGATCAGTGTGGAAATGTCATCTTTGTCACGCAGCACACCGGGGACGTCCGTCATCATCAGCAGACGTTCCGCCTGCAGCGCCCCGGCGATATAAGCCGCCGCGGTATCCCCGTTGATATTATAGGTATTGCCGTTATCATCGCAGCCCAGGGTGGCGATCACGGGGATATAGCCGTTATCCAGCATATCCAGGATCGGTTCCGCGTTGACACATGTCACGTTCCCGACAAACCCGAGACGTTCATCCTTGAATTCAGCCTGTATCATATGTCCGTCGATGCCGGAAAGGCCGATGGCATTGCCGCCGTAATGGTCAAGAAGGTTGACCAGCGTTTTGTTGATTTTCCCGGCCAGGACCATTTGTGCGATATCGACCGTTTCCCGGTCGGTCACACGCAGCCCGTCAATAAAGACAGCTTCTTTCCCGAGACGCTTCATCAGGCTGCTGATCTCCGGTCCGCCGCCGTGTACCAGGACCACACGGATCCCGATGAGAGAAAGCAGGACGATATCTTCCATGACCTGATGCTTTAATTCTTCATTGATCATCGCGTTGCCGCCGTATTTGATAACGACAATTTTTCTGTAATAACGGCGGATGTAGGGCACAGCCTGCACCAAAACCTCCGCGCGTTCCGCATTTGTAAAATTATTATTCATTAGCTTCCTCATTGTATCTCAGGTCCTGTAGTCTCCGTTAATCTTGACATAATCATAGGTCAGGTCACAGCCCCAGGCTGTGGCTCCGGCACTGCCCTGATGGAGATCGATCAGGATATAGATCTCATTCTCCAACAGAATTTCCTTTGCCTTTTCTTCAGAAAAAGCCACACCGGCGCCGTTTTCACAAACCAGGATCTTCCCTTTCGCGGACTCAAAGCTCACTTCGATCTTGTCCACATCCAGAGGGACACCGGCATATCCGATCGCGCAGAGCACTCGTCCCCAGTTGGCATCAGCACCGAACATGGCCGCTTTCAGCAGAGAGGAGCAGATGACACTTTTCGCGACAGTTTTGGCCGCGTTTTCATCCGGGGCATTGCTCACCCGGCACTCCAGCATTTTCGTCGCGCCTTCGCCATCGGCTGCCATCTTGCGGCAGAGGTCGGTCGTTACCGCATGCAGTGCCTGCATGAAGATGTTATAGGCTTCGCCTTCGGTATTGATTTCCGCGTTACCTGCCAGACCGTTGGCGAGGATCGCCAGTGTGTCGTTGGTAGAGGTGTCACCGTCGACGGAAAGCATGTTGAAGGAAGTCTGAACATCCGCGCTCAGGGCTTTTTGCAGCATTTCCGCGCTCACAGCCGCGTCCGTGGTGATGAAGATCAGGGTCGTCGCCATGTTGGGGTGGATCATCCCGCTGCCCTTGGCCATACCGCCGATACGGCAGGTCACACCGTCCAGTTCAAATTCCACAGCGGCTTCCTTTTTTCTGGTGTCGGTGGTCATGATGGCTTCGACGGCGTCTTCATTACCGTCTCTGCGCAGTCCCGCTGCCAGCTCTGCCATATGATTTTTGATCGGGGTGATGTCCAGCGGCTGTCCGATGACGCCGGTAGAACCGATGACGATATCTTTCGCGTCCAGGCCCAGAACTTCGGCAGTCAGCCGGCACATCTCCCGGGCGATTTCCGGTCCGTCCGCGTTGCAGGTATTGGCGTTGCCGGAATTCACAATGATCGCCTGGGCTTTTCCGTCCGCGATATTTTCCTTCGTGACAGCGATCGGCGCGCCTTTCACCAGATTTCTGGTGTAAACTGCCGCGGCCGTGCAGGGGACATCGCTGACGACCAGCGCCAGATCCTTGTCGGTATGGTTTTTCCGGATCCCGCAGCGGATCCCGTTCGCTTTAAATCCTTGTGCGGCACACACGCCGCCTCTTATTGTTTTCATAGATTTCTGCCTTTGCCTTTTTACCTGTAATTCAGGCTCGTGGTTTCATCCAGACCCAGAACAAGATTGAGGTTCTGGATCGCCGCGCCGGAAGCTCCCTTGCCGAGATTGTCAAACCGCGCGGTTACCAGCATACGTTCATCATTGCCGGTAACGATGATCTGCATATCATCCCTGCCCGCGAACGCGGAAGCGGAAAGGAAACCGCTTTCGTCTGCCGCCTCATCAAAATGAACCAGCGGACCCGGATAGTAAGCCTTAAATGCTTCAGCGATTTCTTTAAGGTTTCCCTTGACATCCTTCGCGAAAAGCGGGACACTTACTTCCATTCCGGCGTAATAGTCCGCGACGATGGGACTGAAAATCGGAGCTGTTTCGAGGCCGCAAATATAAGACATTTCTTTAAGGTGCTTATGCTGCTGGGAAAGCCCGTACTGACGGGGACCTTTGAGCAGCACATCGCGGTCAGCCGATTCATATTCAGCGATCATCTTTTTCCCGCCGCCGGAATAACCGGTGAGGGAAAAACAGGTCAGGGCAGCGTCAGAAGAAAGAAGTCCTTCATCGACCAGCGGTTTGACCAGCGCGATAAAGCCGCTGGCATGGCAGCCGGGGTTGGCAATTCGTTTGGAAGCCCGGATCTTATCCCGGAAGCCTTTCAGTTCCGGAAACCCGTAAGCCCAGCCCTGAGCCGTCCGGTGGGCGGTGGACGTATCGATAATTACCGTATCCGAACCTTCTGCCAGCTCAACCGCTTCAACCGCGGCCGGGTCCGGCAGGCAGAGAAACACCGCATCCGCCGCGTGGATCGCTTCTTTTCGGGCGGCGGGATCCTTACGATTCTCCTCCGAAAGGATGATCAGCTCCAGGTCCTTCCGGGCACTGAGCCTTTCATAAATACGCAGACCGGTAGTACCGGCGCTGCCGTCAATAAAAACTCTGGTCATATATTTCAGCTCTCCTCGAATTATGTCCAACCGTTCAAATAAAAATGCAATAATTGCTTTAAATCGCCGCGCTTATTTTAAGATAATACTGATTTATTGATTTTAAGCGCTTATTTTACGCTTATTATGCACCATGATAACTTTTAATGTTATCCGGAAATTTAATCAGTTCTTTTTAAGATTATTTAAGCAGCAGGCCAATAAAAAAAATAACGGTCAAGCAGGATTTCTGCGGACGCTTCCACCTCCCTCATCAAAAATTCTGCTTCGATAACTGACAGGTTTACCTTATCCACTACCGATTAACAGTAATTAAATTATATCCAAAGAGCAGTCCATATGACATTCCTCGTGTTTTTATTATGACGGTTCCGGACAAATCACATGGGGACAGCTGCCTTTCCTCATGCTTCGCTGCCGATATCCATGATACATCCTGATCAGTGATAACTCGTCAAAACTGTTTTTTATGCATAAATTGTGGATAAGTCACGATTTTCTGTGGATAACTTTGTGGATAAAATATTATTTTCTGTGAATATCTGATTTTTTAATGTTGAAAATCTGTTGATATATTGTTTATAAACATTAAATATTGTTGATAACTTTTTTTCTTTGAATTACAGAATAAATTATCGGATTATTAAAAGCCTTTTTACTGGATTCTTATCGATTTTATTATTAAGAAATGACTATCTTAATAAAAAGAATGTATAAAAGTTTTTTTCAGCTGCTTTCGCTTCATCCCGAAGCACCGGGGACAATCCTGCATGCAGCATAGCCTGCACACAGGATTGTCCTCTGTCCGAAGGGACACCTGCATCGGATACAATGTGTACCGCCGCGCAGCTGGGACACTTGTATCAGGTGCAGGTGTCCCACGCCTAATCTAAGAAGTGTGCTGCATTTTTCTGAAAGACATTGGACGAAGCACAATCTGGTCGGCTCTGCTGATGCAGCGCAGCCGGCACAGCAGAACCGCACTGTTGTGCGGCACCGGTTGTCCGATGCTCATCGTCAAATCGGGCAGGGGATGTTTGCTTTCCCCACGGGGACGCACGTGTGTGCGGTTCTCTTGTGCCGGCTGCGCGGCATCAAGAGAGCCGGCCACGCCGTGCTTTGTTCTATTTCCCTACCACAAATTTTTAAAAAGTCAAGGGACAACATTGCCGGTTTTCTTTTTCAAATTCATGATGTAAACTCAAGAAAAAAAGAAATAAGAAACAGGAAGCAGGAGTTTTAACTTCACTCTTCACACTTCAAACTGTAATATGGAGCGACATGAGCGGGAATGATTTGAAAAATATCAACGGCGACCGGATCCGGGTATGTACACCGGAAGACGGCGTCCCCGCGCATGTCACCCAATTCG